>DNJC01000075.1:0-28175 GCA_003490025.1 Geobacter sp. | reverse complement strand
AGGCTGGTCGGTTGGTGCAGCAGCTTGTTCATGATGGCGTTGGTGAGCGCGTCGAGCTTCTTCTCCGCGCCGGGGGGGAGGTCCTTCCACCCGGAGAGGGTCTTGGCCAGCTCGGCTTTCCGGATCTCGTCGAAGTGGCCCCGAAGCGCCACGATGGTCGGGGTGACCTCCAGCGAGGAGAGCCACTTGAAGAACTGCCCGATCTCCTGCTCCACGATCGCCTCGGCCTTGGCCGCCTCCACCTTCCTCTGCTCCAGGTTGGTCGCCACGACGCCGTTCAGGTCGTCGACCGTGTAGAGGTAGGCGTTCTCGACGTCGTTCACCTTGGGATCGATGTCCCTCGGGACGGCGATGTCGATGAAGAACATCGGCTTCATCTTGCGGCGGCGCAGCACGTCGTGGACGTCTTTCTGGTGCAGGATAAAGTGCGGGGCGCCGGTGGAGGAGAGGATGATGTCGGCCCTGGGAAGCTGGTCCATCAGGTCCTCGAACCTGATCGCCTTGGCGTCGAATTCCTCGGCGAGCTTCTCGGCGCGTTCGAAGGTACGGTTGGTGACCATGACGCCACGCACGCCGACGTTGATGAAGTGTTTCGCGGCCAGTTCGCACATCTCGCCGGCGCCGATCAGAAGGACCGTCTTGTCGGAGAGTTCCCCGAAGATCTTCTTGGCCAGCTCGACCGCGGCGAAGGCGACCGATACCGCGGAGGAGGCGATCTTCGTTTCGGTGCGGACGCGCTTGGCGACGGAGAAGGCCTTGTGCAGGAAGCGGTTCAGGATGACGCCGGAACTCTTGTACTCGGCGGCGTACCCGTAGGAGGTCTTGATCTGCCCGAGGATCTGGGGTTCGCCCACCACCATGGAGTCGAGGCTTGAGGCGACGCGGAAGACGTGGCGGGTGGCGTCCTCGCCGTGGTAGCTGTAGAGGTGCTTCTCCAGCGTCTCCAGCTGCAGGTTGTGGTAGTCGGCGAGGAAACGCTTGAGCCTTGCCATGCCGCCCGCGACGTCGCGGGTGGTGGCGTAGATCTCGACCCTGTTGCAGGTGGAGACGATGACCGCCTCGGTGATGTCCGGGAGCGCCACCACCGCCTTGAGGGGTTTCTCCATCTGGGTGGGGGCGAAGGCGACCTTTTCCCTTATTTCAACTGCGGCAGTTTTGTGCGAAAGCCCAACCACAATAATGTTCATAAAAGTCCTGCCCCTTCTTGAGAATCACACCACACTGCGGCTGTCGCCTCGATGCCTCTCATTTGTAGCTGTGCAGCCCCGGCAGCAAGAGGTTTACGCCGAGGAAGGTGAACAGCATTATGACAAAGCCGAAGATGGAGAGCATCGCCGCCTTGCGGCCGCGCCAGCCGGTGGTGAGCCTGCCGTGCAGCAGCGCTGCATAGATGAACCAGGTNNATGAGCGACCAGGTCTCCTTGGGATCCCAGCTCCAGTAAGTCCCCCAGGCCGTCTCCGCCCAGATGGCGCCGGAGATGATGGCGAAGGTGAGGAGCGGGAAGCCGAAGGTGAGGCAGCGGTAGCTGATATCGTCCAGCATGTCTAGCGGCGGGAGCTTCTGGAACATGGGTCCGAGCCGGCGCTTCTTCAGGAAGTGCGCCTGGATCAGGTACATGATGCTGACGCCGAACGAGATCGCGAAGGCGGCATAGCCCAGGAAGGCCATGACCGTGTGGACGACAAGCCACTTGCTCTTCAGCGCCGGGTTGAGCGGCGGGATGACGGAGGAGAAGCTTGCGGAAATGGCAAGGATCAGGAGCGCCAGCGGCATCACGAAGGAGCCGAGGATGTAGACCTTGTAGCGTCTCTCGAACAGGATGAAGATGCCGACGACGGCGAGGCTGAAGAAGGAGAGCGATTCGTGCAGGTTGGTGATCGGGGTGTGCCCGGCCGCGAGGTAGCGGGTCAGGGTGAAACCGGCATGCACCAGGAAACCGACCAGGGTGACCAACTGCCCTGCCCGGCCGGTCGATTCTTTCGGCTTCACCAGGTAGGTAAGATAGATGGCGGTGGCTACCGCGTAGACGACCAGGGTGCTGTTGAAGAGCAAGGCATTCATGACGGATCCTTTTTTCCCGGGCGGTTAGCCCCGGAAGGGGAGAACTTCAGGAGAATCTGGTCTATTGCATCTCTCTGGCCGTTTTTGATCAGCGAGGGGAGGTCCAGCGCCGCAAGTTCGGCAAAAACCCGCTCATTGTATGCGCTCCCCACCTTTTCAGTCAACATCTTTTCACGAACCGCACCTAAAATGGCCACGGCCTCGGCGTACTCCGCCCCGAACCTCGTTTCCAGCTCCTTTACGATGCGTCGGGAGAGGGCCGGGCTCGCGCCGGCTGTCGATACCGTCACCAGCAGGTCTCCCCTTTCCAGGCAGGCAGGCGTGGTGAAACCGCTTGCCGTTGGCGCATCAACGACATCGATGAGCACGCCGCGCTCTGCCGCCTCGGCTGCCACCTTCCGGTTCAGCTCCGGGTCGTCCGTCGCCGCGAAGGCGAGGAAGGCGCCTGCCAGATCGCCGTCGAGGTATTCCCGTTCCAGGTGCGTGAGGGTTCCGGCGGAAGCCAGGGGCGCAAGGGACGCGTCAAGCCGCGGCGCGACCACGGTAAGGCGTGCTCCGGCCGAGATGAGCCGCTTTGCCTTGCGCGCCGCCACGGCGCCCCCTCCGATGATGACCACCGGACGGTCACGCAGGTCGATGTTTATCGGGTAATAGCGCATGATTACTCCCGGTTACCTGAGTTCGCACAATATGGCCCTAAGCTGCGGGAGTGTCAACCGTGAATACAACTGCTGAGGTGTTTGTAGCGGCTCTAAGCGGGCAATTACCCCTTGCTTTTTTCATCCGCTCATTTATAGTAGGAGTCACTTTTTTTATTAAAGGAGAGGGTTCAATGGCCAGCGAAAACGTATGCACATTCACCGACGACAACTTTGAGAAGGAAGTGCTCCAGTCCAGCATTCCCGTACTGGTCGACTTCTGGGCCACCTGGTGCGCCCCCTGCAAAGCAATCGCTCCCCTCATCGATACCGTGGCATCCGAGTACGAAGGACGTGTGAAGGTAGGTAAGGTCAACGTTGACGACAATCCGGCTACGCCGGGCAAATACGGCGTGCGCGGTATCCCGACCGTCATCCTGATCAAGGACGGCAAAGTGGTCGACCAGGTAGTCGGAGCAATACCGAAAGCGCAGCTGGAGGCTCTGATCAAGAAGGCTCTCTAATCATGAAAATGCGGATCCCGTTCAAGAAGTTCGCTCTCAAGACCATTCCACTCGCAGTGGCCGGCATGCTCCTCACTACGCAACCGGCCTCCGCCATTATCCAAAGGGGCGATGCAGCCCCCCCGATCAAACTGGTAACCACATCCGGTCAGCCGATCTCCCTGAGCAATTACAGGGGGTACGTACTGGTGATGGATTTTTTCGCAACCTGGTGCATCCCCTGCAAGGAATCGATCCCGCACCTGAACTCGCTGCGGCAGAAGTACGGCAAACAGGGGCTGCAGGTCCTGGGGGTGAGCGTTGACGAGGGGGGAGATCGCGAGGTGAAGAGCTTCATCGCCGAGCGCAGGATCAGCTATCCTGTGGCGATTGCCGGCGAGGAGACGCAGAACGACTACGGGCTCCGCTCCATTCCGACCGTGTACGTGATCAACAAGAAAGGGCAGATCGCGGAAAGGTTCCAGGGATTTTCCGACCAGACCGCGAAGGCGATGGAGGACACCATCAAGAGGCTCCTCGCGGAGTAACAAGCACGAAAAAAGCTTCTCCTAGCAGTTCTCTTTCCCCTGCCGGTTTGGTCTCCACGGCAGGGATTTTTTTATTCACTGCAAAAATCGGGAAAAACTACGGCAATGGGCTGTAGTTCTCGGCGTGGTAGGAACTCCTGACGTACGGCGCGCTCTCCACGTGCTCGAAACCGATCTCCAGCGCCCGCTTCTTGTAGGCCTCGAACAACTCCGGCTCCACGTAGCGCTGCACCGGGAAGTGCATCCGGCTCGGCGCGAGGTACTGCCCGAGGCTCAGGTACCGGCAGCCGACTTCCAGCAGGTCCTCCAGCACGGAAAAGAGTTCCTCCTCTTCCTCGCCCAGCCCGAGCATCAATCCCGACTTGGTCTTGAGCCGGGGGTCGAGCCGGCGTGCGTTTGCCAGCAGGTCGAGCGACCTCTTGTAGTCGGCGCCCGACCTTATGCCGTACAGTCGCGGCACCGTCTCCAGGTTGTGCCCGAGGATGTCGGGGAGGGACGCGACTACCACGGCAAGCGACGCCTCGTTGCCCAGGAAGTCGGGGACCAGCAGCTCGATCCTGGTTTTCGGCGAGGCGGCGCGGATCTGCGCGACCGTTTCGGCATACGCGGCCGCCCCCCCGTCGGCAATGTCGTCGCGGGTCGGGCTGGTGATCACCACGTGCGAGAGCCCGAGGCGGCGGACCGCCTCCGCAACGGACGCCGGCTCGGCCGGGTCGAGGGGGAGCGGGGTCTCCTTGGTGACGGAGCAAAACGAGCAGAGCCGCGTGCAGATGCGCCCGAGAATGAGGAAGGTCGCCTGATGCTTGCTGAAGCATTCGGTGATATTTGGGCACCGGGCCTGCTGGCAGACCGTGTTCAGGCGCAGCTCCTTCAAAAGCCCCTCCATGCCCGCATGGGCGGAGGGGGTTATCTTCTTCTGCAGCCACTCGGGCTTGCGGATGGGGTCCATGGGGTTGCCTTTTGGTTTGCCTTTTGGTTTGCCTTTGGGTGGAGTGTGGGCGGAGGGAATATACCTTTTCTTTCGACGAAAGCCAAATGGGAATCATGGGAATCATGGGAAAGCTTTTGATGGGAACGGTTGTCAGCAGAGGCGATGAACGGTCTCCAGGAGGTCGCTTTGGTCGAAACGACTTTTCACGATGTAGGCACTGGCACCGACGTCTATGCCGCGCTCTCTGTCTTCCTGCGACCCCAGGGCTGTCACCAGCACGACGGGCAGGTCGGCGAATTCCTTTTGGGACCTGAGACTCTCGGTCAGCTGAAATCCGTTCATCCTCGGCATGTCGACATCGGACACCACCAGGTCGAAGCTCTCGCTCTTCAGCATGGTCAACGCCTCCAGCCCATCCACCGCCGTCGACACGCTGTACCCCGCCGATTCCAGGATGTTCTTCATCAAGGTCCTCGATGTTATCGAATCCTCGACGACGAGTATCCTGCGCTGCCTCGCCGGCGGCACGACCCGGGATTGAACCTCCGCAGGTGGCGCGGCTAAAGGCGCCCCGGGAGAAGTGGCACGCAGGGCTGACTTGACCAGGTCCGGGAGGTTCAGTACCGGCACCACATTCCCGCTGCCAAGAAGGGTTGCGCCGGCGATGTTCCGCACCCGCGACAACTGCGGCCCCAACCCCTTCATAAGGATCTCCCGCTCGCTCAGCACTTCGTCGACGGCGAGCGCCATGCTCTGCTCCCCCACCGTCACCAGCACCGCCTGCAACTGCTCGGTCAACTTCTCGGGCGCCCGGAGTTCCAGCAGCGTCCAAAGCCGCACCAGCGACACGCTCCTCCCCTCCAGGTCTATGACTTCCTGGTTTTGCAGGGTCGCCACATCCTGCCACCGTCCCCTCAGCACCCGCTCGACATGGAGCGACGGAAGGGCGAAAAGCCGGTCGGACACCCGCACCAAAAGCCCTCGGAAGGTCGCCACGCTGAGCGGCAGCACGATACGGAAGGTGGTCCCGCGCTCCCGCACCGTTTCGAGCGAAATGCTCCCACCCAGTTTCTCAACCTTCTCACGGACGATGGCAAGGCCCAGCCCCCGCCCCGATATCTCGGTGACGGCCGGGCTGGTGGAGACCCCCGAGTGGTAGATGAAGGGGAGGATCTCGGCGTCGCTCATCTCCGCCGCCTTGTCCGCCGCAACGATCCCGAGACGGGGGAGGACGGATCGCAACTGCGCCACATCGATCCCGGCGCCGTCATCGCCCACCACGACCTCCGCCCTCCCCTCCCTGGGCGAGATGAGGATGGAAAGCTTCCCCCGGCGCGGCTTGTTCTTTGCTTCCCGATCCTGCGGGAGTTCTATGCCGTGGCTTATGCTGTTGCGCACCAAATGAAGCAGCGGGTCCTTCATCTCTTCCAGTATGCGCCGGTCGATCTCCAGGTCATCGCCGCTGACGACGAAATGCACCTCCTTGCCGCGATCCCTGGCGAGATCACGCGCCATCTTGGGGAAGGCCTCCAGCAGCGCGGAGAAAGGGAACATCATCAGCTTCTTGGCCTCCTCCAGGAGGTTGTCCACCATACCTCCCAGAGACCGGCTATCCCTTTCGGCGGCCTTGAGGTCGTTCAGGGCGCGCCCTTCCAGCGATTTCTGGAAGTCCACGTTCCACTGTTCGAACTCCAGTATTTTCAGGACAGCCTTTGCCTCCTCCGGGGAGAGAGTGTCCTCCCTCCCTCCGGCAACCCTTTTCAGCGCCACCGAGGCCGACGGCAGCGCGGGGAGCACCCGGGCCCACTCCTTCCTCCAGGCGCCGCAAACCTCCCTGAGCTCCCGCATCCTGGCGGCATGCAGCCCCGCCGAGAGCTTTGCCGACACCATTTCCTCCGACAGCAACAACAGTGATCCGAGTTTGCAAGTGGCGACCCGCACCGTGTCCTCCATGAAGGAGGATGGCAGGGGAGGAGCGGGCTCCTCCGCCCCCGGGCTGACAGCCGGTTCCGGTTTTGCCCCGGGCGGGGCGACCGGCGTCCTTCCGCGCGCCGCATCGATCAGTTCCTCCGCGATGGCGCGTCGGTCGCCGTCCCCCTCCCCGCGCGCCGCCGCCTGGATAACGAGCAGACGGGCGAGAACGTCGCGCGCCCGCTGCATCAGATCGACGAGCCCCGCGGAGAGCTGCACTTCACCCCGTTTCAGCGCCGAGAAGAGCCCTTCCAGGGCCTGGCAAAGCGACTCCACGTCGCTGCGCCCCACCGCCCTGGCCGCCCCCTTCAGGCTGTGCGCCTCCCGGAATACCGCCTCGACGACCTCCTCCTGCCTCGGCGTCCCCGCCACCTGTTCCAGCAGGATCATCGAATCCGTGATCCCCTTCAGGTGCTCCTGCGCCTCGACGGTGAACGTCGCCAGCAGGCGTTTCTGGAATTCAGCGTCTTTTTCCATTTAGGTGCTCCGGTGATCGGTCGGATCGGTCCGATCAATCGGTCTTATACTGCTCCACCAACTGCTTCAGCTTCTGCCCGAGATCGTGCAGGTTCTGCAGGGTTTGCTCCACCTGCTTCATTCCTGAAACGTTCTCCTCGCTCGCCTGCTTTATGTTGGACATCGCCATGACGACCTGGTCCATGCCGGTGGTCTGCTCCTGGCTGGATGCGACGATCTGCACCGCAGCCTGGGCCGCCTCCTCGATGCTCTCTCCCATCTGCCGGATCGCCTCGCCCGCCTCCCTCGACTGCCGCACCCCCACGCCGACCGCCTGATTCCCCTGCTCCGTGGCAAGCACCGCAGCGTTGGTCGCCTTCTGGATGTCGTTCAGTATCGAGCGCACCTGGGCGGTCGCCTCCCTGGACTGCTCGGCGAGACTCTTCACCTCCTGCGCCACCACGGCGAACCCCTTACCCTGCTCGCCCGCCTTGGCGGCCTCGATGGCGGCGTTCACCGCCAAAAGGTTCGACTGCTCCGCCAGGTCCTTCACCGTCGCGATGATCTCGCCTATCGCCTGGCTCTGCTCGGAGAGTCTCATGATGCTGTCCGCTATCGAGGAGACCTGGTCCTGGATGTGCCCCATCCCCGTCACCGACTCGTCGACCGCCTTTCGCCCGGTCTTCGCCACCGCCACCGCCTTCTGGGCCACCTCGGATACCTTGCGCGCCTTCTGGCTGGAGACCTGCCCGGTCATCTTCACCTCTTCGACCACCGTGGTGGTCTCGCTCACCGCCGCCGCCGTCTCCGCAGCCCCGGTTGCTATCTGGGTCATGAGCGTCATGATCTGCCCGGACGACGAGGCCAGTATCCCGGCGGCCTCGAGGATCTCCTGGTTCTGGCTCAAGAGTTTCTGGGTCCTCTCCGCGACGCGCTGTTCGAGGGTGCGGTTCAGCTCGGTCAGCTCCTGCGTGATCCGCTTTCTCTGGGTGACATCGCGCGCCGCCGCGAAGGCGCCGAGCACCGCGCCGTGCACGTCCTTGTACACGGAGGCGTTCAGGAGCACGTCGGTCTCCCTTCCCTCGCGATGCCGTATGGTCAGCGGGTAATCGGTGACCGATCCCTCCTGGAATACCTTCCGGTACCCCTGCCGCGCCTCTTCGAGGTCCGTGAAGTAGCAGGAAAAATCGGAGCCGACCAGCGCCTCGCGCGCGACCCCGGTCACCCTGACCACCGCCTCGTTCACGTCCGACACCTTCCCCTCCGGGGTGATGGCCAGAAGCGGGTCGATGCTTGCCTCGATCAGGCTCCTGGTGTAGAGCGCCGCCTGCTTCTGCTCGCTGATGTCCCGGATCGCCGCTATAACCAGGATCCCTTCCTCCGCCTGCAGCGGGCTCAGGCTGATCTCCACGGGGAACTCGCTCCCGTCGCACTTGCGCCCGAACAGGACCAGGCCCGCCCCCATCGGCCGCACCCGCGGGTCCTTGAAGTAGTCGGCGCGGTGCGCCGGGTGCCGTTCGCGGAAACGCTCGGGGACCAGGAGTTCGATCTGCTTGCCGATCATTTCGGAGCGGGGATAGCCGAACAGCCGCTCGCTCTGGGCGTTGGCAATGGCGATGTTCCCTTCCCGGTTGACGATGACCATCGCGTCGGGCGCGCTCTCCAGGAGGCCCCGGAATTTCGTCTCCCCTCTCTTGCTCGCCGTGGCGTCCCTGATCGACGCTATCACCAGGAGCCCCTCGTCCATCTGCAGCGGACTCAGGCTGATCTCGACCGGGAACTCGCTCCCGTCCTTCCTGACGGAGAACAGCTCGAGCCCCGCTCCCATTGGGCGCAGCCGCGGATCGGAATAATAGCTGGCGCGGTGGCCGGGATGGCGCTCCCGGTACCTCTCGGGGACCAGCATTTCCACCTTGTTCCCCAGCATCTCTTCCCTGCCGTAGCCGAAGAGCCGCTCCGCCTGGGCGTTCACCAGGACGATGGTCCCCTGGGGATTCACTATCACTATGGCGTCCGGGGCGCTTTCCAGAAGGGCCCGGAATTTCTCCTCGGCCTTCTTCCGTTCCGTGACGTCCCTCGCCGTAACCAGCACGCCGAGCTGGGTCCCGTCGCTGTCCCGGAACATCGAGGCGCTGTAGAGCACGTCGGTCAGCCTGCCGTCCCTGGCGTGGATCGTGAGGGGCTGGTCGCTCACCTGCCCCCCCTCCAGCGCCTGGCGGTAGGCCTGCCTCGCCGCCTCAGCGTTGGTGAAGCAGTCACCGAAGTCGGTTCCTATCAGCTGTTCCCTCGACAAGCCGGTGCTCCGAGCGGCGGCTTCGTTGGCGTCGGCTACCCTGCCGTTGGGGGCGATGCTGACCATCGGGTCGAGGTTCGCCTCCATGAGGCTCCTGGCGTACCGTTCCCACTGCCTTTCAGAAAAGCCCTTGCTTCCCGAACCGTGTCCAAACCATCCCATGAAACACCCCCTGTAGGGATACCAACAGCCACTGACCACCCCGCCATCACGCCTCTTCGTGCACCACGAGCCTTCGGTCGGAAAGGAGTTTCGCCGCATCAAGCAGGAGCAGGCGCCCGGCCATCCCCCTGAGGAACTCGGACCGCGCGCCCGTCATGGACGGGAGAGGGGGCTGCAGATCTGCCGCGTTCAAGGCCCGTACGCCGAGTACCGCCTGCGCCAGGATGCCGAACTCCATCGCCGCCAGGCGCAGGACGATCACCTTGCTCGACTCGGCCACCTCCTCCCTCCCCGTCTCGAAGAAACTCCTAAGATCAACCACCGACAGGATGGCGCCGCGCAGGTTCATCAGCCCCAGGACGAAGGGGGGGACGCAGGGGAGCGGGGTCAGCCCCCTGAGCGGATGGACCTCCCGGACAAAGGAGGTCTCCACGCCAAAGCGTTCCGTGCCAAGGAGGAACTCGACCACCTCGATCCTCTCCCCGGGCTCCTCCACCTTCCGCTCCAGCGCCAGGCGCTGCGCGCGATCATGCAGGATCTTGCCGCGCTGCTCCCGCGTCTGTTCCGGCTCCGCCGCCTGAAGTTCCACGCCGGGAGGCGTTATTTCGTTTTTGTCGTCGCCCATCGCACTCTCTAACGAACCCTTTTGCCTTTACGCACCGCGCACCGCGCAGGACCTCTTCACAGGGGAGAAAGTTCCCGAAAAGCAGAAGGAACGCCTCGCCCTTTGGCACAGGGTGCCGGATTCAGGGGGGAAGAATGTCGTGCAGCAGCCGGTCCAGGTCCAGGACCGGCACCAGGCCATCCGCGAGCTTCGCCATCCCCTCGAGGAATGGTGGAGCAGGCTGAATCTCGTCGGCCGGGACGACCCCTTCCTCCTGCCAGCCGACAGTCACCTCTACCCAATCCGCCGCAAGGGCCACTATCCCCCCTCCGCGCCGGACCAGCACCAGCACCTGTTCCGGCCCCACCTCGAGCGGCGGCAGCGTACAGCAGCGTCGCAGGTCTATCACGGAGGTGACCTCTCCCTGGATGTTGATCACCCCAAGCACCTCAGGTGGCGCACCCGGAAGCGGCGTTATCTCGACCATATGCAGCACCCGCTCCACATCCAGAAGCCGCAGCGCATAGCGCCGGTCGTAAAGGCGCAGTACCAGTAATTGATGCACCAGCCCTCCTACTTTAATGGGAGATCGGCTCGCGAAAGTACAGACTGCTCTTGAGCCCGCAGCAGCGAACCCATAGATTATATGATTTCAATTAGAATTTACAACGAATCGCGGTCGATCTGGAGGGGTGCGGAGGAAACAGCAGCTCAAAAAAATGGGGCGCCGTTGCCGGCGCCCCGATACCATCCTGGGAGTAGTGTTCTAGAACTTGTAGTTCAGGTAGGCGCCGACCACGTGTGCGTCGTAGCTGTAGTTGTTGGCGCCGGTATAGAGGTACTTGGTGCTGTTCTCGTAAGTGCTGCCGGCCGTGTAGGTCCCGGTGTTGCTGAAGTCGTCCTGCATGAACAGTTCGTACAGATAGGTAACGCCCACCTTCATGTTCTTGGTGAAGTTATAGCCGAGGTCCGCCTTCACTTCCTGGTACTTGTTGGTGATGGTGCCGAAATCCTGGGCGGTGGCGTTGGTCAGTTTGGGGATCCCGTTGGGGTTGTAGGTGTTGATGTCCGTCTTGCTGTAAGAGACGTTGTAGCTGGTGTTCAGGGTGAGCTTCTCCGGAATCACCTGGAGGCTAAAGCCCAGACCGACCGTGTCGACCTTCTCGTAGATGCTGGAGTTCCAGTAGTTGAGCGGGTTGAAGTTGCCCCCTGCGGCGCCGGTCGTGAAGGCGTCGTCGATGGCGGAGGCAGCGTTAAAGACGTCGTCCTTGGCCGCCGACTGCATGAAACCTTTACGGTAGTCTTTGGCGTAGCTTGCGTACAGCGAGACTGCATCGGTGACTGCGTAGTTGACGTCGATGCCGCCGGTCAGGCTGTCGTTCTGCTTGAGCCCGAACCTGTTGTCGCCCCCGAACTCGTCTTTGAGATACCGCCCGGAAAGCCCCACGGTGACTGCCTGGATCGGCGTCGTCTGAAGTCTGAGGTCAGCCTTCTGACGGGTCCTTTCGGCCCAGTCGTAGTTCTGAAGCCCGATCGCCTCCGGGTTCTCGCTGCTGTTGCCCGGCTTGTAGCCGTCAACGGTGCGGTGCGAGTAACGGTAGTTACCCTTGAGTTTCGCGGTCCTGGTCGGCTGGTAGACGAATCCGCCCCCTGCGCCGAACTCGGTGGTGCCGTCGATGCGCAGCTGCTCACGATCCCAATCCTCCCAGAACCCCTCCACCATCAGGGTCAGAGGCTTGAAAAGATGGTAGTCCACGGCTATTTCAGCGTTCTGGCGGGTGTAGGAAAGGGCCTCGTTGCGCACCGGAATGTCTGTAAGGCTGGAGCTTACGTCGGCTCTTTCGGTTCGCCAAAAGGAATCGCCGAACGCGGCGTAACCGGGGAAGCTGATGTTGTCGGATTTGTTGTCGTAGTCATAGTAGCGGTAGCGGGCGGTCACAGCCAGCGACTCGGTCGGCTTGCTGGTCAGCTGGTAGCTCTGGAACAAGGTGGCGACCTTCCCGTTCAGGCTGTTCTGCGGCAGGGCCAGTCCGGCAGCGAACGGCGCGAGCGCGCCGGGGAAGCTTGTGCCGATCGCGGTGTTCAGGGTGTAAGGATCGAAGGATTCATCCTGGGTCACCCATCCGTAGCTTACATTGCCGGTGAACCTGCTGTGCAGCGGCAGTTCGACGGAGCCGCTCAGGTTTACGTCATGGGACTTGCTGTCTGGCGTAAGGGTGATCTGGCCAAGCGCCGAGCGCCCGCGGTTGAAGCCGTTGGAGCCCAAGGCGGTAGTGGTGTTGTCGGCCGCGGAGGCCTGCGCCGAGGTCAACCTGAACGGGTTGTCCCACACCAGTGAGCCGACCTTGTTCTCGAAGTCGGTGAAGGTGTACTCGGCGTCCGCCAGCCACTTCTTCTTGTAGATGCCGGTACCGACGCTTATCGTGGTGGTGCGGTAGTCGATCACCTCCGGGAGTTCGACCCCCGCTACCAGGAAGTAGTCGGTGAGGTGGGTGGCGCCGGAGCCGGCCGTGTACCTCTCGTAGGTTCCCTGGTTGATGCGCCTGGTGCCGGTGCGCTTCTCGCTGTTCACCTTGGTCCACACCTTTACATCTTCGACGGGGGCGAAGTCGAAGTTGAACCCGGTCTTGCTCCTCTTGAGCCCGTACTTCACCGTGTTGGCGGAATCGCGGTACAGGTTGTTCACGATGTTGACCATGTCGGCATCGAGAGCCATGTTCGCGGCATCCGCCGGGTTGATTATAGCCGGCGTCCCTGTGGCGGTCGGGGTACGGTCTGACCGCAATACTTCCTCGGCCTGCAGGTTGGATTGAATGACGTCGGCTATGCCGTACCTTCCTCCGCCCAAATGGTTCAGAAGCAGCCTGCCGCTGCTGAAGTTGTGCGGGGTCTTGTCATAGAAGAGGCCGAAGTTGTACTTGCCGTGAACCCCTCCCTTCACGCGGTAATACTCGTCGTCCTGGACCAGGTTCTTCGCCTTCAGGTCGAGGTAGTAAGGAGAGTCGACGCCGTCCACCTTCAGGCGGAAGTCGTTGACCCGGACTCCTTCCTGAAGATCCCGGTACTCCTGAAATTTGTCGGGGAAGCCGTCGACCTTGGTCTGCTGCACGCCGGCGTTGACTTCTCCGCTGATATTCACCTTGCCCGTCTCCGCGAGCACTGTGCTGCAAGCCATGCCGGTGACCAGCACCGCTAGGGCCGTATGTGTAAAGTTGCTATTCCGCTTCATCATCGTTCCTCCTCCTTTTTAAATGTCATGTCCCTTAACGCTGAAGCACCGTACCGGACGGGTTGTTCGTGCCGTGGATCTGCGAGTGGCAGTTCAGGCAACCACGGTTGACCGCGTAGGTGGAGTTGGGTCCCAGCGCGCCTGTCTGGTGGCGTCCCTGCATATGGCACTGCTGGCAGAGACGGGGCACCTTGGCGACCAGCATCTTGTCGTTGGAGGAGCCGTGCGGGGTATGGCAGGTCATGCAGTCTTCCTTCACCGGGGAATGTTCCCAGAGCAGCGGAGCCTTTTTCTCCTGGTGGCACTCGTAGCATTTGTCGTTGAAGGAGTTGGCGCTGATCAGTTTCTCGCCCTTGGCGCCATGCACGTTGTGGCAGGAGGAGCAGGTCATCTTCCCTTCGCCTGAAGGGGAGGAACTGTCGCGCATCGGATGCTTCGAGCGCTTGAACATGTCTGCGCGGACGTCGGTGTGGCAGGAGATGCAGAGTTCGGTTTCCGTCTTCTTGGCGAGGAGCTTGTCGTTGCCGCCGTGGATCTTGTGGCAGGCCACGCAGGCAAGCTTCTGGGCCTCATGGATGCTCCCGTGCCACAAAGTGAGCCCTTTACCCTTGGAGTGGCAGTTCAGGCAACCGGCCGAAGCAGCTTCGACGTCTACCTTGGCGGGGTTGCTGATAGCTGCGGGGTCGCCGGAGGCGGCATGAGCCGTTGCGGCGCCGTGACACGATTCGCAGCCGGCCCCGGCAAAACCGTAGGCGCCCGCCTTCGAGTGGACGTTGCCGGCAAAGGCATCAACCGTCGCGGCGTGGCAATCCTTGCACTTCTCGCCCTGGACCTGCCCCCCGTCAACAGCAAAGGCGAGCGCCCCCAGTGAGAGCAAGAATCCCGTCAATGCAGACAAAACGAACAGCTTTTTTGGTACCGATCTTTTAGTCATCAGATAGTTCTCCTTTGGTGGTGAAAAATTAACCCCTGCTGCCAGGGAACTGCAAGTGTAGCCACCTCCTCCTTTCAGCTCGTTGTCTTCGGACTTTGAGCATGATTCGGTCCAACAGCAGCGCAACTCTGGTAAACAAAGAAAGGCTCAAAGGGATTTCCCACGCTTATTGTGAGGCGATAGGGCTTAAGTTTTCAGAAAGCCGTCGAAGACGGGGATTTACAGTAGAGGATCAGCGAGAAATTATTTTACATTAAAGATGTCGTTTTTCTGCCATCGAGCAAAAAAAAGACAAGCCGTGCGACTGGCACATGAAACCCAGTCGATGCTTGCCTTGCCCAGCGTCAAATAAATTTGACACATCGGTTATTGCACGTACCCAACCCTAAGGTTTACGCTTGGTCTTCTCCCAGAGCATCTGGCGCGACAATCCGAGAATGTCGGCGGCGCGCGTCTTGTTGCCGCCGGTCCCTTTCAGCACCTTGGCGATGTACCTCTCCTCGAACTCCAGCACCGCCTCCTTGAGCGGCCTGTCCACATTGAAACTCTCGAAGAGACTCCCCACCCAGGAGTCCCTGTGCAGCGAGACCGGGATCTGCCTCGCCTTGACGGTCGCGCCGGGGTACCGGATGGTGATCTGCTCCACGATGTTTTTCAGCTCGCGGACGTTCCCCGGGTAGTCGTAATGGTGCAGGAGTTCGAACGCCTCAGGGGCGAACTCCACCTTCCCTCCCACCCCCGCCCGCAGCAGGCGCTTCTGGAAAAGGGCGATGAGAAGAGGGATATCCTCCCTCCTCTCCCTCAAGGGAGGGACCTGCATCGGCATCACCGAGATGCGGTAGTAGAGATCTTCGCGGAATTTCTTCTGCGCCACCATTTCCGTCAGCCCGCAGTTCGTCGCCGCAACCAGGCGGAAATCAACCGAAATCTCCCTGGTGCCGCCCACCCGGTAGCTCTTCTTCTCCTGCAGGACCCTCAGCAGTTTCCCCTGCATGGAAAGCGGGAGGTCCCCTATTTCGTCCAGGAAGAGGGTCCCACCGGCCGCCTGTTCCAAGTAGCCGGGACGGCTGCGGTCGGCGCCGGTGAAAGCTCCCCGTTCCACGCCGAAGAACTCGCTTTCCATGAGGTTTTCGGGGATGGCGGCGCAGTTGATCTTGACGCACGGCTTGCGGCCGCGCTTGCTGAGCGAATGGATCATGTCCGCCACCAGTTCCTTCCCGGTGCCGCTCTCCCCGAGAATCAGCACCGCCGTATCGGTGGGCGCCACGGTCCGCACCATCTCCAGCAGCGAGGTCATCGCGGGGCTCCGGGTCACCAGCGGCGGGTCCTCCCCGCCCCCCCTCAGTTCCTCGATCTCCCTCTCCATCCGCCTGAATTCCAACGCCTTGTTGATCTTCAGAAAGAGCAGGTCCATGGCGAAGGGCTTGACCAGGAAGTCGAAGGCGCCGATCTTCATCGCCTTCACCGCCTTGTCCACCGTCGCGTAGGCCGTCATCACCAGCGCCTTCCATTGCGGGTGGCGGCGCAGTATTTCGTCCAGCAGGTCGAGCCCGTTGGCGTCCGGGAGCTGGATGTCCTGCAGCACCAGGTCGAAACTCTCCTCGCTCACCGCCTCCAGCGCCTCAGCCCCGGTCCTCGCCAGCCGCACCCGGTACCCCGCTTCCTCCAGCGACTCGCGGATCAGGTCTCCCAGCAGGTGGTCGTCCTCCACCATGAGGATCTTGGTCTCAGCCATCGTTCTCTCCGTGCCGCAGGGGGATACGCACCAGGAAGGTGGTGTCGCCCGGGGTGCTGGTGCAGGTGATCTCTCCGTGGTGCATCTCGACGATGCTCTTGCTTATCGCAAGTCCTATGCCGCTTCCCTCTCCTCCCGGCTTCGTTGTGTAGAAGATCTCGAAGATCTTCTCCATCTCCTCGGGGGGGATCCCCGCCCCGTGGTCCTGGACCGCCAGGAGGTAGCTCCCCCCCTGCAGGTAGGCGGTCAGCCAGACCACTCCCCCCTCGGTGGAGGCGTCGGCCGCATTGAGCAGCAGGTTCAGGACCACCTGGTGCATCTTCCCCTTGTCGATGGAGAGGAGCGTGCGGGGGGCCATGTCGCTGCTTTCGAACACGATCTGCTGTTTTTTCAGCGCGATGGAGGCAAAGCGGGCGGTATCCTTGAAGAAGTCGTCGCTCGCCACCCGCTGCAGGTCGAGGCTCCCCGCCCTGCTGAAATCCGTCAGCTGCCGCACGATCCCCTCGATCCGCTGCATCCCTTCCTTGTGGGTCTCCAGGAACCTCGCCAGCTCGGGAGGAACCTTCCGCTCCAGGTGGAACAGGCTGGTCGACATGACCATCAGCGGGTTGTTGATCTCGTGCGCCACCCCCGCGACGATCTTGCCGATGGTCGCCATCTTTTCGTTCTGCATCATTCGGGCGACGGCGTGTTGCCGTTCATCCTCGCTCTTTTTGAGCCGGTCCAGCATCTCCAGGAAGCTCTCCTGCAACTGCCCTATCTCGTCGTTTCGGTGCGCGAGTGGGGCCGCCTGCAACGAGTGGTGGCTCACCTTGGCCATCGCGCTGGAGAGCTTCTTGAGCGGCCGGGACATGGTCAGGCCGACCACGTAGAAGACGGCATTGCTCACCAGGAAGAAGAGGCAGGTAAAGATGAGGATCTCCCGACCCAGGCGGGACTGTTCCTTTTGCAACAACTCCATGGAGGCCCCGACGCGCAAGGCGCCGAGGCTCTTGCCGGCCACCTGCAGCGGCAGGGCCATGTCGAATACGGGGGGCCCGGAGCGCTGCTGCACCGTTTGTGCGGCGAACCCCTCCTGGGCCAGCGCGATTGCGGTGAGCGGATCGTGATACATCTTGCCGAACTGCCGGTAATCGCTGTGGGCTACCACCTTCCCGTCCGTGTCGATGATGAAGGCGTAGACCACCTTCATCTCGCGGTTTTCCATGACCTGCTCGATAAAGTTGTCCAAAAGCCCGGCATTTTCCTCCACCACCCCGATCCTTTCATAGAGGATCGCGTCGACGATGGGGGCCTGCAGCGAGGTCAGGAGCAGGCGCCCCTCTGCATCCAGCCTTTCGATCAGATGTTCCCTCTCGTTGATCCAGGACCAGCTCCCCCAGGTGACGGAGGTAAGCGCCATGATAAGGGTAGAGATGAGGATGAACTTGATCTTGATCCCGAAGACCAGTCGCTTTTCCATCAATGGCACCCCACGCCGCAGCCAAACGGAATCGACTGGAACATCCGGATTTGTTCCCGGTACTCGTCGATCGATGCGGTGGCAAACCCGTGCCTGAACTCGTCATCCCATTGCGCCATGATGCTCCTGTGCTGCGGATTGCCGGGATCCAGCTTGAGAAGGGCCGAGGCCACCGCTTCCTTCACCGCTCTGGGCGCGTTACCCCGCGCCACCAGCGGCACCGAGGCGATGGGAGGCGAGTACGCCAGCACCCTGAGGCCGTACTGCTCGTACTTGGTCGCGAACAGGTCCTTGACCGCCCCGGCGTCGAACTGCCCCTTCAGGATCGCCTTGGTCACCGCGTCGTGGTTCTTCATGCTCACCAGGTAACCGAGCTGGTAGATGTGGACCCCGCCCTGCTCCAGCATGAACCGCGGCAACAGATTTCCGGTGACGGAGTGGTACGACCCGAAGGCAAAGCGCTTTCCCTTCAGGTCCCTGATGTCGCGTATCGCAGAGCCGCGAGGCACGACTATGGCGGCCCTGTAGAAAGGTTTCCCGTCCGGGTTCAGCGGTTGCACCAGCGGAACCGCGCCGTGCAGCAGTATCGCCTCCACGACCGCCCCGTCCCCCAGCGAAGCGATCAGCGTCCTTCCCTGTACCAGGTCGTTCAGGGCCTCCCGGTAGCCGCGGCTGATCCTCAGCTCGAAGCGGTACGGCGTGTTGCGGGTCAGGTAATCCATGAGCGGCTGGTAGCGGAGATACATGGTCCGCGGACTGTAGCGGAGGTTGATCCCGAAGAAGACCAGCGGCTTCTGGGCCGAGAAGACCGGCTCCGCCCCGAGATGCAGCAGGACCAGGAGACAGGAGATTATGCAGATCGTTTTACGGTACGGCATGGTTGTTCCTTTTGTTGAAGCAATTTCCCGTCCGGCGGGACAGGAGCCCGGTTTCTCATTGGGGGAACAGGCCCCATTTTCTCATTATCGGCAGATTCAGGAGAACTGCATAGCAAACAGATCACAATTTGTGCAAAAGCTCGGCCAAGGCGCTGGTCCGGCACGGGGACAGCGGCACGGGAGGGGCGCCGACGACGAAAGAGGGCGGCGGCCTTTTGGCCGTCGCCCTCTTTTCAGGTGACCCGGGAATCCCGGAGCGAATGTTACGCCTGCCCCTCGATGTTCCACCTGGGGGAGCGGTATTTGTTCTGCTCCAGAAGCGTTGCCGCCTCGTACTCGCGGCGGCTCAGCCGGTCCGGGACCAGCGTGACACCCAGGCACTCCTCGAACGATTCGACGAGGAGTTGTTTCAGCCGGTCCGGGTCGGGCTGAAGTCCCAGCTCGGCAAGGCTCACCGACTCAGCGGCGGCAGGCGCCGCCTCCTTCAGGTAACTAAGCCCGTCCTGCACCCGGCTCTCGAGAGGAATGGAGCCGTGCTGCAGGATGGCGCCGGAGAGCCTCCGCTGTGCGTTGCCGCCGATCTTGCGCCCGTTCACCAGGACGTCGAACTCCTCCTTGCCGGCAAAGCAGAAGGCGGCGCGGACTCCCAGGCGCTCGCCGGCGGGGTTCAGGTCGGTGGCGAAGGAGGCGGTGAGCCCTAGCCGCTGGTAGGTGCCGAGCAGAAAGCCGCAGAGTCTGCGGAAACCCTCCTTCACCCCTGCGACCTGACCCACCTGTTCCGGTGCGCAGACGATGCTGTAGGTAAGTTCCTGCGCGTGGAAGATGATGCCGCCGCCGGTCATCCGGCGCACCACCGGAATTCCGTCCGCCTCGCAGCGCGATAGGTGCAGCGCGGCGGCCGCGTCCTGGTAGCGGCCAACAGAGAGGGCCGGCGGGTCCCAGCCGTAGAGCCGGAGGACGGGGAGCGAGCTCTTCCTGTCGAAGCAGGTGAGAAGGGCCTCGTCCAGGGCCATGTTGGCGGGGCCGTCCAGCGGGCCGGTATCGATGAGGCGCCAGGGAGAGGGGGGGTGGGTCATAGGGTTTTGGACCTGGGAATCATGGGAGCTATGGGAATCATGGGAAGTATGGGAATCATGGGAGTTAGGAATCGCCACGGAGAAAGCCTGACTGCCCTGACTTTCTCCGTGGCTTTTCCTTTTACTTTACTGCTCGCAGCAGACCTGCTGGGCCCTGGCGGCGCGGGTCTCGTCGAGACGGCCGACGGGCATGGTTACCGGCGCCTCGTGCAGCAGCTCGGGCTTCTCCTGCGCCAGTTTCGCCGCCTCCAGCATCACCTCGATGAAGGCGTCCATGGTCTCCTTGCTCTCGGTCTCGGTCGGCTCGATCATGATCGCTTCCTTGACGTTGAGCGGGAAGTACACGGTGGGGGGGTGGTAACCGCGGTCGATCAGGTACTTGGCGATGTCGATGGCGTGCACACCGTCCTTCAACTGCCGGCTCGCCGAGAAAACGCACTCGTGCATGCAGGTCTTGTCGAAGGGGAGGTCGTAGGCCTCTTTCAGCCGCGCCATCATGTAGTTGGCGTTCAGGACCGCCTGCTCGCTCACCTCGATCAGCCCCTCGCGCCCGAGAAGCGTGATGTAGGCATAGGCGCGCGCCATGACGCCGAAGTTGCCGAAGAAGTCGGAAACCCTCCCGATCCCCTCCGGGTGCGCCTCGACGCCGAAGCTGCCGTCCTCCTTCTTCGCCACGCGCGGGGTCGGCAGGTAGGGGATCAGCCCCTTCTTGACGCCGACCGGGCCGCTCCCGGGACCTCCCCCGCCGTGCGGGGTGCCGAAGGTCTTGTGCAGGTTGACGTGGATGACGTCGAAGCCGACGTCGCCGGGACGGACCTTGCCGAGGATGGCGTTCAGGTTGGCGCCGTCGTAGTAGGTGAGCGCGCCGGCCTCGTGGGCGATGGCGCAGATCTCGGCGATGTGCGGGTTGAAGAGCCCCAGCGTGTTGGGACAGGTCATCATCACCGCGGCCACCTCGTCGTTCATCGCCGCGCGGTACAGGTCGAGGTCCATGTCGCCGTAGGGGGCGGTCGGGATGGTGACGATCTGGTACCCCGCCATGGCGGCGCTGGCCGGGTTGGTGCCGTGCGAGGAATCCGGGACGATGACGTACTTGCGCTTGTTGTCGCCGCGCGCCCTGTGGTAGGCGGCGATTACCATGATCCCGGTCATCTCGCCGTGCGCGCCGGCCAGAGGCTGCGTGGTCACCTCGTCCATCCCGGTTATCTCGGCCAGCTGCTGCTCAAGGCCGTGGACGAGCGACAGAGGTCCCTGCACCAGCTTCTCTCCTCCCGGAAGAAGCGCGAGCACCGGGTGGCACTGGGCGAACAGCCCCCCCGCATCCTCCGCTATCTTCGCGTTGTACTTCATGGTGCAGGAACCAAGCGGATAGAAGTTGGTGTCGACGGAGAAGTTCCTCCGGGAAAGGTTGGTGTAGTGGCGCACCAGGTCGAGTTCGCTCACCTCGGGCAACCCTGCCGCGCCCTTCCTCCTGAGCGCCTCCGGGAACGGCTGGGCCTGCGGGACGTCGCAAAGGGGGATCCTCACCCCGGTGCGGCCGGGCATGGATTTCTCGTATATCAGCTGCATAGCGCCTCCTCAAGGAGGGAGGCAAGGCGGTCGATCTCCTCCTTGCTCCGTTTCTCGGTGACCGTGACCACCAGTGCCTTCTCCATGCCGGGGTAGTACCCGCCAAGCGGCACGCCTGCCGCGACGCCCAAGGCTAAAAGCCGCTCGACCACCGGGGCTGCGTCCTTGCCGAGCGAGACGGTGAACTCGTTGAAGGTCGGACCGCAGTTGAGGACGCTCACCCCCTTGATGCGGGAGACGACCGCCTTGGCGTACTCCGCCTTGTCGTAGTTCAGCCGGGCCAGGTCCGAGAAGCCCTTCTTGCCGATGGCGGCGCAGAAGATCAGGCCGCGCAGGGCGCAGAGGCTCTGGTTGCTGCAGATGTTGGAGGTCGCCTTGTGCCGCTTGATGTGCTGCTCCCGCGCCTGCAGGGTCAGCACGTAGCCGCGCCTTCCCTGCTTGTCGACGGTCTCGCCGACGATCCGGCCCGGGAGGTTGCGGATATAGCTCTTCCTGGTCGCGATGAACCCGAAGTAGGGGCCGCCGAAGGAGGGCGCGTTGCCGAGGCTCTGCCCCTCGCCGACCGCGATGTCGGCCCCCATCTCGCCCGGCGTGGCGACCAGGCCGAGCGCTATCGGGTAGCAGGAGACGATCAGGAGCGCCCCGCTTTGATGGGCCTTCTCCGCCAGCGCGGAAAAGTCGGTCACGCTCCCGAAGAAGTTCGGGTTCTGGACGATGACCGCGGCGCACTCCGCGTCGATGGAGCCCATGAGCCGCTCCAGGTCGCAGGCGCAACCGGCGGGCGCCACCTCCACCGCCTCGGCCGACAGTCCGTGCAGGTAGCCGCGGACGATCTCGCGGTGCAGCGGGTTCACCGAGGCGTCCAGCACGACGCGGTTTCTACCGGTGATGCGAAGCGACATGAGCGCCGCCTCCGCCACCGCGCTGCCGCCGTCGTAGAGCGAGGCGTTGGAAGCCTCCATGCCGGTCAACCTGCAGATGGCGGTCTGGTACTCGAAGAGCGCCTGCAGCGTCCCCTGAGAGCACTCGGGCTGGTAGGGGGTGTAGGCCGTGTAGAACTCGGCGCGGCCGGAGAGGTGATCGACCGCCGCGGGGATGACGTGGTCGTAGATCCCCGCGCCGATGAAGGGGGTGACGTCGGCGCCGCCTGTGGCAGCCTTCTGCCTCATGATCCGCATCAGTTCGAACTCGGACATCCCGGCGGGGAGGTCGAAGGACTTGGCCCGCAGTTCGGCGGGGATCGGCGAGAACAGCTCCTCGACGCTCGCAGCCCCTATCACGGCCAGCATTTCCCGGATGTCATCCGGGGTATTCGGGCAGTATCCCATGGTTACATTCCTTTCAGGTACTCGGCGTAGGCCGCGGCGTCCATGAGTGCCCCGAGTTCGGCGGCGTCGAAACCCTCCATCTTGCAGATCCAGCCTTCCCCCTCGGCGCTCTCGTTGACGGTTTCCGGCGCGTCTTCGAGCTTCGAGTTCACCTGGGCCACCTTCCCGGAGAGCGGCGCGTAGATGTCGCTGGCGGCCTTCACCGATTCGATCCCCGCCAGGGTGTCGAACTGCTTGACGCTCTTTCCTACCTGCGGCAGCTCGACGAAGGTGATGTCCCCCAGTTCATGCGCCGCGTGCTCGCTGATGCCGACCGTCGCCAGCGCTCCCTCGATCTCTACCCACTCGTGTTCCTTGGTGAAGAACTTTGCCATTTTGGACCTCCGTGTATTGTAAATTGCAGACTATCTAAGTTAACGCACCGGCATCTCGTGCTCCGCCCCGGCGGGTGTGGTTGAATATCGTTCGGACCCTTCTCCGAGGGGAAGATTGGCCTTTCTCGGCAGGGGTTATTCCCCCTCCCTGACCCTCCCCCTCCGGGGGAGGGAACCGATTCCCGCTGCGGCTATCCCCTGAGCGACCCGCCGGTGTAGAAGGGGAGTTCGACCACCTCCGCCTCCATCTCGACCCGGTCCTGCTTGATCACGAGCTTGGTCCCCAGCGCCGCCGCCTCGGGGCGCACGTAGCCAAGGCCGATACCGCAGGAAAGCATGGGGGAGAAGGCGCCGCTCGTCACGGTACCTACCTCGTTCCCCTCCATGAGGATCTGGTAGTAGTGGCGCGGCGCCCTGCGGGAACCGACGCGGAAGGCTATCTTCACCATCGCTTCGCCCAACTCCCGCTCCTTCAAAAGCGCATCCTTCCCGACGAATTCCTTCTCCAGGTTCACGAAGCTTCCCAGCCCTGCGGAAAGGGGGGTGATGGTCTCGTCGAGGTCGTTGCCGTAAAGCGAGTAACCCATCTCCAGGCGAAGGAGGTCGCGGCTGCCAAGGCCTGCCGGCGCCACGCGCGGGTCCTTGAGCAGGAGATCCCAGAGTTCCACCGCCTTTTCCGACGGCAGGAATATCTCGTAGCCCAGTTCCCCGGTGTAGCCGGTCCGGCTCACGATGGCGTCGGCCCCGAGGATGCGGGTCCTGATGAATTTGAAGAAGGGTATGGGACCGATCTCGGCTCCCAGAAGCTCGACCATCACCTCGCGGGAAAGCGGCCCCTGGAGGTCGAGCTTGCCGGTCCCGGCGGAGATGTCGCGCAGCTTGGCGGGATACTTCAGGCGTGAGCTGATGACGGAAAAGTCATTGGGGATGGTCGCGGCGTTCACCACTATCATGACCTCGTTCTCGCCGAGGCGAAAGACGATCAGGTCGTCGATGACGCCGCCCTTGTCGTTCAAAAGGAAGCCGTAGCGGGAGCGGCCGACCGGTATCCCCTTCACCGAAAAGGTGAAGACATTTTCCAGCCCCTCGCCCTCGATGTCCCCCTGGAACAGGAACTCTCCCATGTGGCAGATGTCGAAGAGCGCCGCCTTCTCCCTGCACCACTTGTGCTCCGCGATGATCCCCGCGTACTGGATCGGCATCAGCCACCCCCCGAACGGGGCCATCAGGGCTTTCAGTTCCTCGTGCCGCGCGCGCAGCGGTGTCGCCTTCAGATCTTCCATGTATTCCTCCTTTTGTACCGGCAGGCAGACAAATTTAAGAAAAACGGTGTTCTTTGTAAACAACATTCTTCACATTTTTTCCAATGAACAGCGGGGGCAATTTCTTTTAAGTTCTTGCCAAATAGGTCGATATCCTTATAATCTAAGCTCTATCGGGAGAAGGTTCCATGGACAAGGATGCCCTTTTAAAAAAAGCCACCGAGATATTAACCCCTTTTGAAACGGCCAACATCGTCGACTTCATGAAGCACCTGACGGTGAAAAGCGCCATCAGCAACCCATGGTTCGTCGGGATCTTCCTGGTCATCGCCTTTTTCGCCGTGGTAAAACGCTCGAAGTTCGTGCTCAGCATCCTGTTCACCTTCTGCTCCATTTTGCTGCTGCTCCGCTACACCATGCCGGCCGAAGGGGATTCCCTTGCCTTGTCCACCACCATACCCTTCGCCTTCGGCGGCCTCGCCATCGGCGCCGTTCTCATCTACCTCAATTTCATCAAGACGGAGTGATTCCATTTGCGCAGAGTAGGCTTTACCACCACCATCCCGCTTGAGGTGCTGATCGCGGCGGGGGTGGTCCCCATCGACCTGAACAACGTCTTCATCACCCACCCCAACAGCCCAGCACTGATAGAGGACGCCGAACTGACCGGATTCCCGCGCAACGTCTGCGCCTGGATCAAGGGGATCTACGGCGCCGTGGTGGCCAGCGGGGTCACCGAGATGATCGCCGTCACCGAGGGGGATTGCAGCTACACCAAGGCGCTCATGGAGGTCCTCTCCCTGAACGGGGTGCGCGTCCATCCCTTCGCCTACCCCGCCGGACGGCAGAGCGAGGCGTTGCGGGCCGAGATAGAGAAGCTCATGGCGCACTTCGGCGTGGAGTGGGACCAGGTCAACGAAGCTAAAAAGCGCCTGGACCGGATCCGGACCAAGGTACACGAGATAGACCGGCTCACCTTCGAGAAGGACCTGGTCACCGGCGAGGAGAACCACTACTTCCAGGTATGCACCTCGGACATGAACGGCGACCCCGATGCCTTCGAGGCCGAGGTGGACGCCTTCCTGGCCGAAGCCGCCGCGCGGCCGGCGAGAAAAGAGCGGATCAGGCTCGCCTTTGTCGGCGTCCCCCCCATAATCTCGGGGCTGTACCGCTTTCTCGAAGAGGTGGGCGCGAGAGTGGTCTTCAACGAGACGCAGCGGCAGTTTTCCATGCCGTTTGGCATCGACGACCTCGTCGAGCAGTACCGCGAATACAGCTATCCCTACGACATCTTCCACCGGATAGAGGACATCTCCCGGGAGATCGAGGCGCGCAGGGTGGACGGAGTGATCCACTACGTGCAGTCATTCTGTTTCCGGCAGATAGAGGACATGGTGCTCAGGAAAAGCATCGGGATTCCGATCCTCACGCTAGAGGGTGACAAACCGGGCGCGATAGACGCCAGGACAAAGATCAGGCTGGAAGGATTTCTGGAACTCCTTGAGGACCGTGACTGAAATATACAATGTCGCCCTTCTTTGGCAAGCAGAGCAAAGACAAAAGATGATACCAATAGCCCCGCAGTGAGACAGGCGGGAGCGCTATGACAGGAGAAGCGGATACCGGTGTCAGACAAGCTTAAAATAGGAATAGACCTGGGGAGCAGGAAGGCGAAGTTCGCCCTCATGCGCGGCAGCGAGATAGTGAGGCTGGCCGGCCTGGACACGATCGCCTTTTACAAGAAATACGGCAGCATCGTGAAGGACGAACTCTCCCTCGATCTGCAGGGAAGCGGGATATTCAGCGCGGGCGAACTCGCCGAGGCCGACATCACGGTCACCGGGTACGGCAGGAACAGCATCAACCTGCACGGAGCGCGGGTGATCTCCGAGATCAAGGCGCACGTCGCCGGAGCGCGCACCCAGACCGGGCTTACCGACTTCACCCTGCTCGACATGGGTGGGCAGGACACCAAGGTGGCCCAGGTGGCGGGAGGAAGGCTTACCGACTTCGTCATGAACGACAAATGCGCAGCATCCAGCGGCCGGTACCTGGAGAACATGGCGGCCGTGCTCGAGGTCTCGCTGGAGGAACTCTCCTCCTACTCCGCCGACCCGGTGGCTCTCGACGCCACCTGCGGCATCTTCGGCGAGAGCGAATTGATCGGGCAGATACTGCGCGGTTTCCCCGTTTCCAGGCTCTGCGCCGGCGTTAACCTGACCCTGGTGAAGAGGGTCTTGCCGATGCTGAAGCGCTTCCCCTCGGCCACGCTCGTCATCACCGGCGGAGTGGCGCTAAACGGCGCCATGGCGGACCTGCTCCGGGCGGAGTGGGGCCTGGAGATCATCATCCCCGAACACCCGCAGCACAACGGCGCCATCGGCTGCGCCTCTCTGGGATAGGGCCAGCTTTTTTCCTTGAATTTTAAGCGCGGCACGTTTACCCTCGCCCGGTAACTTTTATCCCTGGAGGGCGTATGCGTATCGGCAAGAAAGACTGGATCTTCATCGGCATCATCGCTGCCGTTTTTCTCATCTTCTATCTCATTTCCGGCGAGGAAAAAACCAAGAAGGTTCCCCTCGACGACAACCACAAACCCTCCTACGAACTGTTCAAGAAGACCGGGAGCAAGATGGAGGCGGACAAGGGTTGCCCCGCCTGCCACAACCTGCAACCCGGCGGCGTTCCTTTCCCGGACAAGCATCCGGTGAAGCCCAAGGACGGCCCGATGCGCTGCCTGTTCTGCCACAAGCTGAGGCTTGCCGGGGTGTGAGGACGCTTAACCTGACCGGCGAGCTGGAACGGCTGATCCGCGACATCACCGCCCGCTCGCCGGAACTGCAACACATCGTCCCCGAAAAGCTGCTGGTCTGCGTCTCTTCCGGCCGCCCCGGCCGCGGCGGCAGCCTCGCCAAGATCCACCCGCTCCGTTTCGCCGGCGGCGAGAGATCGGTGCAGGCCAGACGCGGGCGGCGCAGCGTCCTCTGCACCATGCCGAGCATCAAGCACCAGGGGGAGGAGATGCTCTATGTCATCTACTTCCTGGTCCCCCGCTTCCTCGAACTCCCCTTCCGCGAGAAGATGATCACCATCTTCCACGAGCTGTACCACATCTCCCCCGACTGCGACGGCGACATCCGACGCTTCCCCGGCAGAAACTATGCGCACGGCTCCTCCACGAAGAGCTACAACCTCCTCATGGGGAAGCTCGTCGACGAGTACCTGGAGTTGATCCCGGACCATGGCTCCCTCTCCTTCCTGGAGGGGGACCTCGCCTCCCTCCGCTCCCGGCACAGCGCCATCGTCGCAAGACGCCTGCAGGCCCCGCGCATCAGCGTGACTCCAGCCTGAAGCGCAAGGCGCCTCCGCAGACGCCTCCAGAGCGCCGCCGGCTTCGCCAATTTCTTGACTTTTACCCTGTAACCCTATAACTTCACAGAGGCTTGATCCACCAATCCAATGGAGTAGCACGCCATGCTAAGACTCGACTTCACCATCACCAGGAAGTTCGACGAGTTGGCCGAGAAGGCGAAGAAGGTCAACTCCTCGCAGCTCATCACAGATATAGCGGCAACGGTCGACGCCAAACTTTTCCGCGAATGGGCGACCTCGGCACTGAGCCTCCTGCAGCAGGTGTTCGGAGAGGAGAGCGCCTACTTCCGCAGCTTCCAGTCCGTTTACTCCAAGATAATAAACATCACCTACAAGGAGAGCTTCGACAACTGCCGTGCCATCGTGCAGTCCGCCCGGGACGACTTCGAGGGGGGCGGTCTCACCGAGATCGGGCTTTTCCTGGACCACGCCGTCCTGGAATACCTGGCTGGAAGGACCAGCGACTACCTGCAGCGCGGCGACAAAACCACGGCGTGCATCCTGGCTTCCGTGCTCCTGGAGCAGGCGCTGCAGCTCATATGCGGCAACAGGTCGTTACCGGTCGGGAGCATCAACGAAATGAACGAGGCGCTCTTCAAGCAGAAGGCGTACCAGATAGGGAGTTACCAGAGGGTCAAGGACTGGTGGTACATGAAGGAGGATTTCCTGAAGGGCCAGGGGGACCGGTACGGGGCGGCCGACGTCGATGACATGCTGCGCGGCGTGCAGAAGTTCGTCTCGAAGGAAATTGGGTAGAAGCAGACTAAGATAAAGATAAAGATTAAGAA
>DNJC01000063.1:1403-3476 GCA_003490025.1 Geobacter sp. | reverse complement strand
CCAAGGCCCCCCTCTTCACCCCGCAGGTGATGACCTGGAGGGTGATGGAGCTTTTGCGGCAGTCGGCAGGCCGTAACGGCTTCGGGGAGATCTCGGGCTACCTTGCCGACGACCGCGACGGGCTGAAGCGGATGCAGCTTGCGGAGAGGATTGCCGAGACCTTCGACAGGTACACCATCTACCGCCCGGAAGAACTGGTGCGCTGGGAGATGGGCGAGGAGGAGCACTGGCAGGCGCAGCTCTGGCGCGCCCTGAACGACGGCGTGCGGCAGAAGCACCGCGCGCGCCTTCTGTACGACTTCCGCAAGGCCTTCGAGAGCGCCCGGCCCGAGAACCTGCGGCGCATCTCCGTGATCGGCATCCCGTCGCTCCCCCCCTTCCACCTCGAGGTCCTGGCCAGGGTCGCGCAGCACACGGAGGTGAACCTCTTCCTCCTGAACCCGTGCCGCGAATACTGGGGGGAGATCGTCTCGGAGCGCGAGCTGGCCTGGCTCGAGAAGATGGGGCGCGGCGCCGATGAGTGGTACGAAACCGGAAACCCGCTCCTCGCCTCCTGGGGGAAACTCGGGCGCGATTTCTTCGACGCGATCATAGACGGCTGCGGGGATCACGAGCGGTTGGACAGCTTCGTGGAGATCCCGGTGGGTTCGCTCCTGCACGAGGTCCAGGCGGACATCGTGGAGCTGCGCGGCGCCGAGTTCGGGGTGCGCGCCGTAGCCGACGACGACGTCTCCATACAGGTGCACTCCTGCCACTCGCCGATGCGCGAGGTGGAACTACTGTACGACACCCTTCTTGCCGTCTTCGATGCCGACCCTTCCCTCTCCCCTCGCGACGTGCTGGTGATGACGCCGGACATCGAGACCTACGCCCCCTACATATCCGCCGTGTTCGATACCCCTGAGAGGGATTCCGAACGCATCCCTTACTCCATCGCCGACCGAAGCCTCAAGAACGAGGGAGAGGCGGCCCGGGCGTTCCTTGCCATTCTGAAGCTGTGCGGCGGCAGGTACGGGGTGACCGGCGTCCTCGACATACTGGAATCCCCCCCGGTGGCCCGCCGCTTCGCCCTGGGCGGGGAGGACCTGGAGACGGTACGGGACTGGCTCAGGGCGGCCAACATCAGGTGGGGGATCGACGAGGAGCAGCGAAGCGAACATGGGGTCCCCCCCTTCCGCGAGAACTCCTGGTCCGCCGGATTGGACCGCCTGCTCTTGGGGTACGCCATGAACGGGGAAGGGCACGGCTTCTTCAACGGCATCCTCCCCTATGATGACATGGAGGGTGGCGATGCCGTGGTGCTCGGCCGATTCCTCACCTTCTGCGAGAAACTCTTCGCCCGCACCCGCGACCTGGTCCGCCCGCGCGCGATATCCGAGTGGGTGAAGGCCCTGCGGGAGATCCTGGAGGAGTTCATCCTCCCGGACCAGGAGGGGGAGCGCGAGCTGCTGTCGCTGATCGAGATCGCGCGGAGGCTCGGCGAGTGCTGCGGCGAGGCGGGTTTCGACGACGAAGTCGGCATCGAGGCGGTGCGCTACTGGGTCGAGCGGCAGTTGGGCAAGGCGGAGCGTGGCCTCGGTTTTCTGACCGGCGGCGTCACCTTCTGCGCCATGCTCCCGATGCGGAGCATCCCGTTTCCCGTGGTGGCCCTGATCGGCATGGACGACGGCAAGTTCCCGCGCGGCAACCCGGCGCAGGGGTTCGACCTGACGACCAGGTCGCCGCGGCGCGGCGACCAATCCCCGCGCGACGAGGACCGCTACCTCTTCCTGGAGGCGCTCCTTTCGGCGCGCAAGCGGCTGCATATCAGCTACGTCGGCCAGAGCATCAAGGACAACACCGAACTCCCGCCGAGCGTGCTTTTGAGCGAGCTGCTCGATTACCTCGCCAGGGGATTCGAGACCGGGAACGGCAAGCCGGCGGGAGAGGTGCTGCGCCACCCGCTGCAGCCCTTCAGCCCGAGACAGTTCGACGGCAGGGACCCGCGGCTTTTCAGCTACTCGCAGCAAAACTGCCGTGGCGCGCTGGCGAAGAGCAACCCGCAGGCCGCTCCCCCCCCGTTCCTGGCGACAG
>DNJC01000063.1:0-1344 GCA_003490025.1 Geobacter sp. | reverse complement strand
CCTGCACGGTGGCCAGGGCGCGGGGCGAGCTGCCGCCGGGAGAGTGCGGCACGGCGCTCTTCGAGAAACTGAGCGGTCCCGCAGTCGAGTTCGCCGCCAAGGTGGCCGAGGCTACGGCAGGCGATCCCCTCCCGCCGCTGGACGTCGACATCGATCTGCCGGGGGGAAGGATCATCGGCCGGATCGACAACGTAACGGCGGGGGGGCTGGTCCGCTACCGCTACGCCAAGCTGAAGGCAAAGGACCAGTTGCGCCTCTGGGTCGAGCACCTGGCGCTGAACTGCGGGTGGCGGCAGGGGTACCCGGTGGAGAGCAGCTTCATCGCCTCCGACGGCGCCGTTCAACTCGTCCAGGCGGAGCAGTGCAGGGAGCACCTGGGCCATCTCCTGGAACTCTACTGCCAGGGGATGCGCTACCCGGTCAAGTTCTTCCCGGAAACGTCGCTCGAGTACGCGAAGAAGGCCAGGGACCCGAAGAAGGCGGCCAACGCGATCCCGGACGCCCGGAAGAAATGGCACGGNNGGAGAGGAGGCGCCGCTGGACGACGAGTTCGTCGCCACGGCGACAGCCGTTTGGGAGCCGCTGCTGGCGCACCAGTCGGGCAAGGGGAAGCGCAAATGAAACGGTTCGACCTGCTCAATACCGATCTCGTCGGCCGCAACCTCATCGAGGCGAGCGCAGGCACCGGCAAGACCTTCACCATCGCCGGGGTGTACCTGCGCCTGGTGCTGGAGAAGGACCTGGACGTCTCGCAGATCCTGGTGGTGACCTTTACCGAGGCGGCCACCAAGGAGCTGAAGGACCGGATCNNCGCAGCTTCGACCAGGCCGCGATCTTCACCATCCACGGTTTCTGCCAGCGCATGCTCCAGGACAACCCCTTCGAGAGCGGTTCGCTCTGCGACACGGAACTCCTGGCGGACCAGGGCACGATCCTCAGGGAGATCGCCCAGGACTACTGGCGCATCAACTGCTACAACGCCCCGAGCGAGCGGGTCGCGGCGGCGGCCGCGGCGGGCATATCCCCGGACACCCTCCTGAAGATGGCGAAGAAGGTCGGCAGCGACCCCTTCGCCAGCGTCGTCCCGGATCCCCCCGGCGACACCGGCGAGATCTCCGATTGGCTGCTCGGGCTGAAGCGGAGCTTCTTCGACTACTTCGCCGCCGAGCTTCCCGGGCGCAGACGGGAGAAGAACGTCCGCTCCTTCGACGACCTGCTCCTCGACCTCCACGCGGCGCTCACCCGTCCCGGCTCGACCCTGCCGCGACTGATCCGCGACCGTTTCAAGGCGGCCCTGATCGACGAGTTCCAGGACACCGACCCGACCCAGTTCGCCATCTTCGA
>DNJC01000032.1:195571-196419 GCA_003490025.1 Geobacter sp. | reverse complement strand
CACTGTGCCACCTGCCACTCCCTCGGCGGCGTCGACCCGGCATCCGACGGAGCGCCGGAACTGTCGCTCATGGGTGGCAGGATGAACGGCGGGTTCTCCCCGGACCTCCCGGGACACCAGGGAATCGTGCTGAGCGCCACCGATATCCACGACCTGAAGGTGCTTTTAAACGTGAATTGATGCTTAAACCAAATCTTTAAGGGACCTGCCGCGGCGCCCCCGCCACGGCAGGTCTTCCCGTCTGACACGACTGCCTCTCCCCATCTCGCCCCTCCCCGCCTGTTTCAGCTAAACAGTTAAAGTATCGAAACTTTTTACTCCACGCACTTCATTAAAGCAGCACCTGAAGAGAGCGATCACTTCCCTTCGCCGCAGCGCCGTGCCTCCCGCAGAGCTAGGCGCGGCACCCCTCCTTCAGGCAACCTGCTAATTTTTCTTACTTAGTTGCCTCCAAAATGCTCACATATCGCTTTATATTTATTAATTTTTTTGCTAATGTGTCGCTGCTGAAAGTCCTATGTAAAGATCGAGAATTTCGAAGGATTCTCTGCAGGACCGGAGTTAGTTTGAATTAACTAAAACTGCCCAAAAAAAATCTTTCCTCCGACAAAGGCAAAACCGGAGCAATCCGGCGACGCAAAGCCACGGGTCCGGCCACCTGTTTTTCAGGCCCGGACAGCCGGGTTACCGAAGAGTGTCTGGAGAAAGGCGGCTTAGGTTTCAAGTAATCCCTCAAGGGAAGAGCCCATCTCTAGCTGGCAGATGGGCTTTTTTTGTACCTGTTTCACAAACACCCGACATCGGCAAAGGAGATGCGGCAATGAGCAAAGAGGATCAAGCAGTTACAC
>DNJC01000032.1:195015-195486 GCA_003490025.1 Geobacter sp. | reverse complement strand
ACGCCGGCGATCGTTTCCTACACGCCCGCCTCCGGAAGCACGGACGGCAGCGGGGCGACCCAGGCGTACACGGTGAGGATCAGGACCAATTCCAACGGCCCGGGTGTCGTCACCCTGACCGCTGCGGACACCGCCTCCAGCAACATGTCCGGCTACGGCACTGCCCCGGCCGGCCTGGCGAGCGACCTCTTACTGGGCGCCACGATCATCGACCCCTCCGACGTGAACGGGACCATCGCCAACTGGGCCACCGGCGCCTCGGTCACCTTCAAGGTGCCAAACGACGCCGGGATACCTTCGGACACGGCGGTCACCGGCGGGAGCACGGCGGACGGGACGGTCAACGGACTTAAGGGAGGTGATCTCGTCTACCTCTTCTCGGGGAGCAGCTGGTACGGACCGTTCCTGGTCGGCAGCGTCACGGATGTCCCGGTAGGTTCGGGCTCCACCGCCACCCCCTGCTCCATCCAG
>DNJC01000032.1:26785-194979 GCA_003490025.1 Geobacter sp. | reverse complement strand
AAGGTCGCCATCACCAAGTACGTGAGAAACGTGACGGCGCCGATAGCCGGAAGCGGGTTGTACGCCCCGCCTGTCGACATCAACGGCAACCGGGACAGCTTCTACAGCTCCGGCGTGACAGGAAAACCGGGGGATGTCCTCGAGTACCTGGCGGTCCTGAGCGACATCGGCACCGGCAGCGCCACGGTCGTCTACGCAACCGACACGCTCCCGGGCTACACCTCCCTGGTGAAGGGTGCGGGATACGGCAGCCCGGTCGCGGGGAAGGTCTTCGCCCATGTCCGTTTCAACGACGCGGAGATCGATCTCGGTGACGACAACAGCCTCGGGGCCGCAGACATCGCTTACGGTGTCGCAGCCGGGTCGCCGACCGTGATGACCTTCTGGCTTGGAACAGGTTGCAGCAATGCCTCCGGCGGGAGGTTGACCACCTCGGTCCCCGCTGCGACGGGCAGTTCCACCGCGTACGTAATCTATCAGGTCAAAATCCTGTAACCATAACGAATTACTGGCCATTACCGTCAACAAGTCGAACCATCAAAGAGGAGATCGAAGAAATGAAAAAGCTGTTCACCCTGCTGGTCACCCTGCTGCTCACCTTGTCCTTGATGCCGGCAGCCGCCTTCGCCGCGGCCAAAGTCTCCATCAAGATCAAGGCGGAAAAAGAGGTGGTCGCCGTCAAGGGGGGGAAGAAGGAGACCAGGATCGTCCCGGCCACCAAATTCGCTCCCAACGATCTGATCATCTACACCATCACCTACACGAACAACGGCAATGAAGCGGCCACCAACGCCATCGTGGACGATCCGATCCCGGCCGGGACCAGCTACGTCCCGGGGAGCGCCAAGGGAGAGGGGGCGGAGATCGTCTTCTCCATCGACCACGGCAAGACCTTCCAGAAGGCGACCCTGTTGACGTACGAAGTGACCGGGGCGGGCGGGAAAAAGGAAAAGCAGGTTGCCGCGCCGGAAGCCTACACCAACGTCCGGTGGATCGTCGCGAACATCCCCCCCAAGGCAAGCGGCAAGTTGGGATTCAAGGTCAGAGTCAAGTAAGGCCATTACAAAATCGAATAAAAACAGGAGGTTAAATGCCGACAGAAAACTTAGCGGAGGAGCCAAGACGCCAGATCAGGGCGGGGCCCGGGTAACGGATCACGTCGTTCATGCAATGGATGCGAAAGCATCGGATTTCATCAGGCGCGGCAGTTGCCCGCCTTAAAAAGGAGAACTGAAATGAAAAGTATCAAGTCGTTGCGCCACGGCATGGCCGCCGCCGCAACCACAGTCGCAGCGCTGGCGATCATCGTCTGCGCCGCACCGCAGAGAGCCGAGGCATCCCCCACCAGCGCAGGGGCAACCGTCTACAACAAGGTAACCGTCACCTACGCCTCCGGCTCCGTGTCCGGCCTGGTCACCTCGAGTTCGGTGAAGGTGACCGTCACCACCCTCGCCGCCGCGCCGACCGTCAGCATCGACACCCAGACGGCCAGCATCCTCTCCGGCGCGACCAAGCAGTACACCTACACCATCAAGTCCAACAGCAACGGCACCGACACCTACACGGTCAGCAAGGATGCCACCTCCAGCGACTCCGCCAACATCGACACCCTGTCCCCCAGCCTCGACAGCCTGGTCGAGACCCCGATTCCCCTCTGGGGCGGCTTTGCAGTCGGCTCCGGCGCCGGCTACATCACCGTCCCCGGCGGCTCCCTCGCCCTCAACCCGATCGCAGACGGGAGCACCGTCACGCTGACCGTGGGTGGGACGGCGAACCAGACCTACAGCGTCTTCTCGACCGCCCCGGGGAACGCGCAGGGCGATGGAGGCCCCGAGAGCCCCGACACGATCACCCTGACCCCGATCTCCGGCCCCGCCATCACCCCAGGCAGCGTCACCACCGGCACCCAGGTCGGCGAGTACAAGACCTTCACCAACACGGTGACGGGAGGCAAGGTGGTCATCGATCCGGCTACCCCCTTGACCATCAGCGACGGCACCCACATCACCGTGATCAAGGTGGTCACCACCGCGACCGACCTCTCCGGTGTGGTCACCTACCTCACCAAGGGGACCGACAGCAACCTCGCCACCACCACGATCCTGGCGCCTAAGCTCAGCATCGTGAAGAAGTCGCGTAACGCCACCACTGGAGGAAGCTTCGCACTCTCCGGCACCACCGCGCGCCCGGGCGAGGTGGTCGAGTACGAGATCACCATCAAGAACGAGCACACCACCGGCGGCGCAACCATCAGCAACGCCAACGTGGTCGACATCCTCCCCTCCTACTCCACCTACGTGGGGAGTTCGACCAAGATCGACTACAACTCCGCGGGCGTCACCGCCGTTTCGGACGTCTCCGGCGCCTCGCCGCTGGCAGGGTCCGGCTACAACCTCGGCTCGCCTCTGGCTGCCGGCGACACCGCCGTCATCACCTACCAGGCGACGGTGAACTAGAAGCGCTCTTCCGGATAGGGGATGGGGGGGCTTCGGCCCGGCTTTCACCCATCCCCACCCCAACCCTCCCCTTGAAGGGGAGGGAGAGATTGCGACAGAGGAAGATGGTCAGTTCTGAAAATTCAATGCAGTAACTTAAAAAGGAGAGAAGCCATGAAAAGGAGAATCAGCAGCTTCCTGGTCCTGCTGGGGGCTGCGGTGTGTCTCACCGCCGGTTCCGGCAGCGCCTGGGCCACCACCGCGAAGACCGCGGCGAACACGCAGATCATCAACACAGCGACACTTACCTTCACCATCGGGTCGACCACCTCGTCGGCCTCGGCATCGGTCTCCGTCCTGGTCACCCTGGTCCCGTCGGCTCCGATCGTCTCGATCAGCAACCCGGCCGCAACGGGGTACACCGGACCGAACACCCCGGAACTTACCGACAGCGTCACCATCCTGAGCACCGCCAACGGTCCGGCCAAGTACACGGTCACCCCGTCCATCAACACGGCAGCCAACAGCACCGGCGCCTCGGTGACCCCCAGCGTCGGCACCGACGTCTGGCTGGGCGCCTCCGTGACCTCGGCCCGTACCCTCAACACCACCACGCTCTTCGTCCCGAGCGTGACCTACGCCACCGATGCCGCGCTTAACGGCCCGGCACAGGTAAACGGCCTCGGCATCGGCGACAGCATCGTCTTCACCGACGAGTCGAACAACACCCAGACCCAGACCATCCTGAACGTCAGCAACCCCGGCACCGCCAGCGGCACCGCGACCATCACCCTGAGCCTCCCGGTCACCGTCGCCACCGGCACCCCGATCTACGAGCAGACCTCGGGCGTGAACAGCTTCAACATCGCGGTCAAGCCGGGTACCCTTCAGACCCCGGGCACCTTCCTCACCGTCGACGTCAAGGCCGAGGTCTCCGGCACCGGGTTCACCACGGTCAGCGTGATGAACTCCACCGCATCGGCCAACGCCAACGCCGGCGATCCCTCGAAGGCGCCGACCAACCTCAACGTCTGGACCTCGGCGCCCGCCACGGTCAGCATCACCAAGTACGTACGCAACGCAAGCAACGCCGCCGCGAACCCGGCAGGTAACTGCTCCACCGTCATCACCGGGACTTCGGACTCCTGGTGCACCAGCGGCGTCAGCGGCAAGTCCGGCGACGTCCTCGAGTACGCCGTCGTCGCCAAGAACACCGCGGGCGACGTGGCCGGCAACCTGGCCGCCTGCACCATCTCCGACCTCCTCCCCCCCGCGTTCGTGACCCTGGCCTGCAACGGCTACAACACGGACGAGGACGTCCACTTCATCGACACCTCCGCCGGGGTGCACAACCTGAAGGCGTGCGGCAACGTGGCCGGAAGCTGGGCCAACTGGAACCCGGCAGCGAACCCGAACCTGCTGGTGTACGTCGGTAACGGTTCCGGCAACGGCACCCCCGGCGCAGTACCGTTCGGGCAGCAGGTGACCATCACCTACAAAGCAACCATCAAGTAGGTACGAGTCGCCCTTGCCTGAAGGTCTGATCTCCAAATTCCGCAGCACCCGCCCCGGCAGCAACAGGGCGGGTGCCGGGCGCCCCGTCCGGGGCCGCGTGGACAGCTGCGCCTTTTCGGCGCGGTTTTCCCGTGCAGGGAGAGCTGCGTCCTTCAGGCAGGAATTGGGCAAACTGGCAACAACCGTGTGGTTGGGGATGGCGCTTCTTCTCGCCTTCTGCGCGCCATCCCCCGCCCACGCCCAAAACGGCGACCACATCATCAACATCGCAACCTTCAACGCCGACGGCATAGCCCCGGTCAGCAGCTCGGTGAGCGTCACGCTCCTGGTGCCGGCGCAGTCGCTGATAGAGTTCATGAAGTACGCCCCTTCCTCCAGCGGGACTCCCGTCACCGGGTCGACGCTGGTCGAGGTGGCGCAAACCTGGTACCGGACCGGCAGCGACCCGGGCGCCCCGTACGCGGCGATGCCGCTTCCTGTCCCGCTGGGGAGCAACACCCCTATCGACCTGGGGAGCCCGATCCCGCTCATCGTCTCCAACACCTACCACGCCGGCGAGACGGTCTTCGTCCGGGTCACCGATGCCGAACAAAACCTCGACCACGGCGTGAGGGACACGGCGCTGATCACGCTGAGAAACGACGCGACGGGGATCCTGCAGGTGATCAGGCTCACCGAGACGGCGCCCGACTCCGGCGTCTTCGTTGGTTTCATCAACACGGCGGACGCCTCCGGCAACACCGGGGGAGGNNCCCGGTCGACGGCGCAACGGTCAGCCTCTGGGACCTGGACGCCAACGATTACGCCACCGTGTACGGCGACGACGGCTCTGCCTCCAACATCTTCCCGGCCCCCGCGGCAGGCGCCGCGCGCGCCACCGTCATGACCGGTTCCACCCCTGTCGACAGTTCCGGCAGGCTCTACGCCTTCCCGCCCGGCGGCTTCCGTTTCCCGTTCGTGAAGCCCGGGCGCTACCAGCTCCGCGTCACCCCGCCGCCGGGGTACAAGTTCCCGGCCGCGGCGAGCGACACCGCCATCGCCCAGCTCCCGGGAGGCCCCTTCACCATCGTCGAGGGTTCCCGCGGTCTCCCCTTCGCCGTCGACCCCGGTCCGGCGCTCAGGATGGACGTGCCGCTCGACCCGGTCTTCGGGACGCTCTGGGCGCAGAAGACGGCCTCCAAGTCGCAGGCGGCACCAGGCGACTTCGTGCAGTACCAGGTCACCGTCCAGAACACCCAGACCGCGGCGTCCCTGCCCGCCAAGGCGGTTCAGGTCACCGACCGGCTCCCGGAAGGGTTCCGCTACCAGAAGGGGTCGGCCAGGCTGAACGGCTCCGCGACCTCCGAGCCGGCCATCTCGGGCGACGGCCGCACCCTCCTCTTCGCCACCGGGGATCTCCCCGCCAAGGCGAGCAGCGTGCTCACCTACGTGGTGCAGGTCGGGGCCGGGGCCAGAATCGGCATCGCCACCAACACGGCCAGCGCCGCCAGCGGGACCGTTTCCTCCAACGTGGCGAGCGCGCAGGTGGAGGTCCGCTCCGACTTCCTCTCCAACCGCGGCATCGTCATGGGGCGCGTCTACAACGGCGCCTGCTCCGACAGCGCCGAGGTCGAGGACACCGGCCTTGCCGGGGTGCGGATCTACCTCGAGGACGGCAGCTTCGTCGAGACGGACAAGAACGGGATGTACCACTTCGAAGGGGTGACCCCCACGAGCCACGTGGTGCAGCTCGACCTCGACTCCCTCCCCTCCGGCTACACGGTCACCAGGTGCCAAGAGAACAGCCGCTTCGCCGGCCGCGCCTACTCCCAGTTCGTCGATCTCCAGGGGGGGACCATGTGGAGGAGCGACTTCCACGTCTCCCGCGCCAAGGAGCTGGCGCAACCCGGGGAGCACGACGAGGATATCTACCTGCAGCGCCATCCGGAGGCGCTGACCCGCATGGTGGTGGAGGAAACGACCGCATCGGAAGAGCCGGGAGAAGAAGCCCCCGCCTTCACCAAGGTGGGGATCGACCTCGTGAGCTCTCTCAACGAGGACACGGTCGAGTACCAGGTCCGCACCTGGGGCGGGCCCGAGCCGCTCAGGAACAAGTCGCTCAAGATCACCCTCCCGCCGGGAGTCGCGTACATCCCCGAAAGCAGCACGCTGGACGGGAAACAGGTGGCCAACCCGAGGCAGAACGGGCCGCAGCTCATCTACCCGCTTGCGGCGAGCGAGAAGGCGTGGAAGGCGGTCATCTCCCTCAAGGCGGTGCTCAAAGGCAAGGGGACCGGGGAGGACGAGACCCGTGCGGTGCTCGAATTCGACACGCAGGGGAGCGCGAACCTCGCGACGCCGGAGGTGGGGACGCTCCTGAACGTGGTCCGCGAGGAGCGGGTGGTCCCGATGGAGGACATCGTCCTGCATCCGCGTTTCCCGACCTTCAGCGCGGAACTCTCGGCGCCGGACAAGAAGACCCTGGACGAGCTGGCGGTCAACCTGTCGTCGGTCCAGATCAAGAAGATCCAGGTGGACGGGCACACGGACAACGTGAGGATCAGCGCGCGCGGCCGGCGCATCATGAAGGACAACGTGATCCTCTCCCAGGCGAGGGCGCAGAGCGTCGGGCGCTACCTGATGGAGAAGCTGCACCTGCCGCCGGAGAGGATCGATTACGCCGGGTACGGGGAGACCAGGCCGGTCGCCAACAACAAGACCCCCGAGGGGCGCGCCGAGAACCGGAGGGTCGAGATCCGCGTGCAGGCGGTCCGCTTCTTCGCCAAGGATCGCCTGGAGCTCCTCACCGAGGAGAGCGGACAGCAGGAAGTCGAGATCCCGGTGACGCCGCCCCAGCGCGTACCCCTCCCGACGCCTCCACCGGTGGTGAAGATCCTTCCCGCCGTGATCGCCCCGGTGATCATCCCGGAGCAGGAATCGGAGGGGATCAAGGATGCGCAGGGTGTCCTCAGCCCGAGCCAGGGGAACATCCTCATCTACCCGATCAACGGCGTGCGCATCTGCCTCGACTCCGGTCTCACCCCGAAACTCACCGTGGACGGCAGGGTCGTGGGGTCGGAGCGGATCGGCTTCACCATGAAGGACCAGAAGAGCGGCAAGTCGATCTACAGCTACATAGGCGTCGACTTCGGCGCGCGCGGGGAGCGGGTGCTGCAGCTGGAGGGGGTCGATCCCTTCGGCGTCAGCCGCTTCCAGCAGATCGTCAAGGTCACCCGCAGCGGGGAGATCGCCACCATCCGCCTGAAGTCGAGCGAGGGGAACATCGCCGACGGCAAGACCCCGGTACGGCTGAAACTGGAGCTTATGGACAGCGCGGGGAACCTCCTGGCCTCGCCGGCCGAACTGGAGATCCGCGAGGGGGACCTGAAGCCGTTCAAGGAGGAGCAGGCGGTCCCCGAGCTGAAGGCGGACCAGACGGTGCTGGTGCACGTGGACCGCGACGGCACCGCGCTGTTCCAGCCGGTCAGCAAGAGCGGCGCGTACCGCGTGGTGCTCGGGACCAACGGCGTGAAGCTTGAGGCGGAGACCTACGTCAAGCCGGTGATGAGGGACTGGATACTGGTCGGCCTGGCGGAGGGGACGGTCGGGTACAACGCCGTCTCCGGCCACATGGAGAACCTGAAGGAAGGGGAAGAGGGCGAGGGGCTCTACGAGAACGAACGGCTGGCATTCTACACCAAGGGGACCGTGAAGGGTGAGTGGCTGGTAACGGCCGCCTACGACTCGGCCAAGAGCCGGGGCGCGACCGGCAACGGCCTCTTCCAGCAGATCGACCCGAACCAGTACTACACCCTGTACGGCGACGCGAGCAAGCAGCAGTACGACGCCTCCAGCATCCGGAAGCTCTACCTGAAGATCGAGCGGGAGCAGTTCTACGCCATGTTCGGCGACTTCGACACCGGGCTCACCGTCACCGACCTCACCCGCTACAGCCGCAGGATGAACGGCGTGAAGAGCGAGTACCACGACAGGAACCTGGAGGTCACCGCCTTCGGGAGCCAGACCGGCCAGGCCTACGTCAAGGACGAGATCCAGGGGGACGGCACCTCCGGCCTGTACCGCCTTTCCAGGAAGCCGATAGCCATCAACTCCGACAAGCTCCGCATCGAGGTGCGCGACCGGTTCCGCACCGAGATCGTCCTCTCCACGAGGCCCCTGTCGCGCTTCACCGAGTACAGCATCGACTACGATTCCGGGACGCTCCTCTTCAAGGAACCGATCTACAGCAAGGACGACAAGTTCAACCCGATCTTCATCGTCACCGAGTACGAGACGCGCGACTCGGGGAACCAGGCGATGACCTACGGCGGGCGGGTCGGCGTGAAGCTGATGGACCAACAGCTGAGGGCGGGACTGAGCTACGTGCACGAGGGGCAGGTGAGCGGCAAGGGAGACACGGTCGGCATCGACACCACCCTCAGGATCGGGAAGGGAACCACCGTGAAGCTGGAGGCGGCGCACACCGAGTCCAGCTTCGCCCCGTCCGCCTCCAGCAGCACCGCCACGACTGCCGGCGCCACCGGGGGAAGCGCGTACCTCGCCGAGATCACCGACAAGAGGGCGAAGCTCGACTCCAGGCTCTACTACCGCGAGATCGGCGCGGGCTTCGGGATGGGGCAGCAGCAGGCGAGCGAGGTGGGAACCCGCAAACTGGGGGCCGACGCGGCCTACAAGCTGAGCGACCTGGTCACCCTGAACGGCGCCGTGAACCGGCAGTACATGCTCTCCACCGGAGCGGAGACCGACCGTGCCGAAGGGAAGGCGGCCTACGCCTCCGGCAACTACGGCGCGACACTCGGCGTGCGCTACGCCTCCGACAACCTCGCCGACGGGAGCGAGAAGACCTCGCAGCAGCTGACGGCAGGGGTGAGCCTCCTCGCCCTGGACAAGAAGCTGACGCTCAAGCTGGATCGGGACCAGTCCATAGGCGGCAACTCCAACGCCGACTACCCGACCCGCACCACGCTCGGCGCCGAGTACAAACTGACCGACAACCTGGCGGTCTTCGGGCAGCAGGAATTCACCGAGGGGGAAAGCACCAGGACCAACGCCACCCGGATCGGCCTGAAAAGCACCCCGTGGCAGGGGGGCGCCATCAACAGCTCGGTGGAAAGGAAGCTGACCGAGAACGAGGAGCGGACCTTCGCGCTCTTCGGCCTGAAGCAGAGCTGGAAGATCGACGACCGCTGGAGCGTCGACGGGGGACTGGACCGCAACCAGACCATCAAGAGCAGCTACCGGCTGAACCCGAACGCTGCGCCCGCCTCCGGGGGCGAGGATTTCAACGCCGTATCCCTCGGCACGGAGTACAAGGAAAAGCTCTGGAGCTGGAACGGGCGCGCCGAGTTCAGGACCTCTACATCCGAGGACAAGTGGGGCATCCTGAGCGCCGTCGCCGGGGAACCGAAGCAGGGATGGGGGCTCTCGGCCCGCCTGCAACTCTTCAACACCGACGCCGCCAGCCAGGACACCGTCAACGCCGACCTCCGCTTCGGCCTGGTCTACCGTCCGCTGCAGACCCGCTGGATCATACTGGACCGGCTCGACCTGCTCTACAACAGCCAGACGGCCCTGACCACGACCACGGAGAGCCGGCGCCTGGTCAACAACCTGAACGCCAACTTCAAACGGGACAAGAAGACGCAGATCTCGCTGCAGTACGGGGCGAAGTACGTGCTGGAGACCATCGACGCCCAGGAGTTCAGCGGCTACACGGATCTGATGGGGATCGAGGGGCGCTACGACATCGACAGCAAGTGGGACGTAGGTGTCAGGGGGAGCCTGCTGCACACCTGGGGGAACGGGGAGATGCTCGGGAGCAGCGGCGTTTCGGTGGGGTACAACATCGTGGAGAATGCCTGGTTGAGCCTGGGGTACAACGTGATCGGCTTCAGCGACAAGGACTTCTCGGCCTCCAACTACACGGCGCAGGGGCCGTACATGAGGTTCCGGTTCAAGTTCGATCAGAACTCGGTGAAGGATGCGCTGAAGTGGGTGAACCAGTAGGAAAGTTCCTCGAGCAGCGCCTCAAGCTGTTTCCAACCCTTTCAACTTAAACAAACTCCCCCTCGCCCTCCGGGAGAGGGCCGGGGTGAGGGCGCACCCTACCCTACCTCGCCTTCGACTTATATTTAATAGTGAAGCTCGGATAGGGATCCGGCGCGCCGGTCCAACCTTTCATCGTCCCCGCCATCGGTATCTTCCAGTTGGTCACATTGCCGTCGAAACCCGTGGCGGGAAGGGAGTACCCCCAGGTTGCCCCTCCGTCCTGCGAGAATGCCGGCGTCCCGAGCGTCACTCCTGAAGCGGCCAGACCCGCGCCGTCGGTGAACTGGAACGGCACCCCCGCCCCGAAACTGTCGCACCCGAAGGTGGTATGCGGGCTCAGGACATCGGAAACGACGACGTTGGTGGCGGAACCGGCCGTATTGGAGAACTCGAAGGTGTAGGTCACCACCTGCTGCGGATCGAGCGAGGCGACGTCGGCGGTCCTGTTCAGCACCAGGTTCGGCCTCAGCGTGTTGACGAAGGTGCATACCAGGTGCGCCCCCGCCACTATCGCAGGCGCCGGGATCGAGAGGGTCCCGTTGGCAAGGGTGACGGAGGGGACCGGATTACCGGCGCCGTCCTGGCAGTCGCCGGTCAGGGTCCACCCCGCGGGAATCGCCTCGGAGACGCTGGTCGGGGTGTTTATCGCGGAGAGCACGAAGCTCTGGGCCTGCGGGTTGGCGATGGCGGTATCGAGGGAGAAGCTCCCCGCCACTCCGTTGGTGCCGGAAAAGGAGAAAAGCCCCGTCCTCCCGGCGCTCAGCTTCCGGACCGTGATGATGGGGGGCGTATTGGTGATGAAGCAGGAGAAGTTGTCGCCGATGCTGGGGGTGAAGCTCTCCCCCAGTGTCGTTGGCGCCGCGACCGAGAGGCCGTTGTTGGTGCAGGTCAGGCTGGCTGCGTAGACGTTGGCAGGGGTCGGCCCCGCCGACTTCACCTCGTCCAGCGCGTAGGAAAGCCCCGTGGCGCTCGCCGTGTACGATATCGTCCCGGTCCCCGCCGCTACCTGCGCCCCGCTTCCTGCTGTGACACTGGAGACGACGGTCGCCCCCTGCTTCAACTGGACGGTGAACTGGTCGCTGTCCGAGACCCTGGCACCGCCCAGAAGCTTGGCGACCGCAACGGTCGGCAGCTTTTCGTTGACGAAGGTGCAGTCGACCAGTGCGTCCGAGGGAGCGAACGCGAAGCTGTTGATGGTAAGGGTCGCGGTGGGGGGGCTCGCCGCCGAGTTGTTGACAACTGTCACCCCGGCGACCGGCGTACCCGAGGGGGCGTAGCTGCAGGACGCCGATACGAAGCGCCATCCCGACGGGACGGTCTCCGTGATCGAGGAGGACTTGCTGACGTTGGAGATGAGGAACGCCTGGGAAGCCACGGGGTTGTTTCCAGCGGCGGTCACCAGCGTAAGGGCTGCGGGAAGCCCGTTGGTGCCCCCCCCGAAGCTGAAGCTGCCGTAACTGCCGTTGTTGGTCTGCTTGTGCAGCACGATCGCCTTCTGCGATACCAGCGAGTCGATCACCTGGGCCCGTACCGAGCTGTCGAAGCGCGAGGCCGCGGTGGTGGTGATGCTGTAATTCTTGTTCAGGGGCGACGAGGCAAAGTTATATTGGGCGGTGAAGGTGATGCTGGCGCCGGGAGCGAGGGAGAAGTCGACGCCGAGCGTGCCGGTATCGGTGAAAGCCTGGCCATTGTAATAATACGTCACCGCGGGGATCGGGGAGTTCGATCCGGTCACGGCTGAGGTGAGCGTGAAATTGTCGTTGCCGTTACCGTTATTGGTGAGGACGTGGGTGGTGGAGTAGCTCAGGGCGGAGGTAAGCGGCAGGGTCTGGTCCGGTGTCAGGCTCAGCGCTGCATACTGGGTGGTCCCCCCTCCGCCGCCACACCCCCCCATGTTGTCGTCCGTCTGGGCCGGAAAGGAGCCCGCGCCCGGCTGCGAGTTGGTGCTGGAGACATGGAAGGAGAAGGCGGTCCCCGGGACGACGCCGAGTTCGGCCCAGCTTACGAACCATTCCATCTCGGTTCCGGCCGTGCTCCCCCAGCGCCCTGTATGGGTCGGTTGTCCGGTAGCAGGGAGGTTGGCGATGGTGCCCGGCAAATGGTAACCGTCGGCATAGCCTTCCTTGCAACTCTGCCCTCCGGTAAACCCGGTAGTGCAGACCATCGGGTCGCCGCCCGGATAGGAGGCAACGTAAGTTCCGAGATAAACGCTGACGTTTTCGTTGGTCCCCTGCCAGCCGACGACTATAACCTTTTCGCCGGTCTCCATCAGGCCGTTGTTGTTGGTATCGGCGTAGTAGATGAAGTTGTCCGTGTTGGTGCTGGAGGCGTACCTCCTGGTAATGGCGTAGACGTAGTTGGAGTCGTAGGTGTAGGTGAACTGCTCCAGGTCGCGCCCGGTCGATTGGATCGGAGCGTCCACGTCGACCAATACCGTCGCGGGGGAACCGTCGCAGATGTTGTTATGCGGGTCGGCGGTGACGCTGTTCCAGTCGGAGACGTTGCCGTCGATGGTGATCGGCGCGGTGCCGGGATACCAGTTGGTCATCCTTCCCGAGCTGCAGACGCAGGCGGCATGCGCGGCGCCGGGATCGGCGAGGCACGACAGCAGCAGACAGGCGCAGGCCAGCAGCAAACGAAAGAGATCCATACCACGGGTGATTATCGCTGCTCCGCCGTTGCCCATGTTACCTGTGCCCCCATTGCATTAGAACTTCGGGTCGCCGCCCCCCCGGGCCCACAAGGTCGTGGTATCTCGGCGGAAAATCGGAGACATCTTACTTCGATGAGGGGCAGGATGGCAACAGATTAATGACTTCCCCCGGGTTCCGCTGACGGCGAAGCAGCGCAGGCCATGGGAGCAGAAACGCGGGGCGGGTAAAAAAATGGCGTCGGCATCTCATTATTTCTTGCAATGGGGAAAAAAAATTGATATATCTCTGCATCTCATTGACCCGTGAGAAGTAGCACCATCGGAATGTAGCGCAGCCTGGTAGCGCACCTGCTTCGGGAGCAGGGGGCCGGAGGTTCGAATCCTCTCATTCCGACCATTAAAAATCAAGGACTTACGGCTTTCACCGTAGGTCCTTTTTTGTTATTACACCAAATGTCACCTACCCGTGTCACCTCCATGCGAACTCTTTCTTGAGGAGCCAGCACCGAGAACCACCCCCGGCCCCAGCAGCCGAATTCACCCCCCTCAAACACACCGCCTCCGCTGCACCATAGCGCTACAATCACGTTGCCAACTGCGCCATATTTTTGGTATAGTGCGCCAATCAACCGACAGGGAGGCTTAATGGCAACACTGCTGGAACAGGTTCTAGACCTAGAACTCGTACCAGAAGCACATGTTAGGAAAAAAATCGTCCGCGTCAGCGAGGCGACATGGCACCGCATGAGACATGAGAGGATCACTCCGTCTCCCGCAATCATGATCAGAGGCAGGCGCTACTATCGACCTGAGGTGATCGAGGGCTGGTTGCGATCAAATGAGGAGCTATTTTAACTGACACCCCTCGAGGACCCTCACCAGCCCAGCTGGTGAGGGGTTTTTTTCGTCTTATCCCCTACCCGATCGCACCGCCCCCCTTCTCAGCTTACATCTCTCTACCAACTATCCCGGTTAGACACCGCGCGATGCCGTGTCCAGCTGCTAATCACTGAATGAAAGTGGCCTAGGGTCACACTTTTATGGCATGTGCCCGCAGGGACAGAGATTCATGGCGGCGACCAGCTGATGAGGGAGGGACAGGTGACGCGCAGGAAAAGGGCACCCTTGCCGACCGCCATGGACTGACGGAGCATCTCGATGACGTGCTTCTTGAACTCATACTGGGATTTTGGAGGTGGGATGAAATCAACTGACCGGGCTATACGACAATCGGAAACCGTGGTGGGGGTTGGAGTGGAAAAGCCGGTCGAACTAGCCTCAGGTACAAGACGGCCGGGATGACCTTCGCCACCTCCAAGACAGCCAACCACTCCGCGCCGAGCCAATGGAAATGGCCGACTCTTCAGAATCGGCCATTCAATTATCTAGCGAAGGATGCGGCAAGCTCAGCTATAAGATGTTGTTCGGAAAGCGAAACATAGAGAATGTTTCGAAAATGAAGTTCAAAGCCTCTGACGTGTAGTTTCGTCGATGGAGCAGGTACAAGAAGTCATCAAACCAATATTCGAACCACTCCTCTTGAGCGAGACCTTCACAGACCTCGAGCGAATGGTCACCACAAATGCCTAGGCCATGCATTGCGGCGAAAAACTCATTGATGTATATTTCCTGTTTGCCATTCAGGTCATTCTGAATGGGAACAATCGGCCTGTAGCGTAGTATCGAAGCAGCCATGAGTCCAGCTACTTTATGCAGCTGTATCTCTTTTTCGATTCGATACCTGGCTTTGAGGATTATCCAGTCTTCAAGATAATGCTCAACGATTTCGTCAACTAACGGACTGCATAGCATCAACCTTTTCGGATCGACTAACCCTTTATCAACCAGAAGATTCCACAGGCCTTTTATGAAGGCGTACCGCTTCTTCCGTGTCGCCTCGATCTCTTCATCGGTTACTTCAAATACCCTTTTACCCATCACTACCTCTCAGCGGCTTGTGGTTCCCGCATTACCGAATCCAGTACCCAAATACTGTCCCAAGAAGAGAAGCGCCAAGCTTGTTCGTACTAGGATCTTCAGGCTGGCTGAGGAGGAAAAGTCCCACCGCAACGGCTATTAGCGAAAAAACAATCCGTGCAATTGCATTGGTTAGATGCTCGTGCGGGAATCTCTCTGGAAGAAAACTGTCACGTTTAGGGGCCATTCGGTATCCATAAAAAAAGGGCAAAATCCCAGCATGGCGAAATTGCCCCTTTCCATCAGCAGCATAAAATGATGATTCTATTCAGACTTAAACGCTTGAATTGTCTCGCGAATTCTACTACCGAAAAGCCCTGACACCCACGAGCGGCTCCTTAGCCCCAAGATTGCCTCAACACTCGCGAGAGAACCGTCCGGCCGCGACGGTAAGGACTTGTTGGGCTTCCCGTTAAGGTGGTCCATCCTGACGGCAGTATGCTGCCGGGCAAACGCAATCAGTTCTGCTTCAGGGATGGCACTTACTAAGGCGTCAAGCCTTGCGCCGGTGCCCTTGCTGAATACCTTTTTTACGTCAAAAATCTCGGCCATTTGGCCCCCCTCTCGTCTCTCGACCCGTCAAGGTCAGAAGAAACAACCAAAGGCACCAAAAGAGACATTTCTCTTAAGGTGCCGCATGCTTACGTCAACCTCGACAAGCATGCTGTATACATCGTGATGCAAACTACTTGACAGGCGAAGATACGGAAACAATTATAAACTGTCAACACTTTTTTGCCATCGAAACGAAAAGTTTGTGCACTTTTTGGCGGAAAGACCGAACACCCTCCTGCCGACATATATCGTCGCAGCAATTCCGCCTGCGGCCTCCTTGTCGCTGTTGACGCAATCCACGTCTCCGGCTGATCTCGTCAGACACCACAGCGAAGCCCTTTCCGTGCTCGCCGTCTAGGACGCCGATCTTGGTGACCGGGCTAACCCTTAGCATACCACTGAAATGGCAAGTGTGAATAGATGAAATATCGACGAACACGGTGAAAACTTGAAAAAAATCATCGGGAAAGGTGGAAGACAGCGCCATAGTGGTTAACGGCAAACCATTTGATGATCAGTCTGCCGTCCGGCCCGGTCTCCTCTCCCCTTCGATCCATTAAAGCCAGTTCCGAGCAAGGTTTCCTGAAAAAAGTTTGTGACCCTTCGTCACGCTTTTATAGCATGAAGGCAAAAATCCAATATAAGCGGCATATTGGCTGCAGAAGCAATGGCGCACTATGCGTATGGCAGAAACTGCATAATACGCATAGTGACGACATAAGCATAACGAGAGGTGTCATGGATAATCAGCGTGTAGAATTGATCGAGGCGAATCACGTGCTTGCATCGATGCAGGAGCTTGGATGGGAACCCGGCGAGAAGCCGCCGGCGCTGGCATCCATCCAGGCACAGTTGAGAAAGATGTACCTGAACGGAGGACACACAAACCGGCTTTCCCGCCTGCGCGAGGAAGCAATGATGCTGGCCGGCACCGCCATCGGCAACGAAAACGAGATGACACCGGCAGAAGCCGCCGAAGTGGCACCGCTACCGGAAGCCCTTGAGCAAAGGCTTGCTGGCTGGGCTACTGGGGTTGGCGGTTTCCTAACCTCACTTCATAGCGATCTGGCTAGCCACTTGGCAACATACCGAGCTAGAGCCGACCGGGATGCCTCCGAACGAATCGAAGCAGCCGTCAAATCGGCCACCGAAAGAATTGCAGCAGCCGAAGATGAAATGGATATCGCCTTGACGGCCTACAGCGACTCCGCTGACATGATTTCCGAACTGTCCACGGCATTGTCCGAGTCGCAATCAGCAGCAGCCGCAGCTGCCGGCAAGACCGAGGCCGTGTCCGACGAATTGACCGCAGTCCGGTCACAACTGGCCGCGGCGGAAGCTGCGATAGATGCGGCACGTGACGTAGCGGCAACGGCGGTAGGCAAAGCCGACGCTATCGAGCGCGAGCTTGTGGCACGCACTGCGAGAGTAACCGAACTTGACGCCGCGTTAACCGCGGCCCGGACTGCGTTGGCAACGGCAACGGAAAAGCTCGATGCGGCAGTAGGAGAACTGGCTGCTCGGGATGAGCGGCTGAGCAGCTTCAACGAACGAATCGAGTCTCTTTCCGCAGCAGCAGCTAAGGCCAACGGCAGGGCAGAGGCTGTGGAACATGAGCTCGACACGCGCACCATAACTCTTGCCGAAACCGAGAAAAGCCTCATAACTGCGATGGCCGTGAGTGCGGCGGCGGCATCCCGGGCGGAGGTGCTCGAAGCCGAGACGTCCAGGCTCCGCGAGCGGATCAGGTTGCTGGAGGACAAACGGCAAGTCTCGACGCCTGTCAAGAAGGGCACCGGGGCTCGGCAGGCTGGCCCAGTAGGCAAGCCGGAAAAGCAGATCGAGGCGGGAGGTGAGGTATGACAGGTCCGGGCACCCTCCAACTACGGCTGTCCGGTGAATCCAGAATGATTGCAACAATTTTCACGGGATTGCAGGAGCGGATGCCACGCGGGCCGCGCGGGGGGACTCTGTACCGGCTGTCTCTAAAGGAGAACACGGACGGTGTATCCAGCCGGCTGTATTGTGATCTCCCCCTGTCAGTCTTTGCTGATCTGTTTCCTGGAGCGGCGGCAGCGCGGCCACAGAAGCCGGCGAATCCGGTTCTGGTAGCGCCAGGGACTGCCTCCCCTGCCGGGACTGCTCAGGGGGGGCGGTCCCGGTATGACATTGGCTACAACATCAGGCAGCAGGGAGCCGATCCAATGGAGGCGCCGTGAGCGGCCAGCGAGTCGGGTATGTCCGGGCAAGCACGGTCGAGCAAAAAACCGACCGTCAACTGGAAGGGGTGGAACTGGACCGGGTTTTCGAGGACCACGTGTCGGGCAAGGACACCAACCGGCCTGCGTTGCAGAGCCTTCTGGAGTTCGTCAGGGAGGGAGACCTGGTCCTAATCCATTCAATGGACCGCCTGGCGCGCAACCTTGATGACCTGCGCCGACTGGTCAGGGGCATGACGGACCGGAAGGTACAGGTCAGGTTCGTGAAGGAAAACCTCCTATTCACCGGCGATGACTCTCCCATGGCCAACCTGTTGCTGTCCCTTTTGGGCGCCGTGGCTGAATTTGAGCGGGCACTTATCCGGGAACGGCAGCGGGAAGGAATAGCTGTGGCACGAGGCAAGGGAGTGTACAAAGGAAGGACGCCGGCGCTGACTGCTGATCAACAAGCGACGCTTAAGGCACGGGCGGGGGCGGGCGAAGCTAGGGCTGCTCTGGCTCGGGAGTTCGGTGTCGGCAGAAGTACCCTGTATAAGTACCTCAATGCTCCTGAACAGATCCCGAAGTGAGGGCGACTCGAACCGTGCCGTCGCCCGCATCGGGGATGGTTCCGATAGGGCCTAAGAGTCAAAACGGACCTTGCCCGAAAAGTCGTTAACAGACCCTAGCCGGACACGTTTCCGTAACCGGAAGTGTGTCCGGCTGGGGTGTACCCCACACGGACACGTGCTGCCAGAGCGTGATGACCTCAAAACCGACACTTTTATAGCAGAAAAGAGAGTCTCCACCCCGCTTTGTCTTATGCTATAGAAGTGTCACTATTGGGGTGCCTCACTAATCTGGCCATATGGATATAAGCGGGATGATCTCAGCATAAACGCCCACGTTTCTCTCCGGGTAGCTCTCATACACATGCTCGAAGACTGCCGAGCACTTCTGCTGGTATAGTTCAGGCGTGTATGCGCGTGGCAGGCCGTTGTCCAGGGTGTCCTCGATGGTCAGCTTTAGCTGCGAGCGTGCCGTAGATTTTTGCCGCCAATTCAACACCAGCAGTGCCTTGAGGTGGGCCAGCAGTTCGCGGGCGACCTTTTTTACTTCGGCGCGTTCTTCGGGTGTCAATTCGGGCGCAGGGCGGGTGAGTATGTCGAAGATAACCAGTTCCTCTTCGCTCATGTTCTCGCGGACATGGCGCTGCTCTTCATCGTTGAGGCTATTGGAAAGCTTCAACAGTTCCTCGAAAAGTTCCTCTATGCTGCGGCTGCCGGCGTTATAGCTTTCAATCAGCGACTCAAACTTCTCGGCGAAGTCAGCCCTTGTTCGGTTCAGCTGGATCATCTTTTCCAACTGGGCGCGGATCGCAGCCTTGAGCACTTCGAGGTCGATGTTCTTGTGCTTGGATCCCTTGAAGCGCTGCGCCAGTGCCTCAAAGTTGATCTTTGACAGGTCCATCGCCGGTGGCCCCTGTTCGCGAATTTCGTGGCCGGTGATGGATTCATCGAGCAGGCCGTTGATCTGGCCCATCACCTGTGAGATATCGGGCGGGTTGGGGTTCAACTGGGTACGGATGGCTTCGGCCAGCATGATCAGACAGGCAACGCGACCGGCGAATTCCAAGGCGGAGGGGTCAGGTTTTACGGCGCGGTAGAGCGTGCTCACCAGCCGCTCATGGGCAAAAAATTCACGGCGCAACTTATCAGGGGAGATTAATGCGTTTATGCCGTCCTCAATGCGTGCTAGACGCTCCATGCTGCCCGAAGCGAGAGCCTCGATTTCGTCCAGCATAACCCCATGCGCAGCGCAGAAGGCCATGGCGTCGACCACCGCCTTGCGCAGTTCCTCAACCAGCTCCTGCTTGTCCTTGACCGGGTTCTTGCCGTCCTTGCCGGCGCCGTAGATCGCCAGCGCCTTTTCCAGCGAGGCGAAGACGTTGGCGTAATCGACGATGACACCGCTATGCTTGCCGGGGAAGACGCGGTTGGCGCGGGCGATGGTCTGCATCAGCGTGTGGTTGCGCATCGGCTTGTCGAGATATACCGTAGAGCAACTCGGCGCGTCGAAACCGGTCAGCCACATGGCGCAGACGAACACCAGGCGCAGCGGGTCTTCTGTGTCCTTAAACTTCTCGTCCAGACCTGGTTGCGATTCGTTCATCCGCTTACGGTGCGGTTCAATGTCGAGGCCCAGCTTCTGCATCTGCTGTATTTCGTTCTGCCCCGGCGAAACGATCACTGCCATGTCGGTGCTGGTTAGCACTTTCAGGCGCTGCTTCAGCTCGGCTCTGCGCGCTTCACGCCGCGCCTGTTCGGGCGTCATCCCCTCGCCGGATTGATAGGCCAGCTCTCCAAGTTCTTTCTGCACCCGTGCGGTCTTTGCAGCCCAATGCGCCTTCACCTTGTCGTACATCCTAAGTGCGGTGGCCTTGTCGATAGACACCACCAGCGCCTTGCCCACGAAGCCACGGCCGAGGAAGTGGCGCACGATGTCCTGCGCCACGGTTTCCAGTCGGTCGTCACGAGTGATTAGGTGGTATTGCCGGCCAAGTTCACGTTCCAGCTTCGCTTCCTGCTCGGGGTCCAGTTCCGCGTTCTCGATCAGATCGTAGATGTCCTCGTTCAGGTCGGGGTTGACCAGTTGCAGTTCCGGCGTGCGGTTCTCGTAGAACAGCGGCACAGTAGCACCGTCCTCCACTGACTGCTGGAAATCATAAATCGAAACGTAGTCGCCAAAGACTTCCTTGGTGCGTTCCTCTCCGGCAATCAGCGGGGTGCCGGTAAAGGCTAAGAACATCGCCCTGGGGAGCGCGGCGCGCATATTGAGCGCCAGGGTGTCGTACTGGCTGCGGTGCGCCTCGTCGGTGAGCACGACAACGTCGGAACGGTCGCAAAGTAGCTCCGGCGTCTGGAACTTGTGCACCAGGGTGAAGACATAGCGGTGGTTGCCGCGCAGCAGTTCGCGCAGGTGGGCACCGCTCGCCGCGTGGCAGGCGTCACCTTCGGCCTCGCTCACCGCACCGGTAGTCTTGAAGGTCTTGGCGATTTGTTCGTCCAGTTCCACGCGGTCGGTGACCACCACAAAGGTCCAGTTGCCAACCAGCTTGCGCAGCACCTTCTGGGCGAAGAACACCATCGAAAAACTCTTGCCACTCCCCTGCGTCTGCCAGAACACCCCACCGCGCCCATGGCCCAGCTTGCGAGCTTCCAGCATCGAGGCGATGGCATTGTTGACGCCAAGGTACTGGTGGTTCTGGCCGATGATCTTGACCAGCCCTGCCTTGTGTTCGGAAAACAGCGTGAAGTTCTCCACCAGATCGAGCAGGCGTGCGCGGTCGCAGGTGCCGCGCAGCATCACTTCCAGCGACACGCGGCGAGGCTCGTCCTCGCGTTCGATACGCTTCCACTCGAAAAAGCGCCCCCAGTCAGTAGTGAGCGAGCCAACGCGGCTGTCGGTGCCGTTGGAGGCGATGAGCAGTGCGTTACTCCAGAACAGGGCCGGAATCTGCTGCTTGTAGTGGGTCAGGTTCTCGTCGAAGGCGGCCCGCGCCGGCACGCCGGGTTTTTTCAGTTCGATCACCACCCAGGGCATGCCATTGACGAAGGCGACAAGGTCGGGCCGGCAAGTGTAGAGGGCGCCGGTCACGCTGAACTGGCTGACCAGTAAGAAATCGTTGTTCGCCGGGTGTTCCCAATCCACCACGCGCAAGCGTTCGGTCTTCTGCCCACCATGATCGCGGTCAGGCACCGAAACCGTGATGCCTTGCTTGAACAGCCGATAGACTTCGCGGTTGGCGGCTTCCAGGCTCATCGCCGAGCGGTCGCGGGTCAATTCATCAACGGCGTTGCTGATCGCCTCCGATGGCAGTGTCGGGTTGAATGTGCAAAGGGCAGCGCGCAGGCGTTGCACCAAAACCACCTCGCCCTTGGTCTCCCGCCCCAGCGTGCCACCCGCGCCGAAGGTTTCCTCCAGCGCCGACACCGTCTGCCAGCCAAGCGCAGTAAAGAGCCCGATGGCAGGCTGCTCGACGAGTTGGTCTTCTGTGTAGGCGTGAGCGCTCATGTTAGGCAGTCTCTAAATCGATCTGGCCGGAGAGCAGGCGCGGCAGCAAGAGATCACGGGTGCGCCGGAGGTTTTGGATTTGCTTATGGAGCTTGTAGATGAGCCGGAAGCTCGGAGAGACGATTGCTGAGAACTGGTCAAGCAGGGCACGCGGTGGCTGAGCAATATGGAAATCGTTGAAACATTGCTCCTGCACTCGCTGCCGTCCCGAAGCACCAGACATGCTCTTGATCGCAACTTCGCGAAACTCGTCGCTACGCGCGAGGCAATAGACAAACTCGGGAGTAAGAGAACGTGATCGAAGCACGATGAATTCTGTCGAGCCGAACGCGACCGCATTTGCGTCGGGCAGAAATTGGACAAAACCCGTCTTGCCGTTTTCCAGGCAAGGTGTGATGCGTGCGAAAAGCGTATCGCCGTTCTGAAACTTGGCTCCGCTATTGCCTGTGCGCGATTCGATGTTAGTGATGAGCATCGAGTCGTTAGAAAGGCAGCCCATTGGGACAAAAGGCTTTTCGCCATCTCGTGGGATGGCAACACGCGGGTTCACATTCATGGCGTCTGTGACACGCATCACCTCCCATCCTTGCGGAATCTTGCCGAGTGGCGAAACGACGCGGGTCTGGTCTTCGTGGCCGGGAAAGCGGTAATTGATGAACCACTCGCGGTAGATACCTCGGGTCATTGATTCAAGAATCTTGATGCGCCGCTGGTTGTTCTCAATGAGTTCGTCATAAGCCGACAAAATGCCAGCTATGCGTTGCTGGACGGCAAGCGAGGGAAGGTCAACGGGCATTTCCTTAAGAAGCCCAATCGCCATTCGAACCTGATTCGCTGATCCGCGCGCACAACTAATAATGTAGTCGTGGAATGCTTGACTGCGGCCGAGATAACCGAGCCAGCCTTGATCTACGCCTGGCGATGACGAACGGATGCACACTGCATTCTGGTTAAGCAGCGCACCGTGGGCGGTTTCTGGTACTACCGCAGCACGACCTACGACTGAACCTGGCTGGGTGGGGTGAGAGCCGACTGTGCAAATTACCAAGTCTCCGGCTCGCAATAAGTGTCTGGCGTACTTATTGAGGGCTAATTTGGGTAGGAACTTACAGTCGGAAAGGCCAACCGTCTCATTCTTGATGTCGGTGACGCGAACGACGGGAACACCTTCTTTGGAATACTCGGCTTGACTCCAAGCTCCACCGTTTGTGAATTCGGCAATCGCTTCGAGGGTGGTTTGTTTACTGTCAATGCTAGTCATGCGCTTAAAATCCCAGCCACATTTGAGGCGATGGTCTGCTCCAGTTCCCGCGCCTGGACGTTCAGCGATTCCAGTTCCTCATTGAGGTTTTCGAGCTGTTCCTTGAAGTCCTCGTCGCTGACCTCTTCGCCTGGCGCGACGCCGACGTAGCGGCCAGGGTTGAGCGACCAGCCGTTGGCTTCGATTTCTTGTATCGTCGCCGCCTTGCACAGGCCGGGCACATCGGCGTAGGCCGGTGTGCCGCCAAAGACTTCCTTGAGCTTGGCCTCCGTCTCGTCATTTCCAACCGTTAGGTCAAGCGCTTCGTAGCGATAGAGGCGCACCAAATTGGCAATGAAGCTGATCTGCGCCGACGTCCAGTCGCGATGGGCGCGATCCACTTGGCGGTAGATGTGGCGGGCGTCAATGAAGAGCACAGTGTCGGCGCGCTTCGTCTTGGCCTTGCCGTTATCGAAGAACCAAAGGGTGCAAGGCAGTGTGACGGTGTAAAACATGTTGGCGCCTACGGCGACCATGACATCCACAGCCCGAGCTTCGATCAGCTTCTGACGGAGTTCCTGCTCGGTAGAGCGGGCATCCGACGCCGAGTTGGCCATGACGAAGCCGGCACGCCCCGTGGCATTGAGCGCCGAGTAGAAGAGCTGAATCCAGAGGTAGTTGGCGTTGTCACTTCGTGGCAGGCCGAAGGGGAAGCGGCGACCGGCGCCGACCATATCCTTGAGCCGTTCCTTGTCCACAGCATTGACGTTGAAAGGGGGGTTGGCGAGGACGAAGTCGAACTGGCCGGTGGCGCTGTGCGGGTCGTCGTAATAGCTGTTGACGTTGCCACCGTGGCGAATGTCGCCCTCCAGCCCATGCACGGCGAGGTTCAGGCGGCACAGGCGGCCGGTCTCGTCAGTCTTTTCGACGCCACAGATGGCAAGCTCAGCTGCGGGGTTCTTCTGGTGCTCGGCGACGAAGCGCGCCGACTGCACGAACATGCCGCCGGAGCCGCAGGCGGGATCGAGGATGCGCCCGTGGAAGGGTTCGATGACTTCGGCCAGTAACTTGACGATGCTGCTCGGGGTGTAGAACTCGCCGCCGCCCTGGCCCTCGGTTAAGGCGAAGGCGCCGAGGAAATACTCGTAAATGCGGCCGAAGGCGTCGTAGTCCAGCGTGGCCGGAATCTCGGAAACCTTCTTCAACAGCTCCTTTAGCAAGGTACTAGTGAAGAGGTTGTAGGTCTTCGGCAGCACGCCGGCAAGCTGCGGGTTGTGCTTTTCGATCTCGCGCATCGCTGCATTGACCTTGGCGCCGATGTCGGCCGCCTCGGGCAGGGTAAGCAGGTAATCGAAACGTGCCTCGGAGCCAAGGAAGAGAATTCCTTCCGCGTGGTAGGCTGCGGGTTCATCGACCCTGCTGCCGCGCCGTGATGATGCGCCGGCAGCTTCTAGCTTGCCACGCTGGACAGCAAAGCGTACCTCGGCAAAGCGCAGGAAAATGAGACCGAGGATCGGGCCTGAGTATTCCTGCGCCTTGAGGCCGGAATTGGCGCGGAACTGGTCAGCAGCATCCCACAGGCGCTTTTCCAGGGTTGTGGTGGCAGTGTCTTTTTCGGAGGTGGCTATCCAGATCATGCGTTTCCTTTTTCATGTTTTGACGAATGACCCGGTATAGCAAAAATTGGAATGGAATAACACAAGAAAACTTGTGTTCAGGCAGTTACAGCATCTGGATAATGTCTGTCAAACCCAGGCTCGATAATGCTGGTTCACTTGCCGATCCCATTATAAATCTATTGACAGCCCTGCCCGTCATGCTATGGGTAGGCCACTTTCTACTCCCATTGGGAGCCCTTTCAAATGCGCCACCAAACGGCGCATCCGCAGCACACATGGGCGAAGCCTTGCCCGAAATCCTCCGAAAGACATCCTGACCCGTTACGCCGTCGTGATGCCCAGTCACCAGCAATATCCCTTATCTCATTTAGCCCGCCCATGCCACTCCAGCAGCTTACCCACTCTATCATTTTCCGCATTCCCCAGTATCGCTTCTGGCCGGCAGGCTTGCGCGCTCAACCCAACAACACAGAAGGAGTACACCATGAATGACCTTTTTGGCCACATCGTCTACAGCTACACCCGCGCCGACGCCATCAACGACGGCGTTCTGATCGACCTATCTGAACGTTACCCAGAACAATGCGGCATGTATCGGTTTCCAGTCGGCTGCACGGCAGCTGTCTGGTCACTCATTGAACATGGCGTGGCAGCTGACACTGGCGCTACCCCGGCAGGCATCGTCTGGGACATCCTGTACATGTCGCAGAACTACATGGTCGCACGACCTGATGAACAGACCGTTTTTTTCGATGTCATTATACCTGACGCAAGAAGAAGCAAAGTCCACCGGCTAAAGGCGGTGTGCCATCCCGGCGACAAAATGGAGCCGGTCATCACTGTCATGCTACCGGAGGAAGACTAGTCCATCTTCGACCATCGACCATCAACCCCATGGGGGCGTACTGCCCAAGGGGCCAGTCCGCCCCGACAATTAAGGAGGAGTGGACATGACCACCGACCAATGCACTGCAACCCCCATCAAACGTATTGTTCTGAAATCGATTGAGGCCCGCTACAGCAGAGAGGTTGTCCGAGACGACGCGCCCACCTGGGCGTCGCTGCGCTTCACCACGCCCAACCAAGTCTTCGAGATTTTCCGCGAGCTGGCCCGGGAAACCAAGGAGCACTTCGTGGTCCTTCACCTCGACGGGAAAAACCGGATCGCCTGTTTCGACAGAGTGTCAGTCGGTTCGCTGAACCAAGCCATCGTGCACCCACGGGAGGTCTTCAAAACTGCGCTTTTATCAAACGCTGCGGCGATCCTGCTCCTGCACAACCACCCGTCGGGCGACCCGACACCCAGCCCGGAGGATTTGTCCATCGCCAGGCGGCTCCAGGAAAGCGGGGAGCTTCTGGGAATTAAGGTCCTGGACCACATCGTTATCGGTGACACGTACCTGAGCTTTGTGGAAAAGGGGTTGTTGTGAATGCCGCGAGCGCCATTGAGAAACTTTTACCTGCGTTGTGACACGTGAACCCGACCGACAAAAGGATGCGCCACGGCACGGCACCAACGGCAGTACATTGTCCCAGTTACTGACCGGGAGGTTAATCCTCCCGGCATCAGTTGCCACCGTATGAGTTCATTTGCCCGTCTCTATCTGGAAAACCAGAGAGAGACGGGCCTGATCTGCACCTCATGTAAACCTACCTGCCAGGCTGGCGGACGAATGCACCGCTTCGCGGCAGTGTCGCGACAACACCGAGATTGCCAACACTAACACCTCCACGGTAACAGCACGAACATGCGACAAAAGCGCATGTTTCCAGGTCACCAGACGGCCCCATCTGGGGTGCCAGCATGCTGCTCACAGCAGCATCTGGACTAAACGTTTGGACGCAGAATGAAAACCACCATTGGTGGCGGGATTCGTCCCCTTTTGCACTGCCGATCAGATGAAGATCGGCACGACCTCATACACTTACCCTATACCTTCGCGCTGCAGTAGCTCTGGGTGAACCGCTCTCGGCGGTTGATCCAGGGCAACTGGCCCGGGGAGGTGCTAAATGGCACGCAAAAAAACGGTTATCGTTGGCAAACAATTGGAACGGCTGGAATGGGAGGCACGATTCATTGTAGGCAAGTTGCGGCGGGGTTCATCACTGACGCGCAAAGACCAACTCAATTGCCTGGGACGCATCGGTAGGACCATGAAGAAGTACGGGCTGAACAGCATTAAGCATTTGAAGCCAGGGCACGTTCAGCGCTATTTTGCTGAACTCAGGGCTACAGGGATGTCGGCGGGAAGGATGGCCAATCATGCGACAGCAATGAGGCATCTCTGTAGAATGATGGGCAAACCCGACATTGTCCCAACCAACAAGGAGCTCGGCTGCGCACGCGACCTTGGAAATCGAACAAAACATGCAGACAGACAAATTGACCCGGCAACGATTCAAGCGGTTCGCTCCCGGCTGAGTGCGAATCATCAAATTGCCTTCGACATGGCAAAGCTCTTTGGCCTGCGTCAGAAGGAAACCCTCCTAAGCTGTCATACCGTAGAACGAGACGGCAAAGAATATCTGGTTGTGCAGGGCGCGAAGGGCGGCCGCCCCCGCGAGGTCCCGATCACCTCGGCCGAACAACGAGAAGTGCTTGCACATAACACTTCGTATCGTGCCAGCCATGGCGGAAAACTGATTGACGAGGACCTGAGCCTGCAAAAGGGCCTAAAGCGCCTTCAAAACCAGCTAGCTGCAGCAGGTGCAACTAGAAGCAGCAATGCGAACATGCACGCCCTGCGGCGGCAATGGATCGTCGAACGATGTCAGGAAATCCTTAAGCAGCCTGAAGAAGAACGACCTCAACTGATAGCTGAGTTAGTTGAACACGTTGGACATGGCCGCACGGAGGTTCTTCGAGCCTACACCAGCCTGTTGACGTAATTTACGCGCATAATCAAGGCCTCCGCTGACCACAAATGGTTAGCGGAGGCTTTATTGCGTCTACAGCATGAGGTATCGGCGGGCCTTACTCGAATGTACCCCCCTGAACTGCAAAGCTTGGGGCACTATCGTCGCCCCTGGAGGTGACTCTGGAAAAATTCTTTTTTGTCTGGAAAAACATCTTGTAATCTGGAAAAAGTCTGGTATGCTAGTTTCCATGGACAATAAACTTGCTCAGATAATGCTGGATGCTGCCCGATTGGCAGCGGAGACCGCCGAAGCTATTAACCGCGGCGACATGGATGCAGCAACACGTCTTCAACAGGCGGCGGACAACGCCTGGCAAAGGGCGCGTAGACTTGGGCAGCAGCGTGTGCAGCGTCCAGCAGTCAACAAGAACCTCAGCATGAGGGAGCGTGCCATCCGTGTGCTCACCGAGCTGAATGTTCCCTGCTCCCCGAAGCTGATCGCGGCCTACAGCCAGGCTCGCAGTGGAGAATCCTTTGATGTGCGGGCCATCGCCTCGATTCGCAGAGATGAGTACCGCTCATGGACCTCCGGTTCGCGGCGTGATAGTTACTTGGTGCCGGCACTTGAAGGCCCCTGGTTTGTTGCGGGGCGGGGAACCTTTGCGCTCTCCCATTGGCCCCTTCCACAGCGGATCGTTGGGCCGCTGAGCCCGAGGACCGACCATCTAACGGTCTGTCTGCATCTGATCGACCAGCTTGAATCCTCATTAGATGCTGCGGCGGAGGATCGCATGTGCACCTTGCTGGTCGAGTTCGTGCGCTCGGTCCCGGATGCCCTGGCAAACCCGTGGCAGCCGCAGGCGGCGGTGGATGCAGTGCGTGCCCGTAACGCGGTACACGCGGAACTTGAACTGATACGGGGCGAAGACCAGAAGTGGCGGCAGAGCGAAGCGGATCGTGCCACCCGTACCCTTGATGAGGAACAGCTGGTCTGGGGCAGTTCGCCCCCGCACGTCGCAAGAATTGCGACCTAGGTATGGAGGTTCCTTCATGACCACTGATGAACAAATTGCGCTGGTGCGCGGAGATGCAGCGGAGAAGAGACCCACCGTCCGCGTGCTCGCGGCGGCCATGGCTCACACCGACTGCAGCCTTGCCAGACTGGCCCTTGCTGCCCGCACTGATCTTGACCACCTCTGTGACGGCACCTATTTCGCCGTCGAAGTTGGCCAGGACCCCCAGGCATTCCAGCGTGGTCAGATGTTCGAATGCCGCGTGAAGGATAAGGGGTATGCCGGTTTGATCCAGCTGCTGCGTGAGCATGCCGACTTTCCGTTGGCGGATGTCCGGATTCGCAACCTGCGCGACGGGGCCCTGCCGAATGAGGAGGGGCTGCGGCTGCGGGCAGCAGAAACCAGGCAGTTGCTGAAGAAAATCATCAATAAGGCTCCTGACGCCCCCAATATCATCGACGGCGCGGTCCTGGTCTGCACCATCGCGGGAAAAAGGGCCTATTTCGAAGCCGATGGCCTGGCCGCCGCAACCGGAGGCCAGATACATGCGGCCGAAATCAAGTCCTTCCCTATCACCGATGGCCAGTGCGATGGCGACAAGCTTGGTGCCGCGTGCGACCAGGCGGCTTGGTACATTTTACTCTGCCGTATGACGCTGATCGATCTCGGCTTGTCGCCCGAGGCCGTATCCAATCAGGGATTCATCATCCTGCCGGAAAGCACCGGTTTGCGCCCCACACTGCTTATCCAGGGACTGGCGGACCGGGTACGGCGTGCGTCGAGGCTGCTGGATTCGGCCCCCAAAGGTGACGACATCGTCAAGACCTCCTGCGGATGCCAGTTCCCGGGAGAAGGGGGGGATCCGCAGGAGCGGCTCGAGACGCTTGAAGCCATGATGGACAAGGTGGGCACCAACTACCGGCCCGATTGTCTGCAAGACTGCGGAATGGCCCGGCTCTGCCGGGGGCGGGCCCATGATCTGGGGCTTGTCACTCTCAGCGGAAGTGCGGTAGCCCGATACCTGCCTGGAGTGAGGACGCTGGACCGGGCTGCTGATCTGGCGGCCGGTGTACCGGCTGCTGCCTCTGAGGCATACTCCGCAGCTGCTCTGATGCGTGCAAATGCTATCTATGAGCAGGTGCTGGCCAAGGGGGAGTTATGAGCTTGCAGGCTCTGTTGGCGGCGCGGGCCCACCAGGAAGGGAAGGCCCAGTCGACTGCCCTGTACCGCCACCGCGCCATTGCCGATGATCCCTTGTGCATTGTCGCCTGGCAACTCGGCGCTGAGCCCTACAGCCCCGGCGCGCTTGCCTTTGGCAGAGAATCCTCCGGCTTCCAGCTCTACGTGCCAGGATACCCCCTGCAACGCGACCTGCTGTTTGCTGCACTCCTGGAGTTTGCCAAGAATTTCTGCCCTGCTTTCGAAGCCTACGCCGCCGGGCCCTGCGAATATCGCGAATACAAGGGTAAGGTGCTGGCGGTTCCGTTGGCCTTGCCCCAGATTGTCGTGGCCAATGACGAGACCATACGCCTCATTGGGCGTCTCGGGCGCCGCCTCGCCTATCTGTCCACCACCGGGCAGTTTGCAGCAGATCCGCTGCTGCCGCGTCTGGGCCGCCACTTCATGTGGATTGCGAACCATGCCCACCTACCGGGCCAGCAGCTGATCCTGTCGGTCGCGGGGCTGCTTGGATCGCACTACGCCACAGCCATGAGCGCACTTGAGGTGCAGTCACTGACCGCGATGGACGCCTGGGTCGCCCCGCCGTCCGGCATCCACGGCTTCCATGCCGCGGAGCTTGCAGAAGATCACCCTGTTGGTCCGGTCCCCAAGCCCAAGGACGGCGAACAGGTTCATGCCTTGATGCAGGATTTCAACAAGGCGCGAGCCGGCAGCACAGATCCTGCGCTCGTGAAGAACCTTGCCGCGCCGCTGTTTGATCTGTACGGGGACATGGTGGAGGAGACCTGGAGCCTGATCTGGAAGGTAATCAACCGGGAGCGGCATAAGCCTGAAGCTGGGTTTGTCGCCCGGCGGGTTGGTGAGGACCGTCTCAAGTATGCGGAGCACCTCGACTGGATGATGGGTCCCGCAGACGGGCGCCGGAAGGCACGCCTGACTCCCTATGGTGCAGCGGTGCGCTTAAACGAGCTGGAATCCAGCAACACGCTGGTCGCCGCCGAGGAGGCCATCGACGATCCGTTGCGCATGCTGCCCCATCTGCTCACCGGGAAGGCGCTGGCGGGGATTGTGCTCAATTGCAACCCCTTCCGCACTGAGGTCGTCGGCGGCCGCAATTGCAAGCGTCCCAGCGTTACGATCCGTACCGAAGTCCCCTGCCAGATGCCCGGAGGGACCGAGCTTTGGTGGACATCGGCCTCAGGTGAGAAGGAGTGGCTGGTGGCTGAAGTAACGCCATCTGGTGGCGGGTCCGAGGTCACCCTCATTCTGCAGACCAACCGGGCCCAGAAGGCAGGGCTTCCCGCTATCGGTGTTCGTGCCTGCTTCTCGCAGTTCAACACGCGCCCTGGCTACGAGTTACACCTGCCTTCGCAGGCCCCCTGGACCCACCAGCCTGCTGCGCCGCCGGAAACCACTGATCTTGAGTATAACGACTCTACAGAGGAGGCGGCATGACCATGTTCAACCAGGGTATAATCGCAGCGGCCGACAAGGTCGCCCTGGATGCCCAGCAGGATTTTTTCAACATTGCGGGCAATGGGGCGGTTGTCGTGTCTGCCGTCGCTGGCGCGGGCAAGAGCCATTTCGTGACGGATACCGTACAGAAGTGCCGCAAACTCGGCATCCGGGTGGCAGTTGCCGCGCCCACCAACGAGCAGGTCTTCAGCTTGGTGCGCTCCATTGCCGACAACGATCCGGGACAGGTGGTGTACATCCATGCAACTGACATCGTCCCTCCCGCCTGGGTCCAGCTCCCGAACGTCCGTATCGTTTCGCCGGCGCATCAGGCGTCAGGCGAGGCTGTGCTGGTCGGCACCATCCATAAACTAGCATCGGCTATCCATCCGCGAAACGGCTCCATACCGGCCCTTGGGCACTTCGACGCCCTCATAATCGATGAAAGCTTCCAAGCCACTTCTGCAAGCTACTTCGCCGCAGCGGGCATTGCCCCGCGGCACCTCTGTGTTGGCGACAGCGGTCAGATTCTCCCCTTTAGCACGGTAGAGGCCGGTCGGCAATGGAAAGGGCTTGCTGAAGATCCCCTGCAAACCGCCGTGGGTGTGCTCAGGATGAACCATCCGTCCACCCCACTGCATAGGTTCCCGATTACGCGGCGGCTAGACGGGCGCGGAGCCTTGATTGCCAGGAATTTCTACCCGGTCGATCACCTTTTCGAGGCGGCAGTAGCCGACGGCGTGAGGGCGATGACGCTTGGGCAGGCCACGTCGGTCAGCGCTCGGGACATAGCTCTCGACAAGGCCCTTGCCCTAGGCGCACAGGCGGGCTGGGCCTATCTTGAGCAGCCGGCCGTTCAGACCTTAATGCTGGACCCGGATACCGGAAGGCTCATCACCGATTTGATCGCACGGCTGCTGCACCGGACCTGTCAGCTTACCTGCGAGCGCCACCTCTCGGGGACCCCTCTGGTCCCTGAGAGGGTGGCCGTAATCGTTTCCCATAACGACCAGAAAGGCATGGTCCGCGGCATGCTGAACCAGGTTGGCCTTCCCGGGGTGGTCGTAAATACCGCGAACAAGCTCCAGGGGCTTGAGTTCGACGTAGTGGTCTTCTGGCACCCTTTGGCGGGCCTGGACGAGCCGGATAGCTTCCACCTGGAAGCAGGGCGCCTTTGCGTCATGTGCACCCGGCACCGTCACGCATGCTTCGTGGTAGGGCGCCGCGGCGACCGGGAGCTGGTCGAGGGGTTACCTCCTGCTACTCCCGCATTTCCTGGCGCGGGATCTGATGAAGATGACGTCCTGAGGGGCTGGGAGGTCCACAGGGGAGTCTTCTCCGCCCTTACGCCGCACCTTGTGCCCGTGCCCTAGACCTCTTTCAGGAATAGCTGAAAAACGCAATAGTGCTTCTCATCGCCGGGGTCGTCCTTTGAGCCATACTCCTCGTGGCTTCAGAGCGACCCCGTGTTTCTTGCAACGTTTTCGGACCGCGTTATCGGAGATTCCGAGCTGCTTCGCGACTGCCGTTAGTGGCATACGCTCAACCAGATTCTCAAGCTGCTGGATGTCATAAGGATCATCAGTCGTTCTGATTGTTATCGGTTGGTCTTCAAGCATCTGGTGAAGCCTTTCAGCCCACTTTACCATCCATAATTGTTTTTCTGGATCGTACTTATAGAGATTGTATCGTGCGGCAACTTCATTTTGCGAATGGTTAAGGATCTCTTCACCAACATCCTTTGGACAGCCTATGGACGAGAGATGGGTCCTCATTGTCTTGCGCAAATCATTGGGGGTGAACTTTTTTGTTAGGCCGAGCCATCTTTGTCTTGTAATTTCCCCTTCTTTAGATGCGAGTTCGCCTCTGAGTAACTTTGACATAGAGCTAGCTTGGATGGGTTTGCCCTGACAGTCTGGTGCCGAGCTCGGGAAAATATATTCTGGGAAAGTGCCGATGATCTGTTTGGCCAATGGCGATAAATAGACTCGATGATCGTGATGTTCATGACAGCGTGTCTTGATGCGATGAGCCGGTATCTGCCACCAATCGTCGGTTATTTCGCTCCGGTGCATCCCGGCAACCTCTCCTGGACGCTGCCCCGTCACGAGCACCATCATGAGTGCCCGAGCTACTGAAGCACTTCCAGGGCCATCAGATGAGTTGAGCATGGTCCAGATGTGTCTGATCTCTTTTTCACCCAATGCTCGCTGCTGCTTCTTTGTTTTCATAAGCGGCTGTATCTCTTTGACTTTTTCCAGATCACTGAAAGGATTTCGGTAAGCAGAGTCCTCCTTTTCAAGCTGAAAGTTCCACATAGCCCGAGTTATCTTGAGTACAGCACGAGCTTGGCCTGCTATTAGTTCACCATTGTCCTTTCTATTAGCTGCAACATCAGTGATTAACTTGATAGCATGATGCTTTTTTACGCTGGTAAGCTTGAGAATGTTGTATTTTTCAAAGAACGGTATTACAAACTTTTCGATTGTTCTCTTGTACTCCTTATGGGTTGACGGTGCTCTGTTTTCGGGCTTACCGGTAAAGTCAAGGAAGACATCGGCAAGATCTGCAATGGTCATGTCTTCATATTTATTGGCGGGTATCGGGTCCTCTTCGATGATATTGGGCGCTTTCGGATCTTTACCGTCGCAATAGTCCTTGAACAGGGCCGTATGCGTATTCTTGGCATCTTTCAGGGTTATCTCGCCCCGACGCCTCGGGACCTCTGCGAAGTTCCCGATCTTGATCTGCTGTTTTTTGCCATTGACGGTGTACCGGAAATAGAAAGTCTTGACCCCTGATGTCAATACGCGGACGGAGAATCCCTCTTGGGCGGTTAGGTAATACGGTAGGTCCTTGACTTCAAGGTTCTTCAACTCCTCGATGGTGAACTTGCCACCCTTCCTTCCGGCACTACTGCTATGACTGGTGAGCCCTTTCCAGGTTTCTGCTCCCGCACCTTGTTTTGTCACCTTCATGTCACCCCCAAGGCGTTTGCTAGTGTTTGAAAACCGATGAAAACGATGAGGCGCAAGGGTAGCATGAAATCTGCACAAAATCACCATATATCTCATATTCATTATGGTTTTAAGTGACAGTAAACGAAAACGCTAGCGTGTGTCTGCAAAGCCATGAAAACCCCATCGCTCTGCTTCGGGAGCAGGGGGTCGGAGGTTCGAATCCTCTCATTCCGACCATTATAGAGAAAGGCCCCTGACAAAATCAGGGGCCTTTTTTCGTGGTCTTCCGATCCCCAACTAAATTTTTGGCAAATTATCGTTTTTTTGCTATAGTCTGCCTATGAAAAGGGTATGGACGGTCGAATTCCTGGATGATGCGGTTGAAGCCGAATTCCTTGCCATCCCCAAGGATCTTCAGGCTCGCTTAGTGCGCATTACCGATTTGATCGAGGCCTACGGCCTTTCGAATACCGCCGGGGGAAATTGCACTGGCATTGTCACGGATGGAGGAGATTGACCATGGGTAGAAAAATGTCTGTAGTGAAAGAAGAACTTTTGAAAGATGAAGAGTTTAGGGCTGAATTTGTCGAACTAGAGGATGAGTTCGCGCTGGCCTCACAGCTAATCGAAGCCAGGAAAAAGGCACATCTCACCCAGGATGAGGTTGCGAAACGCATGGGCACAACACAGTCCGTCGTTGCACGCCTTGAATCCGGCCATCCATTGCCCAGTCTAAGGTCGCTGAAACGGTATGCTCAGGCTGTCAACGGCAAGGTCGAAATCCGGGTTGTATGAAATCGTCGCGACTGGCTCGTCAAGGTACATCTGGCTGTCCTAGTAAGACCACCGGCCCATATCTCACTTGACAGCCTCAGTAATATTAGCGGCCTTCTTCTGGTGACAAGATGATTGAGGAGACGAATTAATGGCTACTATGACGTTGCTCGGCATAGATGACGCTATCTCTGGAGCATTGGAGGAAAAGGCTCGGCGCGAGGACACTAGCGTCAATACCGTTATGCTCAGAATTCTGAAGGAATCCCTTGGTATGGAAAAGAAAAAACGAATCGTCATCTACGACGACCTGGACCACCTGGCAGGCACTTGGAGCTCGAGTGATCTCACTGAGTTCGAGAATGCCACGTCTGCGTTTGAAAAAGTGGATGAGGATATGTGGAAATCAGGTAAGGAATAGCATCGACCGACGGACGCACAACTGCCCCTGCTGCGGGAGCAGGGGGTCGGAGGTTCGAATCCTCTCATTCCGACCATTTTAGAAAAGGCCCTTGGCTCAACGCCAAGGGCCTTTTTCCTTTTCCGCTCCGATCCTTTTCCGGTGACGCCCAAGTAGAACAGGTAAACTGCCCGACCGCTTTCATGGCTTCAAAAAGTTCCAGGTTAGCAGAATACTACCGCTTGACAATACTAACGGCTCTCGTTATCATTCCGCCATGATCATTTCATTCGCCTGCAAAGAGACTGAGAAGCTGTTCCATGGGCGATTTTCGGCGAAGCTGCCGCAGGACGTTCAGCGCATCGCCCAGCGCAAGCTCAAACAGCTGAGCGGCGCTGCCAGCCTCGACTTTCTGCGAGTCCCGCCGGGGAACCGACTGGAGCAGCTTTCCGGTGACCGCAATGGCCAGTGGAGCATCAGGATCAATGATCAATGGCGAATTTGCTTCCGATGGGAAGGCAACGCCTACGATGTCGAGATTACTGATTATCATTGAAGGAGATTTTTATGAATAAACGCGACCTCCCTCCCGTGCATCCCGGCGAAATCCTTTTGGAAGACTTCCTTATCCCGATGGCCATCACCCGCTACCGGTTGGCAAAGTCCATAGCTGTTCCCCAGCGTCGCATAGACGAAATCTGCGCTGGCAAAAGGGCCATCACTGCCGACACCGCCCTTCGCCTGGCCCGCTTTTTCGGCACCGACGCCCAGAGTTGGATGAACCTTCAAGCCGAATACGATCTCGAGACAGCCGAAATCACTCTGGCCACTCGGATAGAGCAGGAGGTAAAGCCTCTGAAGGAAGCGGCCTGACGCGGATTGCCGAACGTTGCGGGACTCCGAATTCTTTCGAATGCTGGAATTTTTGGTAATTTTAAAAGGTTGAATCCGAGGCTCCACCTCATCCAAAGGGGGTCCCTTATGACTTTCAATCCCGTCTTCGTCGCCAGCCATGTCGAAAAACCGGATTGGTATTCAGCCCTTGGAAAATACGCCAAACCAAATCTCCGCATAGCCATGTGGCAACTCCTCAGCACGCTCAGCCTGTATGTCGTCATCTTCGCGTTGATGATTTTCACCGTGAAAACCGGGTATTCCTACCTCATCACTCTCGCGCTGTCCGTGCTAGCGGCTGCGGTCTTCGTACGCGTCTTCATCCTGTTTCACGACTGCACCCACGGGTCCTTCGTCCATTCCCCTCACTGGAACAGGAACATCGGCTATATCTGCGGAGTTCTCACCTTCACCGCTTTCCACGACTGGCGGCGCAGCCATGCCGGGCACCACATCACCGTCGGCGACCTCGACAGGCGCGGCTTCGGCGACATCACGACCATGACGGTGGAGGAATATCTCGCCGCCCCACCGTGGCAGCGGCTGTGTTACCGGTTGTACCGAAGCCCGGCGATCATGTTCACCATCGGCCCTGCCTACTATTTCCTGCTCCGCAACAGGTGGCCAAGCGAAAGGGCCCACAAGCAGGACATCCATAGCGTCATTTACACCGATGTTGCGTTGGTGGTCTTCATCGCGCTGGCCGGCTGGGCGATCGGTTTCAAGACCTATCTCATGGTCCAGTTGCCGATCCTCCTCATTGCAGCGACCTTCGGCGTCTGGATGTTTTACGTCCAGCACCAGTTCGAGGGGGTGTATTGGGCAAGGCATGACCAGTGGAACCCTTGGAAAGCCGCACTGGAAGGGGCCTCCTTCTATCAGCTGCCGAGTATGCTCCAGTGGCTCACCGGCAACATCGGCTACCATCACGTGCATCATGCACGGCCGGGCATCCCCAATTATTATCTGCAGAAATGCTGCGAGGAGGTACCGGAGCTTCAAAGCGTCCTCCCCCTGACCATGCGCGGCAGCCTGAAATCTCTCCGCCTGAACCTGTACGATGAAGAGCAGGGGAAGCTGGTGAGTTTCAGATCGCTGAAAGGACACCCCCGCCTCCCTTCCTAGGCTGCCCGTCGAACAGCCGTCCGGCGTTACGTTCCCTGTTGGGGGATTGGGTCCCCAAGCTGGAGCTTGGGAACCTGGGTGGACCAGCTAGTTCCTCACCCGAGCCCGTTGTCCGGTAGGAAAGCAAAAACGAAGGCCCCTGGCATTGCTGCCAAGGGCCTTTTTTGTCGACTGCCGTCCTCCTCCGGGGCTCTCGCAAGACTGCGAGGACGGACAAGAGAACTATTGAGGTATTTTGGGGCGCTTCATGCCGCCATGACGGAATGCACCGAAGAAGCCGGCCACCACTTCGACCGGCACCGCGACGTACCACACCGTAAGGACTGCGGCCATGATCGCCATGACAATGACTACCAGAGTGGCCATAACCATAACGTGACCTCCTTTAATAAGAGGGTAGCACAGACGTCTTCACATTAACAAGCCCGCCAGCAGACGTTACCTCGCCCGGTGCACGAAGTGAACGCGGAGAGACGATGCCTCATCTTCTGCGGGACGTTCGCGCCAGCTGCGGCCGACCGGAACCGTGGTGGTGTTCCCCTGGCTGTTGCCGCCGGTCGAGCTGCTGCGGTTGCAGCAGGAGGGATCGGTTGACTTGGCCGGGAAATGTTGTATTTGATCTACTTGCCAAATTAGCGAAAACAAACAGCAGCTCTTGAGGCGCCGCCGAAAAGGAACCTGAAGAAGGTATGGCGGAAGATGGTCGCGGGGAAGGCGGGACGGTTACAGCACAAGGAGATGACCATGAATTACATCACCGTGGGAAAGGAAAACTCCTGCAATATCGACCTGTATTACGAGGATTTCGGAACGGGGAAGCCGGTGGTCCTGATCCACGGCTGGCCCCTCAGCAGCAGGTCTTGGGAGAGGCAGGTGCCGGCCCTGCTGAGCGCCGGGCACCGGGTGGTCGCCTACGACCGTCGCGGGTTCGGCCAGTCGGGCAGGCCGTCCACCGGGTACGATTACGACACGCTCGCCGATGACCTCCATGCGGTGATGACGAGGCTCGACCTGCGGGACGCCACGCTGGTCGGCTTCTCAATGGGGGGAGGAGAGGTGGCGCGCTATCTCGGGCGCTACGGGACGGAACGGGTGCGCAAGGCGGTATTCATAGCGGCCGTAACCCCTTTCCTGCTGAAGAGCCCGGACAACCCGGCGGGGCTCGACGGCAACATCTTCGAGGGGATCAGGCAGGCGATACACGCCGACAGGGTGGCATTTCTCACCAGCTTCCTGTCCAACTTCTACAATATCCACGAGTTCGGGGGAAAGAAGGTGAGCGATGAGGTGGCCAGGCTGAGCTGGAACATCGCGGCGGGGGCGTCGCCCGTCGGCACCCTTGAGTGCGTCGACTCCTGGCTTACCGACTTCCGTGAGGACCTGGTGTCCATCCGGATCCCCACGCTGGTGATCCATGGCGACAGCGACCGGATCCTCCCCTTCGCCGCTACCGGCAGCCGGACCCACGAGGCGGTGGAGGGGAGCCGGCTCATCGTGGTGGCGGGGGCCCCGCACGGCCTGAACTGGACCCACGCCGAAGAGGTGAACGACGGGCTGATCGATTTCCTGCAGGAAACCCTTTGAACCTGAAAATAAAACCGTTGGCCACGGAGGAAATCTGAGGAATTCTGAGAGAAGCTAGAGACAAGAAAGGTTTTTCTCTACGTCTTTCTCAGATTTTTTCAGACGTTCTCTGTGGCCAACGGTTTTGATTCTCAACGGTTTTCTAGATTCTGAAATCCCTGAACCTTTGCACCGCCTCGGGAATGGTCTCCTCCCGGATGTTGCCGAAGGCAAGCCTCAGGTACCGCTCCAGTCCCGGCCCGAACACCTCGCCCGGAAGGAGCAGGATCCCCATCTCCTCGACCAGCCGCTTCGCCACCTGCCGCCCGGTCACGCCTTCCAGCGGGTGCCGCACCCACCCGAAAAACGGGCCGCTCGCCACCAGGGTGAAGGCGTTATCTCCCTTGGCGAATTCGGCCCGGAACACCTCATGCCTTCGTTCCATCATGACCCGGTTGCGGGCCACCCACTCCACGAGATTGTCGAAGCCGTACTTCACCGCGTGCTGCGTGACGCGCGGCTGGCAGACGGCCATGGTGTCCTGGGCCTTCAGCGCGTGCTGTATGAACTGCTCCGACGCAGCCAGCATGCCGGCACGGTACCCGGTGAGCGCGAAGGTCTTGCCGAAGGAGGCGATATGGACGAAATGGTCGCTCCAGGAAGGGTCCTCGAAGAGGTCATGGGGGCGGACGCCGCCGGTGATGAAGCTGTTGTAGGTCTCGTCGAGCACCAGCGCCACGTTGCGGCTGGCCGCCAGGCGGTACAGCTCCCGTATGGTGTCGGGGGGGATGACCGCGCCGGTCGGGTTGCTCGGGGTTACCAGCAGGATGGCCCTCGTCTTGGCCGTGATCAGGCGGGAGATGGCTGCCAGGTCGGGAAGCCCCCCGGTCGCCTCGTCGAAGGGTGCGAAGACGCAGCGGATGCCGAGTACCGCCAGCGCCATCGGGTGGTCGAAGTATGCGGGGAGTTGGACTATCACCTCGTCGCCCGCGCGGCAGAGCGTGACCATGGCAAGCCAGAGCGCCTGGCTCGCCCCGATGGTGAGGCAGAGCTGGTCGGGGTTGATGCGGGCGCCGTACAGCCTGCGGTAGCCCGAGCAGACCGCCTCGCGCACCTCGGGAAGCCCCTCGTCGATGCTGTAGCGGGAGGTGAGCGGGTCGAGCATCACCTGGGCCAGGTGGTCGGTGAGTTCCCTCGGGGGAGGGTAGTCAGGGATCGCCTGGCAGAGGTCGATGAGGGGGAGTTGCGGGTTGGCGGCGGCAAGCCACCCCTTGACCTCGGAGATGGGAGGCGGGTGCACGCCGCAGATAAGAGGCGAGACGGGAAATTTCATGGCACGCTCCGGAAGAAGTTCTGCGTCTCAGTGTTCCGGCGGGGCCGGCAGGTACTGCTCGAACTGCCTCTTGTCCTGGCAGCAGCGGTACGCCTCCTCCGGCGACACCTTCTTCGTCTTCAGAAGGTCGAGGATGTGCTGATCCATGAGCTGCATCCCGTCCTTGCGGCCGGTCTGCATGATGGAGGGGATCTGGAAGGTCTTCCCTTCGCGGATCAGGTTCCCGATCGCCGGGTTCCAGACCATGATCTCCTGGGCCGCAGCCCTCCCCTTGCCGTCCGCCGTCTTCAACAGCTGCTGACAGATGACCCCTCTCAGCGACTCGGAGAGAACCGCCCGCACCTGCTCCTGGGCGTCCTTGGGGAAGACGTCGATGATGCGGTCCACCGTCTTCGCGGCGGAACTGGTGTGCAGGGTCCCGAAGACGAGGTGGCCGGTCTCGGCGGCGCTCATGGCGAGGCTGATGGTCTCCAGGTCGCGCATCTCGCCCACCAGGATGACGTCCGGGTCCTCCCTCAGCGCGGCCCTCAGGGCGCTCGCGAAACTGTCGGAGTGCTCCCCTATCTGGCGCTGGTTGAAAAGGGACATCTTGTTCTCATGGATGAACTCCAGCGGGTCCTCCAGCGTCAGGATGTGCTCCCGGCGGGTAGAGTTGATCAGGTCGATCATCGCCGCCAGAGTGGTCGATTTGCCGCTCCCGGTAGGGCCGGTCACCAGCACGAGCCCCTTTCTGAGTTTCGTCAGGTTCCGGATCCCCTCCGGAAGCCCCAGGTCGTCGGCCGAAAGGATCTTGCTCGGGATGATCCTGAAGACGGCCGCGATGCCGCGGTGCTGCATCATCAGGTTGCCGCGGAAACGGGCCAGCCCGGGCACCGAGTAGGCGAAGTCGAGGTCGTGCCTCTCCTCGAACGTATCGCGCTGCTTCTGGGTCAGGATCTCGAAGAGGATCGCCTTCAGTTCCTCGTGGCTGAGCGTCTTGAAGTTCTGCCGCTCCATCTCGCCGCGCAGCCTGAAGATGGGTGGTGAACCGCTCGATAGGTGCAGGTCGGAAGCCCCGGCGTCGCTCATCAGCTTGAATAGCGCGTCAATCCTTGCCATGTCTGTTCTCCGTCACAGTATTATTGAAGCGACATACTCGCCCGGGGAGATCTCGCCACGCTCCAGGAGTTCCGTCCCCTCTTCGGTGATGCCACGATAGCCGTTGTCTTTCAGGTAACGGATGATCTCGGAGCTGTCGCGGATCATCTCGAACGCCTCCAAAAGCCCCTTGTCGAAACGTATCACGTCCATCAGGTACTTCTTCTCGCGGTAGCCGGTCTGGTCACAGACGGGGCAGCCTCCGGGCCGGAAGTATTCACGCGGCGCCGTGGCGAGCCTGAGCGCCGCGAGTTCCTCCGCCGGCGGGGCGTACGGCTTCTTGCAGTCCGGGCAGAGGAGCAAGACGGTCCTGCAGGCGACCAGACCTTTCAGGTGGCTCGGAATCAGGAAGTTCTTCTGGGTCAGGTGGAGGAGCTGTTTCAGGACCGCCTCTTTGTTGCCGTTCGAAACCCCGGCGAGCACCAGCTTGCCGCGCATGACCGCCTTGCTGGCGGCCAGGAAATCCGGAAGCTCGGTCACGTCCTCGATAACCAGCGTGTCCGGATCATGCGCCAGCGCCGCCGAGATGACGGCGGCCGTCCCCTCCCCGCAGCGCCCGCCCCCCAGGCGGGGAAAGCGCCTCTTGCCGCGCCCCAGCCGCTCTCCGATGAGCAGAACGTTGCGCTCCCCCTGGGAGGAATCGAGGAAGAGGTCGATAAGACGGCTGCGCTCCTCGGGCTCGCGCCCGGAGAAAAGGATGAGCCCCTCCTTCTCGGCGGCGAGCGCCAGGAGATCCTCCCTCTTGGAGGGCGAGAGGCGCAGGTCGTCGATGCCGGAGAGCTGCGGCGCGCTCACGTGCAGCCTGAGCGTCACGTACTCGCCCCCCTCCCCCGCCATCAACAGCGCCTGGAAAGGTATCCGTTTCCCCTGCCACATGAAGTTCAGCACCCCGCCGGCTGCGCTTGGCTCCGCCGTCGCAAGCCCGGCAAGCCGCCGTATCCTCTCGGTAAGCCGCTCGTAGTGCGTGCCGGCCAGCCAGCCCAGCTCGACGGCGCCCCCCTGAACCCGCGCCAGCACGCGCACCTGGTCGCCGATCGGCTGCAGCGAGAGCGAGGCGAATTTCTGTTGCACCACGCGCAAGAGGAGATGGTTCAGGAGTGTTCCCCCGGAAAGGTCGCCGTTGATCGCGGCGAGCACCTTTTCCGAGAAGTGGGCGGAAGTGAAGCCGAGTTCCGGCGGATGCTCGTCAGGACCGTAGAGGAGATCGTGCATCTCGCGGATCTCGCGGATGAGTCCCACCGAGATGGTCACCTGGCAGCCTGTCGCCTTGGCGAGTTCTGCGATCGCGTCCTTGTTGAGCGGGTCCGCCATGGCGACGGAGAGTTCGTTGCCGGAGAAGAAGATGGGGCAGAGGTTGTAGCGGCGCGCCAGGGCCCCCGGCACCCGGGCCACGGCGGCGGGGTCGATGTTCTCCTTCTTGAGCCTGACGTAGGGGATGTTCAGCTGGTTGGCAAGGGCCCAGTCGATATCCTCCTGGGTAACCACCCCCATGCGGACCAGCGCCTCCCCTACCCGGCACCCGGAGACCTTCTGGACCTCGAGGGCCGCCCTCAGCTCGTGCTCCGTGATGATCTGCGATTTGAAAAGGACCTCGCCAATCGATCCTTCCTTGACAACCCCATTCATTGCTCTACCTCCAGGAAACTTGCGGATGGCGGTGCCCCGGAAATGTAACCGAAAATGCCGACATGAACAAGAATAAATCAATTGACAATTGACAATGGACAATTGACAATGGCAAGCTTTTGAGCCCGGGAACGGGCGTAACCATTTGACCGTGTGGGACTTAAGGTGCCTTTTACAGGAGAACACATGCAGAGAAAAGCAATAGCCCTCCTCTCGGGCGGGTTGGATTCCACACTGGCGGTGAAGGTGCTGCTGGACCAGGGGATACAGGTCGAGGCGCTCAATTTCACCTCCCCCTTCTGCACCTGCACCGGCAAGAACGCCGGCTGCAAGTCCGAGGCGGTACGGGTGGCCGAGGAATTCAAGATCCCCATCAAGGTGATGCACAAGGGCGCCGATTACCTGGAGCTGATCAGAAACCCCAAGCACGGCCACGGCAAGGGGATGAACCCCTGCATAGACTGCCGCATCTTCCTCCTGAAAAAGGCGAAGGAGTACATGCAGGAGATCGGGGCCGATTTCGTCTTCACCGGCGAGGTGCTCGGGCAGCGCCCCATGAGCCAGCGCCGCGACACCCTCCGCACCATCGAGAGGGAGAGCGGCCTGGAAGGGCTCCTGCTCCGTCCCCTCTCGGCCAAGCACTTCAACCCGACCATCCCGGAGCAGCAGGGGTGGGTCGACCGCGACAAGCTCCTCTCCATCCAGGGGCGCTCCCGCAAGGAGCAGTTCGAACTGGCCGCCGAACTCGACGTGAAGAACTACCCCTGCCCGGCCGGCGGGTGCCTGCTGACCGAACTATCCTTCGTCGGCAAGGTGCGGGACGTCTTCGATCACTCGGACCAGTTGAACCTGCGCGACTTCAGGCTTCTGAAGCTGGGGCGGCACTTCCGCATCGGCGACCGGACCAAGGTGATCGTGGGACGCAACGAGGCGGAAAACGAACTCCTGGAGCGCGCCGTCCAGCCGGGTGAGGCGATGCTCCGCTGGAAGGAGGGGATGAGCCCCCTCGCCGCGGTGATGGGGGTGTGCTCCGAAGAACTCCTCGAGCGGGCGGCCCAGATCCTGCTCCGTTATACCAAGGCCGAGCCCGGCGCGGGAGCAAGCATATCCGTCGTGCGCGACGCCGCCGAGGTCGAACTGCGGACGGTGAACGCGCTGGACGAGGCCGCGGTGGAGGCCTTGAGGCTCTGAGCTTCCGCTACCCTCCCCCCTCGCCCATCCCCGTCTCCTGGCAGGCGAAACGGTAGACGTTCTTGCCGTCCTGCTTGGCCCGGTACATCGCCATATCCGCCTGCCGCACCATCCGGTCCAGGTCGGTGCCGCAGGTGGGATAGATGCAGATCCCGATGCTGACCCCTACGCTGGCGCTCTCCCCTTCTACGCTGAAGGGGAGGGTAAAAGCGGCCAGGATCCTCTCCGCGACCACAGAGGCATCGCTTTGTTCCGCCATCTTGCTCAGGATGATGGTGAACTCGTCCCCCCCCATCCTCGCCACCATGTCGCAGGCGCGCACGCACTCCCTCAGCCGGTACCCCGCCTCCACCAGCACCAGGTCCCCCGCCGCATGCCCCAGCCTGTCGTTGACCTCTTTGAAGCAGTCCAGGTCTAGGAACATCAGGGCCAGGGGGTGCTGGTGCCGCTGCGCCTCGCTGACGGCGTGCTTGAGCCGGTCGAAGAACAGCACCCGGTTGGGGAGCGAGGTGAGCGAGTCGTAGTGGGCCAGGGTCTCCAGCCGCGCCTTGGCCAGCTTGCGTTCCGTGATGTCCCGGAAGATCACCTGCAGCGCCTTGTCGCTGCGGTAGACGAACGGGCCGACCCCAAGCTCCACCTCCATCGCGGTCCGGTCGCTCCTCAGCAACCGCTCCTCGATCCAGGGTGCGGTCGAGCCGCTCTGCTCGGCGTAGCATACCTGTTCAACGAAAAACTGCTCCGACTCGCGGTGAATGAATTCCTTCATATCGCGGCCGATCAACTCCCGCGGCGAACTGCAGCCGAGCATCTCGCACCCGGCCGGGTTGATGAAGACGAAGCACCGGTCAACCAGTATGGCGATGCCGTCCAGCGACAGCTCGACCAGGCGCCGGAACCTCTCCTCGCTCTCGCCGATCGCCGCCACCATCCCTCTCAGCTGCTCCTCGGTGTTCGCCCTGAGCGTCACGTCCTGCAGCGTCTCGATGGCGGCGATCACCTTGCCCTCGGCGTCCCGTATCGGTGCCGCGTCGAAGCAGAGGTACTTCTGCTTCCCCTTGAGACGGTACCACCCCTCCGCCCGCAGCCCCTCCGGGATCAGCGCCGAGTCGGCGTAGCAGGGGTAGAGATCCGCCATCTCGTGCAGAGCCCCGTCCACCACTATGTCCGCCAGCACCCGGCGCGGCTCGTCGTAAAACGCCTTCCACGGCTCGCGCCCGCCGATCTGCGCTTCCGCGCTCACCCCGGTCAGTTCCTCGCACGCCGAGTTCCAGATGATGACCCGGTGGTCGGCGTCAATGACGAAGCAAGGGACGGCCGAGTGCTGCAGGAGCTGCACGGCAAATCCCTTCTCCCTTTCCAGCAGCCTTCTCTGGGTGACCAGTTCCTGCATCATCGAGTTGAAGGCCTGGACCAGACCGCCGATCTCGTCACTGCTGTGAACCGGAATCGGCTCATACCTGGTGCACTCGCCCCCCATCTCCCGCACGCGTCCGGCGAAAAGCAGCAGCGGCGCGGTAAGGTGTCCGATAAAGAACCATACGGCCGCCAGCGCCAGAAGGATCAACAGCAACAGGCTGCAGGCGACGAGCTTCTGAGCCCGGTGTATCGGTGCGTGGGCCTCGGAAAGCGGCAGTTCCGCCGCCAATATCCACCCGGTCGACTGCAGCCTCTTGAAAGAGTAGATGGCGGGGACGCCGCCGGGTCCCACCATCTCGCCGCTCCCCTCGTACCCCGCTATGGCGCGATCGAGCAGGTCCCGCGTGCCCTGGGCCGACATCGGCGCCAAAAGCTTCTCACGGTCGCGATGCGCGACCAGCTGTCGGTCCTTGGTGAAGAGGAAGAAGTTGCCGCCGTCCCCGACGTTCAGGTGCGCCAACCTGCTCAGGAAGTTCTCCTCCATGAGGTCGGCCCGCCCCCCCAGTATCCCGATCAGCGCCCCGTCCTTCCCCAGCACCGGAGCGGTGAACATCACAGCCAGGTGCCCTTCCCCCTTGAGCGACTTGTACGGCTCGGAGATGTACGGCTTCCCGGCCCCCACGCTTTGCACGAAATAGTCGCGGTAGGAGAAGTCCCTGCCTATATGGGGGGTCTGTCCAGGGGCGTAGGCAAGGAGCACCCCGCCCGGTGAATAGAAGCCGGCGCCGTCGGGGAAGACCTGGTGCAGATCGAGTCGTGCGTCCAGGAAATGCTGCAGCGCGGCCCCGTCCCCCGCTATCGCCGGGGGTAGACTAAGGGCGACGGCTACGAGTTCCCTCTGGGCCGCGGCAATCTTCTCGTCGACCTCCCCCGCCATGGTGCTCACCACGGAGAACTGACGGCTTGCCATGCTGGCCTTGAACTCGCGGATGAAGAACAGCAGTCCCAGACCGGCGACGGCCGAAGTCACCGTACTGACCAGCAGAAAGACGACCATCGCCATCTTTATTTTCAGGCTGAACCTGGACATAGTTCCCTGCTTATGCTCAGTCGCTGTGGTCGGCGAAAATCTTCTCGAAATGGGGAGCAGACGCCTCGAAGGCTTTCAGCACCATCGGGTCGAAATGCTCCGGCAAGGTCCTGCCGTCCCCCCTGGTGATGATCTGCAAGGTGGTGTGGTGGTCCAGGGCCGGCTTGTACACCCGCTTACTCCTGAGGGCGTCGTACTGGTCAACCAGCATGACGATGCGTCCCTCTATCGGGGCTGTGTCGCCGGCAAGGCCCCTCGGGTAGCCGCTGCCGTCCCAGCGCTCGTGGTGAGTCAGGGCGATGGAGGCGGCCATCTGCAACACCATGTGGCTCGACCCCTCCAGTATCTTTCCCCCGATCTCGGTGTGCCCCTTCATGACCCCGAACTCCTCCGCGGTGAGCGGCCCTCCCTTCAGCAGGATGGCGTCGGGAATGCCGATCTTTCCGACGTCGTGCATGGAGGCGGCCATGGCGATGGCGTCCACGAATTCCTGCGGCATCTGCAGCGCCTCGGAGAGGCTCTTCGCGTACAGCCCGATGCGGGCGATGTGCTTTCCGGTGTCCTCGTCCCTGAGTTCGGCGGCGGCGGTGAGCCTTTCGATGGTCTCCCGGCTCATGCTCCGCATCTGCGCCAGGGCCTTTCCCAGTTCCCGTGTCCGGTCCTGGACGGTCTGTTCCAGCTCCATCTTGTAGTTTTTCTCGACCAGCAAAAGCCGTTGATAGTTGATACCCTTCTCCACCGCATGAATCAGGTAGGGGGTCTTGAACGGCTTGATGATGAAGTCGAAGGCGCCCTTCTTTATGGCGGAGACCGCCATCTCCAACTCGGCGTAAGCGGTCATCAGGATCACCGGGATGTCCCGGTCGAAGTCGTGGATCTTTTCCAGCAGATCGATCCCGGACATCTGCGGCATGTTCACGTCGGTCAGAACGACGTGGGGAAGCGACTGGCACAGATGCACGAGCGCATCGGCTCCGTTGGAGAAGGGATGCACCTCGAAGCCGCTCACCGACAGGAGCAGCGCTACGCTCTCCAGCACATAGGGATCGTCGTCGACGACGACGACCTTGCCTGAAATTGTTGTTTCCATTCCGTCTCTCCGCTCTAACAGGGCCTTTATTCGTCCATTTGTCGTTTCGGCAATTTTAATGGGAACTTGAGAGGGAGAATTCTAAGGTGGGGCTAAGGGAAGGGGAGGGAGAGGGTGGCCGAAGGCCGGGTGAGGGTGGCGCCACAAGGGGGAAGAGCCTGCTATTTACACCCGTAGCAGCGGCATTCCTGCCGCGATCGGCGCCCTCACCCCGGCCCTCTCCCGGAGGGCGAGGGTGAGCTGGCTGAGATGGTGATGTGATTAGGAGGAGGCTGGCGCTCGACTACTGCTTCTGCGCCGGCTGCTCCTTCGCCGCCGGGGCCTCGGGGGGCGCACCCTGCTCCGGGGCGGGGGAAGGGGCGGGCTCCGTTGACGGGGCCTGCGGCTCCGCTTGGCTCCCCTTCTCCGGCGCGGGTTGCAGCTCCGGCAGCTCCGGCGGCTCCGGCAGCTTCGCGCTGCTCATGTTCGCCATGACCTCCACCTGCTTGATGCTCTCGTCGACCTTCTTCTGCATCCGGCCGACGTTCGGCATCTCGGCCAGCGCGCTCCGGTACTCGCCTTCGGAGAGGACCCCCTTGGAGGCGAGGAGCCTCAGGATCATGTTCGACCTCTTCAGCACCTTGCCGAGGTTCTTGTACGGGTTGTAGGCGACGCGGGGGCCGGGAAGCATGGCGGCCAGGAAGGCGCATTCGCGCGGAGTGAGCGCCGCCGGAGATTTCCCGAAATAGTAGCGCGCGCCGTGCCCTATGCCGTGCACCATGGGACCCAGCTCGATCACGTTCAGGTAGAGTTCGATGATCCTCCCCTTGGTCAGCTCCTGCTCCATCCTTTTGGCCAGGTAGACCTCCTTCGCCTTGCGGGTCAGCGTCTTCTCGCGGGAGAGGAACAGGTTCTTCGCCACCTGCTGGGTGATGGTGGAAGCGCCGCGGGCGAAGCTCTTCTTCTCCAGGTCGTACTTGATCGCCTCCTTGATCGCCTTTACGTCGATACCCTCGTGCTTGTAGAAGGCCGCGTCCTCGGCCAGGATCACGGCCCACTTCATCTCGGAGGGGATCTGGCCGGCGGGAGCCCAGTAACGGTTCTTCGGCCCCACGACGAACGGGTGGTAGTTCCCCTGCCAGTCCTTCACCTGGATGGTCATGTTCATCCTGCGGTCCTTGAGCGAAGGGACCGGCGGCATGAGGTAGATGGAGACGGCCAGGTAGGCGAGGTAGACGACCAGAACCGCCGCCCCCCAGAGGAGGTATTTCTTCATGCAGGTTCCCCCGTTTTTGTTGCAGAACAACCTTTTTCCGCCATCCCCGCAGCCATGAGGAGTGCGGCCTTCATGCTCTCGGCGCTCGCCCGGCCGGTCCCGGCCAGGTCGTAGGCGGTGCCGTGGTCGACCGAGGTCCGGATGATGGGAAGCCCCAGCGTCACGTTCACCCCGTCGTCGAAATGGAGCAGCTTGAGCGGGATGAGCCCCTGGTCGTGGTACATGCAGACCACGGCGTCGTACCGGGAGGCGAAATGGAAGAGCGTGTCGGCGGAGAGGGGGCCGACCGCGTCGATCCCCGCGCTCCTCGCGGCGGCGACGGCGGGCGCTATCACCCGTGTCTCCTCGTCGCCGAACATCCCCCCCTCGCCGCAGTGCGGGTTGAGGGCCAGGACCGCCAGGCGCGGGTTCGGCGTGAACCAGCGGGAGAGCGACTCGTGGGTGATGCGTATGGTGGCGAGAATCCTGTCGAAGGTGACCAGTTCCGGAACCCGGGAAAGCGCCTCGTGTATGGTCACCAGGGTCACCCGCAGGCGGTCGCCCGCGAGCATCATGACCACTTCGCTCCCGCCGCAAAGCTGCGCGAGGAGTTCGGTGTGTCCGGGGTAGCGGTGCCCCGCCGAGTTCATCGACTCCTTGTTGATGGGAGCGGTCGCCATGGCCGCGGCGGCGCCGTCGAGGCACAGGCGCGCCGCCTCGCAGATGTAGCGGTAGCAGGCGTCCCCGCCGGCGGCGCTCGGTCTGCCGTAGGTCATCCCGTCGGAACCGAGCCGGGAGAGTTCGCGCAGGTAGAGCACGCCGGGGCGCGCCGCGGACGGCGGCATCGGCCCCGGGACCGTCTCCATGGAAAGCGAACCCCCGGCGACCGCCAGGCCGCGCTCCATCGCGGCCCGATCCCCGAGGACCAGCGGACGGCAGACGGCTGCGACGGCCGGGTCGGCGAGGGCGGCGGCGATGATCTCCGGCCCGATCCCGGAAGGATCCCCCATGGTTACCGCGATGAGAGGTTTGTCCACGTCGTCTTCTCCTTTAACATTTCGGCCTCTCCCCCCTTTGGCAAAGGGGGGCGGGGGGGATTTGCCTTGCGCAGCTGGTGAAAACCCAAATCCCCCTGAATCCCCCTTTGCTAAAGGGGAAGCTGCGGGACTGCCGCCTTGCCGCCCTTGGCACCTTCATCGCCCATGGCAACGCCCTCACCCGGCCTTCGGCCACCCTCTCCCGGAGGGCGAGGGGTTAGTGGCCTCAGCTGTACTCTTTTACGCTCTGTCCCAACTCCCCCTCGCCCTCCGGGAGAGGGTCGGGGTGAGGGGTGGTCTGTGGGGGTGGGTGAGGCGCACAAACGAATAGGGGCCTCTCAGCCCCTATCCATGCTTTTGGCGCCTGTGTCCGAACGCCTTATTTCCCGCGCGGGGCCGTCAGCGGCAGACTCACCTTCTGGATCTGGCCGGTTTCCTTCTCGCGCCACTGCAGCTTCAGTTCCTTGGCGCTGGCCGCCTCGCCCGGGAAGAAGATGAACCCGTTGGCGAGCGCCCCGTCCGGGATCGCCCTTCCTTCCAGCCCCTTAGCCCTCAGGTCGTCCGAGATGCGGTATTCCCGCTCCCTGGAGGTTCCCTCCGAGGAGCCGCCGAGCACCGCGCCCCCCGCCGCCCCGATGGCTACACCCTTGCCGAGCGACTCGCCGACGCTCTTGCCGGATACGATGCCGATCGCGGTCGCCAGGATCCCCCCCGCGGCAGCGCCGAGGAGCGCGCCCTTGCCGGCCCCCTTGCCGAAGAAGGAGGCGAACTGGGTCGAGTTCTCAAGGCGTTCGAAGGCGATGTTGTTGGGAACGACCGGCCAGTAATTGCCGCCGTCGTCGACCAGGAAGGTCTGCCCGGCGACGATCTCCACGCTGCGGCCGCTCTTGTTGTCCATGACGAGCATGACCGGGAGAAGACCGGCCCCCTTGATGTCGAAGCCGAAGGCCTTCTCGGCCGCATCGGCGTCGGCGTAGGCCTCGCCACCCAAGGAAAGGCCCGAGAGTTCCCGGTGGTTCGTGTATCCCTCGGGAGGCCTGAAGGAGACGTACTGGCTCTTGTAGTGGGTGCATCCGGAAAAAAGGAGCAAGAGGATCATCAGGCTGGCTATCTGTTTCACGGCGGGCCTCCTTGAGTTTCTCATTATAAACACGCTTACTATACGCCTCTTTTCAGGCCCGCTCAAGCCCGGCGAAGCGCACCAGGAGCTTCTTGGGGCCGCCCAGTGAGTTGAACCAGACGATCACCTTCTGGTTGTCACCCTCCCCCTCTATCTTCCTGATGGTCCCCGGCCCGAACTGGGCGTGGCGCACCTTCATCCCGAGGAAGATCCCGTCATCCTCGTGTTCCGGCACCATGCGCACCTCGTTGCCGAAGTCCGGCTCGATCTCCTCCTCGAAGAGTGAGGCGAGGTTGTGGGAGGGAAGCTCTCGGCCGGCCGACGGCTGCTGGCCAAACGACGGCTGCTGCCACTGTCCGCCGGTGTCGAGAAGCTCCGGGGGGATGTCCCCTATGAAGCGGGCCGGGGGGTTCGCCTGCTCCTGGCCGAAGATGTGGCGCCTGCGCACGTTCAGGAGGAAGAGGCGCTTCTTGGCGCGGGTCATCCCGACGTAGCAGAGCCTTCTCTCCTCCTCCATCTGGGCCGGGTCCTCCAGCGCCCTCGCGTGGGGGAAGAGCCGCTCCTCCATCCCTATCATGAAGACGAGCGGGAATTCCAGCCCCTTGGCGGAGTGGAGCGTCATCAGCGTGGCGGACGCCTTCTTGCCGTCCCCCTCGTGTTCCAGGTCCGACACCAGCGCCACCTGCTCCAGGAAGGCGGCCAGTCCCCTCTCCCCGGGGCCGCTCTCGAAGACCTGCATGGCGGTCACCAGCTCCTGGAGGTTTTCGATCCGCTCCTGCGCCTCGTCCGTCCCCAGGGTCTTCAGCCGGGCGAAGTAGCCGGAGTCGTAGATGATGGTGGAGGTGAGCTCGGAGAGCGGCATCTTCTCCGCCTGCTCCCGGTAGCGGTCCATCTCGGTGACGAAGGAGGCGACCTTGCCGCGCGCGCCCATCGGGAGCAGCGGGCCGTAGGCCCCCTCCAGCATCGCGTCGTGGAACGGGATACCCTTCTCGGCGGCGAACTCCGTGATGCGCTGCACGGTGGTGTTCCCTATGCCGCGCGGCGGCGTGTTGATGATCCGCTTCACGGCGACGTCGTCGGCCGGGTTGTCCAGCACCTTCAGGTAGGCGAGGATGTCCTTCACCTCGAGCCGGGCGTAGAAGCGGAGCCCCCCCACCATGTGGTACGGGATCCCCGCCGCCACCATGGCGTCCTCGATGGCCCTCGACTGGGCGTTGGTCCGGTAGAAGACGGCCACCTCCGAGAGGTCGCCTCCCTCGTCGAGGAAACGCTCCGTCTCGCGGCAGACCAGGCGCGCCTCCTCCCATTCGTTGGGAAGGGTGCGGTAGACGATCCGCTCGCCGTCTGGGTTGTCGGTCCAAAGCCTCTTGGGTTTCCTGCCGCGATTCTTCTGCACCACGTTCCAGGCGCTGTCCAGGATGGTCTTGGTGGAGCGGTAGTTCTGCTCCAGCTTCACCACCTTGACGTCCGGGAAGTCCTTCTCGAACTCCAGGATGTTGCGGATGTCCGCGCCGCGCCAGCCGTAGATGGACTGGTCGTCGTCGCCGACCACGCAGAGGTTCTGCCTCTCCCCGGCGAGGAGCTGCACCAGGCGGTACTGCACCGGGTTCGTGTCCTGGTACTCGTCCACCATGATCCAGCGGTAGCGCTGCCGGTATTTTTCCAGGACGGCGGGGTGTTCTTCCAGGAGGCGCACCGTCAGGAGGAGGAGGTCTCCGAAGTCGACCGCGTTGCAGCGCTGCAGCCGCTCCTGGTACAACCTGTAGACCCTGGCGAGTGTCGCCTGGTACGGCGAGTCGGCCGGGACCTGTCCGGGGGTGAACCCCTGGTTCTTGAACTCGTCGATGGCGGCGGAAAGCGCCTTGACCGGGTACCTCTTCTCGTCCAGGTTCAGCTCCGCTGCGCAATCCTTCAGGAGCTTGTCGCAGTCCTTGTCGTCGTAGATGGCGAAGTTGCTGTCGTACCCCAGGTGCGAGATCTCCGAGCGCAGAATCCTCGCGCAGCTGGAATGGAAGGTCGATATCAGGGGAAGTTCCGAATTGCCGAGGATGTGGCTCACCCTCTCCCGCATCTCCCCGGCCGCCTTGTTGGTGAAGGTGACCGCCAGGATCTGCCAGGGGGGGACTCCCCGTTCCTGGATGAGGTATGCGATGCGGTGCACGATGACGCGCGTCTTGCCGGAGCCGGCGCCGGCCAGGACCAGGAGAGGTCCTTCGCCGTGGAGCACGGCCTCCTTCTGGGGAGGGTTCAGATTGTGCAGCAGTTTCATGGGGGATCCTTAGGGACCCATCGGCGCTGAAGGCGCCGCAGGGTGCGAAGCGCCTCCTTTATATCACCTGGCGGAAACGAGGTCAAAAGGGAATGTGAGGGGGAGATTGTGGGGTAGGGGCGAATGATTATTCGCCCCTACCGGACCCGGTAGCCGCAATTGGGGTGAGGGGTTGCCCCCTGGAGATGTTACTGGAACGGCTTGAAGACGATCGCCTCCGTCTCGCCGTCCTTGGTCGGTATCGAGTCGAAGATGAGGGTCCAGGTCTTTCCGGTGAAGGTGTCCAGCAGGAAGGTGTGCCGCGCCGCCAGTCCCGAGGTGAATATCTGGAACCTCGGCCTGCTGGGGTTCTTGATCCTGGGAAGATCCTGCACCGGGATCTTGTGCCAGGTGTTTTCCTTCTGCTCATTCAAAAGCAGCTGCATCACCTCACCGGTATAGCGATCGAGCCTGAAGGTCCATCTGGCGGCGAGTTGTGACTGCACGACCTCGAAACGGCTCTCAGAGGAAGGATTTGTGCTCTGGTGCACATTGGATAGGTCCGCATGTGTAACAACCGGAACAAGTAACAAACAGCCGACGATAGTTGATCGCACCAGTTTGATGTTCATCTCGCTTTCCCCTGCTTGGTTGCTCGTCCGTCAGATCCAGTTGCCGCCGGCCTGACCGAGCGTGAAAGAGTCTCGATGCCGGTAATTGTCCGTTAATAAACAATTACAGTCAAGATAAAACCTGCTAACCTGTCTCCGGCAACCACCCTTGGAGCCGCCCCCTCCCTCGCGCCGGCAATAAGCATTAAAGTCTGGCACCATGGAGCCGAAGTATGTTAATTGTTTCCCGTTCCACTTCGCGCCCCTAAATATCCTGTTGAAAAACGGAGCTATTTGTCGTATAGCCTCACTGGATCTAAAGCATCCGCTTTCTGAAACAGGCGGCCAGAAATACATGCAACCGGGAGGAATCATGTTTGTAAGAGTTGGAGCGCTGGTATTGATGCTGGCGTTGGCCTCGGGATGCGCCACGACTATCAACCTTTCCAAGTACAACGAACTTGAGGTTGACAAGAAAGACTGTGAGATTCTGCCCCCTGACTACATAGTCAACAAGAAGAAACCCAAGGTCGCCATATTGCCGGTAGCCGATGTGACCGATTTCGAGGGGAGGCTCTCCAAGCCCGCCCAGGAAACGCTGACCCAGACGCTGACTGCCGGGACCGGCCTCGATGTGATTGAGCGGTCGCAGATGGACAAGCTGTTCGAGGAGGCGAAATTCAAGGCCAACGTGAGCGGCGACATGGACCCCGAGGCGCTGGCGAACCTGGCCAAGGAGATCGACTTCGTCATCCTGGGCTCCGTTTCCGCCGCCTCCACCGGGGCGAAGTTCACCGAGGCGAGCAGCTACAAGGACAAGAAAGGGAAGGTGCACCAGATAGCCGCCTCCTGCACCATCTCCGGGGAGGCGACCGTCAACGTGAGAGCGGTCTCCACCGCCACCGGCGCCATCCACAAGGTGTTCACCCCGTTCAAGGGGAGGGTGTCGGGGAGCACCGAGGTGAGAGGGAGCTACGAGTGCCGCGTCAAGGATCCCGTCCAGCTGGCGCTTGAGGCGACCGCGAAGTCGATCGAGAACGGGCGCGACAGCTTCATGGACGCCTTCCCCAACTTCGGCTACGTTTCCAAGACCATGACAAACCCGAAGGACGGCAAGGACAGGATCGCCGTGATCACCCTCGGGAGAAACGACGGCCTCAAGCCGGGCGACAGGGTGATGCTGGCGAAGTACGTCAAGTCCTTTGACAGGATCAAGAAGACCGACTCCGTGTCGCTGCAGGACCTCTCCGAGGTGCAGGTGAGCGAGACCGGCCTGGGGGACGAGCAGAGTTATATCCAGCTACCCGAGGAGGTCGCCTCGGAGGTGACGGTCGGCTACATCGTGAAGACCAAGTCTGCCAGGAGATTTTTCCGCTTCTAGAATCCGCCAGCCTTCAATATGTAGAAGGGGCCGACATCACCGACGTCGGCCCCTTAATCACACCCGTGAGACTTCGGTATACAACTTTATTCCCCAGTACGCGACTTTATTCCCGGGTATATATCGGGAGGGAATCAGTGCCCGGTCCTACTCGACCGTGACGCTCTTGGCCAGGTTCCTCGGCTGGTCCACGTCGGTCCCCTTGAGGACGGCGACGTGGTAGGCGAGAAGCTGCATCGGGATGGAAAGGATGATCGGGGCGACGTCGTCGCCGTCCGCCGGGATCTCCAGCGCCACCTCGACCTTATCCTTCACCTCGTTGTCCCCCGCGGTGCAGACCGCGATGACGCGCCCGCCGCGGGCGATGACCTCCTCCATGTTGGAGCAGACCTTGTCGTAGTTGCTCCCCTTGGGGACCAGCACGACCACCGGCATGTTCTCGTCGATCAGGGCGATCGGGCCGTGCTTCATCTCGCCTGCCGCGTACCCCTCGGCATGGATGTAGGAGATCTCCTTCAGCTTCAGCGCGCCTTCGAGGGCGATCGGGTAGTTCATGCCGCGCCCGAGGTACAGGAAGTCGCGCGCCGCCATGTAATTCCTCGCCACCTTCTCGATCTGATCGTTCAGCTTCAGCGCCTCTTCCATCAGCGCCGGGACCCGGACGATGGCGGCGATCAGCTCCCTCCCCTTCTCAAGGGTCATGACGCCGCGCGAGCGCCCCAGCCGGATGGTGAAGAGGTAAAGGGCGATCAGCTGCGTGACGAAGGCCTTGGTGGAGGCGACCCCGATCTCCGGGCCGGCGTGGGTGTAGATGACGCCGTCGGCCTCGCGGGCGATGGAGGAGTCGACCACGTTGCAGATGGCGACGCAGGTGCCGCCCCGGCGCCGCGACTCCCGCATGGCTGCCAGCGTGTCGGCCGTCTCGCCGGACTGGGAGATCAGCAGCACCAGGGTCTTTTCGTCGACCACGGGGTTCCTGTAGCGGAACTCGGAGGCGATGTCCACCTCGACCGGGACCCGGCAGTGCTCCTCGATCAGGAACTTGCCGACCAGGGCCGCGTGCCACGAGGTGCCGCAGGCGATGATGCAGATCCTGCTGATCCCCTGCAGATCGGCGTCCGAGAGCGAAAGGGTTTCGAGGTAGACGTCCCCCTGCTCTTCCCGGAGCCTTCCCGCGACGGTGTCCCGGATGGCGCGCGGCTGCTCGAAGATCTCCTTGAGCATGAAGTGCCGGTAGCCCCCCTTCTCGGCCATGTGGGCCGACCAGTCGATGTGGCGCGGCGCCTTCTCGATCGGGGTGCCGTCGACGCTGCTGAAGCTCGCCTCCCCCCCCTTGAAGACGGCCATCTCGCCGTCCTCCATGAAGATCATGGAGCGGGTGTGGGAAAGTATGGCGGGGATGTCGGAGGCGACGTAGAACTCGCGGTCGCCAAGCCCCACCACCATCGGGGAGCCGAGCTTGGCCGCGATCAGGAGGTCCGGTTCGTCCTCGCAGACGATGCAGATGGCGTAGGCCCCCTTCAGGAGCGCCAGCGCCTCGCGCACCGCCTGCTCGAAGTCGCCGCAGCTCTTCAGCCGCTCGTCGATCAGGTGCGAGATCACCTCGGTGTCGGTCTCGCTCTTGAAGATGTGCCCCTGCGCCCTCAGCTCCTCGCGCAGCTGCAGGTAGTTCTCGATGATGCCGTTGTGCACCACCACCACCGGGCCGGCCTGGTGCGGGTGCGCGTTGATCTCCGAAGGCCTGCCGTGGGTGGCCCAGCGGGTATGGCCGATACCGACCTGCCCCGAAACCGGGTCGGCAGCCAGGAGCCGCTCCAGGTTCACCAGTTTCCCTTCGCTGCGCCTGATGCTCGCCTTGCCGCCGCTTATGGTGCAGATCCCGGCCGAGTCGTAGCCGCGGTACTCCAGCCTTCTCAGCCCTTCAATGATTATCGAGGTCGCTTCCTGCCGCCCCGTAAAGCCTACTATGCCGCACATTTTGACTCCGGTTATCGAGGTTTCGTCCGCTGCTCAAGATGCATACATTAGCATTATTGTCGGCATCGTTGAGCGACTCCCTGACATTATTTTTTCCTGAGCTTCCACCCTTCCTTGTTGACCTGCGGGGCGCGGGCGATGGCGAGCGAGTCGGGGGGGACGTCCATGGTGACCGTGGTCCCGGCCGCTATCAGCGAGTTCCTCCCCACCTTTACCGGGGCGACCAGCTGCACGTCGCTCCCCACGAAGACGTCGTCCTCTATGATGGTCTGGTGCTTCTTGACGCCGTCGTAGTTGCAGGTGATGGTGCCGCAGCCGATGTTGACGTCGCGCCCGATGGTGGCGTCCCCGAGATAGGTGAGGTGGGAGGCCTTCGACCCTTCCCCCATGAACGCCTTCTTGGTCTCGACGAAGTTCCCTATCTTCACGTGGGGCGAGAGTTCGGTGCCGGGCCTCAAGTGCGCCATCGGGCCGATGGCCACCTCATCGCGCACGACCGCCTGCTCCATCACGCTTCCGGCCTTCACCACCACGGCGTCGCCGATGCTGCAGTCCTTGATCAAGGCCCCCTGCCCGATCTCGCAGTGCTCGCCGATCACCGTCTTCCCCTTGATGGTGGCGCCGGGGTGGATCACCGTGTCGCGCCCGATGCGGACGCCAAGATCGATGTAGACGGCGGCGGGGTCGATCATGGTGACCCCCGACAGCATCAGCTCGCGGTTGATCCGCTCGCGCAGCACGCGGGCCGCCTCCGCCATCTGCACCCTGTCGTTCACGCCGGAGATCTCCTGCGCGTCGCCGACCCTGTAGGCCAGGCAGTCGAGCCCCTGCGCGGCCGCCTGCCGCACCACGTCGGTCAGGTAGTACTCCCCCTGCGCGTTGTCGTTGGTGAGACGCCCCACCGCCTGCTCCAGGAAGGCGCGGTCGACGCAGTAGACGCCGGCGTTCACCTCGTCGATGTCCCGCTCCTGCGGGCTTGCGTCCTTCTCCTCGGTGATGGCAACGATCCCGCCACCCTCCCCCTTCACGATCCTGCCGTAGCCGAAGGGGTCTGCGAAGGTCGCGGTCATCACGGTGACGCAGGCGCCGGTTTCCCTGTGCCTCTCCAGCATCCCCCGCAGGGTGGCGGCGGTCAGAAGCGGCGTGTCGCCGCAAAGGATCATGACCGTCTGCGCAGCGGTGTCGAGTGCCGGCATGGCGCAGCGGACGGCATGGCCGGTGCCGAGCTGTTCGCTCTGCTCGGCGAAGGAAACCTCGTCCCTCCCGCTGAAGTACTCCCGCACCTTCTCCTGCTGGTGGCCAACCACCAGCACGCAGCGCTCGACCCCCGAGTCGAAGGCGGCGGCAACGGGCCAGGCGATCATCGGCGCGCCTGCCACCGTGTGCATGACCTTCACCAGCCCGGACTTCATCCTGGTCCCCATACCTGCCGCCAGCACGATCGCAGCCATCTTGTTCGCCATCGGGTTATCCTCCCGGTCTATTCGACCATTAAATTGCTCATTTTTAACAATATTACCCGCGGGCGTCAAGCTGTTTCGCTCCGTGCGACGTCGCGCCGGACCGCCTTTTTATCATTTACACGGCGGTAACTTACCGTTATAGTCGCCTTCGGAGGGTGTATGGGGGTCACCGAGGACATAGCGCGCCTGGAAATCGACCTGCGTGAGCTGATCATCAAGTACGAGCAGTACTTCTTCGGCATCGAGAAAAGGGAGCCGCTCAAGCTTCTTGACTGCGTGGAGCGCGCTGTCCGGCGCTACCAGAACGTCAGCATCCCCAACACCAGCCAGAGGTTCAAGTACGACTCCCTGGTCGCGTCACTCAGCGTCCACCGCCAGAAATGGACCCGCATCAACAGGCTCATAGAGGAAGGGAAGTTCCACAGGGACCACCACAAGAAACAGCAGACCCAGGCGAACGCTCCCAAGGAGCGCGTCCAGCAACCGGCCCTCCCCGAGCACGATCCGCAGTTGGAAAACATCTACCAGCAGTACGTCAAGGCACGCATCGCCTGCAACCTCCCGGTGGAACAGGTGACCCGCGAGAAGGTCGCCCAGGCCATCAGCCGGCAAAAACCGGCCCTGATGGAAAAGTACCGCTGCAAGGATGTCGATTTCGTAGTGGTGATCGAGGAAGGCAAACCCGCCCTGAAAGCGCGCCCTAAGCAGCCAAACTCATGAAAATAACGCTGATAGCCGTTCATCCCTGCCGCTCCCCCCAGGCGGTGCCGCTTGCCTGCGCCTTCCTCAAGGAGGCCCTCCTGGCCGACCCCGCGCTGCGCGATCGGGTCGAGGTCCGGGTGGCCGAGTTCTTCCTGGACGATCCGCCGGCCAGCTGCGCCGAGAGCGTCGCCAAGGACGCTCCCGACCTGATCGGCTTTTCCGTGTACGTCTGGAGCCGCGACCACGCGCTGGAGATGGCGGGCGAACTGGCGCGCCTTCTTCCCGGCGTCACCATTTGCGCCGGCGGGGCGGAGGCGACGGCCAACCCGGCAGGGCTCCTCGATTCCCAGCTCTTCGGCTTCCTGGTCCGGGGGGAAGGCGAAGCTCCCTTCCTCCAGGCGGTGCGAACCCTGCTCGACGGCGACTCCCCCGCCGGGCTCCCCGGCATAGTCCTCCCCGGGGAAGTCCCCGGCCCGCTTCCCCCTCCTGCCGATCCTGCGTCGATCCCGTCGCCGTACCTCTCCGGGCAGCTCGACCCGTCCGTCCCGGGGGGTGCCCTCTGGCAGCTCTCCCGCGGCTGCGACTTCGCCTGCTCCTTCTGTTTCGACCACAAGGGGAGCGGCGGCGTGCGGCGTTTGCCGATGGAGAGGGTGGAGAAGGAGCTGCGCCTCTTCGCTCGCCTGGGGGTGCCGCAGGTATTCGTGCTCGACTCGACCTTCAACAAGGTGCCGCAGCGTGCCAAGGAGATCCTCCGGCTGATCGGGAAGCTCGCGCCGGGGGTGCACTTCCACTTCGAGGTCAGGAGCGAGTTCATCGACGCGGAGATGGCCGATCTTTTCGCCCGCGTCACCTGCTCGCTCCAGATCGGCCTGCAGAGCGCCGACGCGAAGGTTCTGCGCGCCGTCGGGCGCGGCTTCGACCGGGACGATTTCGCCTACCGCGCCCTGCTTTTGAACCAAAGCGGCGCCATCTTCGGCTTCGACCTGATCTACGGCCTACCCGGGGACACCCTCGCGACCTTCCGCTCTTCGCTCGATTTCGCCCTGTCGCTCTACCCGAACCACCTCGACATCTTCCCGCTCGCGGTGCTCCCGGGGACGAGGCTTTACGACAAGGCCGAGAGTCTGGGCCTCACACGCCTCGATGCCCCCCCGTACACGGTCGTCGCCACACCCGGCTTCCCGGAAGAGGACCTGGCCCGGGCGGCCGGGCTCGCCACCGCCTGCGACATCTTCTACAGCCGCGGCAAGGCGGTCGCCTGGTTCAACGGCGTGGTCCACGCGGTGAAGCTGTCACCCTCCTCCTTCCTGGACTCCTTTGCCGCCTTCCTTGGCAGGAAGGATGTGAAGGGGGAGCAGGAAATCGCCGAGGACGAGATCTGGGGATTGCAGCGCGAGTTCCTGTCCGAGATTTTCCGGGAAAGGAAGAAGGGTCGCCTGCTGCCGCTCGCCCTCGACCTCGCCGACTACCACCACCACTACGCCTGCACCCTCATGGCCGCGCCGCCGCCGACCCCGACCCCGCGCGAACTGCGGAAGGCGACCCTGCTCAAGGACCCGCTCAGGCGCTCTCCCAGCGCCATCCTGGCCCGGTTCAGCTACGAGATCCTGGAGATCCTCGAGGCGGGTGACGTGGAGCTTCCCGAGTTCGCCTCCCGCTTCAAGGCTGCCGGGTCCAGCGCGGTCATCTACCCTGCCGGCGGGGAGGTCTGCACCGAGTCCCTCTCCGGCGCCTATTTCGATCTGCTCCTGGCTCTGGACGGCAGACGCCCGGCCGATTCGATCTGCCGCGAACTGGAACTCCCCGCTGCGGAGGCGGTCGAGTTCCTGGAATTCGCCCTTTCCGAGGGGATCGTCCTCATTCGTTAGCCGCAGCGACCCGCGACCCCTCCCCGCCCCCATGGCGTAGAAAACCCGCCTCCCCATTTCATGCAGAGTCTCTAATGTAGGCAGCGCCACCGGCCTTGTCGACGCCGCCTCTGCACGCCGCCTGCCACCCCTGCCGCCGCCCCCGGCGGGGCGGGATTGCCGCCTTTGCCGCTAATGAGACCGCCCCCGCCATAGTCACACAAAAAACTCAACAAAGCCTTCGTTTTTACATCGCATTCCGCTCCGTTTCCGGCACCTTCCGGCCTCTTCCTTAGCGTCCTCTTTTCCTCATTAACTGAGGTTGGCGGCAACTTATTGCTTCGTCTTCATAAAATATTTTGTTAATGCAAATCGCACTATATTCGATTAGACGAATGAATTCATGGTTTGAATTTGTTCATTATACAAACAAGGCACTCCGCCTAATGACCGTAGCTTACCGTGTAATTACGCGGAATGACCGGGTATAAAGTTGTATCCTGCTTATTAATTGACACTTTTTCAGTTGATTTATGCACCGGTGCGTATTACAGTAGGCGCCGTTCCGAGCGCCGAAATTGTAATACGGTGCTGCAAAACGATGTTTTTTTAATTACAGGAGATTACAATGGTCCACGTCTTCACACGTCTCATCCCGCTGCTACTGCTCCTAGCACTCACCCGACCAGCGTCGGCCCAGCAGGGCCTGGCGATCGACCCGGCGACCTGCCTCGGCTGCCACGGAGACAAGATCTCAGCCAGCGCAATGGCGGCGTCGGTGCACGGTAAGAACGGCTGCACCAGCTGTCACATCGAGATCGTCGAACTCTCCAGGCACATGAAGGGCGAGATCGTGGTCGGCAAGGTCCAGTGCGTGCGCTGCCACAAGAAAGAGGCAGCAGAACACGCGAAGAGCATTCACACCGAGAAAGGTGTCAAATGCGCCAACTGCCACACCGACATGCACAGCCACACTTACTGGAACAAGGACAAGCGCCGCGTGCTGGTCAAATGCGTGCAGTGCCACAAGGACGAGCGTGGTTTCAGCTCTTCCGTGCACGGCAAGGCGGTAATCGCGGGGAACCAGGATTCCGCGGCATGCAACGACTGCCACGGACTGCACGAGATCAAGGCGCTGGGCGATCCGACCTCGAAGAACAACCGCGAGTTCCACACCAAGGTCTGCCTCCGCTGCCACGCGGACGAGGAGCTGGTCGAGCGTAACCATATCTCCAAGGTCGCCGTCGAGAGCTACATGCAGAGCTACCACGGCAAGAACTACCGCCTCGGCTACCCGGAGAAGGTCGCCGGCTGCGCCGACTGCCACACCGCGCATGCCATCCTCCCGTCGAAGGACCCCAAGGCCTCGGTCAACCCGGCCAACCTGGTCAAGACCTGCAGCAGGTGCCATGAGAGGACCAGCTCTCTCTTCACCAAGTTCTACGCCCACGGCGAGCACAACGACCGCGAGAACTACCCGATCCTCTACTACACCTTCATCGCCATGACCGGGCTGCTGGTCTCCACCTTCGCCGTCTTCTGGCTGCACACCCTGCTCTGGATGATCCGCGGCTTCGTGGAGAACAGGGAGAAGGCGGCCGCCCTCGAAGAGGGGCAGATCCTGCACCACGTTCCCGAAGGGCACAAGCAGTACCGCCGCTTCAAACGGGTCCACGTCTTCATGCACCTGCTGGTCATCATCAGCTTCCTCGGCCTCTCGCTCACCGGTCTGCCGCTCAAGTTCAGCGACCAGATCTGGGCCAAGGTCCTGATGGACCTCTACGGCGGCGCACCGAACGCAGGCTTCATTCACAGGATCTGCGCCGGCATCACCTTCGTCTACTTCGCCATGGCGCTGTTCATGAGCGTGCACTTCCTCTTCATCCGCAAGGACATCAAGGGGAACCCCCTGCAGAGGCTGTTCGGACCCGACTCCCTCTGCCCGAACTTCCGCGACATCAGCGACGTGATCGGCATGGTGCGCTGGTTCTTCTTCAAAGGGGAGAAGCCTGCCTTCGAGAGATGGACCTACTGGGAGAAATTCGACTTCATCGCGGTCTTCTGGGGTATGTTCGCCATCGGCGGCTCCGGCCTCATGCTCTGGTTCCCCGAGTTCTTCGGCATGATCCTGCCGGGTTGGGCCTTCAACGTGGCGACCATCATCCACTCCGACGAGGCGCTTCTCGCCACCGGCTTCATTTTCTCGGTCCACTTCTTCAACACCCACGGACGTCCGGAGAAGTTCCCGATGGACTTCGTCATCTTCAACGGCCAGATGTCCAAGCACGAGTTCGTCGAGGAGCGTGGGGACCAGTGGGCCCGCTACGAGAAGGACGGGATCACCGAGCAGTTCGCCGCCAAGAAGTCTTCCGGCATCTTCTATGACTTCTGCCTGAAGACCTTCGGCTTCACCGCGCTGTTCACCGGCATCACGTTGCTGCTGCTGATGATCTACGCCTTCATGCACCCGCACTAGCAGGCTGCGGCATCAAGTAAAAGGGGGCCTCCCGCACGCGGGAGGCCCCCTTTTTTTGTTTTTGTTTTCGATCCGACCGATCCCGTCTAAAGCATCTCCACCGGGTCGACGTCCACCGTGAGCCGCACCGTGGAAGGGTGGCTGAACCCCGTCCTGAAATGGCGCAGGAGCCGGTGCAGCTCGGCGCGCTCCCTCCCTTTCAAGAGTATCTGCCAGCGGAAGCGCCCCCGCACCTTGCCAAGCGGCGCGGTCACCGGCCCCAGTATCTCCACCCTCAGCCGGCACTCCCTCTTGATCTTCCCGAGGAGGAGGGCGGCCTCCTCCGACGAGGCCTCACCCTGCCCTGCGGCTACGGACGAGAAGGTGAGCGACGCCAGGTGGGCGAAGGGGGGGTATCCCACATCCTCCCGGAACGCGATCTCCTCCCGGTAGAACCCCTCGTAGTCGTGCGCCACCGCGTAGGTCAGCGCGTAATGCTCCGGCGCCAGCGTCTGAACCAGCACCCGCCCCGGCTTGTCCCCCCGTCCGGCCCTTCCCATCACCTGGGTGACCAACTGAAAGGTCCGCTCGGCGCTCCTGAAATCCGGCAGGTTCAGCGAGGCGTCCGCCGAGAGGACCCCGACCAGCGTGACCCCCGGGAAATCGTGCCCCTTCGCTATCATCTGCGTCCCGATAAGTATGTCCACCGAGCCGTCCTCCAGCTCCTTCAAGACCCTGGCGTGCCCCCCCTTCCCCTTGGTGGTGTCCCGGTCCATCCGGGAGACCCGCGCCTCCGGGAGGAGCTGCTGCACCTGCTCCTCGACCCGCTCCGTCCCGCGCCCGAGAAGCGTGATCGCCCCCTCCTTGCAATGGGGGCAGACGGCAGGGGCGACGATGGAGTAGTCGCAGTAATGGCAGACATGCCGACCCTTGATGCGGTGGTAGGTGAGCGTCACGGCGCAGTTCGGGCAGCGCAGGACGTGCCCGCAGCTCTCGCAGACCAGGTAGGTGGCGAAGCCGCGCCGGTTCAGGAAGAGGAGCGTCTGCCCGCCGGCGTCGAGGTTCTCCCACATCGCGTCGACCAGCGGCTTCAGGAAGGTCTCCCCTTTCTGCCCCCTGGCGTCCAGCATCACCGTCTCCGGCATGGGGAGCTCGCGCACCCGCTCCGGGAGGTGCAGGTACTGGAGCCTGCCGTTCATCGCCGCGTGGTAGCTGGTCACAAGCGGCGTGGCCGAGCCGAGGATCACCACGGCCTGGGCGAACTTGCCGCGCACCAGCGCCAGGTCGCGGGCGTTGTAGCGCACCCCCTCGGACTGTTTGTAGCTCCCCTCGTGCTCCTCGTCCACCACTATCACCCCGACCCGCTCCAGCGGAGCGAAAAGGGCGGAACGGGCGCCGATGACGATGGAGGCCTCGCCGCGCCGGATGCGGCGCCACTCGTCGTAGCGCTCGCCGTCGGAGAGCCCGGAGTGCAGCACCGCTATGCCGCAGTCGAAACGCCTCTTGAAGCGCCCGACCAGCTGCGGCGTGAGGGCGATCTCCGGGACCAGCACCAGCGCGCTCCTGCCGGCGCGGAGCGCCTCGGAGATGGTCTGCAGGTAGACCTCGGTCTTGCCGCTCCCGGTCACCCCGTGCAGGAGAAACGGGGAGAAAACGCCGCAGGAGAGCGCCTCCTTCAGGCGCTCGAACGCCGCGGCCTGGGACTGGTTCAGCGCAAGCGGCGCGTCGTGTTCGTAGCTCTGGGCCCGGAACGGGTCGCGGTAAACCTCGCGCTCGGTAAAGCGTGCGCAGTCGAGGGCGACCAGCCGCTGCAGCTGCGGCGCGCAGTTGCCGAAACGCTTCCTAAGCTCCGCGGCCGAACACTCCCCTATCTCGCGCAGGTACTCGAGGATCTCCAGCCCCTTCCCCCTCGGGCGCCCCTCCGCTCCGTCAACCGGGGCGAAAATCCGCTCGGTCCTGACGCGTTTGCCGCCGGCCAGGAACTCGCGCAGCACCGGTGTGCCGTCCTCGGCGGTCTCGCAGCGATAGCGGCTCACCACGTTGATCCCGGCGGGAAGCGCCATCTTGATCACCTCCCCCAGCGGATGGAGGTAGTAGCCGGCGATCCAGCGGTAGAACTCCAGCTCTGCGGGGGTGAACAGCGGCTCCTCGTCCAGGATGTCGAGGATCTCCCTCAGCTCGCCTGCGGCGGGTTCGGCGTCGCCCAGGAGGTAGCCGGTCACCTTGCGCCTGCCGAACGGCACCAGCACCCTCTTTCCCGGAAGGGAGAGCGGCGAGAGGTGCGCGGGCATGACGTAGTGGAAGCTTCCCTCCAGCGGGAGCGGGATGGCGACTTCTACGATGTGTGGAGTCGGTGTCTGCATGAATGGCGTTCGGGGAGTTGCGCGTCGCGCGTGAAGCGCTGGTGGCACGAGGAAGAGGAGGAGGTTTGCATCCCCCCTCCCCGGCGAAGGGGAGGGGGTCGAGCAGCTATTTCTTGAGTACTTCTTCCGCGATGGTGCGGCCGAGGGCCTCGCACTCGGCGATGATCTCCGGCTTGGGCATGAAGGGGGAGCGGACAAAGGGGACCGGGAGCTTGAAGTTCATCCCTTTCAGCCTCTCCTCCGCCATGCGGCACGCCTCGCCGCTCCAGCCGTAGCTTCCGAAGATCCCGCCGATGTTCCCCTTGAGGCTCACCGTCGAGAGGTAGGCAAGGACATCCCACATCGGCTTCGGTATGTCGCGGTTGATGGTAGGGATCCCGAAGATGAGGGCGTCGCACTCCTCCATCAGGTCGCGGATGTCGGCCACGGAGGCGTGGTTTATGTGGCAGAGCGTCACGTGCACCCCCGGCAGCCCGGCGCCACTAGCCACGGCCTCGGCCATCTGCTCCGTGTTGCCGTGCGGGGAGAGGTAGAAGATGGCGATCCTCTTGCCGGCGGCCTTGGGCATGGACCACTTCCGGTACAGGTCGATCGGTTTCCTGGCGTCGCAGCGGTAGATCGGGCCATGGCTCGGGCAGAGCATCTTCAACTCGACGCCGTCCAGCTTCGCCACCGCCTGCAGGATCCGCTCCTTGAACGGGCGCATGATGCAGTCGAAGTAGAAGCGGGTTTCACCGGAGAAGTCCGGCATCTCGTCGGCGAAGATCCCCTCGCCCGAATAATGGGAGCCGAAGGCGTCGCAGGGGAACAGTATCCCCTCCTCTTCGAGGAGCGTGAACATGGTGTCGGGCCAGTGCAGAAAGGGCGCGGCGATGAAGCGGAGCGTGCGCCCGCCGAGGTCGATGCTCTCGTTGTCCTTGACGATGCGGGATTCGAACGGCGCATGGATCTGGTTGCCGAGGAAGGTGCGGGCCGCCTGGCTGGAGACGACGCACGCCTTGGGGCAGTGCTGGAGAAGTTTGGCGAGGGAGCCGGAGTGGTCCGGTTCCGAATGGTTCACCACGATGTAGTCGACTTCCGCCGGGTCCATGATGGAGGTGATCTTAGCCAGGAACTCTTCGAAGCGCTTGGCCTTGACCGTGTCGATGATGGCGGTATGGGTATCGCCCTGCACCAGGAACGAATTGTAGGTGGTGCCGTGCTCGGTGGGGAAGAGGTCGTCGAAAACGGCGAGGGTCGGATCCTTCACCCCTATCCAGTGCAGACCTTTTCCCAGTTCAACAGCTTCAGACATCTACCACCCCCTGTCGGTATCTCATAGCGGCCGCGAAACCCTCTGCGGCAGCCTTTCAGTTGACAATAGGCCCCCGCAGCTTTAGTTCCGCGGGGGCCGATTAATGATCGAAACGATACCAAAATCACCGGATGAAAGCAAGGAAAAGGGCTATTTCGGAGCCCCGCCCCTGCCGCGCCGGTACTCTACCATGACCTGCGCGTCGCGCCTCTGGCCGCCTGCGGCGGGGCGCCCTTTCGGAGCAGCGCCTTTCTTGCGCGGGTCGAACGCCGGGCGTCCCTTCCTCGCGCCGGCCGGGCCTGCGTTGACCCTCCTCAGGGGGCGGGTCGGCTCCAGCCCGTCGATGATGTGCATCGGGAGTTTTTTGCCGGTGAAGCGCTCGATGCGGTCCAGGTAGGCGACCTCGTTGCCCGAGCAGAAGGAGATGGCGATCCCGGTTGCCCCGGCGCGCCCGGTCCTTCCGATCCGGTGCACGTAGTCCTCGGCGAATTTCGGGAGGTCGAAGTTGATGACGTGGCTGATCCCGGTGACGTCGAGACCGCGGGCCGCGACGTCGGTTGCGACCAGGAGCCGCACCTTGCCGCGGCGCATGTTGGAGATGGTCTTGTTGCGCGCGCCCTGCGACATGTCGCCGTGCAGGGCTGCGGCGGCGTGACCCTGTGCGTAGAGTTCCGAGGCGAGCTGGTCTGCGTCCCTCTTGGTGGCGGAGAAGATGATCGCCTTGGTGACGCTGGCGTCGGCGATCAGGTGCTGCAGCAGGCGGTTCTTGTGCCGCATGTCGTCCGTCACGTGCAGGCGCTGTTCGATCTGGAGGTTCTGCACCTCGGTCCCTTCGATGGCGACGCGGACCGGGTCCTGCAGCAGGCGCTTGGCGAGCTTCGCCATGGCGTCGTCCATGGTGGCGGTGAAGAGCAGGGTCTGGCGCTCGGCGGGAGCGGCGGCGGCGATCCGGTCGACGTCCTCGGAAAAGCCCATGTCCAGCATCCGGTCCGCCTCGTCCAGGACCAGTAGTTCCAGGCGCGAGAAGTTGATGGAGCGGCGGTCCAGGTGGTCTATCAGGCGGCCCGGGGTGGCGACGATGATGTCGACCGGCTGGGAGAGAAGCATCATCTGCTCGCGGTAGGGCATCCCCCCAAGGATGACACCGCAGCGAACCCTCATGAACTTGCCGTAGGTCCGCACCGCGTCGACGACCTGGTTGGCCAGCTCCCGTGTCGGGGTGAGCACGAGGATCCTCGGTCCCTTGCCGCGCGCGGCGGAGGGGGTGAGGAGGCGCTCCAGCGCAGGAAGGACGAAGGAGGCGGTCTTGCCGGTTCCGGTCTGGGCGGAGCCGATGAGGTCGCGGCCGGAAATGGCCAGCGGGATCGACTCGGCCTGGATCGGGGTCGGAGCGGTGTAGCCGCAAGCGGCGATGGCTTTCAGGATCGGTTCGGAGAGGTTCAGCGTTTCAAAAGACATGTGATTCCTTGTTCCCCGTTTTTTGGCAATAGGCGGCCGGGTGCTGCTGTCCCGAAAATCCCCGGCGGACGGCACGCGGCTGCTCGTTGTAAAAAAGAGGGTAGTGAAATGTAGGGCGTGAAAAACCGCTGCGGCAACGCTTGCCGCGAGGCTTCTCTTTAGGGCGGTGACACGCCATATGACCGGCAAACCATACATCGTTGCCAACCATTAGCTGCTGCCGCATTTCTCGTGGGGATTAACCTGAATGCGAGGGGTTGGATCGATGGGATGGGAAAACTGCTCCCAGATGGAACTGATGTCAGTCAGACAAACATCTTTACTACACACCACCGCATAAGGCAAGCTTTTCTTTCAACGTATACGCCGCGATCTCCATTCATAGTTCCCACGCTGGAGCGTAGGAACAAAAAACCCGGCAGCACAAAAAAGAAAACCCCGCGAGGGCGGGGTTTTGCATGCTGCCTGGACGTGAACAGTCAGGAGGGGCACGTCCGTCGGTCGCGGACTACTTCTTCTTCGCGGCGATGGCGTCTTTGAGTGCTTTGCCGGGGCGGAATTTGGGCACCTTGGCTTCGGCGATCTTGATCTCCTTGCCGGTCTGCGGGTTCCTGCCGGTGCGTGCCTGACGGCTTGCCACTTCGAAGCTGCCGAAACCGACCAGGGTCACCCTGTCGCCCTTCTTGAGTGCACCGCTCACGCTGGAGATGAATGCACCGACGGCCTTCTCAGCCGCGCCCTTCGGAATGTTTGCGGACTTCGCCACTGCCTCGACCAATTCTGCTTTAGTCATGTGAAACCCTCCTTGGCTGGATTAAATTAACGTCACTATAATCATATATTCGCAGTTTGCAAGGGTTTTCTTGATCCCGGCTCCATTTTCTCCAGGACAGGAGCGGTTCTAGCCCCTTTTACAGCCGCGAAGCCGCGCCTGGCAAGGCTTTACGCCGATGCGGCCGGCCGGGGGGCCGACGGCGGCGGCCGCGTCAAAACGCTGTCAAATCGGATACTTACTGCACGGAGGCAGGTTCCGGCGCCGGTTCCTGCCCGTAGCTCGTCGGCTCCGTCCCCGCTATGAAGCATTCCTGCACCGCTCCGGGGCTCCCTTCCCGCGCCAGCCGGCCGTTTCTCGGGTCGATGACGGCGAAGGTGACGTTTCCGGGGGTGCTGAACGACTTCACCGGAACGCCCGCCAAGGCGCGCTGCATGAACTCCGTCCAGATCGGCGCTGCGGCCTGTCCGCCCGACCCTCCCGAGCCGAGGCTCCGTTCCTGGTCATAGCCGACCCAGACGCCGGCCACGAGCTGCGGCACGTACCCGACGAACCAGGCGTCCTTCATGTCGTTGGTGGTCCCGGTCTTTCCTGCCACCGGACGTCCCAGGGCGCGGGCCCTACCGCCGGTGCCGCTGGTAACTACGCTCTCCATCAGGTTGGTCATGATGAACGCGGTCTCGGGGGGGATCACCGGTATGGCGTTGGCCCCCTGCGCGCCGGAAACGGAAAGGGGCGGCCGCACCGGCTGCACCGGCTGCACCGGCTGCACCGGCTGCACAGGCTGCACCGGCTGCACCGGCTGCACCGGCTGCACCGGCTGCACCGGCTGCGCGGGCTCCGCCGGGTTGGCGCTCTTTGCGGCGCCGGTCTCCTCTCCATCCCCCTCGCTTTCTTCCGGGTTGTTCGCGGCCGAGGCGCCGGAGATATTGGCGAATGCCTGGATTTTCGGCTCCGCGATCTCCTCCAGCACGTTTCCGTCACGGTCCAGCACCTTGGTGACGAAATAGGGGGTGGTGCGGTAGCCGCCGGAGGCGAAGACCGCGTAGGCGCTGGTGAGTTCCATCGGGGTGACGCTGGAAGAGCCGAGGGCGAGGGTGAGGTTGCTGGAGAGGGGGGAGGTGATCCCCAGTTTCTGCGCGTATTCGATTGCCGTGTTGACCCCGATCTGTTCCAGGATCTTGACGCTGACCACGTTGATCGAGTTGGTGAGCGCCTCGCGCATGGTGACCGGCCCGCGGTAGACGTTGTCGTAGTTCTTAGGTTTCCAGGACTTTTCCTTGCCGCTGTCGTACTCGACCTGGGAGTCTTCGATGATGCTGGCGGTGGTCATGCCGTGGTCCAGCGCCGCCGCGTAGATGACCGGCTTGAAGGCGGAGCCGGGATTCCTCTTCGCCTGCATGGCGCGGTTGAACTGGCTCTTCTTGAAGTCGTACCCCCCCACCATGGCGCGCACGCCGCCGGTCATCGGGTCGATGGCGATCAGGGCCGCCTGCGCCTCGGGCTCCTGGTCCAGGGCGAAAACGGCGCCGGCGCGGTTTTGATCCGGTTCCTTCACCTGGAGTTCAACCACAGCCCCCAGGCCGATGGCGCGCTTGGTCTCGGGCTTGCCGTAGCTGTTCACCAGTTCGACCTTCCCGGCCCATTCCAGGTACTTCCTGGGGACCGTCCCGGTGCGGTCGCCGACCCGCACGATCAGCTCGCGCTTCGCCTGGTCCACGCCGGTTACCACCCCCTGGTACACCGATCCCTGCTTCAGGTTCAGGTAGTCGATGCCGTCCTCGACCTTCTTGCAGAAGGGGTCCACCTCCTGTTCCTTCAGGTACTTGGCCGCGCCGCGGAACCCCTGCCGCTTGTCGAGCGCCTTCAACCCGTTCACCACGGAGTCGTAGGCACCCTTCTGCATCTCGGCGTTCATGGTGGTGTATATCTTCAGGCCGTCCTTGTAGATCCGCTCCTCGCCGTACTTCTCGACCAGCTGCAGCCGCACCTGCTCCAGGAAATAGGCGGACTGGTCCGCGTTCACCTTCTTCAGGGCCTGTATCACGATGGGGGTGGCCTTGGCGTACTCCGCCTCAGCCTGGGTGATGTACCCCTCCTTGACCATCCTCTCCAGCACGTACCTCTGCCGTTCCTTGGCCCGGTCCAGGTGCTTGATCGGCGAGTAGCTGTTGGGCGCCTTGGGGAGGCCGGCCAGCATCGCCATCTCGGCCAGGTTCAGCTTGTCCACCTCCTTGCCGAAGTAGGTCTCGGCGGCGAGTTGCACACCGTAGGCGCCCGCCCCCATGTAGATCTGGTTCAGGTAGATGTAGAGGATCTCGTCCTTGGAGAGCCGCTCCTCCATCCTCTTGGCGAGGATCGCCTCCTTGAGCTTCCTGGAGAACTTCTTCTCCGGGGTGAGGAGCATCGACTTCGCGACCTGCTGCGTGATGGTCGAAGCCCCCTCCTTCTTGCTCATGGAGATCACGTTCTTCACGACTGCCCGGGCGATGCCGAGGTAGTCGATCCCCTTGTGCTGGTAGAAGTTCGAGTCCTCGGCGGAGACGAACGCCTGGATCAGCCGTTTCGGCATCTTGTCCACCGGCACCACGGTGCGCCGCTCCAGGTAGAACTCCCCCACCAGCGTCCCGTCCTGGCCGAAGACCTGGGAAAGTATCGGGGGGCGGTAGTCGGCCAGGCGGTCCACCTTGGGGAGGGCCCCCAGGAGGTAAAAGAAATACCCGATGAACGCCAAAAGAGCGACGGTCGAGCAGCCGGCCGCCACTCCGAGAAAGATCTTCCAGCCGGAAGTTTTCGGCTTCAGCCTGCGGGGCCGCGCCTTGTAAGTCTCCATATCGAGCGGTTCTCCAATAATCGGTGCAACTGTTTTCGGCTTCGGATCTGCACGGGCCAACGCGGAGATTATCCTAGAACGCCAAGTGAATTCAAGGTTAATGTGCGGGACGCAACTGCGTCCGCCAACCCTCCCAGGATTAGGAACGCCTTACGTATGAAAATAAATAAAGTTTTTCCTGCGCCACCCGATGTGAAGAGTACCGCTCGCGCCGTTAAAACGAGGGGCCTATCTTTCTAATTAAAGGAGCCGAAAATGATCAAGAGGATCGTTGCACCGATGACGGCGGCAATTCTCGCCCTGGCAGGGACGGCGCTGGCCGCCGAGTTCCAGCCCTTTGGAGCCCTGGGTATCGGGGGCGCGGGTGTGGCCCGCACTACCAACGCGATGGCGGGATACTGGAACCCGGCGGGGCTCGCCTTCAACGAGAAGACGGTCTCGGTGCCTATCGCGGTCGGCACCGGACTCAGGGTCTCCAGCGGGCTTGCCGACAACGTCGACAGGCTGAGCAAGTTCACCGAGGGGAGCCCCTCCACCCTGGACAACCTCAAGAACATCAACACCAGTGCGGTGAACGCCCAGGCACTGGGGGACATCGTCAGCCTCCTTTCGGTGATCAAGGACATCGAGACGCAGAAAGGTACCATCTCGCTCGGAGGTAACGCGGTGGTCGCCGCCCAGGTGAACCATTTCTCCTTCGGCGCCTTCGGCACCATCGAAGGGTTCGCCAAGCCGGAATCGGATCTGGTCAACGTCCTCCCCAGCGGTTCCAGCGGCACGACGGCGCTGACCACGACCGAGTTCGCCAACCTGGCCGCCGCCCCCGGCGACACCGTCGCCACCTCGAACCTGTTCTTCACCGACGCCCAAGTCCGCAGCGGGATCTACGACTCCCTGCGCGCCAACGGCTTTGACGACCTGCAGGCCAACAACATCATCAATGCCATGGACGCCCGGCTCGCCACGACTGACGGTCTGACCCAGCAGCAGGCGGCCGACGTCCTTACCAACACGGTGGTGCCCGCCTTTACCAGCGGGGGGAGCATCGACAACAACCAGACCTCCGTCATGGTGAAAAGCCTCGCCTATTTCGAGTTCCCCATCTCCTACGGCCACCCCATAGACCTGGGCAAGTACGGCAAGCTCGGCGTCGGCGCTTCGCTGAAGCCGATCAAGGGACGGGTCTACGCCTCGAAACTGAGGCTGGTGGAGGGGGATAGCGTCGATTCCGGGAACATCACGGACAACCTGGACAAGAACTACGTGGAAAGCAGCAGCGTCACCATCGACCTGGGCGCGTTCTACAAGTACCAGATCTGGAGCGTGGGTCTGGTGGCCAAGAACCTCACCTCCCCGAAATTCGACGCCCCCGACCTGAAGGACCAGAACGGCCAGTTCGTGCTGGACGGCAGCGGCAACCACGTGAAGACCGACAAGGTGACCCTGAAGCCGCAGGTGCGTCTGGGGGTAGCGGTTGATCCCCTCTCCTGGCTCACCTTGGCCGCCGACCTCGACCTCACCAGCAACGAAACGGTCCTGTCCAGCCTCGACTACAAGAGCAGGCACTTCGGAGGCGGCGCCGAGCTTCACCCGCTCACCTGGCTCAAGCTGCGCCTGGGCATGTACAAGAACCTTTCCAACGACGACATAGGCCCGGTCGCGACGGGCGGCGTCACCATCGGCACCAAGTGGGTGAACTTCGACATCGACGGCGCCTACGGCCTGGAAACGGCGAAGTACAAGGAAAGCGACTATCCCAAGGAAGCAAGGGTGCAGGCTGCCCTGAACATCCAGTTCTAGCCCTCCTGCCGCGTCATCCCGGTTGGCCGGGCCCTTGCGGCCCGGCCAACCCCCGCACCATGCACCTGTCGCCTTTCCCCCACCGAGCCACCGCAATCAGTGTTTCCCCCACCCGGCACCCGCCTCAATGCAGATTTTTCGGTTCATCGTTGTATACATATTAATTTAAGGAGCAAAAGATGCTATCATTGCGCCGCGACAAAATCCCCCCCCCAGCCGGAGAGCCGATCATAGTGCGTGCATACTTGGAAAAACTGGCGCTGAACCTCGTCCGGGGGGCGTTCATGGAACTCTACCTGACCCCCAAGCCGGGCCTGGTGGATCTTTCCGACAGCGGTTCGCATCCGGAGCTCACCGTTGCCAGGATGGAGGCGTCGCTCAAGATCGTCTCCCTTTACCTTCTCGACCTGTGCAACTCGGTCTGCAACGGCGAGGAACTGGTCGACCAGGTCCGTCTCGGCGTAGCGGCGGAAAGCGCGGTGCAAAGGGCGGTCGGGAGTTCCTGCCACAAGGGGTACATCTTCCTGAGCGGCCTCTTCCTCTGCGCCTCGGCTGACGCTCCGCAGGACGAAGCGGAACTGAGCGCCGCCTTCGCCTCGCGCGCCGCCCTCTTCTTCTCCCGAAGCGAACCGGGCGCCGCCCTCCGCGTGCGCAACCGCTTCCAGGGGGGGGGACTCAGGGAAGAGGCCCTGGCCGGGCTCCCGAGCCTCTTTGACGAGGCGCTCCCCGTCTTCAGGAAAGACCTCGAGAACGGCGGCAACCGGGGGAGCGCCATTTTCGCGATGATGGGGCGGCTCATGCAGACCGTGGAGGACAGCACGACGCTGCGCCGGTGCGGCAGGAGTGGCCTCAAGATCGTGCGGGAGGACGGGCGCCTCCTCGAGAGGCTGGTGGCCGACCGTGACGACTTCATCGCCTTTCTCATCGAGCGCAACCGCCACTACGTCAGCCAGAATCTCACCATGGGAGGGGTAGCCGGCCTCCTTGCCCTCGCCCTCGCCTGGCTGAGCCATACCGGAGAACTCCAGGCCTCGTCCGGCCAGGGAAGTCCCCTGTTCCGGGAGCCGCCGCCCTCAAAATCTCCCCTCCAATCCCTGACGCGCAGTCGGGGGACCCAAAATACCCAGCAATTCCGGTTTACTTAGCCGGACCCGCGTGCTAAAATCACGCTTCTTCCTGCCCGCATCCCGCCGCCACTCCAGATCTTGCCTTCAGGAGCGGCTGTCCGGGGCTCGCCGCGATGCTCGCTAGCGGCGGCAGAGGGAACCAGGGTCGCCAGAAGTACCCCCCACCACCGGGCCGTAAAAGGGGATCAGCATGTCTTTTGATGGTGATTTAGAGCACCTGCCAATCGTTGACGTCATCCAGTTGCTGCATGCAACGGGGAAGTCCGGGACCCTGACACTCAAGAGCGCCAAGGGAGAGAGCCAGCTCGTCTTCCACGACGGCTTCATCGTCTGCGCCAACCATGTCAACAACAGCGTCCGGATCGGACAGGTCATGCTCGACATGGGACTGATCGCCAAGGAAGATCTCGAACGGGCGCTGCACGAGCAGCAAAGGGCCGGCGCCCAGAGAAAGCCGATCATCCAGACCCTGATCGAGGGGGGGATGGTCGAGACCGACACGGCCTACAAGGGGCTTGAGGCGCTGATCGAGATGACCATCGTGGAGGTCCTCACCTGGACCAAGGGGACCTTCTCCCTCGACGTCCACCAGTCGATCGTCTCCGACGAGTACCGCTACTTCCCGGAGACGGTCAAAAGGGAAATCCACCTCAACACGCAGAACCTCCTCATGGACGCCCTCCGCATCTACGACGAACGCAAGCGCGACGGCACCCTCACCCCCGAAGCGATGTTCGGCGCCACCAGCGCCCCCCCCGGGCAGGAGGCGCCGGAGAGCGGCGGTGAGATGATCTCCGCGGCGGACCTCGGCCTGGAAGAACTGGACGAACTGGAAAGGCGCATCCCGCACTTTTTCTCCGCGATCGCCGAAGAGCTGCCGGACACGCCCGCGACCAGGTTGCAGTCGGAGCTAGCCGGCATCCCCGCCGACGAACAGCGGAAGTTCTTCGACTTTTTGGATAGTCTCTCCGGCGCGGACGAGTCCCTCGACCGGCGCCTCGGCGTGATCCTCCTCACCGGCACCAAGCTCCTGCGGGAATGCGCCGGCGCCGTGTGCGGCTCCCGCTTTCTCTGCGCCACCGATGAAGCGGCGCAACTCGACCCGATCATAGACCAGGCCCTCTCCAAGGAGCGCCTGCCGCTGCTGCTTTTCGACGCCGAAGATCCGGGCGCCAGGGGGAGCGGTTGGGACATCGAGGGGGTGCTGCGGCAGAAAAGGAACCGCTATCCGGACCTTCCCATCGTGCTGCTCGCCTCCCCCGGGGATTACCAGGTCATCGCGCGGGCACTGGAGGCGGGGGTAACCGCATCGCTCCCCAGGCCAAGCCGTGAGGAGCGCCCGGCCACGTTCATCCAGGACACCATCGACAGCAGCAGGGCCCTTAGCAGCTACCTGAAGCGGAGCCAGGCCGAGCCGTCGCAGGAGCTGCTCAAGAAGTTCCGGCGCCAGTTCCTCTCCCTTTCCGAGCAGCGAGAGCCGCCGGAGGTGACCTTCCTGCTGCTGCAGAACGCCTGCACCTACTTCCAGCGCGGGGTCACCCTGGTCGTGGTGCGCTCCGAGCTGATCGCGGAGCGGGCCATCGGCGTCAGCGACACTGGCGCCACCTCCTCGATGAAGCTCCGCATCCCCATCTCCGAGCCGTCGCTGTTCCAGAGCGCGCTGGAAGGGGAGATGTACTACGGCGATGCGGACCCGACGGTGCGCAGCGCCATATTCGGCGCCATAGGAGCCCCGGCCGCCAGCAAGGTCCTGCTCCTTCCCGTGAAGAGCTTCGGCAGGGTCGTCGCCGTCATCTACGCCGACTTCGGCACCCGGACGGGAGGGGACCCGCAGCTGCCGCTGCTGGAGATCCTGGCCATGCACGCCAGTATGGCGATAGACAACGCACTCTACCGCAAGAGGTGCGCGCAGAAATAGAGTGGCGATGGGGAGAAGGGGAAAACCCGTCTATAGATCATTAACAGAGAGGGGCAGTCATGGATGCGAAGATATTTGTCCAGATTCTGGAAATAGCCTTCAACAAGAAGGTGTCGGACGTGCATTTCGAGGTGGACAACCCCCCTTTCTTCCGCGGCAAGGGACAGATAATCCGCTCGAAGCTCCCGAACCTCACCGCGGAGGACACCGAGTTCATCGCCTCCCAGATCATGGCCCACAACAATCGGAAGTGGGAAGTGGACCAGAAGGAATTCGACACCTCCTTCTCGCTCCCCAGCGGGGCGCGCTTCAGGGTCAGCATTTTCCGCCAGCGCAGCCACTTCGGCATCATCATGAGGGTGATTCCCGCCCATATCGGCAGCTTCGAAGAACTCCGCCTTCCGCCGGTGCTGGGGGAGATCGTCAAGGCTCCGAACGGCCTGATCCTGGTCACCGGGCCTACCGGCAACGGCAAGTCGACCACTCTCGCCTCGATGCTGCGCCATATCAACCAGACCTTCAGCTACAACTGCATCACCATCGAGGACCCGATCGAGTTCCTGTTCCAGTCCGATAAAAGCTGCATCATCCAGCGGGAGGTCGGCATCGACACGGACAGCTTCGCCTCCGCGCTGAAAGCCGCCCTGAGGATGGACCCGGACCTGATCATGGTCGGGGAGATGCGCGACACGGCGACCATCGAATCGTGCCTGATGGCGGCGGAGACGGGGCACCTGGTCCTCTCCACCCTGCACACCCAGGGGGCCGTCTCGACCATAAACAGGATCGTGGGGCACTTCCCCCCCGATGCGCAGGAGATCGTGCGCCAAAGGCTCGCCGACATCCTGGTCGCCACCGTTTCGATCCGCCTGATCATGAACAAGAGCGGAGAGGCTATCATCCCGGTACTGGAGATCATGCGCGCCACCACGACCATCCAGAGCTGCATCAGGGAGGGAAGGCTCGACGAGATCGAGGCGCACATGGAGAACGGCCGGAGCTATCAGATGCAGACGCTGGACCAGCACCTGATCCAGCTCCACGAGCAGGAGCAGATCACCATGGAGGAGGCAAAGCGGCTCTCCCACTCCATGGACCTCGAACGGAAGCTCATGTTCACCAACTAGCTCCGCCACGGCGAAAACGGCAAAAAGGCCCCCCTCTTTCGAGGCGGGGCCTTTTTTTATCGCTGAAGCGACGATTCATCGTTCCCACGCTGGAGCGTAGGAACAATAAAGATCTTTTCCGCGGAAGGAACCTCCCTCCCCTTCAATGGGAATGTGTTCCCACTCCCTCCACCGCCTTCAACTCTCCCTCGCCCTCCGGGAGAGGGTCGGGGTGAGGGAGCTTGGGGATGGGTGGGTTGGGACCCGTTCTCATTGAAACGAGGCGATCAACTCTTCCACTTCACGGCGCAGCTCACCAATCTCCTCCCTCAGGGTCCCTATCCCGCCTTCTACCTCCGTCAGGCGCTGGTTGGAGGAAACCCGCACCGGCGCGCCGGCAGGGGAGTGGCTCCTAGCCGGCGCCGGCTCTTCTTCCTCGGGCAGCTCCGGCATGCCGGCGAAAAGCTGGGCGTAGCGCTGCTCCTTCCGTCCCGCCTGGCGAGGGAGCCGCGCGACCAGCGGAGGGCCGTGCTGCAGCAGTTTCAGGATGATCTCCTCCACCGCGGCGACGTCGCCTATCTCCGCCATCCGCTCTCCGCGGGCGCGCAGTTCGGCCGCCGTCTGGGGACCGCGCAGCATAAGCTCGGCCAGCACCGCCCGCGCCGGGGGACCGAGCCGGAGATTGTCGGCGACGGAGTGGCAGTACTTCGGGACGCGCCCGCCGGTGGTGGTCAGCCTGGCCAGCCCCCGCGCGCCGAGTGCCTCGAGGCCGCGGACCAGGTCGGGCTCGGTCACCGCCATGACCGGGTCACGGTTCGACTTCTGGTTGCAGGCGGCTGCAAGTGCGTTGAGGGTCAGCGGGTAGCTCTCCGGGGTGGTGAGCTCCTTTTCCATGAGGGAGCCGAGGATCCTGATCTCCAGCTCGCTAAAATTCATCTTCATCTGCGACTCCTTGTTCCCGGGAAGCCCTGACAAAACATCCGTTGATTCAGCAACTTGCGCGCCAGCCATCGCCAATTGCGAGTTTAGCTGATGACATTGCGGTTCGGGAAAGGTATTATGGACCGGATTGCGCCCGGATGGGAAAGGAAAAAGCAACGGTGCAACGATCCGAAAAACACGAAAAAGAGGCTCGATGATGGGTAAAACCAAAGCGTTTCTAGCGGTTGCCGCCCTGGTGCTGGCACTGGCAAACAACGCATCGGCATTTTGTTTCGAGGAGGCCGGCCTGCAGTACGGCATCAACCCCCAGATACTGCGGGCGATCGCCAAGGTCGAATCCAACTTCTCCCCTACCGCCATCAACTACAACACCAACGGCACCTACGACTTCGGAGTGATGCAGATCAACTCCATCTGGGCCCCCACCATCGGCAAAGAGCGCTGGAACTCGCTCGGCGACCCGTGCAACAACGTCAAGACCGGCGCCTGGATCCTTTCCATGTGCATGAACAAATACGGTTACACCTGGAAAGCCATCGGCTGCTACAACAGCCAGACCCCCGACAAGCGCGACCGCTATTCGAAAAGGGTTTTCGACCAGTTGCAGCGGGTAAAACCGCTGGCGCAGGAAGCGGCCTACAAACCGCTTAAAAACAGGGTCGAGGACCTGATCCGGGCCAATGTGGATGGCTGGGTCGACGATGCGGCGCAAGGGAAACAGGACGAGTTCACCATGAAGGTCCGGGGGCAGATCCCGGTGCCCAAAGAGGTGATGAGGGAGGCAGCTCCTTCCGCCGATCCGTCTCTGCAAAGCGCGCTTCCCGGGGCCGCCGCCCCGCAGGAGGTGCCGGGGCTGACCCCGGAACAGGGTGAGCAGGCAGTTCCCCCTATCCCCTGAAACTCACTACCTGGCGGCGCATCCCTGAGGCATCACCCACTTTTGCCCCGGCTCCACCGCCTTGTCGGTGACCAGCACCCGCCTCCCGCCGGCATCATCCTGCGGGATCAGAAAACCCGTCCCCTGCTTCCCTTCCTGCAGGGGATGCACCCCGAAATCCGGTTCCACCCCAACCAGCGCCAAGAGCTTTCCTGACACCGTCCTGAAGTCCTCCGTCCCGCTCAGCCTGAGCACCTTGTAGCCAGCCGTTTCCAAGAGCCTGATCAGCGTATAGCTGTAAGGATCGGTGTCGCCGATGCTGACGATGTAGCGCCCCCCCTTGTACTCGAAATATCGGTCCACCCTGATGTTGTACGCCATGGGCGCCCCGGCGCCGGACTGGATGATCTTGTTCCTGCTCCAGGTTGCCGAAAGGGCGTTGAGGAGTGAGTCGACCGTGTTGGCGGTATCGGCGCGCCCCACGGGGCAGATCCAGGTGACCGGTGCCGGCACTGCCGGGGGGGCAGGTGCAGCTGCCTTCGGTGCGGCTGGAATCGACGGGAGAGATGGAGCCGTAGCAGGAGGCTCGACTGGCTCGGGAGCAGAAGGAGCGGGAACCTTGGCAGGTGCAGGAACCTTGGCAGGTGCGGGAACCTTGGCAGGTGCAGGAACCTTCACAGGAGCGGGGACGTTCGCAGGAGCAGGAGTCTGCTCAGGAGACGGGACCTTCTCAGGAGTTGGGGTCTCGGCCTTGGGAACAGCAGGTGCCGGTTCAGGTACGGCGGGCTTCTGCGTCTCTGCCGGCGTCACTTCGTCCTTCTCCTGGTGCGGTTTCGCCTTCTTCGTCGCTTTCGGGGATCGCTCCTGCCTTGCCTGTGACGGGATGAGCAGTGTCTTTCCCACCTTGAGCGCCTTGATGTTGTCGATGTCGTTGACGCGGACGATCTCGGGGATCAGTCGCTCGGCCGCCTCGTTGGACATCCCGAAGTGCCCCACGAGGATTTTGAAAATGTGGTCCCCGGGCTGAACCGTATAGCGGATATAGTCCGGTTTGGCCGCCGGTTGCTCTTCCTTGCCGGCGTGCGCAGCCTTCGCGGCCGGGGTCTTCGTTTTTTTAACGCTCTTCTTCTCGGGCTTGGGAGCGGCGGCGGGCTTTTGCCGGTCCAGTTCCTTAAGGTCGATCTCGAATTGCGCCGGTGGCGCCGCGTGAAGCTGATACGGCAGGGAAAGGAGCGCCAGGAGAAGCATCGCCTTGCGTTGTCTGGAACTGACCATCAAACACCTCACTTCGTGTAATAAACAACCAAGCCCTTCACCTTCAGATCGCTCTTGTTCCGATAGACCGTCACCGCCACGTTACCTTTGGCAACGCATTGATCGACGACGTAATCCCCTTTCTTTGAGGTCGACTCGACCTGGCAGCTACCAACCCGGCCGAACTCCTGCAGCACCCTTTTGAAAAGATCCTCGGGGATGGTACCTCCCCCCACAGCCACAACCTGCATGGCGCGGTACAGCTCACCCTCTTTGAAGAGCTTGTACTCGCCCTTTTTGCCGATGTACCTCACCCAGCCCGGGTGGGATTTGCCATACTCGGCATCGAGCCTGGTACCCTCCAGGAGGGGGGGCAGGGTCTTCATCCCTTGCCGTGCCGCCGGCTTCGCCTCGGTCTTTTGTTCCGTCTTCGAAGGTTTCGCCTCCGGTTTGGACGCGGCTTGAGGTTGAGGCTTGGCCACCGGTTTTGCCTGGGGTGCGGGCACAGGCTTGGGTCCGGGTTTCGGCGCAGGAGTCGGCGCAGGAGTCGGCGCAGGTTTCGGCGCAGGTTTCGGCGCAGGAGCCGGGACCGGCGTTTGCACCGGAGTCAGGGCCGGCGCCGGTTTGGTCGTGGCCGCGGGAGCGGCAGGTTGCTTCGATGGCGACACCGCGGAAGACGGGACAACGGCGTTAGGCGGTTTTGCCGTCTTCGGGTGTGAGGAGGCCGGCGACTCCGGTGCAGCGTCCTTCTTGCCGGCCAGGTAGGATAACAGCGGCACCGCTATGAGAACCAGCAGGAGCAGCAGTACCGGCACGATGATCCGGTAAGGTCTCCGTTTTTTCTGCTCGGCATGGCGCATCGCATCTGCCAACGGCACGCCTTTCAGCAGCACGCCTTCCGGCGCCGCATCTTCCGTTTTCTCGGCCGGGCCGGTGCCCTTGGCCCCCTCGCCGGGCGCCTCTTCCTTGCCCGGTGTCCCCTTACTCAGATCTACCCGGTCCTCGACGTCCGCCCCCCCCACCTTCGAAGGCTCTACCTTGGCCGAGGCGAGTTCCATCATTTCCTCGAAGGCCATCTTTTTCTTCACTTCGGGAGGAGCGGCCGGTTCTTCAACCGCCGGCTCGGCCTTTTCCTGCTCCGGTAATTCGACGGGTAGGGGCAGGGCGGGTGGCTCTTCAGGTACGGCAGGAGGCGCCGGAACTTTCGTTTTTCTTGTGGTCGGCTTCGCCGGGGGGGGAGCTTCTGCCCCGGCGGCATCCGGCGGGGAGGCGATCCCGGTCAGTAGCGCCGTTGCAGCCTGTTCCAGGGCGTCGTCCTCCAGCGTGAGATCCAATGAATCTCTCCCGTGCCTCTTCGCCTGTGCTGCGTCGTCGGCGTCACTGGTCAGGAGCACAAGCTTCGCCCCCTCCGGGAGGATCTTGTCCAGGTGCCGCAACAGTATCTCGCCTGAAAGCCCGGAGATGCGGCCCTGGACGAAGGTGAAGTCCATCGGCCCCGCAGACATCTCCGATTCGCCCTGCGCAAGGGTCGAGGCGGTCCTTAGCTGCAGGACTCCCTTTCCTTCCAGCGACTGGAAAATGCGTTGCACCTTTTCGGTGTCGGTAATGAGAAGGACGCGCGTCATAGATTCCCCTGGAAAAGCATCGCGCCATTTTAGGGTAGCAAGTGGTAATAATCAATATTATTCAACGCATGGGACGATTTTGGTCCATCGGGTCGCGGCGCTCTCCATTTGCGGCTTTAATAAAAGATCGCTGCCGGTCGGTTGCGCTACTGCGGGTGAATGTGATAGATTGCACTACCCGTATACCGCAGGAGCAAGACGATCAGGACATCCGGCGCCGACGCTCCGATCACAAGCGATGGATCAGAACTAGCTCCCCCGGAGTTGCCATGCCAGGTACCGTGAAAATCCTGCTTTTTTTGCTCCTGGCATTGATGACCGGCGGGTGTGCCACGACCTTCGTGCCTATCAGTTGGGGCTTCGGCGACAAGGTGCAGCAACTGTCGCGCTCGGACCTGTTCCTGAAAACGCTTTTCGATCGCTATGATCCGGAGAGGAGTACCCTGCGGGTGGCGGGGGCGTCGTTCGACCAGGTGATGATGCCGAGCGAGGTAAAGCATCATCTCGGCGCCTACCGCCGGGACACCAAGCTCATTTACCGCAGCCTGTATCAGGAATACAGCGAGGCCCAGCTGCGCACCCTGATGCTTCACGAACTGTCGCACCACATATGGTTCAGCGCCATGAACGAAGCGCAGCATGAACAGTGGCGTTCACACCTGCAGCAGCACCCGACCCCCTTGCAGGCAATGGTGCGCCAGGTCTACAGCCGGAAATACGATTACGATACCGAGGATTTCGCCTTCACCGTCGAGTTCGCGAGGCAGGCGGACATCGAAGCGCTGGCAAGCCTGAGCCTGATAACGCCCGAGGAGCGCGACGCGATCCTGAAGGAGCGCCGTACGGCACAGGCACAGCCAAGCATCCTCCCCTTAAGCCACGCCGGCCTGCATTCCGGCACGCCTGGCCCCGGCGCGGGTTCGCCTCAGCCTCTGAAAAAAGGAAACGACAACGATCAATGAAAATCCTGGACTTGCTGGACAAGAAAATCGGGCGCTATGCCGTCCCCAATCTGACCATATACCTGATCGCCGGGCAGTCGTTCTTTTACCTCATGTACCTGACCGGCAAGCTGGAGCGAACGGCCACCTACCTCTCGGCGGACCTCGTCATGTCCGGGGAGTGGTGGCGCATCTTCACCCTCCCCTTCGACCCGCCCCGGTCAGGGCCGATCTTCACCCTGTTCGCGTGGTACTTCTTTTACATGCTCGGCTCCACGCTGGAGGAGTACTGGGGGACCTTCCGCTACAACGCCTATCTCATTCTGGGCTGCCTGATCACCCTGGCCGCCTCGTTCCTGGTCCCGTCATATCCGGTGACAAACGCGTTCCTGGCGGGCTCCGTCTTCCTCGCCTTCGCCACGCTCTTTCCCGATTACCAGATCCTGCTCTTCTTCGTTCTGCCGGTGCGGATCAAGTGGCTTGCGCTCATCACCTGGCTTGGCTACGCCTACCAGCTCATATTTGGCGACTGGGCCTCCCGCGTCATGGTGCTCTCGGCGACGGCGAACTACCTCCTCTTCTTCTCCGGCGAAATCCGCCAAAACCTCAGGTACGGGAAGCGGCAGCTGGTCAAAAAGGTGGTGCGCGCGCCGCAGAAGGCGCAGGAGCTGAGCCACCGCTGCACCGCCTGCGGAATCACCGACAAGAGCCACCCCGATATGGATTTCCGCTACTGCCCCAAGTGCAATGGACAGTACGGCTACTGCAGGGACCACATCTTCAGCCACGATCACGTCGAATAGAGAAACTGGATATAAGGGGGAAACATGCTGGACAAGCTGAACAACATCGGGGACGACGTCTACCAGACCTGGAGCTACGAGCAAAAGCACGACGAGATCGGGAAACTGGTGCAGGGATTCAAGAACGGGCTGCCGGTCCAGATACTTTGTCACCTCTGCGCCTCGATAGCGGGTAGCAACGCGCTGGCCGCCGAACATCTCGCCGCTTTTCTTTCCAAGAGGGAGCGCAAGGCCATCGTCAACAGGGAGTCCGGCAACAACCCGCTGCTGCGCGACCTGCTGGAATCCACACTGCTGAAGTAGAAGTTACTCCAACATTTCATCCGCCGGCGGGCGAAGGATTACCCCTGGTACCGAGGCTGCAGGCAGAAGATAAAAATTCTGTCCCGATACCATGTCACCGCCGGTCGGCATTGTCACCTCAAGCGGTTGGACCGGTGCAGCTTTCAGCCTGGCCACTTCCGCGTCAGGGATGACTATTCTGTAGCTCCCCGGTTTAACCGATTTGAACAGGAAGTAGCCGGAGTCTTCCGACCGACTGCTTGCATGCAGCTTCGCTCCCCCCGCCTCCTGTGCCTCCAGATCCACCCTCACCCCCTTTAGCGGGGCCTCCCCCGATTTCAGGCGCGCCGACACCATCCCGTCAATTTCTCCTCCGCTGGTAAAGCTGAATTTGCAGGCGGACACCACGCCGGCCCGCGGCGTGACGCGGCATCCCTCCTCCACCGGGACCATGAACGGGTCCTCCACGGTGGCCAAGTCCACAGACACGTCCACCGGAATATCCGGCTGCAGGAAGGCGATCACAGTCCCTCCCCTGCTACCCGTCACGGTACCCGCCCGGCTCCCGTTCACCAGGAATCCCACCCCGGGAACCGCCTTCCCGGCGCCCTCGGCCAGTTCTGCGAGCACCGCGGAGACTGCGACCATGCCGTAGGGGGAGAGCGGTTCTGCCGAGATCACCACCTGCTTTGCGGCCGTATCCGCAGCGATGGAAGTCCTGGCGCCGACATCGACCCCGAAGGCCCCGTCCGTGCTTGCCATGGCCGCCAGGGAGTAGCCGATGTATCCGACCCCCTTGGAGACCCCCACCCGCAGGGCGGAGACGTTGGCGACCGGATCATGCGAGAGGGCGGTGTTCAACTGGAACTTGCGGCCCAGTTCCTTGTCCGCACTGAGGTTGATCGCGGACGGCGTGATGGTCGGAGCGAATGAATAGCCGGCCTGTCCCCTGATGCTGATGTCTCTTTGTTTGGTGCTTACCTGGAGCAGGGCCGCGGCATACACGCTGTGGTGGAAGTGGGAGACGTCCGCTTCCAGGGCCGCGTTCCATCCGTTCCACCCCCCCGAGATCCGCGCCTGCGATGTTGCCTCGACCTCACCGGATTCCCTCGTGTTGACGCCGATTTCCATGGAATAAGGCATGCGGATCTGGTCCAGCAGGGTGAACGACGAATTACCCTTGAGAGTGGTGATGGTCCGGAGCGGATCCTGGCGGGAAGGGAACTGTGGACTGAGATAGTCATTGAGGAATCGCTGCACCACCTCGAGGTTCAACCCAAAAACGTTGCGGCTGCTCGACCTCACCGTGAATAGCTGCCCGTTGCCGTCTCGGTTTGGCGAGAAGGACTGAATCGCTTCTAAAGACAGCAGGGTGTAGCGCAGTGCCGTCCGTAGCGCCACTACCGCGTAATCATGTTGTTCCCCGTGATAGTCGGAATAACTGACCGCCGTAAAAGATCCGCTCAGGTTCCTGGCGATCCCGAAGTCGGAGGTCAGGGTCAGGTTCGACTCCCGACTCAGCCCCGCGAACTCCTCGTTTTGCGTCCACCCCGCCTGGCGGCCTGCGGATAGCGTGTAGAAGAGTTCACCGGTGGGCGTGGTCATGTCGCTCACGAATACCTCCTCCGATTCCCTTCTTTCGCCGAACGGCCCGTGCAGGATGACCTTGAACTGGTTGATACCGTAGTACACCCTCAGGTTCACGAAGTGATACATCCCCTCCGCTGTCGGCGGCTGGTAGGCTATCTGCGTTCCGTTATGGAAAAGCTCGGCATCCCACCCCTGGGGCAGGTAGCCGTGTATGTCGTGGGAAAGAAATTCTGAAGCGCCGTTTATGGGCCGGTTGGAGAGATATAGACCGTACATCGGCCTCGTGGAAGCCCCGACGCCGTCCACGTAGGGGGCCTGTGTTGCGCCCAAGGCGATATGGGTCAAGGGGAGAGGGCCAAGATGAAAGGTATCGACACTCCTGCGGAAAAGGGTGGCGTCGAGCCTTTCCAGTTTTTCATCCTTGGCCAGAAAATGCAGTTCCTGCGACATGTACAGCAGGTCGCCGGAGAGGTCCAGGGAGTTCCGCAGCGTGCGATGGACACCGGTACTGTGGTCCGACGACAGCTGCAGTTGCGACGCAACATCGGCGGTGGGAACAGAGGCGACCGCCCTGGCCGAAGTGACGTCTTTGTGGTGCTTCGGCTGCACGACGGGTCGGGCGGCGCTCAGCCGCTGCCGCATCCTGAAACCCTGCAAAGGGAGCACCTCGCGGGCATGCAACTGGAGCAGCGAGGAATCGGCCCTGAAGGTGAAGTCAATGGGAAGCCACCGGGAAAGCGCGCCGGTTTCGACGAAAAGCTGCCCGTCTTGCATGAAACCGGAGCCGTCGAGGGGAAAGACCTCTCTGCCCGATATCGCGTATCCCTCTTGCAGATCGATGACGAAGGGGCGCGACTCCTGGAGTACGAAGCCATAGGCGCGCTGCTCCTGGCACGTTATCGCCAGGGAAAGAACCTCGGCGAACGCGCATATCGGCACGTGCAGTTTCTGGCCTTTTTGTACGGCTATGAAACTCTCGGCTGCCGTTTCGCGGTCCAGTTCCAGCAGGACGACGATTTCGCCAGCCGCCGGGGGAGGATTGGTTATCGGGGGGGAATCGCCCGCCGCCTCGAGTTCAGGGCAGGCAAAGAGGGTGCAGGACAGTATCAATGCCGCGAGGAACACGGCGTGACGGCTGTTATGACGGCCGCCGGCTTTCTGCATGCTACTGGATAACGACTGTTGTCTCAGCCAGAGGTTCCTTTTCACCCCTCTCGGTGAAGGCGATCCTCAGGCTGTCCCCCTTCTTGAGCGAGGCCGACTCCAGCACCGGTACCCCGACCTTGCGCACAGAATTCGGGGTATAAATGGCGAAACCGTTCCCCTCGGCAACCTTTTCCTTCCCCCTGTAGGCGACGGCATCACCATAGATGGATCTACCACCGGTGCGGCGCATGGTGAACCACAGGATCTGCCGTTTTTCACCAGCCGACCTGACTTCCACAGAGGCGGGGTCTATCGAGGCATGCGCCTCCAGGTTGCCGTGGCGCGCTATCACCGGGATGGATATCCCGATGTTGGCAACGATGTTCATGGAGATGACGTTCGGTTCCTGCTCCTCCTTGTCGGGGATTTTGCTTATGGCTGCGGGCGGTTTGATGAACAGCAGATGCGAGCGATACTCCCCCTCCTCCAAGTTGGGCGGCACCTTGAACATGATGCGGATGGTCTGTCCGGCTCCGGGCAGGAGAGTGACCTGGCGAGGCGAGTATTTGACGATCTCATCGGCGAATTTCTCTCCCGGCTCCGGCGTGGAGACGTCCTGGAACTCGCCGTTATCCAGCATCCGTTTCCGGACCAGGCTTATCCGGTAGGTTGCCTGCTCCTGGCTCGTGTTGATGATATCCACTTGGGCCGTGCGCTGCCTGTCCGTCATTACCACCCTGGTCGGGTAGACCATCAGGTCCGCCGCCACAACGGTCAGAGTGGGAGTTCCGATCACTACGCTGGCCGCAGTAGTTGCAAATAGAATTGTCTTAAGTAGTAGCAGCTTCACTTTTCCTCCTATTTCACCGAAACCGTGAAATTGCCGTTGTAGGTGCTGTTGGGCTGAACGCTCGTCACCGCCAGCGTGCCGCCCACTGCGAACGGCAAGGCTCCGCTTACGGGGATGACACCTGTAAGGGGGATGGAAGAGGTGATTGCCGTGACCGCCATCTGCGACGTGCCGGAAGAGATGGTGATCTCAGCCGGGAGCGTCAAGATGTAGGTTTTGCCGGCGTTCCCCGTGATGCTGAACCGGGCGGATGAGAACGCCGTTCCCAACAACATGATGCTGCCGGTAAAGGACCTGGCGCCGGAGGTATCGATGGTCACACTCCCCGAGTATCCTGAACCACCCACTATCCTTCCGAAATTTAGATCCTGGGTCTTGGTTACCGAAGTGGGCGCCGCAAAGAGCGCGGGCGCAAAGAGCTGGAACGCCAAAAACGTCAGGATCGTGATGAAGAGTGTAAGGTTCCGTTCCGCCATAACCATCTCCTTCGGCTCCGGTTCCTGGTTCTCACCTGGAGAGACAACAAGGGGAGCGGAATGAATCCACTCCCCTTGCCTGAAACGATTGTAATGGTGTTAATTGTAATTTACCGCTACGTCGAGAGTTCCGCTGTACGTTCCCGTGGCCTGATCGGCACCGACGGTGAGCGTGGCGCCGACCGAGAGCACCTGGGGTCCTGAACCCGGAAGAGTCCCCACCCCCGCGAGTACGGTTCCGACATCCACTGCATTGGTGAAAGTGCCGATGGTCATGGCTGTCCCTGGACCATCCAGGGTGGTTTGAGCAGGGTAGGTTATCGCATAGGTCGAGGACGGCTCGCCGGTGACCGTAAAGGTAGCAGCCTTGGCACTGGCCCCCAGGGCTGCTGAGGTAGTGACACCTCCCGTCACCGATTGCGCGTTATTTGTGCCGACGACTACCGTGCCCGCAGCAGCGCCAGCACCGGACATGAACTTGCCGAAGTTCAGATCCAGGACTTTGGTTATGGTAAGCGGCTGCACCACGGTGGCGCTCGTTGTCACCTGTGCCGTCGCGGCCTGGCTGTTGTCCGCATTTGCCATCCAGACCAACGCGGCACATCCCGCCACCAACAGTTTTCTATGTATCGATGCAGGTCTCATATGTCTCTCCTTTTGACAGCGAATGCCTGTCTTCTCACACTCCAGGTCACAGTTTGCGGCGGCGCCCTACTCTGGCTTGAGCAGAGCAGGGCCGATTCCGATCTCACCTCTCCGCGCCGGCATTTCTCTCCAAAGATGCCGAGCGCGGCTCCGCCCGCCCTGGAAAGTGCCGCCTCGACAGCCGGCATGGCTTCGGCCGCGGACGGAAGGACACCTTCGACATCGCCGCTCTGTTCCTTTTCCTGTGCGAGGGCTTCATCGAGGTAATCGAGAAGATTCTGCCGGTTTCGCTCCTTGCTGTCCGAGCCATCAAAAGAAGCATTATCGGAATCCGGTTTGGCTTCCACAACCAACCAAAGGGGCGTATTGCAGCCTCTCACGACCACTGCCGCTTCTTTGATCGGGATCTGCCGGCCCAAGGCAAGAACGAGCGCCTCCAGCATCAACACGCATCCTGTTGCAGTCGTCGCCAACCGGATTTCCCCGGCGGGGCCTTCAGGCGCCTCGGCTTGCAGCTCGCTTGGAAATTGAGAAGCAGGCGTCAGTTCCTCGTCGAACGATGCTATAAAGAAGGTGCTCGAATCCATTGCTCCTCCGGAACAGGCCCGGCCAGATCCAATCGATCGTCCGGCCCCGCTGTCTCACCGCGAGGGGGCCTTGTCTGGAACCACTGGTACGACCCTTCATATGTCCCCATTTTTTGGACAATTAAATATAGCCAATTTAGCTCACTTCGCTACCTGGGAAAGTACGCCGTTTTTCTCATCTGGGCGGGAATCTTCTAAGCCAATCGTTGGACGAAACGGCAAATCCCCAAAGACATTTTGGAAAGTGACGCGTCAGCTGCTATTATCATTAATGTCTTTCACACGGCGGGAGCGCCTCGCTCCGCCGACGGAGTGCTACAGGGGCGAAAACCGGAGCAATTATGCAGAGATTGACGCTGATAGGGATGCCCGGATCGGGCAAGAGCGCGGTGGGAAAAATCATCGCGAAACGGTTGGGATGGAGCTTCGTTGACACCGATCACGTCATCGAAAAAAACTTCGGCACCAAGCTTCAGGCGGTCGTCGACAGGTTGGGGACCGAGGGTTTTCGCGTGGTTGAAGAAGAAACAGTATTGAAGCTGGACGTGGAGGAGCAGACTGTCATCTCCACCGGCGGCAGTGTCGTCTATTCCGACGCCGCCATGCGTCACCTGTCGTCCATTTCGACGGTGGTATTCCTGAATCTCCCGATCGAGGCGCTGCGCGGTCACATCGCGCTTGGCGCGCCGCGCGGCATCGTCGGTATGGGCGAGGGAGGGTTGGAGCAGCTGCACGAACAGCGATTCCCTCTTTACAAAAAGCACGCGCACATCGTGGTGCTGATGGACAGTGATACACCTGAAGAAGCTGCAACAAGGATTCTGTCCCAGTTACAGCGACAACTGTAACCATTGACAGAACGTTGACTTTACAATCAGTGTCCTCTAATATCTACGCCATGCCCTCATCGACGCCAAATCAAAAACCGAACAGGTTCAGTCTGTCAGGCCTCACCTTGATACAGAAGATAGGTGCAGGCTATGCCGCCATGGCCTTGTTTACCATGGCGGCACTCGGTTTCTCGGCGATCAACATTTACCAGAGCAACAACACCGCCCGACAGATAGCGAACAACGACCTCCCGGTGATCAGTGCACTGATCGAGTTGCGCACCTCGCTGCTGACCCAGGAGGGCTTCGCCCGGAAGTACGCCATTCTGCACGACCCCGCCTTCATCGAACTCTTCCGCCAGCGGGAGGCGGAATCCCTCGCCACCATCAACCTCCTGGAACGGACCGGCAGCGGTCAGGATTACACGAGCTTGAAGCGGCATTACCAGGAATATCACACGGCTGCGCAACAGCTTTTTGACGGCAGCTCCACAGAAACGAGCCAGCTTCGCTCCTCGGCACTGCAACTACTGGGAGAGGTCGATGCGAACTACATGAAGCGCAAGGACATGCTGCAGACGGTGCTGTCGCGCGCAAACGAACAGCAGAATTCCACCATCTGGTGGACCGTCGCCATATCCTGCACCGGCTTCCTGCTCGCCATCGGGGTCGCCCCCTTCGTCACCTATCGCACCTTCGGAGCTATCAGGAAGCTGCAGAGCGCCACGCACCGGATCGCCGCCGGGGACTTCGATTACGATCCCCAGATACCGGTGGGAGACGAGATCAGCGATCTTGCCCGCGACTTCACACGCATGGCAGCGAGGCTCAAGGTGCTGGAGCAGATGAGCCTCGACGCGAGTCCTCTGACACGGCTTCCGGGGAACTTCGCCATCGAGCGGGTGCTCGAGGACCGGCTCAACGACGGCGCCCCTTTCGCCTTTTGCTACGCCGATCTGGACAACTTCAAGCCGTACGGCGATCACTACGGCTACGCCAAGGGGAGCGACCTGATCCGCATTACAGGAGACCTTATCTACGCTGCGGTCAAGGAGCACGGCGGCCCGCAGGGGTTCGTCGGCCACGTCGGGGGAGACGACTTCGTCATGGTGATCCCCACGGAGAAGATTGCGCCGGTCTGCCAGACCATCATCGAGAGGTTCGACAACGAGGTGGTCCGGCATTATACCCCGCAGGACCTGAAGGCCGGGGGAATAGCGGGAAGCGACCGTTACGGCGTGCAGAGGTTCTTCCCGGTAACCACCATCTCCATAGCGGTCATCATCTGCGGCAAGGATCAGTACTCCTCGGCCGTCGATATCGCCAGGGCAGCCGCCAAGGTGAAGGACAGCGCCAAGGAGATCCCGGGGAGCAACTACCTGGTCGGCAGTCCGAGGAAGATCGCATGAGAAGATGGGCCGTACTGTTAACCGCAATGCTCCTGTGCGCGGGATGCGCCTCCACTAGTGGCGGCAGGGGCGGCATGGTCCAGCGCTACACCGGATCGAAACAACTGGAACAGGCGGAGGAGATGCTGGCGAGGGGGGATTCGGCCGGCGCCGCCAAGACCCTCGGCTCGATCGTCAACGCACCCTCCGTCGACGGGGTCACCGATGCGGCCCTGTTCCGTCTGGCGTTATTGACGCTGAAGCCGGGCGCCGAGAAACCCGCTTCAGCGCAGGCGCACCAGTTGCTCAAGCGCCTGGACAAGGAATACCCAAGGAGTCCCTGGACCCACCTTGCCTCGCCTCTCACCGAACTGATAGGTATCGGCGAGGAGTTGAAGCGCCAGAACAAGACCCTGAAAGGCGCCAACCAGTCGCTGACCAAGGAGATCGGCGAACTCAACAAGAGAATGGAGCAGTTGAAACACCTCGACCAGGAGTTGGAGAGAAAATCGAGGTAGGAAGGGGCGAGGAGGCCAAAGCCCCTGCTGGAGCGGCTCCGCGATGCCGCGCCGCCGACGGGAGGAACCGCAACGGCAGAAATTAATAGAGGCGACCCTGTAATGAGGGTCGCCTCTTTCTTTTGAAGACGGTGAACGGGGGGAGGTTTACGGCAACTCCAGCGGAGGCTCTTCCAGCGCGGAGAGCTGCTCGCGCAGTTGGAGGATATGCTCTCCCCAATAGCGCACCGTGTTGAACCACGGGAAGGTGCTGGGAAAGATCGGATCCTCCCACCGGCGGCCGAGCCAGGCGCTGTAGTGCAGCATGCGAAGTGCCCGCAGGGCCTCTACCACCATCAGCTCTCCCGGGTTGAAATCGTAGAACTCGGAGTACCCCTTGATCAGCTGGGCCAGTTGCACCAGTTGCCGGGGCCTGTCGCCGGAAAGCATCATCCAGAGGTCCTGCACCGCCGGAGCCGTGCGGGCATCGTCGAAGTCGACGAAATGAGGCGCCCCGTCGCGCCAGAGGATATTTCCGGCATGGCAGTCGCCATGGGCCCTGATGTAGCGGAGATCGGGAACGGAGGAAAAGACGCCGTCGATCGCCTGGAGCAGCTGGTCGGTCACCGCGCTGTAGCTCGCTCTGTATTCCTCGGGGATGAATCGCTCCTTGATGAGCGCGACGCTTTCGTGGCCGAAGCTTCGGCTCTCCAACTTCGGGCGGTGCAGGAACGGGCGGATGGCACCTATGCTGTGGATGCGCCCGAGCATCCTTCCCAGGATCAACAGGTTTTCGTTGTTGTCGAATTCGGGCGCGTGTCCACCCTGGCGCGGGTACAGGGCGAAGCGGAATCCCTTGTAGTGGAACAGGCTCTCTCCCGCCTCATTCAGGCAGGGAGCGACCACTGACAATTCGTGCTCGGCGAGCTCAAGGGAGAAGTTGTGTTCCTCGATGATCTGTTCATCGCTCCAGCGCCCGGGACGGTAGAACTTCGCGATCAGCGGTTTTCCCTCTTCGATACCCACCTGGTAAACACGGTTTTCGTAACTGTTGAGCGCAGAGGTGCGGCAGTCGCAGCGGTATCCCAGGCTTTCGACGGCGTCCATGATGAAGCTCGGCGTCAGGTTGTGGAAGGGGTGCGTCGTTTGGTGCATAAAGTTCTCCGTGGCGGCCATTATGGATGCGGCGCTGTTACCATAGCACCATTTCGCGGCGGAACCAAGAGAACAGAGGAGGGTTAGCAGCGGCGACCGGGTTGCCGGTCGCCTCGCTATTAGAACAGGGCACGGGTGAAGATGTCGGCAGGGGCTTGGAACGGGCCGAGCGGGTTGACCTGGTCCTTTAACTGATCGATCTGCGGCTCCCCGCTGGAAAGTTTGTAGGCGACGTGGTGGTTCACGAAGACGATGAGAGCCTTGAAGGCCCAGCCGGTTTCGTGGGTCTTCCGTCTGAAGTTGAAGATATCGAGCCAGAAATTGCCGATCCTCTTGCTGTTTGCCCTTTTCGGTTCGAAGACGTAGGCACGGCAGTCGGCGCGGGCCTTCAGACATGCCTGCAGGCCCGGGTCCCGCTCCTGGGAGGGTATCCCCTGCAACATCGCGGCGATGTCCAGGTAATTCAGCACCTTGACGTTACGCGACGACTTCACGTCGAAGCCGAGCTTCCCTAGATCCTCCACGGTCGTCTTGCCTACCTCTATCTTGTCGAAGGAGGCCCTGGCCGCGGAGTACTCCTCCCACGGGGATTCGGTAACCGCCTTGCTTCGAGGGAGCAGGCTGGTGCACCCGAACTGCATCAACAGCAGCAAAAATATTACCAGTCTCGATAGCACGTTGTAACACATGGCCGCATCCCTCTTTTCCCCTCCCCATAAATCCAATGAGCAAAGTGTAACAGGTTTCCTTCTTGCGTTTCTATACTTTCTTCTTTTGCGCCTTGAGGCCGCAGTAGGGACAGCGCTTGTCGGGGACGGAGCGGTTGCATGACTTGCACCAGTAGGCGAAGATCTCCTCGCTGCGGCACGAGGCGCAATTTTGCTGCGATTCATGCTCCCCGCATTGGCACTTCTCCGTTGTCATGGTTTCCTCCTTCTGACGCAGGCCCCGCTACGGCAGCATCTTCTTCAGGAACTGTCCGGTGTAGGAGCGCTCCACCCGCGCCACCTGCTCGGGGGTGCCCGCCGCGATTATCTCGCCACCCCTGTCACCCCCCTCGGGGCCGAGGTCGATGATCCAGTCGGCCGTCTTGATGACGTCCAGGTTGTGCTCGATGACCACGATGCTGTTCCCGGCCTCCACCAGCTTGTGCAGCACCTCCAAAAGCTTCGCGATGTCGGCGAAATGGAGTCCGGTGGTCGGCTCGTCGAGAATGTAGATGGTCCGCCCGGTGGCCCGCTTGGAAAGCTCCTTGGCGAGCTTGACGCGTTGCGCCTCTCCCCCGGAGAGGGTGGTTGCGGACTGCCCGAGCTTGATGTAGCCGAGCCCCACCTCCTCCAGCGTCTTCAGCTTGGTCTTGATGCGCGGTATGTGCTCCAGGAAGAGGAGCGCCTGGGAGACGGTCATGTCGAGGATGTCGGCAATGGAGCGCCCCTTGAAACGGACCTCCAGGGTCTCCCGGTTGTAGCGCGCCCCCTTGCAGACCTCGCACTGCACGTAGACGTCCGGTAGAAAGTGCATCTCTATCTTGATGATACCGTCCCCCGAACAGGCCTCGCAACGCCCCCCCTTCACGTTGAAGGAGTAACGCCCCGGCTTGTAGCCGCGCATCTTCGACTCCGGGAGCTGGGAAAAGATCTCCCTGATTTCGGTGAAAAGCCTGGTGTAGGTGGCCGGGTTCGAGCGGGGTGTCCGCCCGATGGGGGACTGGTCGATGTTGATCACCTTGTCCAGCACGTCGGTTCCGTGGATGCCGCGTACGGCCCCCGCCTTCTCCCGGCTCTTGTAAAGGCGCTGGTTCAGCGTCTTGTAGAGGGTGTCGATCACCAGCGTCGATTTCCCCGAGCCGGATACCCCGGTGATGCAGGTCATCACCCCGAGCGGCAGGTCGACGCTCACGTCCTTCAGGTTGTTCTCGCTGGCCCCCTCGATGGTGAGGAACCGGTTCCCCTTCCTCCGTTTCGCGGGGACCGGGATGCTGAGCGCGCCGGAGAGGTAGCGCCCGGTGAGGGAGTGCGGGTTCGCCATGATCTCGGCCGGCGTCCCCTCCGCAACCACCTCGCCTCCGTGCACTCCGGCGCCCGGCCCCATGTCGATGACCCAGTCGGCCTCCATGATGGTCTCCTCGTCGTGCTCAACCACCAGCACCGTGTTCCCTATGTCGCGCAGGTGCCGCAGCGTCTGCAGCAGGCGGCCGTTGTCCCGCTGGTGCAGCCCTATGGAAGGCTCGTCCAGGATGTAGAGGACCCCTACCAGCGACGAGCCGATCTGCGTCGCCAGCCTGATCCGCTGCCCTTCCCCGCCGGAGAGGGTCCCGGAGGCGCGGTCCAGCGAGAGGTAGTCGAGGCCGACGTTGACCAGGAAGTTGAGCCGCTCTCGGATCTCCTTCAGGATCCTCCTGGCGATGTCCTCCTCCTTTTCGGAAAGCGAGAGGTTATGGAAGAAGGTGAGCGAGTCCTTGATGGAGAGGGAGGTAACCTGCCGGATGTTCCGCCCGCCGATCAGGACGAAGAGCGCCTCCTTCTTGAGCCTCGCCCCGTTGCAGCTGGGGCAGGGCATCACGTCCATGTACTTCTCAAGTTCTTCGCGCACCTGCTCGGACTCGCTTTCCCGGTGGCGCCGCTCCAGGTTGTTCAGCACCCCCTCGAACGCCTTCCGGTAATTGTGCCGCTTGCCGGAGTCGTCGATCCACCAGAAGTCGACCTGTTCGCCGCCGGAGCCATCCATGACGACTTCCCTCGCCTTCTTCGAGAGGCGCTTGAACGGGGTGTGCATGTCGAAGCTGTACGCCTTGGAGAGGGCTTCGAGCGTCAGCTGGTACCACCCGGAAAAGCGCTTTTCCCACGGGGCGATGGCGCCGTCGGCGAGCGAGAGGTCGGGGTCCGGCACCACCAGATCCGGGTCCAGGTACATCCTGGTGCCGAGGCCGGTGCAGTCCGGGCAGGCGCCGTACGGGTTGTTGAAGGAGAACATGCGCGGCGTCATCTCGGGATAGGAGATCCCGCACTCGATGCAGGCGGCCGACTCCGAAAAGAGGAGCGTTTCCTCCTTGACCCCGCGCTCCTCGTCGGCCGTCAGCGCAACCTTGACGATCCCCTCCGCGTGGGAGAGCGCCGTCTCCAGCGAGTCCGCCAGCCGCTTCTCGATCCCGGGCTTCACCACCAGCCGGTCCACCACGATGTCGATGTCGTGCTTCTTCTTCTTGTCGAGCGTGATCTCTTCGGAGAGGTCGTGGGTATCGCCGTCGATGACGACCCTGACGAAGCCGTCTTTTCTCAGCTGCGTCAGCTCCTTCCTGTACTCCCCCTTCCGCCCGCGGACGATGGGGGAGAGAAGCGTCAGCTTCGCCCCCTGGGGAAAGGCGGAAATCTGGTCGACCATCTGCGACACGGTCTGCGACGTGATGATACGCCCGCAGTTGTAGCAGTGCGGCTTTCCCACCCTGGCGAACAGCAGGCGGAGGTAGTCGTAGATCTCGGTCACCGTCCCGACCGTGGAACGGGGGTTCTTGCTGGTGGTCTTCTGCTCGATGGAGATGGCAGGGGAGAGCCCCTCGATCGACTCCACGTCCGGCTTCTCCATCTGCTCCAGGAACTGGCGCGCGTAGGCCGAGAGCGACTCCACGTAGCGCCTTTGCCCCTCGGCGTAGATGGTGTCGAAGGCCAGGGTCGATTTGCCCGAGCCGGAGATGCCGGTGATCACCACCAGCCGGTCCCTCGGGATCTCCACGTCTATGCATTTCAGGTTGTGCTCGCAGGCACCTTTAATGATTATCTTGTCCGTTGCCACTTTCGCTCCCGCATCCTGGTCTCTTCACGCCCGCAGTCTGCGGCATGACAGTCAAATATAGCACAAGGGAACTTCAATGTGCAGCAGGCAATCGGTCTATCATGAGAGAAGCCGCAGCCCTTTTGGCAAAGGCACTTCAGTTTCCGATCCGCGCGCCGATAAGAGCCGAAGCACTCCCGTTCGCTTTGCCGAGCCGGAACGGGAGCAGATCATCACCAACGGGAGGCGCCCATGGACCGCCGATTCAGACATCTCATAGCTCCGCTTGCCCTGGGCATCATGCTCCAGGGGATGGCCTTTCCAGCCGGCAGTTTCGCGGCCGATCCCGCCCAGAAGGAAGACCCCGGCGAGGCGCAGGCGCTGAAGCTGGCAGAGCAGAGGCTGGCTGCTCTCGCCAGGGAGGGGGCGTCCGAGGCTCCTCCCGGCGCCGCGGCGACAAAAAAGGGCGCCGGGAAGAACGCGACCAAGGCGAAGAGAAAAGGCAAAGGCAAGGTCGCCAAGGGAAGATCCGCAAAGAGCGCGAAGGCAAAGGGTGAGGCGAAGCTGAAGACCGAGAAGGTGCTGGAGCGCCGCATGACCCCTTCCGAGGTGCAGGGGATACTCTCCACCAGCCGCGACTTTTCCGGGTCCGACCTGAGCGGGCTGAGCCTGGCCGGCTACGATCTGAGGGGGGCCAAGTTCAACCGCGCCAACCTCCACTCGGCGAACCTGGAGCGGGCCGACCTTGCGGAGACCGATCTGGAACTGGCCGACCTGACCGGGGCAAACCTGCGGGGCGCCTCGCTGAACCAGGCGCGCCTGCGCGGCACCAGGATTGCCGGCGCAAAGATGGACGGCGCGATGTGGATCGACAAGACCATCTGCCGGGAAGGGTCGGTGGGGAGCTGTATAGAATAGATGCCTTCGCGCAAGCGCTACGGCGGACGGGGGTGAGGGAGCAGAAGAGACCCTCGTGCTGTGAGGAAGTCGCAAGGGCAAAAAAAAAGCCCCGGAGAAAACTCCGGGGCTTTTTCGTTTAAAGCTGGCTTTAAACCCTGGTCACATTGGCGGCCTGGAGACCTTTCGGCCCCTGCTGCACGTCGAAAGTAACGGAATCGCCCTCGGCCAGGGACTTGAACCCGTCGCTTTGAATGGCGGAGAAGTGCACGAAGACGTCCTCGCCATTCTCCTGCTCGATGAACCCAAACCCCTTGCTGTCATTGAACCATTTAACCACGCCTTTAGCCATTACCACATTCTCCTGTTACCGCTTTGTGTTAATCTGCCGGGGCCCATCCCCCGGCACAGGGTGAAATTTTAAGCACCGCTGGTATGGGTGTCAAGCGGTCTTGCCATTTTTTTACTTCTCGTAGTCCATTTCCGCCATCCGCTTGTAGAGGTCGAAGCGGCGGGCGGTCAGCTCGGAGGAGCGGGCCATCAGGGTCGCTGCCGCCTCCGGGTTGTTCTTCTTCAGCACGCGGTAGCGGTTCTCGCCGTAGGCGTACTCTTCCAGGGTGATGCTCGGCTCCTTGGAGTCCAGCAGGAGCGGGTTCTTGCCCTGCTCGGCCAGGGCCGGGTTGTAACGGACCAGCGGCCAGTGGCCGGATGCGACCGCACGCTTCTGGGTCTCGACGGCGGTTGCCATGTCGATGCCGTGGGCGATGCAGTGGCTGTAGGCGAGGATGAGGGAGGGGCCGTCGTATGCTTCCGCCTCGACGAACGCCTTCACCACCTGCGCCGGGTTGGAGAGGGATACCTTGGCGACGTAGACGTTGCCGTAGGCCATGGCGATCATGGCCAGGTCCTTCTTGGCCTGCGGCTTGCCGCCTGCCGCGAACTGGGCAACGGCGCCCATCGGGGTCGATTTGGAGGCCTGTCCGCCGGTGTTGGAGTAGACCTCGGTGTCGAGGACCAGGAGGTTCACGTTCTTGCCGGAGGCGATGACGTGGTCCAGGCCGCCGTAGCCGATGTCGTAGGCCCAGCCGTCGCCGCCGACGATCCAGACCGACTTTTTCACCAGGTAGTCGGCGATGGAGAGGAGCTTCTTCGCTGCCGGGTCGGAGGAAGCGGTGAGCGCCTCCTTCAGCTTGGCAACGCGGCCGCGCTGGAGTTCGATGCCGGCCTGGTTGGACTGGTCCGCGCCCTTGATCTCGGCAACGAGGTCGGCGGGGAGAGACACCACATCGAGGAGTTCGGTGGCAGCCTGGTTGAACTTGTCGACGGCGAGCCTCATGCCGAAGCCGAACTCGGCGTTGTCCTCGAACAGCGAGTTGGACCATGCCGGGCCGCGTCCGTCGGCGTTCTTCGCCCACGGGGTGGTCGGGAGGTTACCGCCGTAGATGGAGGTGCAGCCGGTCGCGTTGGCGATCATGGCGCGGTCGCCGAAGAGCTGGGACATGAGCTTCAGGTAAGGGGTCTCGCCGCACCCCGCGCAGGCGCCGGAGTATTCGAAGAGCGGCCTGGCCAGCTGGCTTCCCTTCAGCGTGTCGAGCTTGACCAGTGACGGGTCGGTCTCGGGAATGGCGAGGAAGAAGTCGTAGTTGGCAGCCTCGCTGGCCCTGAGCGGCGCCTGGAACTGCATGTTGATCGCCTTGTGCTTCGGGTCTTCCTTGGACTTGGCCGGGCAGTTGGCGACGCAGGCGGCGCAGCCGGTGCAGTCTTCCGGAGCGACCTGGACCGTGTACTTCAACCCCTTCAGCTCGTTGCCGCGGGCATCGGCGGACTTGAAGGTTGCCGGAGCCCCGGAAAGCTTCCCGGCGTCGTAGGCCTTCATCCTGATGGTGGCGTGCGGGCAGACGAAGGAGCAGATGCCGCACTGGATGCAGAGCGACTCGTCCCAGACCGGGATGTCGACGGCGATGTTGCGCTTCTCGTACTGCGAGGTGCCGGTCGGGAAGGTGCCGTCGGCCGGGATCATGGAGACCGGAACCGCGTCGCCGTAGCCGGCGATCAGTTGCGCGGTCACTTCCTGGACGAACTTCGGTGCGTGGGAGCCTACGACCGGCGGCTTCTTCAGCTTGCTGGTCGCCTGGGCCGGGACCGCGACCTCGAAGATGTTCTCCAGAGCCGCATCGACTGCCCTGTTGTTCATCTCGACGACCTTCTCGCCGGACTTGCCGTAGCTCTTCTTGATGGCGTCCTTGATCGCGTCGAGCGCGGTCTCAAGCGGCATGATGTTGGAGATCTTGAAGAACGCGGTCTGCATGATCACGTTGATCCTGGCGCCGAGCCCCAGCTGCTCGCCGAGCGCTACCGCGTTGATCACGTAGAACTTCAGCTTCTTCGCGATGATCTGCTGCTGCACCTCGACCGGCATGGAGTCCCAGACCTGGTTCTTGTCGAACGGGGAGCAGAGGAGGAAGGTCCCCCCCTCTTTGGCGCCGGTCAGCATGTCGTACTTCTCGAGGAAGGAGAAGTTGTGGCAGGCGACGAAGTCGGCCTGGTCGATCAGGTACGGGGAGCGGATCGCCCCCTTGCCGAAGCGCAGGTGCGAGGTGGTGACGGAGCCCGCTTTCTTGGAGTCGTAGACGAAGTAGGCCTGGACGTTGTTGTCCGTCTTCTCGCCGATGATCTTGATGGAGTTCTTGTTGGCGCCGACGGTGCCGTCCGAGCCGAGGCCGTAGAACATCGCCGCGTAGGTGCCGGCGGAGGCGTTCACGAAGTGCGCGTCGTACTCGAGGGAGCAGTTGGTGACGTCTTCCTTGATGCCGACCACGAAGTGGTTTTTCGGCTTGTCGAGCTTCAGGTTGTCGAAGACCCCCTTGGCCATGCCCGGGGTGAACTCCTTGGAGCCGAGGCCGAAGCGGCCGCCGACGATGATCGGGTAACCCTTGAAGGCGACCTTCCCGTCGGCCATGGCCTCGCCGATAGCGGTCCTGACGTCCAGGTAGAGCGGCTCGCCCAGGGAGCCGGGCTCCTTGGTGCGGTCCAGGACGGCGATCTTCTTGACGCTGGCCGGGAGGCAGGCGGCGATGGCATCGACCGGGAACGGCCTGAACAGGCGGACCTTGAGGAGGCCGACCTTCTCGCCGGCGGCGGTCAGCGTGGCCAGGGTCTCCTCGACCGTGTCGGCGGCGCTTCCCATCACGATGATGACGCGCTCCGCGTCGGGCGCACCGACGTACTCGGCCAGGGAGTACTTGCGGCCGGTGATGCCGGCGAACTTGTCCATCTCCTGCTGCACGATGCTGAGGGCCGGCGGGTAGAACGAGTTCACCGTCTCGCGCCCCTGGAAGTAGACGTCGGGGTTCTGCGCGGTGCCGCGCATGACCGGGCGGTCCGGGGTGAGAGCGCGCAGGCGGTGTGCCAGGACCAGGTCGTCGTCGATCATGGCCCGCATGTCGTCAAAGGTCAGTTCCTCGACCTTCTGCACCTCGTGGGAGGTCCTGAAGCCGTCGAAGTAATGCATGAAGGGGACGCGGGCGCGCAGCGTCGCCGCCTGGGCGATCAGCGCGAAGTCCATGACCTCCTGCACGTTGTTGGAGCAGAGCATGGCCCAGCCGGTGGCGCGAGCGGCCATGACGTCGGAGTGGTCGCCGAAGATGTTCAGGGCGGCGGCCGAGATGGCGCGGGCCGAGATGTGGAAGACCGTCGAGGTGAGCTCGCCTGCGATCTTGAACATGTTCGGGATCATCAGCAGCAGACCCTGGCTGGCGGTGAAGGTTGTGGTCAGGGCGCCTGCCTGCAGCGCGCCGTGCACGGCGCCGGAGGCGCCACCTTCGGATTGCAGTTCGGAGACGGAGGGAACGGTCCCCCAGATGTTCTTCTCGCCACGGGCGCTCTTCTCGTCCGATATCTCCCCCATGACTGAGGAAGGGGTAATCGGGTAGATGGCGATCACCTCGTTGGTGGCGTGAGCCACGTGCGCTGCCGCGGTGTTACCGTCGATTGTTACCATTCTGCGGGACATTGATTTCCTCCTGTGAGTTTGAAGTCGCATTACGGTCTTTCGGTAAAAGATTGTTCTACATTCTCTCTTGGGACGCGGAAACCGGGACTACAGTTCCGAACGTCCTTCCACTGCGCGCTGCACCGTCGCGGCATCGACGTACTCCAGGTCGCTGCCGATCGGGATGCCGTGGGCCAACCTGGTCACCCTGATGTCGAGCGGCTTGATCAGCTTGGTCAGGTAGAGGGCCGTCGCCTCCCCTTCAACGCTGAAGTTGGTGGCTATCAGCACCTCGCGCACCTCGCCCCCCTGGAGCCGCCGCATCAGCTCGGCGATCCTCAGATCCCCCGGCGTAACACCGTTTAACGGCGACAGCGCCCCCTGCAAAACGTGGTAACGTCCCCTGAAGGCCCGGCTCCTTTCCATTGCCAGCAGGTCCTGGGGTTCCTCCACCACGCAGAGGGCCGACGCGTCGCGCTCACCGGAGCAGATCCAGCAAGGGTCGTCCTCGGTGATGGCGAAGCAGACGGAACAGAAGCGGACCCGCTCCCTTACCTGGAGCAGGCTTTCCGCCAACGCTTCGATATTGCCGGGGAATTTCAACAGGTGAAAGGCGAGCCGCAGCGCGCTTTTTTCTCCGACACCAGGCAATTTCTTCAACTCTCCTACAAGCCTGGTCAGCGAGTTCGAAAAATGTAGCATATTCCCACCGCGGATAAAACAAGTTTTTACTGGTTATTTTTACGAAAAAAAATTTGATAGAAGAAATCTATAATTAGAGGGTGCACACCTGCAGCATACACCCTCCACTTTTCACCACCGCATCTGAAGCGGGCTAACTCCCTAGAACAGCCCCGGAATGCTCAACCCGCCGGTGATCTTGCTCATCTCCTCGCTCATCTGCTGGTGCACTTTTTTCAGCGCCTCGTTCACCGCCGTCAGCACCAGATCCTGCAGCATCTCCACATCCTCGGGGTCCACCGCTTCCTTCTTGATGACCAGGGAAAGGACCTGGTTCTTGCCGTTGACAACCACCGTTACGGCGCCGCCGCCGGTAGTCACCTCGGCGGTCCGCTCCGCCGCTTCTTCCTGCAGCTTGCCCATCTTCTGCTGCATCATCTGGGCTTGTTTCATGATCTGCGCCAAACCTTTAGACATCTTATCCTCCGAATTTCGTTTATTGTCGCAGCTTAAAACCGCGTAACGTTGTTGTCATCATGCCTTCTCCCTGGCCGGGAGTTCCTGCACCTCGGCTATCTCGCCGTCAAACATCGCCACCGCCGCGGCCACCAGCGGGTGCTCCTCCGCCTCACGCCTCAGGCTTGCCTTTCGTTCGGCGTCTTCAAGGCTTTTTTTTTCCGACAGGGTCGGCGGCGCGTCCGACGGCACCTCGCTAAGCACGGTCACCTTGAGCGCCGTAGCCACACCGAAATGCGCCTGGGCCAACCCCTTGAGTTCCTTGGCCTGCTCCGGGTCCTGCAGCCTCTTCAACTGGAAGGAGTCGTTCAGGCACCCGATATCCAGCAGTTCCCGGGAGACCTTGACGGGATAGACCTGCTCCAGGTCGGCGCCGAGCATCGGTTTCTTCCCCTTGACGAAGCGGACGAAGCCCCCCCAGAGGTCCCCCGAGTGGACGGCGGACGGCGTCGACTCGGCCACGGGCGCGGCGGGAGCGGCATGGGAAGCGGGCGGTCGCGGCGCGGCGGGAGCGGCGGCCGAGACGCCGTGGTGGGCCTCAGCGCGCGGGGCTCCTTCGCCTTGGGAGAGAGCCGCAGGCGCAGGGCGGGGCGCAGGGGCCGTCTCCGGCCTGCCGGAACGCGGTCCCTGCGGGGCGCCCCCCTCCAGTGCCGCTATCCGGGCCAGGAGTTCCTGCACCGGCACGGCCGGGGCCAGGGTCGCCATCTTGATGAACGCCATTTCCAGGATCAGGCGCGGGAAGCTCGCGTGGGCGATCTCACCCTCCGCCTTCAGGAGCAGGGTCAGGTGGCGCTGCAGGTCCTGCTGCGAGGTGCTCCCCCCCAGAAGGCGGAGCTCGGAGAGCTCAGCCTCGGAGATCTCCAGCAGATCGCCCGGCTCCCCCACCGCCTTCAATATGGCGATGTGGCGGAACTGGTCGATCAATTCCTGGCAGAACTGCCGCATGCTGTAGCCGAAGGAGTCGACCTTCGCCACGATCCCGAGCGCTCCGCGCACGTCCCCGGAAAGGACCGCCTGGCACCCCTCGGTGATCAGCCGCCGGTCGACGACGCCAAGAAGCGACGCCACGTCGGCATCGGGCACCTCGTTGCCGCAGAAGGCGAGCACCTGGTCCAGAGTCGAGAGGGAGTCGCGCATGCTCCCGTCGCCTTTGCGGGCCACGAGCGCCAGCGCCTCGTCCGAAACGCTCACCCCCTCCCGGTCGACGATGTAGCGCAGCCTCGACACGATGCGCGGCAGCGCGATCCTCTTGAAGTCGAAGCGCTGGCAGCGCGACAGGATGGTGATCGGGACCTTGTGCGGTTCGGTGGTGGCGAAGATGAACTTGACGTGAGCCGGGGGCTCCTCCAGCGTCTTCAACAGCGCGTTGAAGGCGTTGGTGGTGAGCATGTGGACTTCGTCGATGATGAATATCTTGTAGCGGGAGCGTGACGGGAGGTACTTGATGTTGTCGCGCAACTCCCTGATGTCGTCGACCCCGGTGTTGGAGGCGCCGTCGATCTCGAAGACGTCGACCGAGTTGCCGTCGGTGATCTCCAGGCAGGTGGAGCAGCTGTTGCACGGCTCGACGGTGAGCCCGCTCTCGCAGTTGAGGGCCTTGGCGAGGATGCGCGCGGAACTCGTCTTGCCGACCCCCCGGGCGCCGGTGAAAAGAAACGCGTGCGCCACCCTGCCGCCGTCGATGGCGTTTTTCAGGGTCTGACTGACATGCTCCTGGCCGACGAGGTCACTAAAGGTCTGGGGGCGCCATTTTCTGGCAAGTACAAGATAGGACAAGGGGGCATACCTCTCGGCATTGATTCTCGAATCGCGTGGGGCGGGGGGCAGGGGGGTTGCGGAAAGAGCTGATAGCTGGGCTACCCCGCGGCACACGGTGGCGGTTACTGCCGCTGCTTCCTTCCGGACCTGACGGGGTTCATAACCTTCCGTTGCGCGGGACCCAGCTATCAGGTCTATCCGCAAGGAATCAATAATGTATGGCGGAGAGAGAGGGATTCGAACCCTCGGTACGCTATTAACGTACACACGCTTTCCAGGCGTGCTCCTTCAACCACTCGGACATCTCTCCGTAAGGAGGAGATATATAATATACGCCGTAGGAATTGTAAAGAGAATTCTGCAGGGGATTCAGATGGGGACGCCGGACCGGCAGATCCCGATCGCCGGACCCGGCGCCAGAGAGGTCCATTCAACCTGCCAGCTCGTCCGTCCGGGAGCCCTTTTTCCTCATGATGATCGCCTGCAAGAGCGACTGCTGCTCCTTTTGCTGCAGCAGCTGCTTGACGATGATGGCGCGGACGGAGAGAAGCTCCTTCTTGAGCGCCTCGGCGTTTCGCACCAGGAGCCTCGCCCGGGGGTCGCTCCTGACGTACGGTGACAGGAGATTTACCGCCTCCCCGATCTTGCGGCTCACCAGCACCCGCTCCCGGTAGTCTTCCAAACGTCCCGCCTTCAGCTTTTCGTCTAGCGCGCCAAACTCCGCGGTGAAGTAGTTGATCACGTCGGAGTGAAGGATGTCTTCCTGCTTCATGGGATCACCTTTATTAAACGATTCACAGTTGGTTTCCTCAACCTTTAGGGGTCTATTCGGCAGCTGCCGTTTTTTCTTTATATTTATTTGCGGATTTCTCCAAACTTTAACTGCGGTATCGGCTGGATAATCGGCCCCGTTTTTGCTATGCTCAACCGATGCCGTCACCCCACCCCGTTCACACCCAGACCCTGAAAGGGCCCGCAGCCTGACCAATGACCGCGACAACACCTGATTACATAGCGCAGATAGCCGCAAGGCTTGCGCCCGAGAAGTGCCGGGTGAGCGTCACGGGGCTGGAGGGATCGGCCCCGGCCTACCTCCTTTCCCGGCTGATGACCCAGGCCCCGCCGCTGGTGGTGCTGACCCCGGACCAGGAGAGCGCGGACGAGCTGACCCGCGAGCTCCGTTTCTTCGCCCCCCGCCCCGAGGACGTCCTCCCCTTCCCTGCCTGGGACGTGGCGCCGTTCGACGCCGCCTCGCCCCACCCGGACCTCGTGGGCGAGAGGCTGAACGCGCTGGTGCTTCTCATGGACGGCGCGGCGCGCGTCGTCGTTCTACCCCTGGCGAGCGCCCTGCAGCGGGTGATCCCGCGCGAGACGCTCGGGGAGGTCTGCCAGTACCTGATGGCGGGGGAGGAGCTGGAGCGGGAGACCCTGGTGGAGAAGCTGGTGAAGCTCGGCTACTCCCACGTGCCGCTGGTGGAGGACCGCGGCTCCTTCTCCGTGCGCGGCGGGATACTCGACATCTTCCCGCCGGACCAGGGAAAGCCGGTCCGGATCGAATTCTTCGGCGACCTGGTCGAGACCATGCGGCTCTTCGACCCGGTCACCCAGCGCTCCCTGGAGCCGCTCCCCGAGCTGGTGCTCCTGCCGTCGCGCGAGGTGATCCTCTCAGACGCCGTGCTCAAGGAGTTCGCGCCCAGGCTCAAGCGTCGCTGCGACCACCTGGGCATCGGGGCCGACCGGCGCCGCGAGCTGCTGGAGCAGCTGCAGCACGCCATCTACCCGCCGGGGATCGACTTCCTGCAACCGCTTTTCCACCCCGGCCTCGAGACGGTGCTCGATTATGCCGGTCCCGGCGCCATCCGGGTGCTCCTCGACCCGGCGGCCCTCCACGATGCGGGCGAGGAGTTCCGGTCCGAGCTTGCGGCCGCCCTGAACCGGGCGGAGCTTCGCGACACCATCACCGGCGACCCGGCCGAACTCTACCTCACCCCCGATGAGCTGGAAGAGATCCTCGCCTCCGGGCGGCGCCTGGAGCTTCCCCGCCTGGAGATCGAGGGGGAAGGGGGAGAGAAGCTCCCGCTTTCCTGCGCCGGAAACGCCGACCTGAAGCTGGAGGCGACGCCCGAAGGGGAAAGGATGCTCGGCCCGCTGACCGAGAAGATCGTCTCCTGGATCGCCGCCGGCAACCGCGTGCTGGTTCCCTGCCACCAGCCGGGGCAGGCGAGGAGGCTCTACGAACTCCTCTCCCATTACCGCCTTCCGCTGGAACTCTCCGAGGAGCGCTTCCCGGCCGCCGCCAACCGCCCTCCCGGGCGGGTCGAGATCCTGATCGGCGAGATCTCCCGCGGCTTCCGCCTGAAGGACGAACGCCTGGTCGTGGTCGCCGAGGAGGAGATCTTCGGGAAGAGGGTGAAGAGGCGCGGCCTCTCCGAGGCGAAGAAGCAGCAGCTCCTCACCTCCCTCGCCGAGCTGAAGCCGGGCGACCACATGGTGCACCTGGACTTCGGGGTGGCGCTCTACCGCGGTCTCGAGCACCTGAGCCTTACCGGCATGGAGGGGGATTTCCTGCTCCTCGAGTACGCCGGCGGCGACAAGCTCTACCTCCCGGTGGACCGGATCAACCTGGTGCAGCGCTACGTGGGGGCCGAGGGTATTCAGCCGAAGCTCGACCGCCTGGGTGCCGCGGGATGGGAAAAGGCCAAGGCGAAGGCGAGAGCCGAGGTGCAGGAGATGGCGGCCGAGCTCCTGAAGATCCACGCGGCGCGCGAGGTGCAGCAGGGGCACAGGTTCTCCCCGGGCGACGACATGTACCGCGCCTTCGAGGCCTCTTTCGCCTTCGAGGAGACACCGGACCAGGCGAGCGCCATCGACCAGGTGATCGCGGACATGGAAAGCCCGCGCCCGATGGACCGGCTGGTCTGCGGCGACGTCGGCTACGGCAAGACCGAGGTCGCCATGCGCGCGGCCTTCAAGGCGACACTCGACGGCAAGCAGGTGGCGATCCTGGTGCCGACCACCGTCCTCGCCCAGCAGCACGTCGAGAGCTTCTCGGCAAGGCTCAAGGATTACCCGGTCCGGGTCGAGATGCTCTCGCGCTTCAAGACGCCGCAGCAGCAAAAGCAGATCCTCGAAGGGGTGAAAAAGGGGAACGTGGACATCGTCATCGGGACCCATCGCCTCCTGCAAAAGGACGTGGAGTTCAAGGACCTGGGGTTGCTCATCGTCGACGAGGAGCAGCGTTTCGGCGTGGCGCACAAGGAGCGGCTCAAGCAGTTCCGGGCGGTCGTGGACATCCTCACCCTCACCGCGACCCCGATCCCGCGCACGCTCTACATGTCGCTCATGGGGATACGCGACCTCTCCATCATCGACACGCCGCCGGTGGACCGGCTCGCCATCAAGACCTTCGTCTCCCGCTCCTCGGACGAGCTGATCAGGGAGGCGGTGCTGAGGGAGCTCAGGCGCGGCGGGCAGATCTTCTTCGTCCACAACCGGGTGCAGACCATAGGGGCCATGGCCGAGGAACTCAAGCGGATCGTGCCGGAGGCGCGTATCGCCGTAGGCCACGGGCAGATGGCGGAGAAGGAGCTGGAGCAGGTGATGCTTTCCTTCATGCACGGGGAGACTAACCTGCTGCTCTGCACCACCATCATCGAGAGCGGGCTCGACATCCCGACGGCCAACACGCTGATCGTGAACCGCGCCGACACCTTCGGGCTGTCGCAGCTCTACCAGCTGAGGGGGAGGGTCGGGCGCTCCAAGAGCCGCGCCTACGCCTATCTCCTCATCCCGGGGGAGGGATCGATCTCGCCCGAGGCCCGGGAGCGGCTCAAGATCCTGCAGGAGCTGACGGAACTGGGCGCCGGCTTCAGGATCGCCACCCACGACCTGGAGATCCGCGGCGCCGGCGACCTCCTCGGCGCGCGCCAAAGCGGCGACATCGCGGCGGTGGGCTTCGAGCTGTACGCGGAGCTTCTCGACGAGGCGGTGCGGACGCTGAAGGGTGAGGCCCTCCCCGAGCGGGTGGAGCCGGAGATAAAGCTGAAGGTTCCGGCCTTCATCCCGGAAGATTACGTGAGGGACCCGAACCAGCGGCTCATGATCTACAAGAAGCTGACCCAGCCGGCGGACGAGGCCGAGATCGACGACATCCGCGCCGAGATGGTGGACCGCTTCGGCCAGCTTCCGGTCGCCGCCACCTACCTCCTGGAGGTGATGCGGATCAGGGTCATGCTGAAGCGGCTGCTGGTGAAGGAGATCGAGGTGGCCGGAAACGACCTGGTCCTTTCCTTCCACGAAAGGACCCCGGTCTCCCCCGATTCCATCACCTCGCTCTTGAGAAAGGGAAAGGGGAAATACCGCTTCACACCGGAGTTCCGTCTCTACGCGCGCATCGCCGACAGCTCCTTCGACGGGGTACTCGCGGAAGCCAGAAATCTCTTGAAATGCCTACTCTGATATGCTAGCGTTCGCGGATTGGAAGATACTTACGGACTTGACAAAGGAGCTAACCGTGCATTTTAGAAAAACCGCCACTGTGATCTTACTCGCGCTCTGTGTCGCCGCCACCGGCTGCAAGCAGCAGGCGACAACCGAAGCGAAAAAAGGCCCCGGCAAGGGGGTCGTTCTGGCCGAGGTTAACGGCACCGCCATAACCGACAACGATTTCTACAAGGAGCAGGAGACCCTTCCTCCGTACCTGAAGCCGATGACCGAGACGGCCGAGGGTAAGAAAGAGATGATCGACACCATGGTCGTGCGCGAGCTGATCATGCAGCAGGCGAAGAAGGACGGCATCGACAGCACCCCGGAGGTTGCCGCGAAGCTCGAGGACCTGAAGAAGCGGGTCATCGTCGAGGCGTTCCTGAAGAAGAAGGTGGAGGAAGCGGCCAACGTGAGCGACGCCGAGCTGCAGGAATTCTACAAGAAGAACCAGGACAAGTTTAAGACCGGCGAGCAGATCAGGGCGAGCCACATCCTGGTGAAGACCGAGCCGGAGGCCAAGGAGATCGAGAAGCAGCTGAAGGGCGGCGCGAACTTCGAGGAGCTTGCCAAGAAGAAGTCCATCGACGGCGCCGCACCCAAGGGTGGCGACCTCGGCTGGTTCGGCAGGGGATCCATGCTTCCCGACTTCGAAAACGTCGCCTTCGGGCTGAAGGAAGGGCAGCTGTCCGGGATCGTCCCGACCAAGTTCGGCTACCACATCATCAAGGTGACCGGCAAGCGCCCCGCAGGTCCGCGCTCCTTTGAAGAGGTGAAGGACCAGATCAAGGCGGCGATCGTCCCCGAGAAGCAGCAGGAAGTGTTCAAGAAACTCAAGGACGACCTGAAGAAAACCGCGAAGATCTCCGTGAAGGAAGACGCGCTGAAGGGGCTTCAGTCCAACCCCGCGAACCCCCAGGCGAATGGCGCCGGGGCAGCCGGGACCAAAGCTCCCTAAGCGTCGGGGATAAATTTTCAATAAAAGACGGCCGGGCGCGAGTCCGGCCGTTTTTGCAAAGAGGCGCTGCATGAAGCGCAATCGAGAGAATCAATGGCAAAGAAGATCATCGGCATCACCCTGCTGGCGCTCCTGGCGCTGACACCTGCGCTATCCCAGGCGAAGCAGGTCGACAGCATAGCGGCCATCGTGAACGAGGACATCATCACGACTGTCGACGTCGACAAGGAATACCTCCAGATGCAAAAGGAGGCGGAGAAGCTCCCGCCTTCGGAGAAGATGGGGCTCAGAAGCGCAGCCGTGAACCGGCTGGTGGACAAGAAGCTGATCGAACAGAAGATCCGCGAACTCGACATCAAGGTGACCGACGAGGACGTGAAGCTCGCCATCGAGGACGTGAAGAAACAAAACGGGATGTCCCAGGAGACGCTGGAGCAGGCGCTTGCCGCGCAGGGGTTGAGCCTCGCGCAGTACCGGGTGCAGTTGAAGGAGCAGTTGGAGCGCCTCAGGCTGATGAGCCAGGAAGTCCGCTCCAAGATCCAGGTGGGCGAGCGCGAGATGCGCGAGTACTACGAGGCGAACAGGGCCAATTACGGCGGCAGCGAAACGTTCCACGCCAGGCACATATTCTTCAAGGTCGACAAGAAGGGAGGCCCTGAGGATCTGGCCAAGGCGCAGGCCCTGGCAAACAGCGTCCTCGCGCAGGCGCGCGCGGGGAAGGACTTCGCCGAGCTGGCGAAACAGTACTCCCAGGATCCCGCAGCCGCCAAGGACGGTGGGGATCTGGGGAGCTTCCGCAAATCGGACATGCTCCCGGAGATAGGCGATACCGTCGCCGCCCTGAAGCCCGGCGAGGTCAGTTCCCTGGTCACCAGCCCGGCCGGCATCCACATCATCAAGCTCGAGGAGAGAAAGCAGGAAACCGGCAAGCCGTTCGAGGAGGTGAAGGACTCCATCGAGGAACTCCTCTACAAGAAGAAATCCGACGAGCGCTTCGCCCAGTGGCTGAAGGATCTGCGCAGCTCCGCCGCCATCGAGATCCGGTAGCCGTCCCGCGGCACCCTGCAGCGGCAAATAAAAAAGCCCCCTCCGTCCGACAGATGGAGGGGGCTTTTTGTTACCAGATCAGCGACCATCTTCCGCTATCACAATCTCCCCCTCCCCTTCAAGGGGAGGGTCGGGGTGGGGATGGGTGAAAACCGGGGGCCGAGAGGCTAGAGCCCTTCGGCTGCCAGCTGCTCCACCAGCTCGCGCTGTCGGTGGGTCAGTTTTTCCGGGACGTGGACCGCGATCCGCACGTACATGTCGCCTCGCTCCTGCCCGCCCATCTTCGCGAACCCGAGCCCCTTCAACCTCACCTTCGTCCCGTGCTGGATCCCTGCCGGGATCTTGATCCTTTTGGTCCCCACCATGGTCGGCACCTCGATCGATCCCCCAAGGACCGCTTGCGAGAAACGGACCTCGTGGTTGAGGAGTATGTCCAAGCCCTCGCGCTGGAAGAGCGCGTCGGGTCCCACAAGGACCGTCAGGTAGAGATCGCCCGCACTCCCTCCCATGCGACCGGCGCCGCCGCGGCCGGCGACCCTCAACTTCGCGCCGGTTTCGATCCCGGCCGGGATCTTCACGGAGAGTTCCTCGCGCACGCCGTCGCGCATGAAGGCGATCCTCTTCTCCGCACCGTCGTACGCGTCCCGGAAGGTGATCTGGATCTCCATGGAGAAGTCTTCCCCCTTGGCCGCCATGCGTCCTGCGCCGCCGCGCTGGCGCCGCATCGCATCGCCGAAGATGCGGGAGAAGATGTCGTCCGTGCCGAAGCCCTGGTCCCGGAACATGTCGTCCACGTTGAATCCGCGGAAGATGTCCTCCTGGGAAAAGCGCTGGTGGAAGTTGGTGGAGCCGAACTGGTCGAACTGTTCCTTTTTTTTCGGGTCCGACAGGACCGCGTAAGCCTCGTTTATCTCCTTGAAGCGTTCCTCCGCCTGCTTGTCACCCGGGTTCTTGTCCGGGTGGTACTTGACCGCGAGCTTGCGGTACGCCCTTTTGAGTTCGTCGATAGAGGCCCCTTTTTTGACGCCGAGCACCTCGTAGTAGTCCCTTTGGGCCATGTAAAAGTCCTTTCCTTTCTGTGAGATCAGCTGTCCAGAATGTAATTGGTGCGGGGGACAATGTCAACATGTTGTAAACCTTGACAAGCCGTCGCAGGCAGGCTTATATAAGCCCGTGATTAATACACCTTAAACACCAGGAGCTGCAGATGAAGCAATTCGACGCCATCGTCATAGGTGCAGGGATCAGCGGTCTTAGCTTCGCCAATTACGCCGCGGCTGCAGGTCTGAACACGCTGGTCATTGAGAAGAGCGGCCGAGTCGGGGGATGCTTCCACTCGCATCGCTTCGAGCGCGAGGCTGCCGGATTCTGGCTCGAACTGGGGGCACATACCTGCTACAACTCCTACGGCGGTCTCATTCGCCTGATGGAGCAGCACGGGCTGATGGGGAGCATCCTCGCCCGGGAAAAGGTCTCCTTCAAGATGCTGGTGGACAACGAAATCAAAAGCATAACCTCGCAGCTCTCCTTCCCCGAGCTGTTCACCTCCGCATGGCGCCTGTTTTCCCTGAAGAAGGAAGGTGAAAGCGTAGCCTCGTACTACGGGCAGATCGTCGGGCGGAAGAACTACGAGAGGGTGTTCGCACCTGCCTTCAACGCCGTCATCTCGCAGCGCGCCAACGATTTCCCCGCAGACATGCTGTTCAACAAGCGTCCCAGGAGAAAGGACGTCATCAAGAGCTTCACCCTCCAGGGAGGGCTGGCGAGCGTGATAGACAGGCTCTCCGTCGCCGGCGGGGTCACCGTCGTCACCGGCGCCGAGATAAGCCGCATTGCCAGCAGCGGCAGCGGGTTCGTTGTCGAGCTTGCCGACGGTCAGGGATTCGAGACCGCGAGGCTCGCGTTGGCGACTCCGCCCCCCGAGGCCGCCCGTCTGGCTGGCGAGATCGCGCCCGAAGTTGCCCGCGTGCTGTCCCAGATCAAGGTTGAGAACATAGAGAGCATCGGTACCGCCGTGCAGAAAGCCAAGCTGAAGCTGCCGCTCATGGCCGGCATCATCCCGATCCAGGCCGATTTCTATTCCGCCGTTTCCCGGGACACCGTGCCGCACGACACCTACAGGGGGTTCAGCTTCCACTTCAAGGCAGGTGCGTTACCGTTCGAGGCGAAGGTGAAGCGGATGGCCGAGGTGCTGCGCGTGAGGCCCGAGGATCTTGAGCAGGTGGTGCAGCGTGAGAGCCAGCTCCCGTCGCCCGTAGTCGGCCACAAGAAGCTGACCGACCAGATGGACGGGCAGTTGGCAGGTGGGAAACTCTGCGTAACCGGCAACTATTTCGCCGGGATGGCAGTGGAGGACTGCATCGTGCGTTCCCGCAAGGAGTTCGACAGGCTTGCCGCGACGCTGTAGCAAACGAACCCCACTGCAGGCAGCAAAGTTACCACCAAGGCCGCCTTCCGTTTTTCCGGAAGGCGGTTTTTTTTGGCCCCGCCCCCACGTGTGGGGCAGGCACGTGTGATAAAATGCGGAGGTCCAATCGACATGGCAAGCGGAGGTGGTATGGCAGAAGATGGCCCTCTCATACCGCAGCATGGCGGATACCGAAATCTGAAGAGCTTTCAGTTAGCGCAGCTGGCGTATGACGTGACGGTGAGGTTTTGCGATCGTTATATCGGCAAGCGGAGCCGCACCCACGACCAGATGGTGCAGGCAGCGCGCAGCGGCGTGCAGAATATCGCCGAGGGGAGCCAGGCCTCGGGGACCTCGAAGAAAACCGAGCTGAAGCTGACCAACGTGGCGCGGGCGAGTCTGGAAGAGCTCCGGCTGGATTACCAGGACTTTCTGCGCCAGCGAGGCCTGCCGCTTTGGGACCGGTCCGACCCGCGCCGGGGCGAGTTGATAGCCAGGCGCTGCAAAAGCGCCGACGACGTGGCGCGGTGGGTGGTGGAAACCTGCAGGGGTGGACATGGTGGACAGAATGGACGAAGTGGACGTGGACTGAGTGGACCCGATGGACAACATGGACGAAGTGGGCCAGGAGCTTACGCTGCCACAGCGTCCACAGGGTCCACAGGGTCCACAGGGTCCACAGGGTCCACCAGTGCTGCCACGGCTGGCTACGCCGAGGTTGCTGCTAATGCCGCGTTGGTCCTCATTGCGGTCGCATGCTCACTGCTGGAACGACAACTCGCGGCGCAGGCCTCGGCGTTCGAACAACAGGGCGGCTTCACCGAACGCCTCTACCGCACCCGCACTCAAACCCGCAACAAACCCTAAGCACCCTGCCGCCACAGATACCAGCCAACTCCACCCAGCAACCCGTACAACAACACTCCCGCCGGACTCGACAGCGCCACCTTCACATCCTGCCCCGACGGTATCGAGCTGTAACTGAAAACATAAATGACGACGTACATCAACAGCGTGTGCGGTAGATCCGCGGGGAACCATCCTCCCCATCCGACATACAGATAGTAGGCAACCACATTCAGAAGCAACGGCGCCAGGGCCGACGGAAGCGCGGAAACAGGCCCTGAACGACTGATGGTCACGGAACCGAGCACCCAGCGCGCCGTGGCGCCGCTCCCCGCTTCACGACGCGGTATGACGCTGAAGCCTACCGGCCTTCCCCCGGTTACAGCGGCAAGGACCAGGTGGGAAAGCTCGTGCAGCAGAGTCCCCGGAAGCGCCCAGCAGATCTGCCAGAAAGCCCCTGCCCTCCCGACCCGCCCCTGCAGCACCGCCAGCGATATCACCAGCAGCACCCCGGTGAAATGATGCCACCGCTCGGGCGCACCTGCCGCCTCTATGATGCCGTCCATCTATCCCCTCCTCCAACTTCACCGGGCGGAGCATAACCCGAATTCCAACCACTGACAACTGCCGATATTGAACTTTGCCAATCGCCCTCACTCTGCTATGGTGTATGGGCTAATGAGGGAGTTTGAGACAGGACATTCAAGGAGGCGGGATATGTTTTTGGAAGGGCAGAAAGCTCCGGACTTCAAACTGCAGGGGAGCGATGGGAAAGAGCATTCGCTGAAGGAATATGCCGGAAGGATCGTCGTTCTCTACTTCTACCCCAGGGACAACACGCCGGGCTGCACCGCCGAGGCGATAGGGTTCGCAAAGCTGCACCCGCTGTTCGAACAGATGGGCGCCGTGCTTCTCGGGGTCAGCAAGGATTCGCTGAAGTCCCACGACAAGTTCATCGCAGAGTTCAAGCTTCCTTTCACGCTCCTTTCGGACCCTGACGCATCGGTCATGAAAGCGTACGGCGCATACGGCGAAAAGGTGCAGTACGGCAAAACCGCCATCGGTTCCATCCGTTCCACCGTGGTCATCTCTCCCGACGGCATCGTCATCAAGCACTGGCCCAAGATCCCCAAGGCGTCCGAACACCCGGACAAGGTGCTCGACTTTTTCAAGATGCTCGCCAAGGGGAGATAGCCTCAACCCGAAAATAGAAAAGGGGCGATTCACTCGCCCCTTTCTTCGCCAGCCTGCACTGACGGCAGAACATGCTGTCTATTTAATTTCAGTCGACGTAGTTGTAGTCAGTCTCTGCGTCGAGGATTTTCAGCAGTGATTCCGGCGTGTATGGGTATTCCGACAGTTTCTCCTCCACCTTGACACCTTTCGGCGGCGTCCAGCGCAGGACCCAATCTCCGTCCCGCTGTTCCTTGTGGACCCTCCCCCCGCATCGATTCTGCAGGGTGCGCCACATTTCGTCCTGGTCGATCAGGTCGAACCCCCCGATTTCCGCACCGTCGTTCAAGTTCTGCAGGAACCTCCCGACGAGATCGAAATCGACGAAGTCCTCCTCTTTCCTCCACCACTTGATGAAAACGCGGTCGGGGTGGGCGCCTTTTTCACTGTTGATCAGCTTTACCAGTTCGTACCCTTTCATGGCCACCTCCCTCTGGTCCACTCCTCCTTCATCTGAACCCAACATTCATGTTGTTAATTAAGAACATAGTACCTCCACCGCCCTTGTTCCGCAAGGAGAGAATACGTGACATCCTCTCACCGGATTAGAACCGATCTTCCGCTATCACAATCTCCCCCTCCCCTTCAAGGGGAGGGCCGGGGTCACTGCCATTAAGTTAAGGAACTTGAGCCCCTATCTGTCTTGACAAAGCGGTCCCCGCCCCCGGAGGGGGAGGGTAGGGGCGAATAATCATTCGCCCCTACTCCGGTTCTTCGCTGAAGCCGCTAGTCTTCCCCCCTCCCAGCCTGGGGGGAGGAGTAAGTCAGTAGCGGGTAAAGCTCTTAACTTAACGGCAGTGAGGGCCGGGGAGGGCGAGGGGAGAAGTTGCTGTCATTGAATTTGACGGCATGCCGGTTTCATTTGTATAATTGGGTTCAATTAATATTAAAGAGGAGCGGGCCCATGAGACCACTAATGTATTTGCTGCTCATCGCACTCGGTCTTTCCGTTTGCCCGGACATGCTGGCTGCAGCTGAAGGGCACTGGGGCACGCTTGGGGTTCGTGGCGGGTTCGCCGTCGACACAAAGGACAAGGGCGCCACACAGTACGAGGCTTTCGTGACCTACATACTGCCGTGGGAACTGCGGAACAGGGCCGGGTGGGGCATATCCACCAAGGTCGGCTTGACGGCAGGGGCTTTGAGGAGCCAGGGGGAGTACGGGTTCATAGGCTCAATCGGTCCGTCGTTTGGCCTTGGCAACCCGGGATTTCCCGTGGAAATCGACCTCGGCATCAGCGGCGCCGTACTCAACCGCGACCGGTTCGGGACCCGCGATTATAACGGCAATGAGCAGTTCATCTCGCATGCAGAGATCAGCTACCGCGTCCTCCGGGATTTCGGGCTGTCCTACCGGTTCCAGCACATGTCCAACGCCGGTTTCAACGGCAGCCCCAATCCAGGGCTGAACATGCACCTCTTTGGCGCGAACTGGTACTTCGATCGTTGACCCGCCATTTTTTCGATGACAGATCCCCACCTGAAGTTATACTATCGCGGGCACCGGCAAGGGCGCACCCCTTGAGTTAAACAACCCCACCCCATTCGAAGCACCCCGCTCGGGAGCCGCAAACGCTCCCGGCGGGGTTGACTCCTATATAGAGCAAAGGAAGGTAACCTCCCATAGCAACAACCAGAAAACAACGCATTCACCGGCTGATCATCGAGAGGCTGGCGGCGGACCTGGCGGTCCTGACGAGCGCGGCCAGGAACGCACATGAAGCATCGATCCACGAGGAAAACATCCCGGACAACAAGTACGACACGCTGAGCCTGGAGGCTTCCTACCTGGCCCAGGGGCAGGCAAACCGGGCTCAGGAGCTGAAGCGCGCACTGCATGCCTACCGTACACTCGCGCTGCAGCAGTTCCCCGATGAGGCGCCCATCCGGCTGACGGCCCTGGTGACGCTCGAGTCCAGGGAAGGGACGGAGAGAACCCTCTTCATCGGACCTGAGGAGGGGGGACTGAAGCTGCAGCTAGATGGCGAGGAGATCCTTGTAATAACGGTGAACTCCCCCCTTGGCAACGACCTGATAGGCAGTTTTGTCGGCGATACCGTGCGGATCGGGAAGACGGAGTATGAGATAACCGGGATATCCTGATTCGCAGCACCTAAAAACAGGAGCTAAGCTATGATGCCGGAGAACTTTCGCGCACTGGTGACCGAGGAAACAGCACCCGGCCAGTTCACCCGCCAGATAAGGACCAGGTCGGTGGACGAGCTGCCGCCTGGCGAGTTGCTGGTCAAGGTGCACTTCTCGTCGCTCAACTACAAGGACGCCCTCTCCGCCATGGGGCGCCCCGGTGTCACCAGGAACTACCCACACACGCCGGGCATCGACGCCGCGGGCGAGGTCGTCTCCTGTAGCGACGGGGCCTTCGAGGCCGGCGAGCCGGTCATAGTCACCGGCTACGACCTCGGGATGGACACCGCCGGAGGTTACGGCCAGTACATCCGCGTCCCCTCCTCGTGGGCGGTAAGGCTTCCCGCCGCCCTCTCCCTGAAGGAAAGCATGATCATCGGCACCGCCGGCCTCACTGCTGGGCTCTCGCTCCACCGGCTGGCGGCGGCCGGGGTCCGGCCCGAGTCGGGCGACATCATGGTGACCGGCGCCACCGGCGGGGTGGGAAGCATCGCCGTGTCGATACTCGCCAAGGCCGGATACCAGGTGGTCGCGGTCACCGGGAAAGAGTCGGAAACGGAGTTCCTGCACGGTCTCGGGGCACGGCAGGTGATGAGCCGCGACGACTTCATGCGCAACTCCGATCGTCCCCTTTTGAAGGAGCGCTGGGCCGGGGTGGTCGACGTCGTCGGCGGGCCGATCCTCGCCGCCGCAATCAAGTCGACCAGCTACGGAGGCGTTGTCACCTGCTGCGGGCTGGCCGGGTCGCCCGACCTGCCGCTGAACGTCTTCCCGTTCATACTGCGTTCCGTCTCCCTGCTCGGGATAGATTCGGCCCACGCCCCGACGGACATGAGGCAAGAGGTATGGCAGCAGCTGGCAACGAAGTGGAGGCCTTCTCAGGTCATGGAAAGCGCAGCAGAGGTCTCCCTCACCGGGCTCGAGGAGAAATTCACGGCCATGCTGAAGGGGGAATTGCGCGGGCGGACCGTGGTGAATCTCGCGGAGGCATGAAAGTATTCCCCGACTCCCTTCCTGCCACCGGCGACAGCCCTGTTTGCTGTTGACATAGCGTCGCGGGAGTTCTAAATTACCGACGGATAGACACTGTCCTGCCGGGAAGCCGTCCCGGGCACAGACACAGGGAGACGATGTCGCGATCCGTTCCCGGATGTTTGGTACGCACGCTTACCTGATATGGAATCGTTGGAGGCCCTTGCTGCATGCGATTAGGTGAATTGCTGGTAAAAGCGGGAAAAATCACGACGGCCCAACTCGAAGAGACCCTGAAAGGACAGGCGATCTTCGGCGGTCGTTTCGGCACGAATCTCGTGGAAATGGGGTACCTGGATGAGCACGATCTGGCCCATTTCCTGAGCAAGAGGATCGGCATTCCCCATGCCGCTCCGGAACAGTTGATGGACATCCCTCCCCAGGTGCTCAGACTCATCCCCGAAGAGACGGTCAGAAAACACCGGGTCATGCCGATCGCGGTCAACAACCGCAAGCTCACCCTGGCCATGGTCGACCCCACCGACTTCGCCGCCGTAGACGAGATTTCCTTCGCCACGGGCTACATCGTCGTACCGGTCATCGCCCCCGAACTCCGGATGGTGAGCGCGATGGAGAAGCATTACAAGATAAAGCGGGAGATGCGCTACATCAAGGTGCAGGGGCAAAGCAGGAACAGGGCGTTGCACAACCCGCCCCCCCAGCCCCCTGAGCCCCATGCCCAGCCCGATCCCCCGCACACACCCCATAGCCACAACGCGGCGCCGTCCCCCCGGCTATCCGTAGTCCACGCTCCTGCCGTCAAAGCGGCAGTCAATGCCGACGCGGCAGCCGCGGTCACGGAAGGATGGGGTGTCGCCGAAGAGCCCGATGCCCTGGAGCTTCCCCTTCTGGAAGAACTCGAAAATTTCAGCGACCCGGACGAGCCCGAGCCGACGCTCAAGGTCGTGGTCAGCCCCTCGCTGGAGCGCCACAAGGATTACAGCTCCGACGGCGTCCTTAAAGGCCTGGCCCACGCCCACAACAGGGACGACATCGCGGACCTGATCATCGGACACCTCGGCCAGCAGTTCAACCGGGTCGCCCTCTTCCTGATCAAGGGGGGAAAGGCGACAGGGTGGGTGGCGCAGGTTGGGACAAAGCTTGTGCCCAAGTTCGATGCGGTGGAGATCTCGCTCTTGGAACCGTCCGCACTCAAGGTTGTGGAGGAGACCAAGACTCACCACCTCGGCCCCATGGCGCCGACTCCGGCCAACAGGTTCCTGCTGCAGACCGTCGGAGCCGGGACGCCCCTTAACAACCTCCTGCTCCCGTTGATGATGATGGGACGGGTAGTTGCGGTCCTCTACATCGAGGGGGGGAACCAGCCGATGAACGATAAACTTCCCGAATTGCAAAAACTGCTGAACAAGGCCTCGATGGCCTTTGAGATCCTCATAATGAAAAGCAAGATTCTCATGACATAGCACGACCCGTCACGCACCCCAAGATGTTGCGGAACCATTGACTTTCAGCGGCGCTACGCTAGATTATACGGGTACTAAAAAGCCCCAATATTCTCATTGAAAGGTCAACATGCCAGTTACCGCGCAGCAGGTCGAGTTGATCCCGCTTGCCATATACACCGCGATCGCGGTGGGGCTCATCGGCGCGCTCCTTCTGGCGGCTCGTTACCTCGGTTCAGGCAAAGACGCAGCCGATAAAAAGATCCCCTTCGAATCCGGAATGATCCCCACCGGGAGCGCCCGGCACGCCTCGCAGGTCCCCTTCTACCTGATCGCCATCTTCTTCATCGTCTTCGACGTCGAAGGCGCCTTCATACTCACCTGGGCCACGTCGTGGGATCTTCTCGGAATCCCGGGGCTGGTTCACATCACCGTATTCATCACCGTGCTTCTCCTGGGGCTCGTTTGGCTCTGGATGAAGGGGGGGCTGGATTGGGGGCCGTCGGCCATGCGCGTACGCGGTAAGGAGCAGCCGTGAGCGAAATGGACGACGAGAAAATACCCGATAATGTCGTACTCGCCTCCCTGGACGACCTGATCAACTGGGGGAGGGCGAATTCTCTCTGGCCGATGTTCTTCGGCCTTTCCTGCTGCTTCGTCGAAATGATGACCTCCTTCACCTCCCGCTACGACGTCTCGCGCTTCGGCGCCGAGGTGCTGCGCGGAACCCCCCGTGAATCCGACCTGATGGTTATCGCAGGTACCGTCTTCAAGAAGATGGCCCCCAGCATCCTGAGGCTCTACGAGCAGATGGCGGAGCCGAAATGGGTCATCTCCATGGGGAGCTGCGCCAACTCCGGCGGCATGTACGACGTCTACAGCGTGGTGCAGGGGGTGAACCAGATACTTCCGGTCGACCTCTACATCCCCGGGTGCCCGCCGCGGCCGGAGTCCTTCCTGGATGGGCTCATGCTGCTGCAGAAGAAGATCAGGAGCGAGGAGCGCCCCACCCGCCCGGTGCTCCACATGCGCGGCGGGACGCAGGGGACCGTGGCGCCGATCCTCACCGACGGCGTCACCAAGACGCGCGACCCGCGCGGCCCCGGGATGGAGGGGACCGCCGTGCGCGGCAGCTCCATGCAGCATCCGTACTTCGCGGCGCCGCGCTCGGACGAACTCTGGCGCCCCAAGCAGCCGAGGGTCCCCTACCCCGACTTCGGCCTCGGGCAGGAACTGCAGGCCGCGTTCGGCGGCGAGGTGGCGCCGGACGATTCCGCCGCCGACATGCTCACCTACCGCGCCCCATCCCGGCTCATCCCCGAACTTTTGAGGCACCTGAAGGAGCGGAAGGACTCCCCCTTCCGGCGCCTGGAGGACATCGCCTGCGTGGACGAGTCGTGCCGGCGCGACCGGGACAAGTTCCGGGACTTCACCGTCAACTACCACCTCACCTGCTTCGAAACCCCGGGCAGGATCAGGATCAAGACCGAGCTGGAAGGGAGCCATCCGGACATCCCGAGCGTCACCTCCGTTTTCCCCGTGGCGAACTGGTACGAGCGCGAAGCCTACGACATGTTCGGCATCCGCTTCGACGGGCATCCGAACCTCAGGAGGATCCTGATGCCGCCCGACTGGGTGGGGCATCCGCTCAGGAAGGAGCATCCCTCCAGGGCGACCGAGATGGCGCCCTACACCGTTGAAGAGGCGCGCACGCACAAGGCCCTCCCGGGAGGGGATTTCTTCGACCGCGTGGACGACGAGACCCTGATCCTGAACCTCGGCCCGCAGCACCCCGGCACCCACGGCGTCATCCGCTTCGTCCTCAAGCTCTCCGGCGAGGAGATCGTTGACATGGACACGGACATCGGCTACCACCACCGCGCCGCCGAGAAGATGGGGGAGCGCCAGAACTGGCACCAGTACATGCCGTACACCGACCGGGTCGATTACCTCGCCGGGGTGCAGAACAACATGGCCTATGTCAACTCCGTCGAGACCCTATGCGGCATCGAGGTCCCGGAGCGGGCGCAGTACATCAGGGTCATGCTCTGCGAGCTGTTCCGGATCGCCAATCACCTGGTCTGGCTGGGTACCTTCGCCGCCGACCTGGGCGCCATGACCCCGGTCTTCTACACCTTCACGGACCGCGAGAAGATCTTCGACATCGTGGAGAGCGTCACCGGCGGGAGGATGCATCCGGCGTGGTTCCGGATCGGCGGGGTCGCCGAGGACCTCCCGCAGGGGTGGCAGGAAAAGGTGCAGGCCTTCATCGACTGGTTCCCGCCGAGGCTCGCCGAGTACGAGAAACTCCTGACCGCCAACCCGATCTTCACGGCGCGGCTCAAGGGCGTTTCCGCCATCACGCTGAACCAGGCGCTGGAGTGGGGAATCACCGGGCCGAACCTGCGCGCCTGCGGCTTCGCCTGGGACCTCCGCAAGACGATGCCCTACGGCGGGTACGACCGCTTCGACTTCGAGGTCGCGACCGCCCAGGGTGGCGACTGCTACGCCCGTTACCTGGTGCGCATGGAAGAGATGAGGCAGTCCCTCGCCATCGTGAAGCAGGCGGCGGCCGGGATGCCGGGGGGGCGCTGGATTTCTCGGGACTACCGCTACGTGCTACCGCAAAAGCACGACACGCTGAACGACATCGAGTCGCTGATCCATCACTTCGTGAACTCCACCCGGGGCATGTCGCCCCCCAGGGGCGAGTGCTACGCGCCCATCGAGGCGCCCAAGGGGGAGTACGGCTACTTCGCCGTCTCCGACGGGCAGCACACCGCCTACCGGATGAGGATCAGGACCCCCAGTTTCCCGCACATCCAGTCGCTGCCGATCCTGAGCCGCGGCTGGCTGGTGTCCGACTTCCTCGCCATCATCGGGTCGATAGACTTCGTCCTGGCGGACCTGGACAGGTAGGTCAAGCAGGTTGCAAGGAGCAGAAAAGGGATGATACCCGAAGCGCTGAAGACATCTCTCGAAACCAGGGTAGCCGAGGCGATCACCCCGCGCGAGGCGGCGGTGGACGTGATGAAAGAGCTGCAGGCCCATTACGGCTGGCTGACCGACGAGGCGGTGGTCGAGGCTGCCGGGCTTCTCGGCCTGTCGCCGCTGCAGGTGGAGGAACTGGCGACCTTCTACGAGATGATCTACCGGCGTCCGGTCGGCAGGAAGGTGATCCACGTCTGCGATTCCATCTCCTGCTGGTGCGCCGACTGCCAGGGGATCATCACCCACCTGAAGGAGCGGCTCGGGGTGGGGTTGGGAGGGACCAGCGCCGACGGCATGTTCACGCTGATACCCTGCTGCTGCATGGGGATGTGCGGCGACGGCCCGGCCATGTCGGTGGACGGCACCCCCTACGGGAGGCTGACGCCGGAGCTGGTGGACGAGATACTGGAGCTGGAGCGGCAAAAGGCATAAGAAGCGCCCTCACCCCGTCCCTCTCCCGGAGGGCGAGGGGGATCTGAATCCTTCTCCCTCCGGGAGAAGGTGCCCCGAAGGGGCGGATGAGGGAGTTGCCACGGAGTGAAGCGACACCCTGCGGCGTAATTGGTAATGGATAAGGATTCCATGGAACTCCCACTCTTCAGACATAACCGCCCGAACCGCCCGGTGACCTTCGAGGAGTACCGGGAGGAAGGGGGATTCCAGGGGCTGCAGAAGGCGCTCTCCGGGATGTCGCCGGCCGAGGTGCAGCAGACGGTGATGGACTCCGGGCTGCGCGGACGCGGCGGCGCCGGCTTCCCCACCGGGAAGAAATGGTCCTTCGTGCCGCGTGACCTCCCCGGCCCGCGCTGGCTCATCTGCAACTGCGACGAGATGGAGCCGGGAACCTACAAGGACCGGGTCCTGCTGGAGCATAACCCGTACAGCCTGATCGAAGGGATGACGCTCGCCTGCTACGCCCTCGGCGTCCGCCACGCCTTCATCTTCATCCGGAAGGGGTACGAGAAGGCGGCGGAAAACTTGGCCCGCGGCATCACGGAGGCTAAGAAGGCGGGACTGCTCGGGGAAAGGATACTCGGCACTGACCACAACATCGACCTCGACCTCCATCTTTCGGCCGGCCGCTATATCTGCGGCGAGGAGACCGCGCTGATCAACGCGCTGGAGGGGAAACGCCCGAACCCGCGGCAGAAACCGCCGTTCCCGGCGGTGAAGGGACTCTGGAACGGTCCGACCGTGGTGAACAACGTGGAGACCCTGGCGAACATCCCGGCCATCGTAGCCAACGGCGCAGCGTGGTTCAAAGGGCTGGCGCTGAACCCGGAGGGGGCCGGGAGCAAGCTCTTCTGCGTGAGCGGGTCGGTGGCAAAGCGCGTCTGCGTCGAACTCCCCATCGGCACCACGCTAGGCGAACTGATCGACGGACCGTGCGGCGGGATGCGCGAGGGGAAGAAGTTCAAGTCCTGCATCCCGGGAGGCGCCTCGACCCAGTTCCTGACCCCGGACCACCTGAAGGTGCCGATGGATTTCGACACCGTCGCCAAGGTGGGCTCCCGGCTGGGTTCCGGCGGGGTCATCGTCTTCGACGAGGGGCACTGCCTGGTGGAAGCGACCCTCAACCTCATCACCTTCTTCGCCCGCGAGTCGTGCGGCTGGTGCACGCCGTGCAGGGAAGGGCTCCCCTTCGTCAAGGAGATCCTGACCAGGATCGAGACCGGACGCGGGGAGGATGGGGACATCGACATCCTGCGGGAACACATCAAGTACCTGAACTACTCGTTCTGCGCCCTTGCCCCCGGCGCCATGGCGCCGCTGGACGGGCTTTTGAACCACTTCGAGGACGAGGTCCGGGAGCATATTACCAAGAAGCGGTGTCCGTTGAGGTAGGGGCGAATAATCATTCGCCCCTACTCCCCCTTTGATTTCACCAGCTTCGCAAGGCAAATCCCGCCTCCCCCCCTTTGCTAAAGGGGGGAGACTGGACCCGTTACCAGTAGGAGCGGCATTCCTGCCGCGATCACCGCCCTCACCCCCAGCCCCTCTCCCGGAGGGCGAGGGGAGCCAGGACGCGCCCAAAGCAGACTCACCGCGGTCTTCTCCCGGAGAGTCCCTCCCCCTTCAAGGCGGAGGCCACGAGGGGGATGGGTCCGCCCCCCCTGTAACAGTGACATTCAAGAGGAAACAAAAGAGCCAACATGCCGAAGCTGATCATCGACGACATACCGGTGGAAGTCCCGCCGGGGACGAGCGTGCTGGAGGCGGCGCGAAGCGTCGGGATCACCATCCCGCACTTCTGCTACCACCCGGCGCTCGCCATCGCCGCCGCCTGCAGGCTCTGCGCGGTGAAGCTTCTGGACGGCCCGGTGAAGGGAATACAGATGTCCTGCTCGCTCCCGGCCCAGGACGGCATGGTGGTCTCCACGCAGGACCCGGAGGCGCTGAAACTGCGCGCCCTGGTCATCGAGTGGCTGATGATGAACCACCCGCACGATTGCCCGGTCTGCGACGAGGGTGGCGAATGCCTGCTGCAGGACTTCACCATCGCCGGCGGGCACGGCCGCCGCAGGTACCAGGGGAAGAAACGGACCTTCATGAACCAGTACCTCGGCGAAGGTATCTCCCACGAGATGAACCGCTGCATCGAGTGCTACCGCTGCGTCAGGTTCTACCAGGACTACGCCGGTGGCACCGACTTCGGCGTCACCGGGAGCGCGGGGCGGGTCTATTTCGGCAGGTTCGAGGAAGGTCCCCTGGAATCCCCATTCTCGGGCAACCTGGTCGATATCTGCCCCACCGGAGTCTTCACCGACAAGACCGGCCGCTTCCGCGCGCGCTACTGGGATTACGAGTTCGCTCCCTCCGTCTGCCAGCACTGCTCCGTCGGCTGCAACACCTCGCCGCAGAACTTCCAGCGCGAGGTGATCAAGATCGTGGCGCGCAGGAACGACCAGGTAAACGGCTGGTTCATCTGCGACCGGGGACGCTTCGACAAGGGATCCCTGAACGACCCGCAGCGGCCGCGCGACCCGATGGTCGACGGTACTGTCTGCAGCTTCGACGAGGCGATCGAGGCCGCCGCCCGGCGCATCTTCGAGTTCGTCCGGGAACACGGCGCCGGGAGTCTCGCCTTTGTCGGTTCCCCGCGGATGTCGCTGGAGGGGGGGATCCTGCTTGCCGAGCTGGCCCGGCTCACCGGCGGCTCCCAGCTTTGCTATTTTACCGACCAGTCCAATCAGGAGGGAAGCCTGGCCGCAGCGAGGCTCCTCAACGAGCAGAATGCCGCCTGCCTGCGCGACCTGGAAAGCGCCACCTGCATCGTCATCCTCTCCTGCGATCTGATGGAGGAAGGGGCGATGCTGGCGCTCTCCGTGCGGAAGGCATTTTTGGCCGGCGCACAGATTTTCGTCGTCGGCGCGGTGGCCGCGACTTCGCACCAAGAGATCCCTTTCAAGTACACGGCAGTCGCCTCGCTGGACGATGTGCCGCCCAACGGAGGCTCCGGGAAGATCTTCATCTGCGGCTCGGGAAACAGGGATCCCGAACTGCTGGCACAGGTCGCCTCCAGCGGCGCAAAGCTCGTGATGCTGCAGCCGGGACCGAACGGGTTGGGGGTGGGGTTGCTGGCGCTTGAGCGGAAGACGACCTCCCTCTCCGAACTCGCCGCTGCCGGAAAGGTCAAGGGAATCGTCTGCTTCGAGGCCGACGTCCCGCAATCTACGCTGGGCGGAATCCCGGTACTGGTCTGCGCCGACTGGCGTAACGGCGAAACCGTCCGGAACGGGACCGTCTTCCTCCCCACCACCCCCTGGTTGGAGTCAGACGGGACGGCCATCAACTACGAGGGAAGGGCCCAGCGCTTCCGGAGCACCAAACGCCCCGGCCTCCCGCTCAAGGGCCTGGACCCGAAGTACTACGGCAGCGCGCAGGAGGCGAGCCGACTGCATCCTCCCCGGGTGCACCGACAGGAGGTACCGGGGGGAGCGGAGCAGGATGTCTGGCGGGTGATGGCCGGGCTGATCGAAAGACTCGGCGGAGAGCAGATCGTCGACCCGCTGCTTGGCAAATGGGGCAGGCTGAAGGATCTCGACCCTGAAGGCGAAGGGGTTCGGGTGCTGGATTGGGCGAAAACATGACCTGGGATGCCATCGACATAGCCTTGATGGTGGGGAAGATACTGGTGCTCTTCTTCGTCATCCTGACGCTGGCCGCCTACCTGGTGCTGGCCGAGCGGCGCATCCTGGGGTGGATGCAGGACCGCATCGGGCCGAACCGGGTCGGGCCGATGGGACTTTTGCAGCCCCTCGCCGACGTGATCAAGATGCTCACCAAGGAGGACATGATCCCGAGCGCCGCCGACCGTCTCCTCTTCTCGCTCGCCCCGGCCATGGCAGCCATCCCGGCGATCCTCACCTTTGCCATTATCCCGGTGGGCGCTCCCATGGTCTTATTCGGCCGGGAGGTCAACCTGCAGGTCACCGACCTCGACGTCGGGGTGCTGTTTTTCCTGGCGCTCTCGTCCATAGCGGTCTACGGCATCGCCCTCGGAGGTTGGGCCTCCAACTCGAAATACTCGCTCCTGGGGAGCATCCGCGGGTTGTCCCAGCTGATCTCCTACGAGCTTTCCATGGGGCTCTCGCTGGTCCCGGTGGTGATGCTCGCCAAGTCGTTCAGGCTCTCGGACATCGTCAACGCGCAGGCGCAGATGCCCTTCATCGTGTACCAGCCGCTCGCCTTCGCCATCTTCCTGGTCAGCATCATCGCCGAATGCAGGCGCATCCCCTTCGATCTGCCGGAAGCGGAAGGAGAACTGGTCGCCGGATTCCATACCGAGTATTCCGGGATGAGGTTCGGGCTCTTCTTCGTGGGCGAATACATCAACATCATAGCCCTCGGCGCCCTCGCCTCGCTCTTCTTCCTGGGCGGGTGGCGCGGGCCGCTGCTGCCGCCGATCTTGTGGTTCTTCATCAAGGTCGCCATCTTCTCGTTCCTGTTCATCTGGGTCAGGGGAACCCTGCCACGACTTCGCTACGACCAGCTCATGCACCTGGGCTGGAAATTCCTGACACCACTTGCCCTCCTCAACATCCTGGCCACCGGTTGGTGGCTGGCTTTAAGATAGAGGCGTTGTATTGGCAATGTATTCTCAACAAGGGGAGGAACTGCGATGACAACAACCGTGGAAGTCGAGTTAGGGGCAGGGTTCAGGGCACAGGTGGATGCGGTGGACAAGAACGGGCATACGGCGCTGATGGACGCCGCCAAGGCCGGCAACCTTGCACAGGTGAGCGACCTGATGGAGCGGGGAGCGAATCTCGCAGCGAGGAGCGACAAGGGTAAGACGGCGCTGCATTTCGCAGCATCGCACGGCAGGGCCGACGTGGTGCGTCTGCTGCTATCGAAGGGTGCCGAAGTCGACGCGCGCGACCGGGACGGCCACACCCCTTTGATGCTGGCCGCCAACTATGGTTGCACGCAGACGTCGCAGTTGCTGATGGACAGCGGAGCAGACCCGCTGGCCATCTCCTATTCCGGCACCACCTCCCTCGCCTATGCTGAAAACAACCGTCACAGGCAGACGCTCGACGTTTTGATGAAAGCGGTTCGCTCTCACTAGATAGCGCTCCCCGGGAGGCAGCGCACCAGTTGCCTCCCCGGGGGATGCTCAGAGACGATTTAAACGGGAAACCATGCCCATACTGAGCGACATAAAAGAGATCCTGACCGGACTCTCCATAACCTTCAGCCACATCTTCAGGAAACCGGTCACCGTCCAGTACCCCGAGGAGAAGAGGCCGATGCCGCCGCGCTTTCGAGGCAGCATCGTGCTGACCCGGGACCCGGACGGAGCCGAGCGCTGCGTCGCCTGCTACCTTTGTTCAGGCGCCTGTCCGGTGGACTGCATCTCGATGGCGGCAGCCGAGGGGGAGAACGGACGGCGTTACGCCGCCTGGTTCCGGATCAACTTCTCGCGCTGCATCCTGTGCGGGCTCTGCGCCGAGGCGTGTCCGACCCTGGCGATCCAGATGTCGCCGGAGATGTTCCCGTGCAAGCGCGGGATCATGGAGATGGTGTACGAGAAGGAGGATCTCCTGATCGACGGCACCGGCAAGGATCCCGACTACAATTTCTACCGGCACGCGGGGATTGGCGTGGTGCAACCGCGCGGGGCCGGCGAGGGCGAGCAGGCGCCGACCGACCCGAGGAGCCTGCTGCCGTAAGGGTGGCCGCTTAGACAGTCCAGCAGGAGTTACATGGAAACAACGCTTTTCTACATACTGTCAGCGGTGACCGTCTTCGGGACGCTCTGCGCCATCACGGCGCGACAGGCGGTGCGTGCCATCGTGTACCTGGTGACCTCGTTCTTCGCGCTGGCGCTGATCTTCTACATCCTGGGCGCACCGCTGGTAGCCGCCTTCGAGGTCATCATCTACGCCGGCGCCATCATGGTGCTCTTCCTGTTCGTCATCATGATGCTGGAACTCGGCTCGCCGGAAAAGCTGCCCAAGCCGCGCCTGGCCGACTGGTGGCCCGCAGTGATCCTTTTCCTGGCAGTGGTGGGATCGGTGACGGTCATCGCCGCTTCAAGACAGCCGGCAATCGCCCCCGGCTTCACGGCTATCAGCGTGCGGGAGTTCTCGCAGGCGCTTTTCACCCGCTACGGCATCGCCGTCGAAGCGATCTCGATGCAACTGCTGTTCGCGCTGGTCGGCGCGCTCTACCTCGGGAGGCGCAGATGAGCGTGCCGCTTTCTCACGTGCTGATCCTTGCGTCGGTCCTGTTCGCCATGGGGCTTGGCTGCGTGGTCGCCTGGCGCGCCAACGTGATCATGATGCTGATCGGAATCGAGATCATGCTGAATGCCGTCATGCTCACCTTCGTCGGCGGCTCGGCCCACTGGGGGATAGCCGACGGGCAGCTTTTCGCCCTGATGATCATGGCTCTCACCTCCGCCGAGGTCTCGCTCGCCCTCGCCATGGTCGTCTACCTGCACAGGCGGAAAGGGTCGGTCAATACGGACGATTTCGACTCGATGAAGGGGTAAAATGCAAACCTACCTGACTCTCATGCTCCTTTTCCCGCTTGCCGGCGGGCTGACCTGCGCACTGGCGGGACGGAAACTCCCGCGCCAGGCGGTGGAGATTCTCGCCTGCGCCGCGGTCTGGGGGAGCTTTGTCTGCGCCGCTCTGGCCGCCGCGTCTTACGCGGCGCCGCAAACGGTGACGCTGGGCGGCTGGTTCTCGTCGTTCGACCTCCTCATCCCAATCTCGCTCTACCTCGATCCCCTGTCGCTATCGCTGGCCGTGATGATCGGCTTCGTCTGCGGCCTGATCCACGTCTACGCGGTCTTCTACATGAGGAAGGAGGGGGATTACGCCCGCTTCTTCGCGCTCTTGAACATCTTCGTCTTCGCCATGCTCACCCTGGTCCTGGCCGAGAGCCTGCCGCTTCTCTACCTGGGGTGGGAGGGTGTCGGCTTCTGCTCGTACCTCCTGATCGGCTTCTGGTACACGGACAAGAACAACGCGGACGCGGGGAGAAAGGCGTTCATCACCACGAGGATCGGGGACACCGCGCTCGTCATCGCGCTGGCGTGGATGTTCCAGCTCTTCGGGACGCTCTCCATCACCCAGTTGAACGGCATGGGATTCCTGATGCCGGGCTCCATCGTCACCGCCATCGGCATCCTGTTCCTCATTGCCGCGATGGGTAAGTCGGCCCAGGTGCCGCTCATGGTCTGGCTTCCCGACGCCATGGCGGGTCCCACGCCGGTCTCGGCGATGATCCACGCGGCCACCATGGTCACCGCCGGGGTGTATCTCCTGTCGCGCATGTACCCGCTGATCGGAAGCTCGGCGACCGCCATGGCCACCATCGCCGTGACCGGCGGGGTCACCGCCTTCTATGGCGCCACCTGCGCTCTGGCGCAGCGCGACCTGAAACGGGTGCTCGCCTTCTCCACCATAAGCCAGATCGGTTACATGATGCTTGGCGTCGGCGCCGGAGCCGTCACGGCCGCCACCTTCCACCTGCTGGTACACGCCTTCTTCAAGGCGCTGCTGTTCCTCGGTGCCGGATGCGTGATCACCGCGATGCACCACGAGCAGGATATCTTCAAGATGGGCGGGCTCCGCAAGACTCTGCCGCTCACCTTCTGGTGCTACCTGGCAGGTGCGGCGTGCCTGGCGGGGCTCCCGCTCACGGGCGGTTTCTTCAGCAAGGACAGCATCCTGGTCGCGCTCTGGCACAAGGGGGGAACTCTCTACCAGTCCCTTTACGCCCTGGCGCTTCTAACGGCTCTCATCACCGCCTATTACAGCTTCCGCATGGTCTATCTCGTCTTTGGCGGCTCAGACGGACACAAGCACGTCCACGTCGAACTCAAGTTCATGCAACTGGTGCTGATCCCTCTCGCCATCCTGGGGCTCTTTGGCGGCGTGCTCAACCTCCCCTCCTACATCGGCGAAGGTTTCCTGACCCGCTTCTTCGCCGGGCTGGCAGGAGGCGCCGCGGTCGAGGGGACGCACACGGAGGAACTGGCGCTGCAGGCCGTGGCCGCGACGATAGCGCTGGCGGGTCTTCTTGCCGCCTACGTCCGGTACGGTAAAGGCAGGTCGCAGAGGCTCCTTGAGGCGAAGGCGTATCCCACAGCCATGGCCGCCTTCCTCCTGAACGGCTGGTACTTCGACAGGCTGTACCAGGCCGTGCTGATCCGCCCCTACCAGGCCCTTTCGGGGGTGCTCTGGCAGAAGGTCGACGAAGGGGTGATAGACGACTCGCTGGACCGGCTGGCAGGCGGCCTCGGCTTCAGCGGCAGCTGGCTGGGACGTTGGAGCACCGGACGCGTTTCCATCTACATCGTCAGTTTTGCCGCCGGGGGAGCCCTGATGCTCGGCTACCTCGCCTGGCTCGCGCTTTAAATCTCGGCATCCGGGCGCATCGGCGCCTTTCACACGGGACAAACTTACATGACCCCTGATTTCCCGATACTGACGCTGCTGGTCTTCCTCCCGCTCTTAGGCTCGCTGCTCGTGTTCGCCTGCTGGCGCAGCGATACCTTGGTGCGATGGGTGGCGCTCGCCGTTTCCCTGGTCGAGCTGGCGCTTTGCGCCTGGCCCTTGGCCGTAAGCGACCGCGTCGCCTTCCCCGGAGCCCCCGCAGGGTTCTTCCTCTTCGAGGATGCCACGTGGATCGAGCGGTTCGGTATCCGCTACACCCTCGGCATGGACGGGATCAGCCTGGTGATGGTGCTACTCACCGCCTTCATCACCGTAATCGCCGTCCTCGTTTCCTGGGAAGGGATCAAGGAGCGCGTCCCCCTCTTCTTCGCCCTGCTGCTCGCCATGCAGAGCGGCATCCAGGGGGTGTTCCTGAGCCTGGACCTCTTCCTCTTCTACCTTTTCTGGGAAGCGATGCTGATCCCGATGCTGTTTCTGATCGGCATCTGGGGACACGGCCGCAGGGTGTATTCCGCCGTGAAGTTCTTCCTGTACACCTTCCTCGGCTCGCTGCTCATGCTGGTTGCGATCATCACGCTCTACCTGATGCACGGGTCCCAGACCGGGAATTACACCTTCTCGCTGCACGGCATGCTGAACACCAGCGTTCCCTTGGGGATCGGCGTCTGGCTTTACGCCGCGTTCCTACTTTCATTCGCCATCAAGTTCCCGCTCTTCCCGCTGCACACCTGGCTTCCCGACGCGCACACCGACGCGCCGACCGCCGGCAGCGTCATTCTCGCCAGCCTCCTGTTGAAGACCGGCGCCTATGGTCTGATCCGGTTCGCCTATCCCCTTTTCCCCGAGGCCGCCCATGCGATGACGCCTGTGCTGTACGTGGCAGCCGTGTTCGGCATCAGCTACGGCGCGTGGGTCGCCTTTGCGCAGGAGGATATGAAGCGCCTGGTGGCGTACTCAAGCGTCAGTCACATGGGATTCGTCGCCCTGGGAATCGCCGCGTGGAGCCCGGTGGCGCTTTCGGGCGCGCTGATGCAGATGGTCAATCACGGCATCACCACCGGCGCCCTGTTCGCCATGGTGGGGATGCTGGACGAGAGGACGCAGAGCAGGGAGATCATCACCTACGGCGGCATCTGGGGGAAGGTTCCGGTACTCTCCTTCTTTTTCCTGATGTTCTGCATGGCCTCCGCCGGACTTCCGGGGTTGAACAACTTCATCGGCGAGTTCCTGGTGCTGGTGGGGACCTTCCGGGTTTCACCTGCTGCCGCACTGGGCGCCTTTCTCGGTATCGTGCTGACGCTGGTCTACACGGTGCGGCTGGTGCAGGAGGTGCTGTTCGGGAAGGAAAACAAGCCGCTCGAGCTGAAGGACCTGTCGTTGAGAGAGGCTGGGGTGCTCGCCGTGCTGGGGCTCTCCGCAGTCTACCTCGGCGTGCACCCGGGGCCGGTGCTGGAGCTTTTGAAGGCGCCGATAGAGCTGCTGACTACTGTGAAATAATGGGATGTATGGGAGCTATGGGAAGTATGGGAATTATGGGAGATCGACGTTTCGCGAGGTTTTTCTGGTGGGAGCAACTTGATGACGCTTGCTGATTTGTATTCCATGATGCCTATCGTGATTACCGGGGGCGGGGCGCTGATCGTGCTGCTCTGCGGACCGCTGCTGCAGGCGCGGTCTGTCAGCTGGATCTCCGTCGTCATCTCCGGCTCGGCCGGTGTCTGGGCGGCTTTCACTCCTCCGGCTCTTACGCCCTCGTTCCCGGGGGTGGCCTTTACTCCGCTGGCCCAGTTCCTGATCCCCCTCTTCTGCCTCTCCGCCGCCCTGACGCTCCTTTTTTCCCACGGCTACAACGAGCGCCGCGGCATCTTGGGCGAGGAGTACCCGGCGACGATCCTCTTCGGCCTCTTCGCCATGTGCCTGCTCCCCTGCGCCACGAACCTGCTGGTCCTCTTCCTCGCTCTGGAGTCGATCGCTTTCGCGTTCTACATCCTCGTCACCATGGACCTGAACCGCGTTGAATCGGGCGAGGCGGGACTGAAGTACCTGCTGATGGGTGCTGTCGCCGCCGCCTTCACCGCCTTCGGCTTTGCACTGATCTTTGCCGGTTCCGGCACCATGGCTCTCGCGGGCGCGCTCGCCGCCACCGGCAACCGCGTCATCATCTCCGCCGGCTGGGGCATGGTGATCGTCGGCATCGCCTTCAAGCTTTCACTGGTCCCCGCGCATCTCTGGACCCCTGACGTCTACCAGGGGGCGCCGGCGCCGGTTGCCGCCTTCCTCTCGACAAGCTCCAAGGTTTCCGCCGCCGCGCTCCTGCTGATTCTGCTCGCGTTCTCGCCCCCCTTGGCCGAACTGCGCGCCCCTCTCTACGCCCTGTCGCTCCTTTCCATGGTGCTCGGCAACCTTGCCGCGCTGCTGCAGAGCAACATCAAGAGGATGCTGGCGTACTCATCGATCGCCCACATGGGGTATCTGACCCTCGCCCTCCTCACGGGCACCAGGGAAGGGTACGCCGCTGTCCTTCTCTACGGCGCCATCTACACCGCCATGAACCTGGCGGCCTTCGGCGCCATTGCCTCCCTGTCGCTGGATGCCGAGCGGGACCAGATCGCCGACTACTCCGGGCTCGGCTTCACTGCGCCTCTCAGGGGGGGTGTGCTGGCCCTCGCGATGCTGGCCTTGGCCGGAATCCCGCCCACCGCAGGGTTCATCGGCAAGTTCTTCATCTTCTACTCCGCGATCCGCGGCGGCGAGATGACCCTTGCCATCATCGGCATCGTCAGCGCCGCCGCCTCCGCGTACTTCTATCTGAAGGTCGTGGTGCATCTCTACATGCACCGCTCCAATGCCGCCCCCCCCGCCCCTACTCCCGCCGCAGAATCTCTCGCTCTTTGCTGCGCCTCTTTGTTTATCCTCGGACTTGGCGTCTTCCCCGCTCCGCTCATGCGCATCGTCGACGCCGCGATGAGGTAGCCTGCTGCGGCGCTGCGACGGCCCTTGCGGCTGCGGACCTTCGTGGCAACGCCCTCACCCGGCCTTCGGCCACCCTCTCCCGGAGGGCGAGGGGAAAGGTCTCTTCCATTCCCTGTCCCTCCCGGCTTCCAGAGAGGGACAGGGTGAGGGCGTGCCTTTTCAAGCAAAGGAATTGATGGTGGAAGTGCGATGAAGGGGGTTGGGGGGATACGACTCCGCTATGGAGTGCTAGTTGAGACTATCTCTGAAGGTGTTCAGGTACTGCATATCGAAGGACCCGTCCATCTCGCCGTACATGATCTCCATTGCGCTTTCCTTGGAAAGGGCCTGCCGGTAGGACCTGTTGGTGGTAAGCGCGCTGAAAACATCGGTTATGGCTGTTATCTTGGAACTCCTGGCGATGTCGTAGCTGGAAAGGCCGTCGGGGTAGCCGTTGCCGTTTTCCTTCTCGTGGTGGTGCTTCACGATCCCGAGCGCGACCGGCGTGAAGATGTCCAGGTCCTTCAACGTGCTGTAGCCATAAACAGGGTGCTTCTTCACTTCCGTGAACTCGGCGGCGGAAAGCTTCCCCGGCTTTTCCAACAGCACCCTCGGGATGTACAGCTTGCCGTAGTCGTGGAATAAGGAACCGATCCCGACGTCCATCAGCTCGTCCCGGCTCAGGTCGAAGGCCTTCACGTGCAGTGAAATGGAGTAGGTCGCGACCTGCACCGAGTGGACATAGGTATAGGCGTTATGGTCCACCAGGCTGCTCAAGGCCGGCATGACGCCGTCGGAACTCATCACGTCGTTCAGGATATTCTGTATCAGGTTCCGGCAACGATCGACGTTCTGCTTTATGGAGACTGCCGGGCTGTCGAATATCTCCTGCACGTAGTTGACGGATGCCTGATACAACATATTCTGCTTAGCCAGAGGTTCAAGGTTCTCGTCGTTCATAAGAGCAGCCAGATTTGATTCCACATACTGGTTGTAGGTGGACATATCGACAGCCTTTACAAACAGGAACTTGACGTTGTTGTCTATGAGTCGCTCTTTGTCAGTTTGAGTGAAGGAATGGGTTTGGTTCTTGTAGAGCACGTGGTTGCCGCCGTGGTTTATGAAAAGGGAGACACCGGGCAGGGTTTCGGGTATGAGGGATTCCAACTGGATCATTCTGTACATGCCTGCCTCCTGAAGAGGTTGGAGTACCATCTCAAGTTCCCCCCGGAACGAGATACTTTGCCTGGATTGTATGACTCACAAACATTAATAAAAACAAATATTCGATAGTCTACCACGTCTTTTTACAATTGCCGCTTATAGTCCACATCTGGGTGCGGCAGGCGAAAACACAAATGGAGAGGGGGAGCTGCTAATCGCAGCTCCCCCCCTTTTTTGCTTCACCAGGTCTCCTCGGGCTTGCCCCACAAGTTGAAGGCAATGTCGTCGAGCAGTGCCTCTATTCCCTCTCCCGTCGCGGCTGAGATGGGAAAGACCCTGATCCCCCGCTCCTCGAAGTAGGGAAGTATCTCTTTCAGGTTATCCTTCACGTGCGGGAGGTCTATCTTGTTGATCACCACCGTCTGCCGCTTCTGCGCCAGTTCCGGGTTGAAAAGCTCCAGTTCGCGGTTGATCGCCTCGTACTCGGCGATGGGGTCGCGGTCGGGCATCCAGGAGAGATCGAGGAGATGCAGCAGTTGCCCGGTCCTCTCCAGGTGCTTCAGGAAGCGGTGCCCGAGCCCGGCCCCCTCGCTCGCCCCCTCGATGAGGCCCGGTATGTCGGCCATGACGAAGGAGCGGTAGTTCTTGTACTTCACCACGCCCAGGCTGGGCTTCAGCGTGGTGAAATGGTATTCCGCGATCTTGGGCCGCGCGGCCGAGACCTTGGCGATGAGGGAGGACTTGCCGACGCTCGGCATCCCGAGCAGGCCGACGTCGGCCATCAGTTTCAGCTCGAGCCTGATCCAGCGCTCCTCGCCCGGCTCACCGGGCTGCGCGAACTTAGGCGCCTTGTGGGTAGAGGTCTTGAAGCGGGTGTTCCCCTGCCCGCCCCTTCCGCCTTTCATAAGGACGATGCAGGAGTCGGGATCGGTCAGGTCGGCCAGCACCTCGCCGGTCTCGGCGTCCTTGATCACCGTCCCCTGCGGGACCAGGATCTCCAGGGTGTCGCCGTTGGCGCCGTGCCGGTCCTTCCCCATGCCGTTCCTGCCGCGGCCAGCCTTCTGGTGCGGGTGCTGGCGCAGGTCGAGGAGCGTGGAGAGTTGGGGCGCTACCTTGACGACCACGTCGCCGCCCTTGCCGCCGTCGCCGCCGTCGGGGCCGCCGAACTCGATGAACTTCTCATGCCGGAACGAAACGCAGCCTGAACCGCCGTCGCCGGACTTCACGTGTATCTTTACTTCGTCTATAAAACTCATTAATTTTCCTGATCAAACAGCAAAAGCCCGGACCTTGCGGCTCCGGGCTTTCACACTGTTTTGGTGCTGGGATTGCTAGTTGGCCGGGTACACGGAGACCTTTTTACGGTCTTTGCCCATGCGCTCGAACTTCACCACGCCTTCGATGAGGGCGAACAGGGTGTAGTCCTTGCCGAGCCCAACGTTGTTCCCCGGGTGGATCTTCGTGCCGTGCTGACGGTAGATGATGTTGCCAGCTTTGACGGCTTCGCCGCCAAACTTCTTGCAACCAAGTCTTTGACCGTCGGAGTCGCGACCGTTCCTGGAACTACCGACGCCTTTCTTGTGTGCCATTTTCTGCTCCTTCTGGCGGTACCGGCCCGGATCACGCCGATCCTCGGGTCCCGCACCGGTCTTGTTAATATTTCCTAGGCGTTGATCTTCTCAATCTTCAGTATGGTTCTGAGTTGACGGTGCCCGTTGAGTTTCCTGGAGTCTTTCCGGCGCTTGGACTTGAAGACGAGAACCTTCTTGTCTTTGCCCTGCTCGACAATTTTGCCGATCACAGAGGCGCTGGGCACTAAAGGTGTTCCGATAACAACCTTATCGCCGCCAACCATCAGGACTTCGGAGATCTCCACGGTATCACCTACCGCGCCCTCCAATTTCTCGACTTTCAAAAAGTCGCCTTCGGAAACTTTGTACTGCTTCCCTCCGGTTTTAACTACTGCGTACATGAACTTCACCACCTTTACCCTGAATTTACAATTGAGCGGTCAAACTTATCTTGAAAAGTGTTTTGAGTCAAGGATTTTTTCGGCGGCCCGCTATTTTTTCGGTTTGCCACGCAACGACCCGGTATCACTCGGACATGCCGACAAAGACCTCATCCCCGCGTATCTCCACCGGGTAGACCTTGAGGGTGCATCCCGCGTGGTCGGCGCACGACCCGTCGGAGAGATCGAAACGATAGCCGTGACGCGGGCAGGAGAGGCGGCCCGCTTCCTTGATGAAGGCCCCCTGCAACGGAGCACCCTGGTGCGGGCACTCGGACTCGCAGGCGTACACCACGCCCTTGGTCTTCACCAGGAGGACCGGCTGTCCACCGACCTCTACCAGCTTCTTTCCGAACTCGGGCACTTCGGATACTTTCGCGGCAAATACCATGTAACCCTCCAAGGTTGAACGGACGCGGCATCAATTGCAGGAAAAACGGTTTCCCTCTTGAAGTCCGAATACCCCCTCCCCCGGAGGGGGAGGGCTGGGGAGGGGGAGCGTCAGCCATTTCCCCCCTCCCAACCTCCCCCCTCCGGGGGGAGGAGCGTTACCCATTGTGAGGCTCTTTGGTGAACGCCTCTAACGCTCCACGATGCGGACGGCGTGCGCCGCCTGTTCCGCCTTCCGCCGCGCCTCGTCGGTATCGGAACCGAAGGAGACTGCGACACCCATCCTGCGCCCCTTCCTGGTGTCGGGCTTGCCGAACAGGCGGAGCTTGGCGGAGGGGACCGAAAAGGCCTCTTCCAGCCCCTCGAAAGCGACCTCGGCGGCCGGCGCCTCGGCAAGGATCACGTGGGAAGCGGCAAAGCCCAGACTCTCCACCGGCGGGACAGGAAGCCCCAGGATCGCCCGGACGTGCAGCTCGAACTCGGAGAGGTTCTGGGAGATCATGGTGACCATGCCGGTGTCGTGCGGCCTGGGCGACACCTCGCTGAACCAGACCTTCTGGCCGGTGATGAAGAACTCGACGCCGAAGATCCCCCGGCCGCCGAGGGCGCCGGTGACCGCTTCCGCCTGGCGCTGGGCCTCGGCGAGAACGGCTGGGTCCATCCCCATCGGCTGCCACGATTCGTGGTAGTCGCCGTCGATCTGGCGGTGGCCGATGGGCGGGCAGAAGGTGGTCCCGCTCTGGGAGCGGACGGTGAGGAGCGTGATCTCGTAGTCGAACGGGATGAACTGCTCCACGATCACCTTGTCCGAGGCGCCGCGCGCCCCCTCGATGGCGTACTTGAAGCAGCGTTCCATGTCGGCCGCGTCCCGCAGCACGCTCTGCCCCTTGCCGGAGGAGCTCATGATCGGCTTCACCACGCAGGGAAGGCCTATGGCGGAAACAGCCTCGCGGAACTCGTCCATGGTGGCGGCAAAGCGGTAAGCGGCGGTGGGAAGACCAAGTTCCTCGGCGGCGAGCCTGCGGATACCTTCGCGGTTCATGGTGAGGTTGGCCGCGCGGGCGGTCGGAATCACGTTGAACCCTTCGCGCTCCAGCTCCAGCAGGTACTCGGTGTTGATCGCCTCGATTTCGGGGACGATGAAGTCGGGTTTTTCAAGGCGCACCACCCGCTCAAGCTGCGCGCGGTCCAGCATGTCCACCACGTGGCCTCTGTGCGCCACCTGCATGGCCGGGGCGTCGGCGTAGCGGTCCACCGCGATCACCTCGACACCCAGCCTCTGTGCCTCGATCGCCACTTCCTTGCCCAGCTCTCCCGAGCCGAGCAGCATTATTCTTGTTGCACCTTGCTTCAGCGGTGTTCCTAACATTCGGGGTTCTCCATTCATCATCCGACGGATCCGTCGGATCGGACTGATCGGTCGGATTAACTAACTAACTGCCACCTCGAACTGCTCCTGGTGGAAACCGGGCTTGGCGCGGACGGTGATCCGCTTCTTGAAGTTCTTCTCCAGCTCCTCGAGCCCGCGACGCTCCTCGTCGTAGAGGAGATCGGCCACCTGCGGGTGCACGGTCAGCATCACCTTTGTGCCGCGGATGTCGAGCATCTCGCGGCGCAGTTCCCGGAAGATCTCGTGGCACACCGAGATCTTGGACTTGACGTAGCCACGCCCCTCGCAGTAGGGGCACGGCTCGCACATCATGCGGCCGAGACTCTCGCGTACCCGTTTCCTGGTCATCTCCACCAGCCCCAGCTCCGAGATCTTCAGGATGTTGGTCTTGGACTTGTCGCTCTTCAGCGCCTCCTCCAGCGCACCGTACACCTTCTCGCGGTTCACCNNAGCTGGTAGGCGATCTCCTTGACCGCCTCCAGGTTGGTCTTGAGTATGGTGTCCTCGAGGTTGTGCTTGCCGACATAGCGCCCGGTGTTGACGTCGATGGCGGTGAGCGCCTCGGTCTGCTCGATGATGATGTAGCCGCCGCTCTTGAGCCAGACCTTGCGCCCGAGCGCCCGGCTGATCTCCACCTCCAGCCCGAAGTGGTCGAAGATCGGTTCCTCCTCGTCATAGAGTTCGATGGAGTACTTCATCTTTGGCATGAACGTGGTGATGAACTGGACGATCTTGTCGTGCTCGGGCTTGGAGTCCACCACGATCCGCTCGACCGACTCGGTCAGGATGTCGCGCAACACCTTCTGGGTCACGTCGAGATCGGAGTGGATCAGGGTTGGCGCGCCGGCCTTGTCCTTCTTCTTGACGACCTCGTCCCAGAGTTTTGTGAGGTAGTGGAGGTCCATGACCAGGTCCTCCTCGCTCTTGCCGTCGGAGACGGTCCTGACGATGAACCCGCCTCCGACCGGCTTGATCCGGTCGACGATCTCCTTCAGCCGCTCGCGCTCGACCTCGTCCTCGATCCTTCTCGAGATGCCGACGTGATCGACGGTCGGCATGTAGACCAGGTGCCGCCCCGGGAGGGAGATGTGGGCCGTGATGCGTGCCCCCTTGGTCCCGATAGGTTCCTTGGAGATCTGCACCAGCAGTTCCTGCCCCTCCTGCAGCAGTTCCTCGATCGGATGCAGCGGGTGGGGCATTGGCTCCTCCCCCGGCTCCCTTTCCATGTACGGTTCGTATTCCTCCATCGCGTCGAAGACGTCCGCCACGTAGAGGAAGGCGGCCTTTTCCAGCCCGATGTCGACGAACGCCGCCTGCATGCCGGGCAGCACCCGGACCACCTTGCCCTTGTAGATGTTCCCGATGATTCCCTTCACCCTGCTCCTCTCGACGTACAGCTCCGCAATGGTGCCGTTCTCGATGAGCGCGATGCGGGTTTCGTGGGAGGTGGTGTTGATTACCAGCTCGTTTCCCATGCTAACCCCTTCCTATATGTAAATTCAAAAGCAATACCTAAAAGAAAGTTCTACGTTCTACGTTCTACGTGAAACCAGAGAAACGTGTTTCTACGTTCTATGTTCTACGTTGAAAAACAGGTCTATGGGTCTGGCTTCGGCATTTAACTTAGAACTTAGAACGTAGAACATAGAACATAGAACTTAGAACGGATTCTTAGGGTTTGAACACCACTTCCAGCTTCTCCAGCCGCGCATCCTTGAGCGCTTCCAGCGGGACCCCGAGGATGGCCGCCGTATATTCCGCCGGCTTGCCGCGCCCGACCAGCATCTCCAGCACGCGACCCTCCGCCTTCAGCTCGACGAGTTCGTGGCGCAGGTCGAACTCGACAACCTTCCCCCTCTTCTCGCGTCTAAGCGGCGACGACTCCAGCGCCAGGAAGGTTTCCACCTTGGCCTGCAGATCGACCGCCAGTTCCTCGGGGAGCGTCACCCGATACCTGACCTGGTCCATGATGACGGAGAGTGCCGGCGCCCGCATAGGGATCACGGCGGCTTCCAGCACCCGCACCCCCTCGGGCAGGCTCTTGTTCAGCGCATCCTGCAGTTCCTCGGCGCCGTAGCCTGCATTCACCTCGAAATCCATGTACTCCGCATGCGACTCCACCCCGACGGAAAGCGCCGTTGCGAACGAGAACTTCGGGTGCGGATGATATCCCTGCGAGTAACGTATCGGGATCGCCGTTCGCCCGACAGCCCTCGTGAAGAGGGTCAGCATCTCCAGGTGGCTCAGGAAACGCATCCTTCCCACCTTCTCGAACCGGATCCTGATACGCTCCGCCTCATCGGCTTCCTCCGCAGGCGGCGCCGCGCAGGCAAAGGTATCGAAAGGCACAGCTTCGTGGAGACGGAGCTTCACCTTGTCGAAATCGCAGACGCCGCAGCCGGTGCACTTCCCAAACCTGCAGTCGGGGGTCGACGCCCCCGCGATGGCCGCCTCGCGCTCTGCCAGCAGGAATCCCTTCCTGACGCCGCAATCGATGTGGTCCCACGGCAGCACCTCGTCCAGCTCGCGGCGCCGGTGGTAGAAGGTCGCCTCCATGCCCGAATTTTCGAACGCCTGGATCCACTTCAACCTGTCGAAGTGCTCCCACCAGCCGTCGAAGCGGCACCCCAGGCGGTGCGCCTCGATGAGGAGCTTCGAGAGCCTGCGGTCGCCACGGGCGAAGACACCCTCCAGGCCGGAAAGGGACGCATCCTGCCACTTCATTATCAGCTTCTTTTTCTTCAACTCGCCGCGCAGGTGTCGCTGCTTCTCGACGATCTCTTCCTCGCTGATCTGCGGCTCCCACTGGAACGGCGTGTGAGGCTTCGGGACGAAGCTGGAAACGGAGACGTTGACGTCCCCGCCGGAACCGGCGAACTTCCCCTGCCGCTTCACCTCGCGGGAGATCTCCACGATCCGGTCCACGTCCTCCATGGTCTCGGTCGGAAGACCGATCATGTAGTAGAGCTTGATGAGGCGCCACCCGGCGCTGTACACGGCGCGGGCATTTTCGATAAGCGCCTCTTCGGTGATCCCCTTGTTGATGACGCTTCTCAGCCGCTCGCTGCCAGCCTCCGGAGCAAGCGTGAAACCCGTTTTTCTTACCCGGCGGATCTCCTCGACCATCTCAGGGGAGAGGCTTCCCACCCGCAACGACGGAAGCGATACCGCCTTCTTCTGGGCGGCGTAGCGGTCCATGAGCCCCTTGAGCAGCGGCGCGAGACAACCGTAGTCCCCGGTGGAAAGCGACAGCAGCGATACCTCGTCATACCCGGTATTCTTCAGCGCCTCGTCCACGATTTCGAGAATCCGCTCCGGGCTCCGCTCGCGCACCGGACGGTAGATGTAACCGGCCTGACAGAAGCGGCAACCACGGGTGCAGCCGCGGGAGATCTCCACGCTCACCCTGTCGTGAACCGTTTTCAGAAACGGGACCACCGGCGCCGTCGGGTACTTCGCCGTTTCCAGGTCATCGACGAACCGGCGCCTGACGCTACGGTAATCGTCCCGCAGCGGCTCGACCTTCTCGACCCTGCCGTCGGCGTGGTAGCTCACTTCGAAGAAGGAAGGAACGTACACCCCCTCGATCTTCGAGATCCTTTCCAGGAGAGAGGACTTCGGTAGCCGCTCTGCCTTCCAGTCGCGCACGCACGCAGCGATCTCCAGCACCGCCTCCTCGCCGTCGCCGATGAGGAAGGCGTCGAAGAAATCGGCCAGCGGCTCCGGATTGTAGGCGCAGGGGCCGCCGCCCAGGATGAGCGGATATCCTTCCTGCCGTTCGGACGCCAGAAGCGGGATGGCCGACAGGTCGAGCATGTTCAATATATTGGTATAGGAAAGCTCGTACTGCAGCGTGAAGCCGACGATGTCGGCTCGGGCCAGGGGGGTCTCTCTCTCAAGCGTGACCAGCGGCCGGCCTTCGGCCCGGAGCACTTCTTCCAGGTCGGGCCAGGGCGCATACGCCCTCTCCGGCGCAATCCACGGAAAATCTTTGAGCACGCCGTAAAGGACCTGCAGCCCCAGGTGGCTCATCCCTATTTCATAAACGTCGGGGAAAGCGAGGACAAAGCTGAGCCCCCCTTCCCTGCCGGCGCACGTTCCCATCTCCCCGCCCATGTAACGGGCGGGCTTTTCTACGGACAAAAGTATGTTATTGCTCAAAAAACCCCCGGGTACCGCTGTTCAGCTATGACCGGCCATAATACCAAATAATGTTTGGCAGTGGCAAGGTAATAACCCCTGTCGCAGCGAAAAGGGACGCGGCCCCTTCTGTACCCCATTTGAGGTACTCATGAGATGATATGAGGTGCACTTCTCATGTGACGCTCGAGGCCGTACTGGGGCAAAGCGCGCTATTTCCCGCCCTTACGAAAAAACTGCGATGTGGCACGCTACCTGCTAGTCACCGGGCACAACCCAATTTTCCAAAGGAGATTTACACATGAAAAAAGTTCTTTCCTCCGTCGTTGCTGCTCTCGTTGCCGTTGCTTTCGCTGGTGTTGTTTTCGCTGCTGACGCTGCTCCGGCTGCTGCTCCGGCTGCAGAAGTGAAAAAAGAAGAAAAAGCTCCGGCTAAGAAAGCTGCTCCGAAGAAGAAAAAAGCTGCTAAGAAAGCTGCCAAGAAAGTCGAGAAGAAAGAAGAAGCTCCGGCTGCACCGGCTGCTGAGAAGAAGTAATTTCCCTTACAGGAAATTCGAAAAGGCCGCATCTCACGATGCGGCCTTTTTTTATTCCCCGGCCTCGATGCAAACGCTGCACGTTGCATCGGCGCCGGTTTCCACCCATCCCCACCCCGTCCCTCGTCAGGGTAAAAAAAATCCGAAGCTCCGGTCGAATCTGCTTCGCCGAACTTCGGATTTTGAAAATGTTCCGTGCCTGTGGTGCTGAAAAACCCCGCCTTCCTTATTCCTTTTGCCAGACATACGCCGGATCGAAGTACGGCTCATAGAAGCCCGGGTAGGCGACGAAGAAGGTAACCGCTTCCCCTGCGCCTGAAACGGTGCGTACCAGGGACATGCCGATCCCTTTCAGCGGCCCCACGGTCATCCCCTTGACGACCCCTTCTTCCTTAAAGGTCATGTAGATCTGTTTTGGCAACTCAAGCCAGCCGGTACCGACATTGGCCACACCGCGCACCAGCTTGTTTGCCATGCCGTCGACTACTTCCTGCGGCGAGGCGGTGTCGATACTGCGCGAATCCGCCTGCGCCAGCCGTCCGGCGCACAGCAGGGAAATAACCACGAACCCCATGAGAAAAAGGCGTTTGCCCATTACTGCTCTCCCTTGCCCTCAGCGGGCTCAACCGCGGCCTTCCTCGGCTCGACCCGCTTCTCCTCCCAGCCCTGCCAGACATACTCCGGTTGGATGAGGGAGTCATAGTACCCCGGCTGCGGCACGGCGAAGAATACCGTCTCGGCTGCGCCAGTGAGAAGCCGGTAGAAGGCCATCCCGATCCCCTTCAGCGGCCCGACCACATACCCTACGCCACCGCGGTCCCTGACCGTCAGGTACGACTGCTTAGGTACCTCGACCACTGCCGTCGCCACGTTTGTGACGCCGCGAACCAGCTTGAAAGCCATCTTCTCGGCGATAGCTTCAGGTTGCTGCCCCTCCACCGCAAATGACGCGGTTGCGAAAACCATGAGCAGCAACAGTGATAACAAGGTCGTCTTGGTGCGCATTTTGACTCCTTTTTCTGCTACAGGTCTGGAAATGCTATGTTCTTTTAGCATAGTTGCTTCTCATTGGCAAGAAAGCATAGCATCCGCTCACGCCCGGGGAATCACCCCTTCCCGCCATACACGCGTCGGCAGACCTTCCGGAAGCGTGGAATCAAACAAAAACGGCGCGACCTCCGTGAGAAGTCGCGCCGCCTGTTTCCATGCCGAGATTGTTTTACTTGCCGTGCTTCTTGGCGAGGTATTCCGCGACGCCGGCGGTGGAGGCCTTCATCGAGTCCTCACCTTCCTGCCAGTTGGCCGGGCAGACTTCGCCGCCGTGGGTCTCCACGAATTGGAGCGCATCCAGCATCCTCAGCGCCTCGCCAACGCTCCGCCCCAGCGGCAGGTCGTTGATGACGGAGTGACGCACTATACCATTGGGGTCGATCAGGAAAAGCCCGCGCAGGGCGACCGACTCGTTCAGCAGGATGCCGTACGACCTGGCAATGGCCTTGTTGAGGTCCTCGACCAGCGGGTACTGGATGTCGCCGATACCGCCGTTTTCAACCGACGTGTTCTTCCAGGCAAGGTGGGTGAACCTGGAGTCGACGGAGACGCCGATTACCTCGCAGTTCTTGACCTTGAACTCTTCCAGCCTCTTGTTGAAGGCGAGGATTTCGGAGGGGCAGACGAAGGTGAAGTCCAGCGGGTAGAAAAAGAGCACGACGTACTTGCCGCGGTATCTGGACAAGGTCAGTTCCGCAAAAGTATTGTCAGGCAGAACCGCCTGTGCCGTAAAATCGGGAGCTTCCTTGGTTACCAGGGTAGTAAGACTCATATGCGTTTTTCTCCTTTGAGTGACAATTGAAATTCTAATGTGTGGAACTGTACCAGCCACCCCATCCGATGTCAATCAAAAAAGATCAAAAGCATCCTATTTGTCCTCCAAGGCCTGCCACCCCCGCAGATTTCGTTCGCTGCAGGGGTGACTGCCTAGGCCTGGTCCGTCCTAGCTGTTCAGAATTTCTCCCCTGATACTGATAGTTACCTCGCGGAGAGGGATCTCCATCCCGGAAGCGGCAAGCGCCTGCCTGGCTGCCATAACGATCCCGCCGCAGCACGGGACTTCCATCCTCAGGACGGTGATTCCCTTGATGCCGGAGACCTTGAACAGTTCGGTCAACTTCTGCAGGTAGGCGTTGTTGTCGTCCAGTTTGGGGCAACCAATGACGACCGCCTTCCCGGCCAGGAAGTCCTGGTGGTAGTTACCGTAGGCAAAAGGAACGCAGTCGGCGGTGATGAGAAGCTCGGCATCCTTGAAGTACGGTGCGGTAACCGGCACCAGATGCAGTTGTACCGGCCACTGGGCAAGCTGGCTTTGCGCCGCACCTGCTGCAGGTGCCTGGCTGGCGGGAGCGGGCGCAAAGGATTGTGCGCGCGACCCGGGGCAGCCCCCTCCGTGCGCATGGCCGTGCCCCCCGTGACCGTGTCCATGGGCATGCCCGTGACCATGACCGTGATCATGTTGCTTTGCAGGTTGAACTGCGTCCTGGACGTGGAGATGTTTCTCCACCGCTTCCTCGTCGAACTCGTCGGCCTCGCGCTCGATGATGGTGATCGCGTCCTGCGGGCATTCGCCGAGGCAAGCTCCGAGGCCGTCGCACAGGTTGTCGGCGGCGATCTCGGCCTTGCCGTTGACTATCTTTATCGCCCCTTCCGCGCACGAAGGCGCGCAGAGCCCGCAGCCGTCACATTTTTCCTTGTCGATATGTACAATTTTCCTGATCATCGCAAACCCCTTAAAATCCGTTCTATGTTCTACGTTAAAAAAAGTAGTGCCAGACCAGGTCCAGGCGGCCGCGCAGAAGGAGGTGCTTCCCCGAGTACGCCATCACCTCGCGGATGGTGGCGCGCTGGGCCTTGCCGTAGCAGTGCACGCGGCAGTGCTTGCAGGACGGCTTCGGGTCGAGCGGACACTTTTCCCGCTTCATCGTCGCATACCGAAGCAGTTCGGCACAATCGGGGCAGAGTTCCCCTTTGGCGCTTTGATGCTTGCCGCGGCAATAGACCGCGATGAAGGTGGCGAGGACCTTGATGTCTTTTCCCTGTTTTTGCTTCGTTTCCATGGTAGGCACCATACCAGTAGTGATCGCAGTACTGCATGACCAAAGTCAAGAAAAATAAAAACGGCACCCTTTGCCTTTGCTAACGATTTGTGTTATTTTGCGGCGGATGAATACCAACATGGAAAAAGTGATAATACCGCGTTCCGAACACTCCGTTTCCCGCTCCCAGTTGAGCCCCAACGGCGTCAAGGTACTGTACAAGCTCAGGGAGCATGGCTTCATCGCCTACCTTGTCGGAGGCGGGGTGCGCGACCTCCTCTTGGGGCGCGAGCCCAAAGATTTCGACGTGGTAACCGATGCGACCCCCGGGCAACTCAAAAAGACCTTCCGCAACTGCCGCCTGATCGGCCGGCGCTTCCGCCTGGCACACCTTCATTTCCACGACGAGATCATAGAGGTTGCCACTTTCCGCTCGGCCGCCGACGCGACGCCCGAGGAACCCCCCGAAGAAGCGGTGGAGCCGGTTCCCGAGGCCGAGGCCCTGGAGCAGGAGCGCGACGGGAGGCGCCGCGGGCATCTCCATGGCCCCCGCATGCTGAAAAGCGAGGACGGGATGGTGCTCAGGGACAACGTCTTCGGCACCCCCGAGGAGGACGCGGTCCGGCGCGACTTCACCGTCAACGCCCTCTTCTACAACATCGCCGACTTCTCCATCATCGATCACGTGGGAGGGATGGAGGACCTTAAAAACGGTCTCATCCGCACCATCGGCGATCCGCAGGTACGCTTCACGGAGGACCCGGTGCGCATGATCCGGGCCGTCCGCTTCGCCTCCATGCTCGGCTTCAACATCGAGCAGCGGACCGAGGCCGCCATGGTCGAACTCTCAGGCACGATCAACAAGGCGACACCGCCGCGCATGTTCGAGGAGATCCTGAAGCTCCTCCTGATGGGGGCCGGCGAGCGGACCTACCAGATGTTACGGCACTACGGGCTCTTCGAGCCGCTCTTCCCGCACTTCGACGCCTGGCTCGGCAGGGAATCCGAAGGGTTCCCGCACGTCCGTGTCGGCAAGGCCCTGGAATGGGTCGACGACCTGAGAGGGGAGGGGCTGCCGGTATCCGCGCCGCTCCTGCTGGCGCTGATGTTCGGCGAGTACCTGGAGGAAAAGATAGCGGTACTCCGCGAGACGGGTCTCCCGCCGCAGCAGGCGGCGGATGGAGCGGTGGCGGCTTTCGCCGGGGAGATGGCTTCGACCGTCGCGATCCCCAACCGGGCCCTTCTTGCCGTGCGGGAGATCCTCACCCTGCAGCAGCGTTTCCAGAAGACCCCGGGGAGAAACGGGCGCGGCGTCATCGGCAGGGCCTCATTCCCCGACGCCCTGCAGTACCTCCGGTTCATGGAGCAGCTCACGCCGCCCAAGCGCTCCCTGGTGGACTGGTGGCAGCGTTACGCCGAGCAGCAAGGGGAACCGCAGCCGGTCGAGGCGGCTGAAACGGTCGCCGCCGAGGACCACAAAAAGAAAAAGCGCCGCAGAAGGCGCCGGAAAAAGCCGGCGCAGGCGCCGGCGGAGTAGGTTCGTTTCGCGACAGAGAAGCCCCTTCCCAGGAAGGGGCTTTTTCGTTGTGTCATGGTTCAGAGCGGCTTCTCGTCGTCAATTGCCGATCAGTTTTTGGCTTCTCGTCGTCAATTGTCAATTGTCCATCGTCAATTGATTTTCACCTGGTTATCTCCGCCACCTCCAGCCTCTTTATCTTGTCCCGCAACTCCGCCGCCCTCTCGAACTCCTGCGCCTTCGCCGCCGCCAGCATCTCCTTCTTGAGCCTCTTCACCGTCTTTTCCAGGTCCTTCGCGCTGGCGAATTCCTCGGCGGTCACCGGGACCGCCACCCAGTCACGCTCTTCCGGCGCCTGCAGCACGTTCCCGATCACCCTCTTCACGCTCTCGGGCGTGATCCCGTGTTCCAGGTTGTACGCCTCCTGCAGCGCCCTTCTGCGCAGCGTCTCGTCGATGGCGGACTGCATCGAGCCGGTCACCTTGTCGGCGTACATGAGGACGCGTCCGGAGAGGTTCCTGGCCGCCCTGCCGCAGGTCTGGATCAGCGAGCGGGTCGAGCGGAGGAACCCTTCCTTGTCCGCGTCGAGGATCGCCACCAGGGAGACCTCGGGGAGATCCAACCCCTCGCGCAGCAGGTTGATGCCGACCAGCAGGTCGAACTCCCCGAGACGCAGGTCCCGCAGGATCTCCATGCGCTGGAAGGTGTCGATGTCGGAGTGCAGGTAGCGGACTCGGACGCCAAGTTCCCGGTAGTAGTCGGTGAGTTCCTCCGCCATCCTCTTGGTGAGCGTGGTGACCAGCACCCTCTCGCCGCGGGCCGCGGTCTCTCGCGCCTCGTGCAGGAGGTCGTCCACCTGCCCCGCGGCCGGCCGCACCTCGATCCGGGGATCGATCAGGCCGGTGGGGCGGATCAACTGTTCCACCACGACTCCGCCCGCCGCCTTCAGCTCGTAGTCCGCCGGAGTCGCCGAGACGTAGATCACCTGGTGCAGCTTCTGCTGGAACTCCTGGAAGGTGAGCGGGCGGTTGTCCAGGGCGGAGGGGAGCCGGAAGCCGTAGTTGACCAGCGTCTCCTTGCGGCTCCTGTCACCGCGGTACATCCCCCCGACCTGCGACACGGTGATGTGGGACTCGTCCACGACCAGCATGAAGTCCTTGGGGAAGTAGTCGATCAGCGTGTAGGGGGGCTCCCCCGCCTGGCGGCCGTCGAAATGGCGCGAATAGTTCTCGATCCCCTGGCAAAATCCCATCTCCTCCATCATCTCGATGTCGAAGAAGGTGCGCTGCTCGATCCTTTGCGCCTCGAGGAGCATGTTCTGCGACTTGAAGTAGCGGATCCGCTCCTCCAGCTCCAGGCGGATCTGCTCCACCGCCCTCTCCAGCGTCTGCCGGCTGGCGACGTAGTGGGAGGCGGGGTAGATGGCGAAGCGGGAGAGCTTCTGCAGCTGCACCCCGCGCAGGGGGTCGATCTCCGAGATGGCGTCCACCGTGTCGCCGAAGAACTCGATCCTGATCGCACGCGCGTCGTCGTGCGCCGGGAACACCTCAACCGTGTCGCCCCTGACCCGGAAGCTGCCGCGGTGGAAGTCGACGTCGTTTCGCTGGTACTGGATCTCGACCAGCCGCTGCAGAAGCTCGTCGCGACCGAGGTCGTCCCCCTCCCGCACCCGGATCTGCATCTCCTGGTACGACTCGGGCGAGCCTATGCCGTAGATGCAGGAGACCGAGGCGACTATGATCACGTCGCGCCGGGTCAGGAGGCTCCTGGTGGCGGAATGGCGGAACTTGTCGATCTCGTCGTTTATCGAGGAGTCTTTTTCGATGAAGGTATCGGAGGCGGGGAGGTACGCTTCGGGCTGGTAGTAGTCGTAATAGGAGACGAAGTACTCGACCGCGTTGTTGGGAAATAGTTCCCTGAACTCCCCGTAGAGCTGTGCGGCCAGCGTCTTGTTCGGCGCCAGCACCAGCGTGGGGCGGTTGCACTGGGCGATGACGTGCGCCATGGTGAAGGTCTTGCCGGAGCCTGTGACCCCCAGGAGCACCTGGTGGCTGTCGCCGCGCAGCACCCCCTGGGACAACTCCCCTATGGCACGCGGCTGGTCGCCGCGCGCCTGGAAACCACTGACCAGTTCGAATTTATCCATCCGGTGATATTAGCAGGAGGGGACGCGCCTTGGCAACAGGGGTATCAGGAGGAGGCGCAATTTCGCTGCGGCGGGAGCTGGTTTACGCCGAGCCAGTAGTTCATCACCTGCTTCATGTCGTTGCAGAACTGGCCGTAGTCGACCGGCTTGCGTATGTAGCTGTTCGCGCCCAGCCGGTAGCTGTCCAAAATGTCCTGTTCCTCGGTGGACGAGGTGAAGACGATGACCGGGATGGGCCGCGTCGTGGCGTCCTCTCTCATCCGCCGCAGCACCTCCAGCCCGTTCACCTTGGGGAGCTTCAGGTCGAGCAGCACGAGAAGCGGGTGCGCCATGGCGTCGCGCGCGGCGAAGCGTCCGGTTCCGAAAAGGTAGTCGAGCGCCTCGGCGCCGTCGCGAGCCACCACTATCCCGTGCGGCATGTGCTTTCGAATCGCCCTGAGGGTAAGCGCCTCGTCGTCTGGGTTGTCCTCAACCAGCAGGATCGTCTTGTTCACAGGGATCCCTCCTCTTAGAGATGGCAGTAGCGGATGCTATCGCGTATAGCAAAGATCCCGCCTTTAACGCAATAGTTTTAATAATTTTCCTCTTAACTCCGTCCTAATCCAACTGCTTGATTTTTTATAACGGCGGTGCGATACTGCATCATCTTTAGCTACCTGCAAGGGAGGGTACCCTATGTTCGGATTCGGCATGCCGGAGCTCATCATCATACTTGTCATCGTGCTCGTGGTTTTCGGCGCCGGCCGGCTCCCGGAGATCGGCGGGGCGCTCGGGAAGAGCATCAGGAACTTCAAGAAGGCCTCCAGCGGCAAAGAGGAGATAGAGATTAAAGCTTCGCGCCCAGATGACGATAACAAGAAGGGGTAGCCTGGGTAGCTTCAGTAAATAACCGGTAAAAACAAAGGTTCCTTGCAGCAGATGGGGGAACCTTTTTTTATGATGGTCGCTCCACGGCTTCAGCTCGAATCCTTACACGTGAAAGGACACCATGAAAAACAACGATCAAGAGAAAACCGAGGCCGGTAGCACTGCCGGCGGACAGATCGTGGAGCTGCTTTACGCCGAGGGGGTCATAACCAAGGAGCAGCTGCAGTACGCGCAGCGGGTGCACAGCAAGCTGCAGACGACCAAGACGCTGATAGACGTGCTTCAGGAACTCGAGTACCTGAAACGCGACGACGTGGTCCGGACCCTGCGCGCCCACAGCGTGTCGATAAGGATCGGCGACCTCCTGGTCGAACTGGGGTACCTGAAAAAGAGCGAACTCATGACGGCCCTCAACCTGCAGAAGGAAGAGGGGGCCGGGCGGAAGATGCTCGGGGACATCTTCATCGAGAAGGGGTTCATCGAGGAGAGGAGGCTGATCGAGGTCCTCTCCTTCCAGCTCGGCTTCCCGGTGGCGGAACTGGAATTCCGCAAGCCGGACCGCAAGCTCTTCGCCAAGGCCCCCTTCGAAACGTTCAGGGACGGGTTGTTCGTGCCGTACGAGAGCCAGGACGGGGTGGTGTCCGTCGCGTTCGCCAACCCGCTGGAGAAGCGATCCAGGGAGAATGCGGAAAGGCTCTTCGGCAAGGAGCTGAAACCCGCCATAGCCAGCCGCAAGTCGATCCTCACCGCCATCGTCGCGGCCCAGAAACAGGCGGGCAACGACGATGTCGCCGCGCCCGACGAGAGCACCGTGGTCGGCATGATCAACAAGCTCTTCGACGACGCCATGACGCAGGGGGCGAGCGACATCCACATCGAGCCGCTCAAGGACCGGCTCAGGATACGTTTCCGTCACGACGGCATCATGATGCCGCACACGGAACTCCCGCTCGACATCGCGCCGCAGCTCTCCTCCAGGATCAAGGTCATGGCGCAGGCCGACATAGCCGAAAAAAGGCGCCACCAGGACGGGCGCATCCTCTACGAAAGCCGCCTGCACGGCTTCAACCTCGACATGCGCGTCTCCTTCTACATCACCATCTTCGGCGAGAAGATCGTGCTGAGGCTCCTCAACAAGAAGGAGGCGATCCTCGACATCCACCAGATCGGGATGGCGCCGCGCATGCTCCAGCAGTTCATTTCCGAGGCGCTGGAGACCCCGTCGGGGGTCATGATCATCACCGGCCCCACCGGGAGCGGCAAGACCTCGACGCTCTACGGCTGCGTCAGCCACCTGAACAACATCAACACCAGCATCATCACGGCGGAGGACCCGGTCGAATTCGTCATCGAAGGGGTCTCGCAGTGCTCCATCAACCAGAAGATCGGGGTCACCTTCGAGGAGACGCTGCGCCATATCGTGCGTCAGGACCCCGACATAATCGTGCTGGGGGAGATCCGTGACACCTTCTCCGCCGAGACCGCCATCCAGGCCGCTCTCACCGGGCACAAGGTGCTTACCACCTTCCATACCGAAGACAGCATCGGGGGGCTTTTGCGCCTGATGAACATGCAGATCGAGTCGTTCCTGATCTCGTCGACGGTGGTCTGCGTGGTGGCCCAGCGCCTTTTGCGCCTGGTCTGCAACGACTGCGCGCAGCCCTACATCCCGACGCCGGCGGAGTACGGCAGGCTGGGGTACGCCGCCAAGGACCTCGCCGGGGCGCAGTTCCGGCAGGGGCGCGGCTGCAAGCAGTGCCGCTTCACCGGCTTCAGGGGGAGGACCGCCATCTTCGAGCTCCTGGTGATGAACGAGGCGGTGAAGGAGGCGATCATGCAGAGCAAGTCGTCCGCCGAGATCCGCAGGCTCAGCATGGAGACCTCCGGGCTGGTCACCCTTTTCGAGGACGGCCTGGTCAAGGCGGCCAACGGGCTCGTCTCCATACACGAGGTGCTGCGCGACCTGCCGCGCATCAGCATGCCGCGCCCCTTACACGAACTGAGACGGATACTGGGAAGCTGAGGGAAGATATGAAACAGCAAATTTCGATAGTAGAGGTGATAAAGGAGCGGCTTGCCGACGGTTCGCTGACCGTGCCGGTGTTCCACGTCGTGGCGATAAAACTGCAGCAGGCGCTGTCGCGCCCGGACTTCAGCATCGACGAGGTGCACCAGCTGCTGAACACGGACCCGGGGCTGGCCAGCGGCGTGCTGCGGACTGCGAACTCCGCGTTCTACGCCGGGCTCAGCAAGGTGAGCACCATCCGCGAGGCGATCATCAGGCTGGGGGCAAAGGAGGTCGCCGCCCTGGCCATGCTGAGCAGCCAGCAGGACATGTACCGCTCCGACGAGATCAGATACAACGCCATCATGCAGTCGCTCTGGAAGCATGCCGTTTGCTGCGCGGTGGGAAGCAAGTGGCTGGCGAACAAGGTGGGATTCGGGGCGCAGGCACAGGAGGCCTTTCTGGGAGGGTTGCTGCACGACCTGGGGAAGCTTTTCCTCTTGAAATGCATGGAGGAAGTCTGCCGGGAGGAGCCCCTGAAGAGCAGCACCAGCTCGGCCGTGCTGCGCGAGGTGCTCACCTCGCTGCACGTCGAGCAGGGGTACCAGCTCATGGTCCAGTGGCACATGCCGCAGGTCTACTGCGACATAGTGGCGGGGCACGAGCTGGAGGTGTGGGACCAGAGCAACATACTGCTCGCCATGGTCCGGCTGGCCAACCTCGCCTGCAGGAAGGTCGGGATCGGCCTGCAAAAGGACCCGACCGTGCTCCTCTTCGCCAGCCACGAGGCGCAGACGCTCGGGCTCAAGGAAACCGCGCTCGCCGAACTGGAGATCATCATAGAGGACGCACTGCAGGCGCCGGTGGGTCAGGGAGGGTAGCGGCAACGCCACCCCGTTCCTATAGCAGCCAGCGTTTCAGCGTTTCGGGGTTGAGCGGTTTGGGAAGAACCGCCAGCACCCCCAGGCTCATGCACTCCTCAAGGTCATTGGGGTCCTCCGAAGAGGAGAGCGCGAAGACCTTCAGCCTCTTGGTCCTCTCGTCGCCTCGGATCCTCTGCAGGACCCCCACGCCGTCTATCTTAGGCAGTTTCATGTCCAGGAGCACGAAGTTCGGCCCGTGGTACCCCGCCTCCTTCGTTTTCTCACCCAGCAACATCCCGAGTGCTTCCACCCCGTCGCGCGCAACTGCCACGTTGCAGTAGCCGGCTTTCCTGAGCGCTCGCAGGGCGAGTTCTTCGCAATTGCTGTTATCTTCCACAAGCAGAATTTCAGCGTCTTGCATAGCGCCTCCCAAAAAATGGCGGTTCAGGGTTGGCTTCATAGCCGCGGTAGGAGCGTTAAAGGCTGAAGTGTCTGTGAATTATATTTTTCGAATTAAAGAGTCTCTGCTCTTCAACAGCAATCAGATCGTGCACGTTCAGGAGTGCAGCCGGTAGTGACCCTGGCACACATCCCGGCCGTGTCGGGCGACCTCCACAGGCACAGCGACATAAGGTACTGATTCATCCATGTTATGCTTATACAGAGGCTAAAACTGTGAGAGCTGAAAGCCCTCTCTATGACTGTCTCAGCGAGCGCCTCTGAGCTAGAAATAATTCTATAACATACATTAAGGTCTACACAAGCAAAGATTTATTAGAGGCACAAAAAAACGGCGCCGGACCGGGATTTTTCCCTGGTCTCGGCGCCGTTCAGGTGTGACGGTGCGCTGACGGTCAACTTTCGATCGGAGCACCCCTGGGAGCCTTCCTTCCTTCCCGCTTGTTTCTCTGGAACTGGAGCGCCATCTCGTGCTGCTGTTCCTTGCCGATCGCCTTCCTGGCAAGCTTGAAGACCTCCTGCTCCTCCTCCTGCATGTGGTGCTCGACGACTTCGCTCAGGACCTGCAGCTTTGCAGCCCATCGCTCGTCGTCCACCGCGAGCGCCTGAAAGGTCCCGATGAGTGTCTTCGCTACCTGATGCTCCTCGAAGGCCTGCAGCACCTTGTCGCGCATCTCATCGTTTTGTTCCAGTGCGCTGTAGAAGAACCGCTCCTCTCCTTCCATGTGCACCGTCAGCTCCTCTTCCAGCTGCGTGAAGAGCTTCTGCAGCGAGGCGATCTCCTTCTTCCCGCTCTTCTGCGCCCTGTCGAAAAGGTAACGCGCCTTTTCATGGTCCTGTTTCAGCACGTCGAAGATGGTGAGCTCGCCCGCGTGAGACCCGCTGCTCGATTTCTGGCTGGTTGGCATGATCTCTCTCCTATGACCGTGGAAATACTGCTCCTCCACGATCCCCCGGTGACTGCGGCTTATGCCGTCCCCCTCGGCTTGGGTTTTTCGGAACTGGCGAAGTCCGCCTTCGATTCACCCTCGGAGCCGATGTCGTTGGCGCCGGTCTGCCTCAGGATCTCCATGGCGCGCTTTTTCCAGTCGGAATCGTCGCAGTGGACCGAGAGGAGGATCCCTCCTTCCTTGACGCGCCCTTCATACCGCTTGGCCTCGTACTCGGGGATCCCCATGCCGACCAGGGCCCCGGCGATCCCGCCGATGACGCTCCCGGCGCCGATGCCGGCCAGTGCCGCGACGATAGGGCCTGCCGCGATGAACGGGCCGACGCCCGGGATGGCGAGGGCGCCGATGCCGGTCAGCCAGCCGAGTGCGCCGCCGATGACCGCGCCGGTCCCGGCACCGGCCGAGGTCCCTTCAGGAGCCTTGGTGTGCTTCTCATGGGCGAAATCCTTGGTGCCGACGTTCTCGGAGAAAAGGACCGAGATGTCGGTGTTGCGGAAGTCGGCGGACCTCAGCGCGTCGACTGCCTGCTCCACACTTTCACGCGTACGATAGATACCGAATACTGCGATGTTTTTTGCCATGGCTTAGCCTCCTTGAGTTTGTCTGTACCGGGGATGTGCCTGCTACTTTTTCGGAGGTTCCGGCACCTTGGCCCCCTTTTCGCGTGCCTCCGAAAGACCGATTGCGACCGCCTGCTTCCTGTCGGTCACCTTTTTGCCGCTTCCGCTTTTCAACTCCCCCTTTTTGAATTTTTCCATCGTCTCCTGCACCGTTTCCTGCGCCTTTTTCCCGTACTTGGCCATTTTTCCTCCTTTGCCGGGCCTGTCGTACCGCCCGCCCTAGCGCTTGCCCAGGGTCTTGGCCTCCTTCTCGAAAGTGGGAAGGATCGCCTTGAAGAAGGCGTTTTTCACAAGTTGCACCACGATCTGCCACGTGCTCGTTTTCGGGTTCTGCAGGGGGCCGGTGATCTCCGCCTTTGTGGCCACCTGGTCGCGCGGCTTGTTCTCCAGGATCTTGGCCACTCCGCCCACCAGCATCTCGTACACCTGGTGGAAGAATCCCTTTTTCTTGTCCTGGCGCCTGTCGTAGACCTTCATGTCCTTGAAAAAGGGCTTGATGTAGCCGTTGACGGCGTCGTCCTTGACGTGCAGCTCGGTGACCAGCGAAAACGTCCCCTCCGTGACGTCGAAGTCGCCGTAGGCGCGCAGTACCGGGTTCAGCGAGGTGAGTTGCGTGTTGGTGATCTTCAGGTAGAGATCCAGGTCCGGACCTTTCTTCTCCGGCCTGAAATCTCCCGATGCCGTGGTGATCCCGCTGCCCATGAACTTCCCGTTCAGCTTCGCCTTGGCGCTCCCCTTGTAGAACTGGTTAGAAAAATTGGTCAGACGGAAATCGGTATCGGACATGAAGACCCGGTATTTCCTCCCCCCGACATCGTTGAACATCCCGAGGTTTGCGTTGGTCAGGTTCAGCTCGTCGACGCTCAGTTCCAGGTTCGGCTTGTTGCTCACTTTCTTTGCCGCCTCCTTCACCTTTTCCGCCCTCCTCTCTTCAACGGCGGCCGTTTTCTCCGAGTGGATGTAATCTCCCTTCAGACCCGAGATGGTGATCTCCTTCAAATGGGCCTTCTGCACCTTGCGCCCCGACTCGATATCGCCCGCCGCGCTCAGCACGCCGCCGTCTATGGAGAAGTTGAAGCGGGCGAAGACCGGCTTGAAATAATCCATCGGGACCTTTACCAGCTTGACGTTCGACTTGATGGCGGGAGTCGGTTCGGCGAGGAAGTTGGCCTTGCCGTCGACGGTTCCATGGCCGGTCCTGAAGATGTCCGTCTCGAGATGGAAGGGTGAGGGGTACACCTTGTCGGGCAGGTGGATGTTGCGGATGTTGTCCGCCCGCAGGTTGAGGTTTGTCAGCGACAGCGGCCTCTTTGGGTCCTGGTCGATGTAGGTGATGCTGGCATCGCTTATCTTCACGAGGTTGATCTTGAGGGGGTAGATCGCTTCCACCGCCTGCTGCCACCCCTTTTCCTTCATCGGCACCTTGCTCTGCACTTCGGTGCGCAACTGCTGCAGGTTGATGTGCAGCTTTGGGTCGTCGACCCTCAACTCCGCCACCAGTTTGCCGGAGAGGATTTCGCGCCAGTGGACGGAGGCCTTGATGAATGGGAACCTCGCCACCGGCGGCTCCGGGTGGGCGTTCTGGGTGATGGTCAGCCCCTTGAGGACGACGGAAAGGCCGATGATCCTCAGGTGCATCTCGGGGAGCCGGGCCGAGTACCCCTTAAGGCTCTGGTTCATCTTCTTCTCGGTCATGCGCCGCAGCGGCTCGTCGATGAAGAAACTGGCGATGAAGAGGATCAGCGCCAGGGAGAGAAGTATCCCGATGACCCAGAGCAGCAGCCGCGATGGCCGCCATTTCCTGACTGAGTTGCGGGGGACCTGTTCTTTATCTTCCGCCATATCGTCTCCAGGGCCGGCTTCGCGTGTGCCCTGTATAAAAGCATTATGAAAATACGCTAACAAATGTATGCTCCCGATACGTTTTGTCAATCAAAGGGGGGGGGTCGCGGCAAAGCCGCAGGGTTATCTTCGTGGTAGAATTCCTCCTGTTCCCGAGGCAACGAAGGCTCACCTGCACCGCTGCCGGTTTGGCAGGCGCATGACGGCCCGAGGAGGAAGAGGAGGTCAGACATGAAAGCAATGTGGTCCGGTTCCATCAGTTTCGGGCTGGTCAATATCCCGGTGAAGCTGTTCAGCGGCTCCCAGAGCAACACCCTCGATCTCGACATGCTGCGCAAGAGCGACCTCTGCCCGATCAAGTACCTGCGGGTCTGCGAGAGGGACGGCAAGGAGGTCCCGTACGAGGAGATCGTGAAGGGGTACGAGTACACGGACGGGGAGTATATAGTTCTGACCGACAAGGATTTCGAGAGCGCCAGCCTGGAGAAGACCCACCTGATCGATATCGTGGATTTCGTCGACGAGCGGGAGATCGACACGAGGTACTTCGAAAAGCCGTACTACCTGGAGCCGGAGAAGACGGGCCCCAAGGCCTTCGCGCTCCTGAGGGAGGCCCTGAAGAGGTCGGGGAAGGTGGGTGTGGCGAACTACGTCCTGAGGAACCGCGGCAGCATCGGCATCGTGAAGCCCCTGGACAACCTGCTCGTACTGAACCAGATCAGGTACCACGAGGAGGTGCGCGAGGCAGGCGAGCTGAAACTCCCGGGAAACGAAAACGTGCGCGAGCAGGAGGTGGCACTGGCCCTGTCGCTCATCGACCAGCTGACCGCGAAGTTCGACCCCGCCAAGTACAAGGACCAGTATGTGGACGACCTGAAGCGGATCATCGAGGAGAAGGCCCAGGGACGACAACCCGCAGCGCCGGCCAAACAGCCGCCGCCACCGAAGGTCGCCGACATGATGGCGCTTCTCAAGGAGAGCATCAAGCAGAAGCGGAAGGAAGCCGCATAGCGGCCGTACGGCGACGGAGGGGCATTGCCCTTTCGTCGCCCCTCCCGACCAGGCTTCCAGCCGGAATCGAAGTTTTGCCCCCCGCACCGCAGCTTGCCCCTCGCCAGCGCTCCCTCTCGAAATCCCGCCACGTTGCAATCCATTATCGCTGTGTTAGTTTTGTCTAATTCAAAAAATCAGGCTCTCATTTCGAAAGCCGACAGCTGGCAAGGAGGACGACGCATGGAACCGAGCGAAACAAAGCGGAGCCGGCCGAGGCAGGGGCTACGACAGAAGAGGGTCAATGTGGGACCCGCGGAGCGAAAGGCGTCCATGGCCGGCGGCGCAGCCCTTGCCCTCACCGGCCTCAGGTGTGTCGGCAAAAGGAACTACCTCCCGGGACTGGCGATGCTGGTCGCCGGCGGTCTTTTCCTTTACAGGGGCAAGACGGGTCACTGCGACCTGTACGAGGCAGCCGGAGTGGATACCATGCACACCCACAACTCTGGGTTGAGGATAGAGAAGGTGGTCACCATCGGTCTGGCGCCACAACAGGTCTACCAGTTCTGGCGCAACCTGGAGAACCTCTCCAAGTTCATGAAGCATCTCGAGTCGGTGCAGCTGACCGGCGAGAGGACGTCGCACTGGAAGGCGGTAGGGCCGGGGGGCCTGCACGCGGAGTGGGACGCGGAGATGATGGAGGACACCCCGGGGCAGCAGATCAGCTGGCACTCGGTGGGGAGCGCCGACGTCCCCAACAAGGGCACGGTCGAGTTCAGGCAGGCACCGGGGACCCGCGGCACCGAGGTCAAGGTCGCCATCGACTACTACCCGCCGGGGGGCGCCGCGGGGAGGGCCGCGGCCAAGATGGCTCACGGGATCAACTCGCAGCAGCTCGAGGAGGACCTGAAAAGACTCAAGCAGATCCTCGAAATCGGAGAGGAAATCACATCTGATAGGACCAAAACCTGAAATCCGAATCGCCACAAAAAGGCACAAAAAACACAAAAGAAACCCCGAAAGCCTGGTTATTTTTTCATAAGGGGGAGATATGAAGGCGGTGTGCTGGCATGGCAAACATGACGTGCGGGTGGACACGGTGCCGGACCCGCAGGTATGCAACTCGGGGGACGCCATCGTCAAGGTCTCCCTCACCTGCATCTGCGGCTCGGACCTGCACCTGTACAACGGCCTGGTCCCCGCCATGAAGAAGGGGGACATCCTCGGGCACGAGTTCGTGGGCGAGATCGCGGAGGTCGGAAGCGGCGTCACGCGCTACAGGGTCGGCGACCGCGTCATCGTCCCCTTCCCGATCTGTTGCGGGGCCTGCTGGTACTGCAAGCACGAACTCTGGGCCCTTTGCGACAACACCAACCCGAACTCCTGGATGATGGAGAAGCTCTACGGCGACACCGGAGCCGGGATCTTCGGTTACTCCCACCTCTACGGCGGCTACTCCGGGGGGCAGGCGGAATACGTCCGGGTCCCGTTCGCCGACGTCGGGTTGGAGAAGATACCGGACGGCATCCCGGACGAGCAGATGGTCCTTCTCACCGACGTCTTCCCGACCGGCTACCAGGCGGCCTATTACTGCGACATCAACCCGGGAGACACAGTCGCCGTCTGGGGATGCGGGCCCGTCGGGCTCTTCGCCATGAAATCGGCGCTTCTTTTGGGGGCGGAGAGGGTCATCGGCATCGACCGCTTCCCCGAACGCCTGGAGATGGCGCATGTCCAGTGCCGGGCGGAGGTCCTGAATTACGAGGAGGTGAACGTCGCCCAGGAGCTGCAGAACATGACCGGCGGCCGCGGTCCCGACTCCTGCATCGACGCGGTCGGCACCGGGATCGAAGGGGCCTACGACTCGGTCAAGCAGGCGCTCCGCCTCGAATCCGACCGTTGCTCCGCCTTGCGCCAGCTGATAAAGGCGTGCCGCAAGGGGGGAACCGTCTCCGTCCCCGGCGTCTACAGCGGATTCGTGGACAAGATGCCGATGGGCGCCCTCTTCGCCAAGGGACTGACCCTGAAGACGGGGCAGACCCACGTCCACAAGTACCTGCCGCACCTGGTCAAGCTGGTGCAGGACCAGCAGATCGATCCGGCCTTCATCATCACGCACAGGATGGCGCTCTCCGACGCCCCGCACGGTTACCGGATCTTCAGGGACAAGCAGGACTCCTGCATCAAGATCGTCATGAAACCGCAGGGGGCCTGATCATCCTGGCGGGCGCCGTGATCAACTCGGCAATCGAGCACAGTTCAAAAGGCAGGGAAGGAACCGGGCGAGAAGGTGGAAGGCCAGCACGCCGCTGAGCGGGACGACCTCCAAGGACAAGGAAGGAAAGAAATCTCAGCATTATTTGATCTGCCCGCGCAGTTCACCCAGGGGATAGGTCACCGTCAGCACGTCCACGTAGGTCTCTCCCGATTCGATCAGCCTCGCCAGGTCCTCGACCGTTTTTCCCTCCAGTTCGCCCATCAGGCTCTCCTCGGTGATCAGTCCCTCCGCCAGGATCCCCTTGAATTTCCCCATCTTCACCGGCCCCCCGAAAAGCCCCGCCACGGGAGGACCGTTCTCTCCTTTTTTGCCGTGATGTATATGCGCCGCGGTCGGGCTGGTGATACGTTTCACGTTCAGCTCGAAGCTCATCTCGGCGCCGCCGGTATAGATGATTTTCAGGTCGCCTTTGGCCGGCGTCTTCACACTCGGCACCTCCTGGGCTCCTGAGAGCTTCGCCCGGTACACCTTCTGGTCGGCGCCCGCCGGCAGCGCCGGCAGCACGGCCATGATGCAAACCAGCCAAAGCAGTCGGATCTTTTTCATCGCCATCCCCCTTTTACCATTCGTTGGTCAGCCGTTGCCGCAACCCCGAAGTCGGGAGCTGGCCGTCACACCCCTTCTATCTTGGGAACCCGCTTATCGACAGCCAATAGCTCCACGATCCCCCGCAGCGGTATGGAAACCCAGTCCGGGCGGTTGTTGAGTTCGTACCCCAGTTCGTAGACCGCCTTGTCCAGCATGAAGGTGTGGAGCATGACCTCTACGTCCTCGGGCTTGTCCGGCATGAAGCTCGCCCCGGAAACCGTCTTTTGGTAGCATTCCAGGAAAACCGCCGAGTTGTAGCGGTACCACGCCTGCACCCAGGGGAGGACGTAGGCTACGTCCTCGTCGCGCACCTGGGTTCTCTGCATCAGCACGGCGTGCGCCGCGTAGTAGAAGGAGCGCATCATCGCCGCCACGTCCCTGAGCGGCGACTGTTTTATCCTCCTCTCGCTCAGCGACTTCACCGGCTCCCCCTCGAAGTCCATGATAAGGAAGTCGGCACCGGTGTAAAGCAGCTGCCCCAGGTGGTAGTCGCCGTGCACCCGCGTCTTCATGGCGGAGAACTTGCGGAGCGTGAACCTCTGCAAGAAGGCCAGCACCTCCGGCTCCAGCACCAAAAGCGCTTCCGCCTCCGGACAGAGTTCCACCGCTATCCGTGGCAGGCTCCGGCGCAGCAGCTCGAGGGCCTTCTTGGCCCGGCTGCGCATGGACTGGTACACGGAGCGCTGGTAGAGCAGGGCGAACGGCTCCGGCGCGAAGGCGGGATCGTCGCTGCGCGAGGAAAGGGCCAGGTGGAGTTCCGCGGTGAGCTTGCCGATGCGCGCCACCATCTCCGGGTAGAACCCCTGGATCAAGTCGTGCAGGGCCGGCGAGAATTCTCCTGCCTCTCCGATGGGGAGGACCTCGGGGCCGGGAGATTTTTTCCTCTCCTCGCGGTACGCCAGGACGCGGTCGACGAACTGTCCCACCTCGCCGAGGGTAAAGGTCCAGGCATCCCCCTGGTTGGGAACGAAGCCCTGCAGCAGCGCAAATGCCGTACTCTCCGATCCGTTGCGCCAGTATTCCAGGGCGCCTGCCAGGGGCGCCACATGCTCGAACCGGGCCCGCCCGGAAAGAAAGCGCCCCAGCTCCACCTCCGGATGGGCTCCCTCCTCCATGCGGCGATAGAGCTTCAGGAAGAAGCTTTTCTCGAAAACGATCGACGTGTTGCTCTGCTCCGATTTCCCCACCTGGGACGTGAAAGGAGGCTCCTTCCCCTCCATGAGCGCCGCAAGCCCCGGCGCCGGTCGGCCGATCAGCCTCCCCCCATCGGTGCGGACCGCCTTTCTGCGCCAGATCATTTCGAAAAGCGCCCAGCGGAAATGCGAATTGAAGATGCCGTCGTAAAGGAGCCCCGGCTTCTCCCCGACGCGCAGCCGGCAGATCACCGCGTTCGGCGCCCCGGTCAGCATGACCTCGCCTCCCCCGTCCATCGGGATGAAATGCAGCGGCAGCAGGTATGTCTCGGGCGCCCCCTCGCTGTAGCTCACCTCCAGCAGGGTCATGATCACGGACGATTGGTTGACGGGGACCGGGAGTTTCTCGATGACGGAAAAGCGGACCATGTTGCGGCTTTTCCCCTGGAACCAGCGCGCCTTCTTCAGGTACTCCGGCAGGATCGACTGTTCCAGCTGGCGCAGCATGGAGGTCTTGAGCACGTTCTCCCAGCTCCCCTCCACGGCCACCTCTTCCAGCACCCCTTCCTTCCGCGGCGCGGCCTTCTCGCGGCCGTCCATCATGAGGAGCAGGTGATAGCCGTACGCCCCCATGATCACACCGTAGGGCGAGTCCTTGATACTGGGGAACCTGTTGCGGCTGAACATCTCCTCCGGGTAGAAGCCGACGAAGCGCGGCATGTTCACCTGCACGAACTGCGTCGCCCTTGAGAGGTTGATCAGCACCAGTATGGTCTGCTCCTCGTAGCTGCGGACCATCGCCAGCACCTTCGGGTTCTCCAGCGGGATGAACTCCAGCGTTCCCCACCCGAAGGCCTTGTACCTCTTCCTGAGGTCGATCATCCGCTTCATCCACCAAAGAAGGGACGACGGGTTCTTCGCCTGGTTCTCGACGTTGCGCGCCTCGTAGTGGTACTCGGGATCGATGATGGCGGGGAGGTAGAGTTTCTGCGGGTTCGCCGGGGAGAAGCCGGCGTTTCGGTCCGGGCTCCACTGCATCGGGGTGCGGACGCCGTTTCGGTCCCCGAGGTAGTAGTTGTCACCCATGCCGATCTCGTCGCCGTAGTAGATGATCGGCGTCCCCGGGAGGCAGAAGAGAAGCACGTTCATCAGCTCGATCTTTCTCCGGTCGTCTCCCATGAGGGGGGCGAGCCTGCGCCTGATGCCGAGGTTGATCCTGGCGCGGGGATCCTTCGCGTAGATCCGGTACATGTAGTCCCTCTCCTCGTCGGTCACCATCTCCAGGGTGAGTTCGTCGTGGTTCCTGAGGAACAGCGCCCACTGGCACTGCTGCGGGATCACCGGGGTCTGCTGCAGGATGTTTATGATGGGGAAGGAGTCCTCCATCTGCAGCGCCATGAACATGCGGGGCATGAGCGGGAAATGGAAGCACATCTGGCAGGCTGCGCCCCCCCCGAAGTACGAGGCTGCGTCCTCCGGCCACTGGTTCGCCTCGGCCAGGAGCATCTTGTCCGGATACTTGGCGTCGATGTAGGCCCGGAGCTTCTTCAGGAACTCGTAGGTCTCGGGGAGGTTCTCGCAGTTGGTCCCCTCGCGCTCGTAGAGGTAGGGGACCGCGTCGAGCCTGAGGCCGTCGATCCCCATTCCGAACCAGAAGTCGATGACCCGGAACATCGCCTCGTGCACCCGCGGGTTGTCGTAGTTGAGGTCTGGCTGGTGCGAGTAGAAGCGGTGCCAGTAGTAGCTCTTCGCGACCGGGTCGCGGGACCAGTTGGAGGTCTCGAAGTCCTTGAAGATGATCCGGGCGTCGGGGTACTTGTCAGCGGTGTCGCTCCAGACGTAGAAGTCGCGCCAGGGGGAGCCGAGCTTGGCCTTGCGGGCCTTCTGGAACCAGGGGTGCTGGTCGGAGGTGTGGTTCAGCACCAGCTCCGTGATGACCCTCATGCCGAGGGCGTGCGCACCCCGCAGGAAATCCTGGAAGTCGCGCAGCGTCCCGTAATCGGGGTGCACGCTCCTATAGTCGGCTATGTCGTAGCCGTCGTCCCTCAGGGGCGAGGGGTAGAAGGGGAGGACCCAGATTGCTGTGACGCCCAGGTCGCGCAGGTAGGGAAGCTTCTGCAAAAGCCCGCGGAAATCGCCGATGCCGTCCCCGTTGCTGTCGCAAAAGCTCCTGATGTGCACCTCGTAGACGATGGCGTCCTTGTACCAGAGCGGGTTCCTTTCGCTTCGATATGGCATGGCCTTACCCCTCTAGAAGTAGTAGTCGAAATCCGACTCCCTGCGCAGCCAGGTGTTGATGCGATAGATGCAGGCGGGAGCGACCTGGGGATCGAGCGTCACGTTGAAGCGCTCCCCCTGCCAGATCAGCCTCTCGCCGCTTAACACGTCGTGCAGCAGGTACGACTCCCCCGGTTCGATCTTGAAAAGCTCCAGCGGCAGGCGGAGCTTTGCGGTCCGGGGGCGGAAGGGGTCGAGATTGACCGCGATCAGGAGGGAACCCTTGCCGTCCTTGGCGACCCTCGCGTAGAAAAGGACACTGTCGCTGTCCGACTCCAGGAAGTTGACGTTGTTGGTGCTCTGCAGCGCCGGGTGTTCGCGCCGGGCCCGGTTCAGCTTGGCGATGAGATCCCTGATGTTTCCCTCCCCCTTCCGGTCCCACTGCCGGATTTCGTACTTCTCGGCGTTGCGGTACTCCTCCGACCCCGCCTGCTCCGCCTGCCCGATGCAGAGTTCAAAGACCGGGCCGTAGATGCCGTAGTTCGAGGAGAGGGTCGCGGCCAGCACCACCCTGGTCATGAAGGAGGGACGGCCGCCGTACTGCAGGTACTCGGTCAGGATGTCCGGCGTGTTGGGCCAGAAGTTCGGGCGCATGAACTCGCGCGTGTCGCTTCGGGTCAATTCGGTCAGGTACTCGGTCAGCTCGCCCTTGCTGTTGCGCCAGGAGAAGTAGCTGTAGGACTGGGTGAAACCGAGCTTCGCCAACCGGTACATGATCTTTGGCCGGGTGAACGCCTCGGCCAGGAAGATCACGTCCTGGCATTTCTCTTTCGCCGCCGCGATCAGCCATTCCCACATGGCGAAGGGCTTGGTGTGCGGGTTGTCTATCCGGAAGATAGCCACCCCCTGGTCCATCCAGAAGAAGATGACGCTCTTCAACTCCTCCCAGAGTTCCTGCCACTGCGCGGTCTCGAAATTCAGGGG
>DNJC01000032.1:0-26730 GCA_003490025.1 Geobacter sp. | reverse complement strand
CCCTCGGGGCCGCCTATGGCCCAGGGGCTCCCCGGATCTCCCTCCTGCGCCGTGACCCTGTTCCCCTTCCCTTTCCTCTTGCCGGTGCCGATCGGGTGGATAGGAGGAAGGTAGAGGACGTCGAAACCGAGTTCCGCTATATCGGGAAGTATCGTTATGCAGTCCTTGAGCGTGCCGTGCCTTCCTTCGGACCCGAGGGAGCGGGGAAAGAGTTCGTACCAGCTGCTGAAGAGCGCCTTGCGCCGGTCCACCCGCACCACCAGGTTCTTGTGGTACCTGGTCGCGAGGCCGCGGGCGCAGCAGGTGCTGACCAGGTCCGAGAGCCTCGTGTCGAGCCCGACGGCGACCGCCCCTTCCTGTCCGGACTCCTGCCGCAGCGCGGCCACAGCCTGGCGAATCATCGAGGCATCCTCTTGCTTCGCCTCCTGCGCCGCCTGATCGAGTATCCGGCTTCCGATCTCGAGGTCGACCACGACATCCTGCCCCGCCTCGAACCTTTTTTGCAGGTCCCTTTGCCAGGTCCGGAAATGGTCCACCCAACCGAGCAGGCTGTACTCGTAGAAGCCCGGCTCCCCCAGCCTGAAAGAGCCCTGCCACCGGTCGTTGTCCAGGCGCTGCATCATGGTCTCCTGCCACTGCTCCTCCCCTTTCCTGCGGTAAAGCAGGAGGGCCACCACCTCGTCGTGACCGTCGCTGAAGACGTCCGCCTGCACCACCATGTCGTCGCCCGTTATCCGTTGCACGGCGAACCGGCCGCAGTCGATCTGCGGGCTCACCGCCTCGATGGCAATGCGCTCTCGTCCTTCCATGAGCTCACCTCGTTGACTGACTCAGGGTCCCGGGTTGCCGGCTCCCCGCCCCCGGAGGGGGAGGGTCAGGGAGGGGGCAGCTTCCCTTTCCAACCGCGTCCCCCCTCCCAGCCTCCCCCCTCCGGGGGGAGGGGCTACCCTTTACGCCGGTTCCAGCAGTGCGAAACTCACCTGCCCGAACAGACGCGCGAGCGCAATGACCATCCTCCCGTCACGCTCCGTCGCATCGAGGAGTTCCTCGTTGATGACGTTCCTGAACCTGCGCCCCGATTCCTCCGGCAGTACCAGGCAGGTGTCCTGCCAGACCGCCTCTCCCAGGGGACACTCCTCCTCCGACATCAGCGTCAATATCAGCCTCGGCGCCGCGACCACCACGCTTGCCGCTGCCCCTTTTCTGGCGAAGGCGCAGATGTGCCTGGAGCTTGGACCTTTTCCATCCAGCGGGAGGTACTCTCCCGAGTCGAACGGCTCCCGATTCTCTCTCCGGTAGTTGAGGACGCGATAGATGAGGTAGAGCTTCACCCTTCCCTCATCCGGGTGTTCCATCAGCTCGCGGCAAAGCGCTTCGGGCCCGACCTCGGCCTCCCTCTCCTTCAGACCGGCAAGCGCCCGCATCCTGGCGCCGTAGTCGACCTGGTGCCGGTTGTCCGGGTCGACCAGGGTGAAATCGAACAGCTCCGTCCCCTGGTAGAAATCCGGCACGCCGGGCGAGGTCATCTTCAGCAGGGTCTGGGAAAGGGAGCTGAACACCCCGCAGAGGGCCAGCCGCTTTTGCAGTTTCAGGAATTCGTTCAAGAAGGGGTTGTCGGGGGTCCGCTCCAGTATCCGGTCCACGAAGCCGGCGACCGCATCCTCGTAAGCCGCGTTCGGGCTGACCCAGCTCGTGTTCACCTTGGCTTCCCTGATCGCCTTGACCATGTACTCCCTGATCCGCGTCCTGAAGCTCTCGAATCCCGCCTGATCCACCTCCCCCGCCGGCCAGGCGCCGATGAGGGTCTGGTACAGGAGGTACTCCTCGTTTCGGTCCGGCACCCTCTGGTTCTCCAGCACCGTCCCCTTTCCCTTGTTGAGCCTGCTCCACCGGACCACCGACTTCTGCCAGATCTCGGGGATCTCCGAGAGGGGATCGATCCTGGTCCGGACGTCCTCCCCGCGTTTCGAGTCGTGGGTGGCGGTGGCGACCATCCCGTGCGGGAAGCTCTTGTGCCGGTCCAGGTTCTGGCCGTGGAACGCCTCCAGCGTGGTTCCGAACCTCCCCGGCATCCCGCCGACATCGTTCAGGGATACCAGGCGGTTGTAGACGTAGAAGGCGGTGTCCTCCAGCCCCTTGGCCATGACCGGTCCGGTGATCTGCTGGAAGCGCATGGCGAAATAGAGCCAAGCCCTGCGGCTGTTCTCATTGGCCCGCTCGGGGGACTTCAGGAGGAGCACGTCCCGGACGAAGTCGAACGCTGAGCCGCTTAGGGCCGGGTTCCTGCGCTTGGCCTTGGACACCGCAGCCTCGATGTACTGCACGTCCTTGTCCCGGACCAAGGCCGAGTTCGCGTAGGTGCGGTACACCGGGAAAAAGGCGATCACCTCGCTGATGGCGCGCGCCAGGCTGTTCAGGGTGAAGTCGCGGGTGAGCCGGTCCTGCTCCGACACGTTGTTCAACTGGTGCGCCAGCATGTTCCCTTCCCCGGAGAGCGATACCTGCATGACCAGCTTCTTCTTCTCGTAGACCAGCTCGGGGAACTCGTCCCCGCTCTTCACGAACCGGCTGTAGATCCGGTCGAAGTTCTTCGCCTTCTCGGTATCGACGAAGATGCCGTTCACGCTGTTGAGAAAGTCGTACCCGGTGGTGCCGAACACCGGCCACTGCTCGGGGAGCTGCTCCCCCTTCATCAAGATCTTCTCGACCACCAGATAGAACGGCTTGTAGGAGGGGTCACGCTCCAGCTGCTGGAAATACTCCCTTTCGATGGCCTCCTGCCGACGCTCCTCTTCCCGGGCGGAGTCAGCGCCGCCCCCTTCCGGAACAGCTCCCTGGCGCTGCTGCAGGTAGCAACCCTTCTGGAGGTTCTGCAGGTAGATGACCGGATCGTACAGGCCGTCGACGTGGTCGATCCTCACGCCGGTCACCTTCCCTTCACGTATCAGCCGGAACAGGAGCTGGTGCGTCAGTCGGAAGACGGACTCGTTCTCCATCCTGATGGCGGCGAGGCTGTTTATGTCGAAAAACCTGCGGTAATTGATCTCCTCCGTCGCCACCCGCCAGTAGGAGAGGCGGTAGACCTGGTCGCGCAGCAGGCGGTCCATCAGGTCGAAGCTGTGCGGGTCCCCCTTCCTGCCGTTGAATATCGTCACGTTCTCCGCTATGAACGCGGCCACCTCCGGGGTCTCCTGGCAGAGCTGCCAGAGGCGCTTCTTTATGATCTCCTTCTCCCGGTGGCGCTCTCCCTGCTTTTCCGGGTCCAGCTCGGTCGCCGGCGGGAGGTGCTGCAGGGCGGTCTCTATGCTCAGGAGTTCCTGGACCGGCGCCGCCTCGGCCGAGAGCGCCTCCTTCAGGTCGTCCAGCCGGTGCTGCAGAATCTGGAGGTAGCTCTTGGGCTCGACCGGGATCTGCAGGGCGTAGCACTGCACGAAAAAGGCGCCGTCCCTGAAGACCAGCGGCAGGTCGCCGTTCTCCAGCACCCGGCCGTACTGGTCGCCCAAGAGCGGGAGGAGCACCTTGCCTGTCAGCTCCTTTTTCACCGGCTCCCAGTCGACATCGAAGAAGTGGGCGTAGGGGGAACTCACCCCGTTTTCAAGGACGTCCATCCACCAGACGTTCTCGCCGCTCTCGATGCACATGTGGTTCGGGACGAAGTCGAGGATGTGCCCCATTTCGTGCCGTTTGAGTTCGTCTGTGAAGGCAAGGTAGGTTCCCTCGTCCCCCACTTCCTTGTTGAGGATATTCTGGTTCACCACGTCGTAGCCATGCACGCTACCTTTCCTGGCTGCGACGTAGGAGGAGGCGTAAATGTCGCTGATGCCGAGATCGTGCAGGTATTCCACGATCCGCGTCGCATCGGCGAAGGTGAAGCCGGCGTTGAACTGCAGCCGGTAGGTGGCGCTCGGTATCCTGGCGCCGGGGTGATGTTGCTCGGCCATGCTCCCTCCGGCTATCCCTGCGGCAGCACTGCGCCCAGGTTGAACCGGAAGGCCTCGCCGAGCTTTCTGAAGGAGTCGAGCCAGATCCCAGCCCCCTCGTCCCCCTGGGACGCCTTGGCGAGGTAGTCGGGGTAGACGGTCTTGGCCAGGGCATAGTAGTCGTTCTGCATCTGCCAGAGCACGATGCTGATCGGTATCTCGTTCAACAGGTCCTTGTATTTCTGCATCCTCGCCATGAGCTTGAGGTCGGAGGGGTCCTGCATCAACTGGGCGGACATGGCCTCCATGTGACGCCTCAGGAAGTATTCGGTGTCCCCGCCGTCTATGCCGACCCCCCACTCCCGGATCTGGCCCACGGTACGGTGCACGGCGTCCTCGTCGATTTCCTCTGCGCTCATCCCCTTTTTGAGCGCGTCGTTCAGCGCCGGCTCCGCGGCCGCCAGGAAGATGTGCGGCACCGGGACGCGGGTCTCCTTGATGAACTCCATCAGGGGACGGCTCCGCTCGAACATCTCCTGGTAGCTCGAGATGCTTTCCTCCATGTTCTGGTTGATGATCAGGTTGATGATCTTGCGCTGTTCGTCGCTGAAGAGGTTGAGCAGGGAGAAGCTGTGGGTGCCGAAGTGCATGTCCATGAGAGAGACCAGGTCGGTGTAGAGCGCCTTGTCGAATGCTGCGGTCATCTCCTCGCGCATGGCCGCGTATTTCTCCTGGTCGCAGTTCTCCATCACCCCCCCCTTGAAGTCGTGGCTTCCCAGGCGCACGACGCAGAAGGTGAGGCAGGTGTTCTCCTCCGTGATCTCCGAGGCGACGTGGATGCGCCCCATGGCGATGACCGCATCGGGGGTGGAGATCTTGTTGTACTCCTCCTTCGCGATGGCGTAGCAGTAGATCTGCGAGTGGTCCTCGTACTCCTCGTAGAGGGAGCTGAAGGCGTAGTGCGCGCCCACCTTGACCAGGTCGAGCCGGGTCGGGAGCACGAAGTTCCGGTAGATCCAGAGACCGTCCTGGTGGTCGGGGATGTTGCTCTTCGCCTCCTTCAGGCGGTCGAGAAACGCCTGCTCCACGTTCCCCTCCGCGANNTCGTCGAAGAACCAGCCGCAGCTCGTGTACATGAGCATGGCGTGGCGCTGCATCTCCAGCATCTTGAGCGCCGTTATCTTCTCTTCGGCGCCAAGCGGGCGGGCCGCGTGCTCCGCCAGGAAGCTCTCCGCCTTCTCCATGGAGCGATCCAGGATCACGTCGATGTAGGCGTCCCTCGCCTGCCACGGGTCCTTGAGGAGTTCCTTCCCCTTCTGGGCATACGCCTTGGCCAGCCGGTCCCTCAGCCAGTCGAGCGAGGCGCGCAGCGGCTTGCGCCACTGCTGGTTCCATCCGGCGATGCCACCCGAGCAGCCGCAGTCGCTGTTCCAGCGCTCGACGCCGTGGGTGCAGCTCCAGGAGGTCCTCTCGTGGATCTTCGCCTCCATGGTCGGCGGGCAGAGTTCCAGGTACTCCCCGTAGTTGGTGAGCCGCGCATGGTTGTTCCCCTCGATCTGGTTCAGCGCCGCGGCAAGCGCCATGTCCCCGAATTTCTGGTGGTGGCCGTAGGTCTCCCCGTCGGTGGCGATGTGCATGAGCTGCGGCCAGTCGCGGTCGTCGCTGAAGCCTCCCAGAAGCCGCGAGGCGAGCCCCTCCCCGGAATCCAGGAGGTTTTCGAAGGCGACGGCGCGCGAGATCGGCCCGTCGTAGAAGAAGAGGTTGATGCTCCTTCCGGAAGGGAGGTTGCAGAGATAGGCGCGGGTCGGGTCGATGTCCGTCTCGGTCCACTCATCCGATCCGATCTCCCTGAACCCCGCCGCCTGGTGCGGCGCCAGGATGGTGAACTTGATGTCGAGTTCCGCCAGGATGTCGAGCGTCTCCAGGTCCACCGCCGTCTCGGCGAGCCACATCCCCTCGGGGAAGCGCTCAAAGCGCTTCCGGAAGTCCGCGATGCCCCAGACGACCTGCGTCCGCTTGTCCCGCGAGTTCGCCAGCGGCATGATCATGTGGTTGTAGACCTGCGCGATGGCGGAGCCGTGCCCGGAGCGCCATTCCATGCTCTGCCTGTCCGCCGCCAGTATCGCCTGGTAGATGCTGGGGGCGGCGAACGCCATCCAGGAGAGGACGGTGGGGCCGAAGTTGAAGCTCATCTTGGCGTAGTTGCAGGTGATATCCATGACGCGCTCCTCCCCGTCGAGGACGCGCGAAGCGGAGTTCGAGGCGTAGCACTCTGCCGTTATCCGCTCGTTCCAGTCGTGGTAAGGGAAGGCCGAATCCTGTATCTCCACCGCCTCAAGCCAGGGGTTTTCGCGCGGCGGCTGGTAAAAGTGGCCGTGAACGCAGACGAACCGTTGCTCAGCTTGCTCCATTTTCGCCTCCTGTAAGCGTCGCGGTATATACCACCGCGCTGAACGGGTTGATCGCTATCGTCGCCTCCAGTTCGCCGGGCGCGTCCAGCCGGGCCGGCGCTGCCTCGCCCGGGCCGCGCCAGCGCTGCGCCGACGAGTCGAGCACCTTCTTCCAGCTTCCCCGCGGCAAGGGGAGGACTACCTCCTGCTGCTGGTTGTTGAAACTGAACAGGCAGAGGACCGAGTTCCCCCCGGCGCGTCTCAGGATGGTGATCACCCTTTGCTGCTGGATGCCGTTTACCTCCATCTGTTCCCGCTGGAAAACCTGGAGCGCAGGGAACTCCGTCCGTAGCGCGAAGAGCTTCCTGTAGAACTCGAGGATGAGCGCCTGTTCCCCTTCCCGGGGCCTGGTGAGGTCGAGCTTGGACTCCAGGAAGGTCTTTTCCGCCGCGGGGTTCGGTATTTCATCTTCGCAGATCCCCGAGGCATGCTCCTCGTGCTTCCCCTTGAAGACCGACTCGACCAGTTCGGGATCCGAGTGGTCTATGAAGTAGTTGAAGGGAGCCGTCTCGCCGTACTCCTCCCCCATGAAGATAAGGGGGAGATAGGGGGAAAGGATCACCGCGCTTGCCGCCAGCAGCAGCTTCCCCATCGGCTGGTTCGTGCTCAGGCGGTCCCCGCACTTGCGGTTTCCCACCTGGTCGTGGTTTTGCGAGAAGACGACGAACTGCGAGGTCGGGTAGCCGGTGGCCGGGCCGCCATGGCGGCGCTTGCGGTAGCTGGAATACTGCCCGGTGTAGACGAAGGCCTCCTGGTACGCCTTGACCATCTGGCCGAACTGGCCGAAGTCCTCATAGTAGCCGGTGGTTTCCCCCGTGAGCAGGGTGCGCAGGGCGTGGTGGAAGTTGTCGTCCCACTGCGCGTCCAGGCCGAAGCCGCCCCTCTCCGGCGCGTTGATCAGCCTCACGTCGTTGGTGTCGTTTTCCGCGAACAGGTACAGCTTCCTTCCCAGCCTTTCCCGATGCAGCTGCACCTCTTCCGATAGCCTCTGCAACAGGGGCTTGGGGGTCTGATCGAAGATCCAGTCCACCGCATCCAGGCGCAGGCCGTCCACGCGGAACTCGTTGATCCAGTACCCCGCGTTCAAAAGGAAGTACTCCAGCACCGAATCGCTGTAGGCCTCGTCGAGATTCATGGCCTTTCCCCACGGCGTCCGGTACTTGTCCGTGAAATACGGTCCGAATTGCGCAAGATAGTTCCCCTCCGGGCCGAAGTGGTTGTAGACCACGTCCAGGAGGACGGCGAGCCCCTTGCGGTGGCAGGCGTTCACCAGCCGCTTCATGCCGTCCGGTCCGCCGTAGTTGACTTGCGGGGCGAAATGGTACACCCCGTCGTAGCCCCAGTTCCGCCTGCCCGGGCATTGCGAGACCGGCATGAGTTCCACCGCCGTGATGCCGAGATCGACCAGGTAATCGAGAAAATCTATGGCCGCCTCGAAAGTCCCTTCTTTGGTGAAGGTGCCGACGTGGATCTCGTAGATCCGGTACTGCTCCAGCGGGATGCCGCACCACCCCTGGTCGCTCCATTCGAAGAACTCCGGGTCCACCACTTGCGAGGGATCGTGCACGCCGTCGGGCTGGTAGCGCGACACGGGGTCGGGAAACGATTTCCCGCCGTCGAGCTGATAGAGGTAACGGTCGCCGTCGCACACGCCCGGGACGGTCACCGAGTAGTAACCCTTCTCTTCCTGCAGCATGGGGATTGTTCCGGCGCCCTTCCCGGAAAGGACGAGCAGGTTCACGCTCTGGGAGTTGGGAGCCCAAACCCGGAACCGTGTCCCCCCCTCCTTCAGGACGGTTGCGCCCAGGTCGAAGCGCCAGCCGGCCGCTGCCATAAGAGACCTCCCGCACGGATCAGTATCTCCATTTTCGAGGCCCCATTAGCCTCCCAAAGAAAACATTTATTAAAGATACTTTAGACTTTGTTCCTGTCAATCCTTCTGTTGCCTAGGTTTTGGAAAAGCAAGAAGAGCCGGAGTTTCGTTTTAATTAAATAAAAAAGGCCCGGATCGTGTAGATCCGAGCCCTTTCCGCGGCAGCTTGAAAGCGTGCCTGGAGATGGTTGGTGGTGGGTTTTTCGTCGTCAATCGTCTATCGTCAATTGGAGTTTTAACTGCGAAGCGTCGGGATAGCCTCGCGGATGAAGGAGAGGTGACGCTGCTCGTCGGCCCAGTTCGACCTGACTATGGCCGAGATGTCGACGGGGAAATCGAGCTTGGAAGCCTCCTCGTACCTCGCGTTGGTGAGCCGCTCGTTGGTCTCCATCGCCTCCAGGGCGCCCTTGGTCCCGGTGAGGCTGCGCAGAGCGGTGAACCCGGAGATGAGGAAACCCTTGAAGTCGGAGGAGAGTTCCGGCGGGGTCCCGCCCAGTTCGAGCATCTTAGCGGACAGCAGGTCGATGTGCTTGCGGTGGTCCGCCTGGAACTGGATCAGCTTGTCCTTGATGACCTGCTCCTTGACGTTCTTGATGGCCTGGTCATAGGCGTGAGTGGCGTCCACATCGAGCTGGATCAGTTTGTCCAATTGTTCGAGAATATCGTCTCTGTTCATGCCGTTACCTCCAGATTAAATTTTGGTAAGGTTAGCACGGGGCATTTTTTTTACAATTGTCGCGACAAGTTTATTTTCATTTAGGGGAACCGGCACTTACGCTCACCTTCGCGGCGCACGCCGTCATGGTTCCCTCATCCCGTTCCTGTCCTAGTTGCAGTCCTCCCCCCAGAGGCACCCCTGCTGACCGCACTCGGCGGAGCGCCCCGAGTCGAAGCAGTCGCAGTTTCCTTCAGTTCTCTGGATCAGGCGAATCAATTCGCTCTTCTTCAACTTCCCCGTCTGGATTTCCATCCTCTGAGCCATCTCTTTGATCTCCTGTACTTTCATCTAGCGTCTCCTTTGTAGCGCCCATGGTGGGCAGATTTAATGGGGCGACAGTGCGCGGAGCCGCTTCTTGAGACTGCGCCGGCATCCCTTCATGCCCTCAAAGTTTACAACGCCTAATAATCTAGCGTCGTCAAGCGGTTTGTCAAATATTCCCGAGTAGAATCTGTCCCTGGCTCCCCCACCCCTGGCTCCCCCCTCCCGGCCTCCCCCCTCCGGGGGGAGGGGCTCACCATCCCCCAGAAGGAGCCTATCTGTGACCCGAGAAAGTTGACGCCGTCCGAGCTCCCTCCTCCGGAGGGGGAGGGTCGGGGAGGGGGATTGCCTCCCCCGAAAACGCGCCGATTGCCGCTGTGATAGACTCTTCCCATCCCAATGAGGAGGTGGCCTGTGAGCCTGGAAGAGTACCAGCGGAAAAGGGACCTGACCAAGACACCGGAGCCTGGCGGCAAAGGGGGCAAGCCCGGGAAGAGCCTCCGCTTCGTCGTCCACAAGCACGCCGCCTCCCATCTGCACTACGATTTCAGGCTGGAGCTCGACGGCGTCCTCAAGAGCTGGGCGATACCCAAGGGGCCGTCGCTCGATCCCTCGATCAAGCGGCTCGCCATGATGGTCGAGGACCACCCATATGAATACGGGGAGTTCGAGGGGGTCATCCCCAAGGGGAACTACGGTGCGGGCGAGGTGATCATCTGGGACGCCGGCTCCTATCACTCACCTGCTGCCGCCGACAGGAGCCAGAGCGAGAAACTCCTGCGGGAGGGGGTGCGCAAGGGGGACTTGAAATTCGTCCTCCAGGGAGAGAAGCTGAACGGCGAGTTCGCCCTGGTGAGGATCAAGAGCGAAAAGGACAACAGCTGGCTCCTTATCAAGAAGCACGACGCCTTTGCCTCTACCGAAGACGTCACCGCGCGGGACCGCTCCGTCGTCAGCAATGCGACCATCGAGGATATCCGCTCGGGGAAGATCCCCCCGCCCCCGTCCCCCCCCGAGCCGCCTGCCGAAGAGCTTCCCCAACCCGCGCAACCGGTGCTGGAAACGCCGGGGGAGAAACCGGCCCGAGAGCCGCACGAAGAGCTTGCCCCTCAGCCGATGCCGCACCACGTCACCCCGATGCTCGCCACCTCGGTAGCGGAGCCGTTTGACGATCCCGACTGGCTCTTCGAGATCAAGCTGGACGGCTACCGCTCCATAGCCGAGGTGAATGGGGAGGATGTGCGGCTTTATTCCCGCAACAACCTCTCCTTCAACAGGAGGTTTCCCGGAGTGGTGCGCGCTCTCTCGACCCTGAGTGTCAACGCCGTCTTCGACGGCGAGGTCGTGGCCCTCGACGAGAGGGGAAGGTCCTATTTCCAGCTCTTGCAGAACAACCAGCGGACCGGGGAAGGAAACATCTCCTACTTCGTCTTCGATCTCCTCTACCTGGACGGCCGGGACCTGCGCAACCGGCCGCTCATCGCCAGGAAGGAACTGCTGCGCGACCTCCTCCCGGACCTCCCCGAGATCAGGTACAGCGACCACATCGCCGAGTACGGGAAGCAGTTCTTCGAGCTGGCGCGCCAGAACAACCTGGAGGGGATCATCGCCAAGAGGATGAACAGCCAGTACCTGACGGGAAGAAGGAGCAGGGATTGGCTCAAGATAAAGATACGGCTGCAGCAGGAGGCGGTGATCTGCGGGTACACCGAGCCGCGGGGGAGCAGGAAGAACTTCGGCGCCCTGGTGCTCGGGGTTTACCAGGATGGCGAGCTGGTCTACATCGGTCTGACAGGAGGCGGCTTCGACGAGGCCGGGCTGAAGGAGTTGCACGCGACCCTCGAGCAGATGGTCCGGCCGGAATCGCCGTTCAAGGGGGAGGTGAAAACGGGGATGCCGGTCAAGTGGGTGGAACCTAAGCTGGTCTGCGAGGTGGAGTTCGCCGAGTGGACGGACGAGAACGTCATGCGCCAGCCTATTTTCCTAGGTCTCAGGGAGGACAAGGACCCGAAGGGCGTGGTGCGGGAACAGTTCCCCGCCGAAGTCCGACAGCCGGCCGGAGCGCCACCGAGCGACGGAGCCGCCAAAGTGGCCGAGCCCGGCAGCGAGGGGGGGTACCTCGAGATGAAGAAGGGGGGACGAAAGAAGGGAGGCGCCAAGAAGACGACCGAGGTCGTGATCATCGAGGGGCACCGGCTGGAACTGTCGAACCTGGACAAGGTCTTCTGGCCCGAGGAAGGGTACACCAAGGGAGACGTCATCGATTACTACCGGAAGGTGGCCCGCGACATGCTCCCCCACCTGCTTGACCGCCCGGAGTCGCTCTATCGCACCCCGCACGGCATTACCGAAGGGGGCTTTTTCCAGAAGGAGGCGGGGGAACTCCCCCCTGAATGGGTCGCCACCAGGGAGATCTATTCCAAGCACGTCGGCAAGAACATCAAGTTCTTCATCTGCCAGGACGAGGCGACCCTGGTGTACATGGCGAACCTCGGCTGCATTGAGATCAACCCCTGGCTTTCACGTCTGCAGACCCTCGGCTTCCCGGACTACCTGGTGATCGACCTGGACCCCGAGGATATCTCCTTCGGGAAGGTGATCGAGACGGCCGTTGCCGTGCGCCGCGTCCTCGACAAAGCCGGCGCCGTCTCCTTCCCGAAGACCTCCGGCGCGACCGGGATCCACATCTACGTCCCCCTCGGCGCCCAGTACGACTATGACAGCGCGGAAGGGTTCGCAAAGGTCGTCGCCACTCTGGCGCACCAGCAGGTCCCCGATTTCACCAGTCTGCTCCGAAGCCCCAAAAAGCGGCAGAAGAAGGTCTACCTCGACTTCCTGCAGAACAAGGCGGGGCAGACCCTCGCCGCGCCCTACAGCATCCGCCCCCGGCCCGGCGCGACGGTCTCGACCCCCCTCAGGTGGGAGGAGGTGAAGCCGGGTCTCGACCCGCGCCAGTTCACCATTGCGACCATGCCCGCGCGCCTGGAGAAGCTGGGTGATCTTTTCAAGGGGGTCTTGGGTCCCGGCATCGACATGGAGAAGTGCCTGGAGAACCTGCAAAGGGGGTAGCATAAACACAAGCTTTTATTACCTCAGATGCCTATGCTATACTTTGTTTAGAAGAACTAATGAGGAGGCGGGGAGGTGAGAAGTCATGTTACGATGGGCCGTCATATTCTTCATTATTTCCATCGTCGCCGCAGTCTTCGGGTTCGGCGGCATCGCCACCGCTGCAGCCGGTATAGCTAAGTTGCTGTTCTACCTGTTCTTGGCTATCGCAGTCGTCATGTTGGTCGCGGCTCTTCTCGCAGGACGAAGCATCACCCGTTAGCGAGGTGGTATAAACATTTGATCGAGGCGGCGCAAGCCGCCTTTTTCATGTCCGCTTCTCTCTTCCGGGACCACTCCAGACTCTAATTAGTTAATTTATTTCTAATCCATTGAGGTCCATGGATCCCCTCACTCCTTTGTCAACTCCAGGCGCGTCATGCCTTTAAACCCGCTTCCCTTGACAACCTGCACCCTCTTGATAAAAGAGGTTAATGTTTTTTCATCTTGAATCCAATTAATTATATGTAATGAGTGACGCCGCGGGGTCAGCCGATGTCCGACATTTCCAGGCGAACGTTTCTGTGGGTGACCGGAGGGAGCAGCATCGCTCTGGTCACCGATCCTCCCCGGAAACTGGTCAACAAGCTGATCCCCAAGGTGATCCCGCCTGAGAACATCCGCCCCGGCGCCTGGACCGTCTTTGCCACCACCTGCCGGGAGTGCCCCGCCGGTTGCGGGATGCACCTGTCGCACCGGGACGGGCGGGTGACGAAGGCCGAGGGGAACCCCGACCACCCGGTGAACCGGGGAGGGCTCTGCCCCCGCGGCCAGTCGGCGCTGCAGGGTCTCTACGACCCGGACCGGGTGCAGCAGGTGCTCTACCGGCGCCGGGGGGAGGCTCCGCAAAGGCGCTCCTGGGAGGAGGCCTTAGGCGCCATCTCCTCCAGGCTCTCCGCCGGCGGCAGCGTGGCCGTCCTCTCCAGCCTCCAGACGGGCGCCCTCGCGGAGGTGATGACCCGCTTCGCCGCGGCTTTCGGGTCCGACCGGGTGTTCTTCTACGAAGCCTTCAGCTACGAGGGGTTGAGGGGGGCGCACCAGCAGCTGTTCAACCTCCCCGTGATCCCGCGCTACGATCTGGAAAAAAGCGACTTCATCCTCAGCTTCTCCGCCAACTTCCTGGAAACCTGGGTATCCCCCGTTTCCTACGCGCAGCAGTTCGCCGACATGCACTCCTACCGGGAAGGCTCCGGGATGAACCGGATGGTCTACGTGGGGCCGAGGCTCTCGCTGACGGCGTCAAACGCGGACACCTTCCTGCAGGTACCGCCCGGACTGGAGCGGGTGGTCGCGGCGGCGCTCCTCAAGATCATCATCGATCATGGCTGGCAGAAAAACGACCTCTCCCCGGTCCGGGGCGTCATCGGCACCATGCTCGCGGAGGGCGCCGAGATCCCGGGTATATCGCAGCAGACGCTGGTCGGCCTGGCGCAGGCTTTCACCTCGGCACGGTCGCCCGTCGCGCTGGCCGGGCCGGAAGCGGCGACCACGCCCCTTGCCACGGAGACGGCGATTTGCGCCGCCCTCCTCAACTACACCGCAGGGAGCATCGGCAAAACGGTGGACTTCACACGTCCGCACGCGCTGAGCAGGACGGCGCGCGAGGCGGAGCTGGCCGACTTTCTGGCGTCCCTCGGCCCCCGGGACATCGTCTTCGTGCACGACACCAACCCCGTCTACAGCCGACCCGGCGCAGCGACGCAGCTGGGCCGGGCGGGAGCGGTCGTGTATCTCGGGACCATGACGGATGAAACGGCGCAACAGGCGACCTGGGTCCTTCCGATGGACTCTCCCCTGGAATCGTGGGGGGATTACGAGCCCGAGCCGGGGATACAGGGGCTCGTGCAACCGGCCATGGGGCGCCTTTACGACACCCGCAGCGCCGGGGATGTCTTTCTCGCCCTTGCCCGGCAGGCGGGGCGGCCTCTCACCATGGAGAAGGGGGGGACCGCGCCGACGGACTTCGCCGACTGGCTGAAAAGGCGCTGGACCGGCCCGGGCGGGGCAGGTGGCGGCACGACCTCCGGTGAAGACGCCTGGACCGGAGCGCTGCGCAAAGGGGGAAGCTGGAGCGCCGCCCCGCTGGGCGCCACGGAACCGTCACCCGCCTTCCGCCCGGCGGCGCTGACATTCGCCTCGACGGCGGCGCCACCGATCCGCACCGACGTAGCCGAGCTTTGGCCCTGGGCCTCCGTCATGCTCTTCGACGGGCGGCTGGCGAACCGGGGTTGGCTGCAGGAAGCGCCCGACCCGATCAGCTTCATCGTCTGGGACAACTGGATCGACCTGCACCCGAAAAAGGCGGCGGTGCTCGACATCGAGGACGGAGACCTGATCCAGCTCACCACCCTGACGGGCGTGGTGCAGGCGCCGGTCCGGGTAACGCCGGAGGTGAGCGAGCACACGGTGGCGATCGGGCTGGGGCAGGGACATACGGCCTTGGGCAAAAACGCGAGGGGTGTGGGGGTGAATGCCTTTTCCCTTTTTGGGGAGCCCCAGGAAGGTTCCATGTTCGCCTCCTGCCGTATCAGCAGGGTGTTCGGGGTGAACCTGAAGACGCTGGCCCGTACCGCCGGGAGCCAGGAGCAGTTGGGCCGCGAGCTGCTCAGGTCGGCGCCGCTTGCCCTGCTCCGCGCCATGCGCCCCGGGGAAGGGGACCCGCTGCGCCTGCCGCTCGCGCAGGGGTACCACCCAGACCGGGACATGTACCCCGCGCACGAACACAAGAAGCACCGCTGGGGCATGGTGATCGACCTGCAGCGCTGCATCGGGTGCGGGGCGTGCGCGGTGGCCTGCTATGCCGAGAACAACATCCCGGTGATCGGGAAGGACCACGTGGGGGGCGGGCGGGAGATGGCGTGGCTTCGGGTAGCCCCTTACCGGAGGGCGCCACAGGATCTCCGCTACGCCTGGCTGCCGCTGCATTGCCAGCACTGCGACGCCGCGCCATGCGAACCGGTCTGCCCGGTGTACGCCGCCGTGCACAACGAGGAAGGGCTGAACGCCCAGATCTACAACCGCTGCATCGGCACCCGCTACTGTTCCAACAACTGCCCGTACAAGGTGCGGAGGTTCAACTGGGTCAACGTCGAATGGCGCAAGCCGCTCGACCTGCAGCTGAACCCGGAAGTGACGGTGCGAGGCCGCGGCGTCATGGAGAAATGCACCTTCTGCGTGCAGCGTATCCGGCAGGCGGAGTACCGGGCCTCGCGGGAAAGGCGCCCGATCCGGGACGGCGAGATCGTGCCCGCCTGCGCGCAGACCTGCCCGGCCAAGGTCTTCACCTTCGGCGATCTCCTCGACCCGAACGCGGAGGTGACCAGGCTCACGCGGAGCGACCCGCGCCGCTACCACCTCCTGGAGGAGCTGAACACCAAGCCGGCGGTGACGTTTTTAAGGCGGGTTTCATCGGACTGATCGGCCCGATCGGACCGATCCGACCGATCAAGGGAGCAGCTTAATGCCGGACCTGAACTACGGCGACATCAACGACGACGTCCTGAACGCGATGCAGAGGCCGAGCGTCGCCTTCTACTTTGCCGTCGCCTTGCTGGCCGGGCTGGTAGGGGTTGCGGGGCTCTGCCTCATGTACCAGGTCCAGGCGGGTATGGGGGTGACCGGCCTGAACCGCCCGGTCGGCTGGGCCGTCTACATCACCAACTTCGTCTTCTGGGTCGGGATCGCCCACTCGGGGACGCTCATCTCGGCGATCCTCTACCTGCTGCGCGCCCACTGGCGCGACGCCGTCTCGCGCTCGGCGGAGGCGATGACCATCTTCGCCATCATGACCGCCGGGCTTTTCCCCCTGATCCACCTGGGACGCCTGTGGGCCGCCTACTACATCCTCCCCTACCCTTCCCAGCGCCAGATCTGGCCCAACTTCGTCAGCCCCCTGGTCTGGGACGTCTGCGCCGTCAGCACCTATTTCACCGTGAGCCTCATCTTCTGGTTCATCGGCATGATCCCGGACCTCGCGGCGGCGCGCGACCGCTACCTGGAGTCGCTGGGCCCCGAGCACGCCCGCACCAGGATCTACCGCGCCCTCGCCCTCGGCTGGTCCGGCTCCGGGACCCAGTGGCGCCATTACGGCCGTTCCTACCTCTTCTTCGCGGCCCTGGCCACGCCGCTGGTGGTCTCGGTCCACTCGGTGGTTTCCTGGGACTTCGCCATGAGCCTCCTCCCCGGGTGGCACAGCGCCATCTTTCCCCCCTACTTCGTGGCGGGCGCCATACACTCGGGTCTCGCCATGGTGCTCACCCTGCTCATCCCGATGAGAAAGCTTCTGCACCTGGAGCGCCTGATCCAGCCGCACCACTTCGAGATGCTGGCCAAGACCATCATCCTCACCGCGACCATCGTGGGTTACGCCTACGCCGTGGAGATCTTCATCGCCTGGTACTCCGGCGACCTCATCGAGTGGCAGAACCACAAGTGGCGCCTCTTCGGCCCGGCCGGGTGGATGTACTGGCTCTGCGTGATCTGCAACGTGCTGGTCCCCTGGCTTTTCATCATCGCGAAGATGCGCAGGAACATGATCGCGCTCTTCGTCATCTCGCTCCTGGTGAACCTCGGCATGTGGTTCGAAAGGCTGATGATAATCTTCACCTCGCAGGCGCACGACTTCCTGCCGCACAACTTCGGAGGCTACTTCCCGAGGCCGGTGGAGCTTCTCATCACGCTCGGCTCCTTCGGCTTCTTCTTCCTCTGGTTCTTCTGCTTCAGCAAGACGCTTCCCACCGTGCCGCTCAGCGAACTGAAGGGACGCATCGCGGACGGGGAGATCGTCCCCACCGGCCATTGCGAAAGCCGTGTGCGGCAGTCTATTGAAGACGAGAAACCGAGCGTACTGGCGGTCTTTTCCAACGCGGGGAGGCTCGTGGAGGCGGCCAAGAGGTCGTGCGACGCAGGTTTCAGGGTGATGGAGACCTTCTCGCCGGTGAAGATCGAGGCGCTCGATTCGGTATGGAAGCAGCCCAAAAGCCCGGTGCGGCTCTTCACGCTGGCGGGGGCGCTGAGCGGCCTCGTGGGCGGGTTCTGGCTCGCCGCCGGGACCTCCATGGTGAACAGGCTGATCGTGGGGGGAAAGCCGCCGCTCTCCTGGATCCCCTTCTGCGTGATCGGTTTCGAGGGGACCATTCTTCTCGGGAGCCTCGCCAATTTCCTCGGCCTCATCATCTTCGCCCGCCTGTACCGGCTCCGGACGGTGTCGCACTACGACCCCCGGTTTTCACGCGACAAGTTCGGCCTGGTCGTCAGCTGCGGGGCCAAGGAGATCGACACCCTGAAAGAGAAGCTGGCGCCCGCCTTGCCGGAGGAAATCCATGTCTGCCGGTGACGGGAAATGGTTCCGCTCCCCCTGCGGCTGGACGGCCCTCTGGGCGCTCCTTGCGCTGGCGGGGGTGGCAGCCTGGCTCCTCATGCTGAACGGCGCCGACGGCGTCCGTGCCTGGCGCTCGCTCCTGATCAACTTCCTGTTCTTCACCTCGCTTGCCGGGGGGCTCGTCGTATGGCCGCCGCTGGTGCGGACCTGCAACGGCCACTGGCATTTCGGGATCGAACGCCTCGCCATGTCCGGCGCCGCCTTCGCCGTCCCGTCCATCCTGGCGCTGGTCGTCCTCTGGATCGGGAGCCCGCGCTGGGCTCCCTGGCCGGGGGTGCACTTCCACCAGGGGGGCTGGCTCGACAACACCTTCCTCTTCGGCCGCGACCTGGCCGCGCTCACAGCCTTCTGGGGACTGGCGGGGTACTACCTGCGGGAGCGGCGCCGGGGGCGCGGGGAGCGCTGCGGCACCATCCTGGTCCTCACCTACTGCCTGGTCTTTTCCCTGCTTGGCTTCGACCTGGTCATGGCGCTCGATCCCCACTTCTACAGCAACCTCGCCGGCGGCTATTTCTTCATGTCCGGCCTCTACATAGCGATGACCTGCTGGGCTCTCCTCGCCTCCTGCCGGCAAGACGCGGAACCCGACCAGCTCCATGACCTGGGGAAGCTGATGGTCGGCTTCAGCCTGATGACCACCTATCTCATGTACGCGCACCTCCTCCCGTTCTGGTACGAGAACCTCCCCAGGGAGATCCGTTTCCTGGTGCCCCGCATGCACAACCCGCAGTGGACCGCCGTCTCCTACATCCTCCTCTGCCTGGGGTACTTCGGTCCGCTGGTGCTCCTTCTCACCGAGAAGTCGAAGCGGATGCGCTGGTCGCTGGGGGGTATCTCGCTCCTGGTCCTCTGCGCCATGTGGCTGGAGCGCTGGTGGCTCGTGGCCCCGACCTTCGACCCCCTGGTCCGGTTGGGGGTGAGCGAACTCTCCCTGGCGGTGGCGTTCGTCGGCCTGCTCGGCCTCGGGATGGTGCGGTGCCGCCGTTTCCTCCCGGTCGAGCTTCCGGCTGAAGAGAAGAAGCCATGACCGGCAGATCGGAAGAGAAGACCGACGAGGCAAGGAGAACGATGCCGCGCTGGGCCGACGTGGCGGCCGTGGTCGTCATCGCGCTCTCCCTCGCGGCGGCGCTCGTGTACATGGACATCCCATACCCGGCCGGGCTCGGGCCGCGCCAGCCGATACCGTTCAGCCACCGGGTCCACGTGCAGGTAAAAAGGGTCAGCTGCTTCATGTGCCATACCGGTGCGGCGAGTTCCGCGCGGGCCGGGATTCCGCCCCTGGAGACCTGTCTTCTCTGCCACGCCCGCATCATCAGGACCTACCCGTACATCGCCAAGCTGCGGGACCACGTGGCGCGCAACGCACCGGTCGTCTGGGAGCGGGTCAACTGGCTGCCGGAGTTCGTCTATTTCGACCACTCCATGCACATCCAGCGCGGCGTCGACTGCGGCGTCTGTCACGGAAATGTCTCGCTCATGGACCGGGTAGTGACGGCACGCACGTTCGAGATGGGTTTCTGTATACAGTGCCACCGGAAAAACAACGCGACGCACGACTGCTTCACCTGCCACAGGTAGAAAGCAGAGGCAAAGGCGTTTAACGGGGATGCAGGGGATAAAGGGGATGACCCAAAACCTTTAAAAGCTTTAAAAGCTTTTGTTTTGTTTGTATCCCTTTTATCCCCTGCATCCCCGTAAACGGCTTTTCGGTTTTGAAGTTCTGCGAGGGAAACATGATCAAGTTCTTCTACAAACCGAAAGGCGCCGCGCTCGCCTTCATGGTCGCAGGCGCCGCATGGTTCGCGGTGGGGGCCGTCTACGGCATGTTCTCCGCCATCCACCTGGTCGCGCCGGAATTCCTCCCGCACCTGGCCCCCCTGGTCTTCGGCCGGGAACGCCCGGTCCACGTCAACACCATGCTCTACGGATTCGTCGGGACCATGCTGATCGGGGCCGGGCTCTACTATCTCCCGGCCCTCCTGAAGACCCGGCTCTGGTCGGAGCCGCTGGCCTGGGTCGCTTTCGCCTTCTGGAACCTCACCATCGCAAGCGGCCCCCTGGGCTTCGCCTTCGGCTTCACGCAGGGACGCGAATACAACGAGTACGTCTGGCTGGCGGACGTCTCGCTCATGCTGGCGGCGGTCTGCCTCATCGTCAACACGGTGCTCACCATCGTGAACCGCAACGAGCAGCAGCTCTACGTCTCGGTCTGGTACTTCATGGCCGCCTTCCTCTGGACGGCGGGGAACTACCCGCTGGGTAACGTGATGTGGCACCCGGCGACCGGCGCCATGCCCGGGCTCATCGACTCGATCTTCCTCTGGTTCTGGGGACACAACCTCCCGGGGCTCCTGATCACCCCGCTCGCCACCGGCGCCGCCTATTTCGTGATCCCCCGGGTGTCGAGGACCCCGCTCAACTCGCACACGCTGTCGCTCTTGGGCTTCTGGCTACTGGTGGCGCTCTACACCCACATCGGGGGACACCACGTGCTGCAGTCCCCGATCCCCAACTGGCTGAAGACCGTCTCGGTGGTCGACTCCATCTCGATGGTGCTCCCGGTTTCCATCGTGGTGATGAACCTCTGGATGACGGCGCGCCACTTCGGCGCGAGGATCTGGGGGGACCCGGCGGCGAGGTTCGTCATGGGCGGGGTGGTGTGGTACGTCGTGACCTGCATCCAGGGCCCCCTGCAGTCGCTCCCGTTCCTGCAGCGGGTGACCCACTTCAACAACTGGACCGTCGGGCACGCCCACATCGCCATGCTCGGCTTCGGCGGCTACATCGCGCTCGGCGCCATGTGGCACATCGTCCCGCTGGTGACCGGCCGGGAACTCTACTCGCAAAAGCTGGTCTCCCTCCAGTTCGGCCTGATCACCTTCGGGCTCACCGGGTTCTTCCTGGTGCTGACCGCGGCGGGGCTGATCCAGGGGACCGCGTGGCATAACGGGGAGACGGTGTACCGGGTGCTGCCGCAGATCGCACCGTTCATGGCGTCCCGGGCGGCGCTGGGCGTCTTCATTCTGACCGGCTCGCTGGTCGGGCTCTTCAACCTGTTCATGACGCTGCGCCACGGCAGGGTGATGGAGGTGCAGCAGCTGCGGCATGCGGAGGAAGCGGCATGAAGATGACCCCCGCGGTGCTCATAATCGGCGCGCTGATGGTCTTCTGGGCCTCCGCCTTCATCATCGTAGGCATCCCCTCGATGACCATGAAGGAGACCCCCTCGGAGATCTGGCGCCAGCTCACCCCGGAGGAGGAGGCGGGGCACCGGCTCTATGTCATAAACGGCTGCAGCTACTGCCACTCGCTCTACATCCGGGTCAGCGACTGGGACATCGGGGCGGAGAGGATAGCGGAAAGCGGCGACTACGTGGGGGTCGAGCCGGCCATCCTGGGGACCGAACGGACCGGACCGGACCTGTCGCAGGAGGGTGGGGAGCATCCGGAGGACTGGAACATCGCGCATTTCACCAACCCGAGGCACACCAGCCCCATATCGCTGATGCCGTCCTGGGACTTCCTCGAAGAGCGGGAGATACGGGCGCTCACCGCCTACGTGCAGGCCCTGGGCGGGAAGGCGGCGGACGTCCGCCAGGCCCGTCAGAGGCAGTGGAAGACGCAGGCCGTGGCGGCGTACTCCGGGGGGCTCGACCGGAACGTAGAGTGGCTGCACGCGCAGGTCCCGGAGGTCTGGAGGCGGATGCCGAACCCGTACCCGGCGACCGAGGCGGCGCTGCAGAGGGGTAAACGGATCTACCAGCAGTTCTGCATCAACTGCCACAGCCCGATCGGCGACGGCAAGGGGTCCGCCGAGCCGTACCTGAGCCCGCCGCCGCTCAACTTCACCACGCTGCGCCGGCACGTGGTGGAAAACAGGTACATCGGCGGGATCTTCTATTACCAGATCATGAACGGGATAACCGGCACCGCGATGCCGTATTTCAAGAAGCACCTGGAGTCGGAAAAGATCTGGGACCTGGCGAATTATCTCGCCGTCTCCTTCGTCGGCTACACGGACGCCAACATCGAGCCGCGCGGGATCGACGCCTCCTACGAGGGGGCGTGGCGGAACAGCTATCCGCCGCCGGGGACGGAGGCGAAGTAGCGACAGAAGAGTGTCGTAACGTTCCCTCCCCCGGAGGGGGAGGGCCAGGGAGGGGGAAAACGGCCAGGCTCAAGCTGAAGAAGCCCCCCTCCCAACCTCCCCCCTCCGGGGGGAGGAGATATGGACGGAGGACCAAGAATGGACACCCCCTGGGACGGACAGGCCTTTTTATTCATGTGGATCGGCTTCCTGCTGCTGATGACCGGCGGCATCGGCGCGTTCTTCTTCTGGGGTGTGCGCTCGGGACAGTTCGCCAACCAGGAGCGGGCACGCTTCCTGGCGCTGGACGCGGAGATCCCTGACACCCTCCCCAAGAGCGAGACGGGGCAGCCATCGGACTCCCTCCCCCGGAGGGGGAGGGCCGGGGAGGGGGAACGCAACCGGTTACAAACGGACGGGAGGCATGCGCCATGATGCTCTACCTGTACGTGCTGCAAAACCAGTGGCTGATCATGACGCTCCTGGCGGGATGCATCCTCACGCTCATACTCTGCCTCACCTACCAGGCGCTCTGGCTGCCGCGCGGCACCGAGGAGAAGAGCGAGGAGATCAAGGTGAAGGATTTCACGAGCTTCCTGACCTGGATCAGGAGCTTCGTCCCGTGGGTGATCATCCTCCTGGTCCTGGCCAGCCTCGCCTTCACCATCTTCGAAATTGTCGAGAATCACAGCATCCCCCCCAACTGGTGAGGCGCCGATGGCAGAGAAACACCGATACGACGAAAAGCAGGAACTCCCCTCCCCTTGGGAATGGGTGATCCTCGTCGCCTTCAGCGCAGCCATCATGGGGTTCGGGTGGCTGGTGTACCTCGTGGTGCAGGATGGACCGAGGCGCTGGGACTTCGGGCAGCTTCCCGACGCGCCGGCGGAGTCGGTTTACTCGACGGAGGTGCCCCGCGCGGAGCAAAAGCCAAGGCGACAGATTCCGGCCCTGCCGGAAGCGCTGCCTCAGCCGCCAGCCAGAGGGAAGGAGAAGTGATGCCCTTCCGCTGCAGGTAGCGAGCCCCCTCCCCTTCAAGGGACGGGTCACGGCCGTTAGGTTAAGTGGTTGCTGGTGGCGTCCCTTCCTTGACCGGAGGGGGGATCTGCCCCCTCGCCCTTTGGGAGAGGGACGGGGTGAGGGCGTTGGCGGCGGCGACATTTTTCTTCGTGGCACCGCCCTCACCCGGCCTTCGGCCACCCTCTCCCGGAGGGCGAAGGATGAGTGAACCTCCGCCAATTCCTTGCTGATAGGGACGGGGGGATGGGTCGGAAGTTCAGCTTCAGGTGGAGGTAGCTCGCAGATGAAAGAGCGAAGCATGATGAAGGTTATCGCCGTGCTGGTCCTCATCCCGGCCCTGCTGGCCGCGGCGCTCTTCGGTTACATCCTGGTCAAGGGCCCGCGCATGACGGTGCAGCACAAGTTCCGGGAATTCCAGATGGTCCCCCCGCCGCCTCCCAACGGAACGGCAAGCGTCGTCCCCGGCAGCGAGCGCGTTCCCGCGGCCGCGGCCGCAGCAGGCCTGAAGAACCCGCTCCAGTCGACCCCGCAAAACCTTGCCTGGGGACAGGTCTATTACCAGTACTACTGCGTCTTCTGCCATGGAGAAGGCGGCGCCGGAAACGGTCCGGTCGGGCACAGCTACACGCCGAGACCGGCGGACCTGAGGACGCCGAAGGTCGCAGGGTACAGTGACGGCGAACTGCTGCGGGCGAGCCTGACCGGCATCGGGCACGAGCCGGTGCTGGAGCGGGTGGTCCCGCCGGAGCACAGGTGGCGCCTGTTGCTGTTCGTGCGCTGGCTGGCTGGTGCCACAAACCAAAAACATTAAGGAGATCGCCCATCAGGAATGCCGCTCCTACAGGACGTCTATGGAAGCTTTCACACAACATATCTGGGTCGGTCTTGCCGGGGGGATGGTCGCCTTCGCGCATTGCGTCGGCATGTGCGGCGGCTTCGTGCTGCACCTCTCCCGGGAAAGGAACCGGACCATGCTCCGGCACCAGGCGCTCTGGCACGCCGGCCGGCTCTCCAGCTACCTCTTCCTCGGCGCCGTCGCGGGATTCACGGGCGCCTTCTTCCAGCTCTTCCTGTTGCGCCACGCCATCTGGCAAAACCTCCTCGCTTACGCTGCGGGCGCCGTCATGTTCCTCATGGGGCTGAGCCTCCTCGGCCTGCTCCCTGTTCGCCGGAAGGTGACGGACGGCGCGCTGCAGGGGACGCTGGCCGAGTTGGCCCGTCAATTCTTCTCCGCCTCGTCGCCCGGAGCCGCGCTCGTCATGGGGCTGGCGACAGGCCTGCTCCCCTGCCCCATCGTGGTCGCCTTCATCGCCTACTCCCTGCAGACCGGCTCGGTGCTCAGCGGCATGGCCACCATGGCGAGCCTCTGGGCCGGGACGGCCCTGCCGCTGATGATGCTGGGGGGAGCCGCGCGCCTCACCGGTTGGCATCTGCGCCGTTGGGGCGCGAAAGCGGGGGGTGCCATCCTGCTGCTGCTCGCCGTCGGTACGGCCCTCCGCGGCTCCTCCGTCTTCCATCATCTCCTCGGCTGTCCCCCCAAGCCGGTGCTGCACCTAAGCGGCAGCACCGGCGCATGCCCCCTCTACACCGGAACGAGCCATGGAAGCGGCCGCGTCGAATAGGAGAGCGGAGCGGAGCAGCTGCTCCCATTGCGGGCTGCCGGTCGCCGCGCCCTTCCCCGCAGCCGGACCGGCTGGGAGCCCGGATGCGGCCAATGCGGAGATTTTCTGCTGCCACGCCTGCCGGATGGTCGCCGCGATCATCGGGAGGCACGAGCGGGGAGAGCACCGCTGGAACCTGCTCCGTCTCGGCCTTGGCGCGCTGCTGGCCATGAACGTGATGATGATCTCCCTGCTCCTCTACTCCGGGAGCGTAGATCCCCCTTCCGTCCGGATCTTTCGCCTGGTCCTCCTCGCCCTTTCCGCCCCCGCGCTCCTCATCCTGGTTCCGCCATTTCTCGCCGGAGCCCTCCGGGAATTCGCCGCCGGGAGGACCGGCCTCGACCTCCTCATCGCCCTCGGCTCCCTCTCCGCCTTCTCTCTCAGCGCGGTGAACGCCCTGCGCGGCAGCGGCGAGGTGTACTTCGACACGGCGACCATGCTCCCGGTGCTGGTCACGGTGGGGAAGATCATCGAGGCCTCGGCCAAGTCGCGCGCCGCCGGCCTGCTGCACGCCCTGGAAACGCTCCTCCCGCAGACGGCGCTTCTGGTCGCTCCCGAGGCAAGCCGCGAGGTGCGACTCGAATCGCTCACCCCCGGAGACCTGATCCGGGTGCGTCCCGGGGAGCGGGTGGCGGTGGACGGGACGATCGTCGAGGGGGAGAGCAGCATCGAGGAAGCGGCCTTCACCGGCGAGTTCCTCCCCCGCTCCCGCCGGCCGGGGGACGGCGTCATCGCAGGGACGGTGAACGGGGCGGGAGCGCTGCTGGTGCGGGCCGAGAGGACGGGGCGGCAACTCCTCCTGCACGGCATCGTCGAGATGGTCCAGGATGCCTGGGCCAACCCGTCCCGGGGGGAGCGGATCGCGCAGCAGGCGGCGTCCATCTTCCTCCCCGCCGTCCTGATCGTCGCCGTCGACGCCGCCGTCTACTGGTCCATGTTCGGCGGGAGCGAGAAGGCCCTTCTGAGCGCCCTCTCCGTACTGGTGGTCGCCTGCCCCTGCACCATCGGTATCGCCACCCCGCTGGCTACCTCGCTCGCCATCGCCCGGGCGGCGAGAAGCGGCATAGTGGTGCGCGGCGGCAGCGTCATGGAGGGGATGGCCCGGACCGACACCGTTTTTTTCGACAAGACCGGCACGCTGACGCAGGGGCTCCCCACAGTGCAGGCAATACGGCCGGCGGACCCCGACGTGGGCGAAGCGGAACTGTTGGGACGGCTCGCCGCGCTGGAGTCGGCAAGCGGACATCCCCTGGCAAGGGGGGTGCTGGAGAAGGCGCGGCAGGACGGGGTGCCGATCGGGGAGGCCCACGACGTCGAGGTCTCCTCCAGCGGCGGAATCAGCGGCACGGTGACCTGGCGGGGCGCGACGAAACGGGTTTCGGCCGGGACTCCCTCCTTCGTCGGCGCCGACGTCGCGACGGCCGAAACGGGCGGGAGCTGCAGCGTGATCGAGGTCGCCTGGGACGGGAAGCTGCGCGGCCGTGTCTTGCTCTCCGACACGGTACGCCCCGACGCGCCGCGCTGCACGGAAGGGCTCCTGAAACTGGGGATAGCGAGCGTGCTCCTTTCCGGCGACAGGTTTCCTGCCGCGGCGGCGGTCGCGCGCCGGGTCGGGATGGACCGGGTTGAGGCGCCGCGCACCCCGGGACAAAAGCTTCAGGCGATAGCGCAGGCGCGGGCGGCGGGGAGGAAGGTCGCCATGGTCGGCGACGGCGTGAACGACGCCCCGGCACTCGCCGCGGCCGACACCGGGATGGCGCTCGGCTCCGGAATGGAACTCGCGCGGCAGGCCGGCAACGTGGTCATCCTCTCCGGGAGCCTCGCCTCCATTCCCTGGCTCATCGAGCTGGCGAGGCGGACCTGCGGCATCATCCGGGGGAACTTCGCCTGGAGCTTCGCCTACAACGCGGTGGCGCTCGCCGCGGCCGCCGCCGGCGTGCTCCATCCGCTGCTCGCCGCCCTCTCCATGGTCGTCTCCAGCCTTACCGTCCTCGGCAACTCGCTGCGCATCGCAGCCTTTGCGGGAGAGCCCGTGGAACGGCCGTCAGGTACCCCATCCCCACCCCGACCCTCACTGCCGTTAGGTTAAGGCTCAATCCTGCATATCCAGTCCCCCCTCCCCTTGCGGGAGGGGGTTAGGGGGTGGGGGTAGGTGCCACATTTCGCGACGTTGGCAACTTCACCCACCCCCCCGCCCCCTCCCGTCAAGGGAGGGGGAGCTAACGACAATCCTTAACTTAACGGCAGTGACC
>DNJC01000153.1 GCA_003490025.1 Geobacter sp. | reverse complement strand
CCATCCCGAACACGGAAGTTAAGCCTCTCAGGGCCGATGGTACTGCATGGGTAACTGTGTGGGAGAGTAGGTCGCCGCAGTGAATTTAATCGAAAAGCCCCACCAGTATTTCCTGGCGGGGCTTTTCTGCGTCCGGTCCCTTTTGTTTGTACCTTTGAAGTACCGGCAGCGCCCTCACCCCCGCCCTTCCCCTAAGCCTCCTCGCACCCCGTAGAATCCGCAGGTTCAGAGATCCGAGTCAGTAAACTTTGCCGGGCGTGTCTGTTGATTATTCAGGCAAATGATGTACACACATACAGATGTCCGAAGCCTGTCAGCCAGTGGGAGGCGGACAGCCCGCCCGGGCGAAGGAGTTCGATATGAAGGTACTGATGGTGCTGACCTCTCATGACAAATTGGGGGATACCGGCGAGAAGAGGAGCTGATATGGAGACGCTACGGAAAATAAAGAAGGTCTGGAAGAGCAAGCCGACTATCGAGGGGGCCGGGGTGCATCTGAAGCGAGCCTTCGGCTACTACCAGGTGCCCATGTTCGACCCCTTTCTGCTGCTGGACGACTTCCACTCGAACTACCCGCCGCATTACCTGAAAGGTTTCCCCTGGCACCCGCACCGGGGCATCGAGACCATCACCTACGTCCTGCACGGCAGGGTGGAGCACGGCGACAGCATGGGGAACAAGGGGGTAATCGAATCCGGCGATCTGCAGTGGATGACGGCGGGCAGCGGCATCATCCATCAGGAGATGCCGCTGGGGGACAGTGAGGGGCTCATGTGGGGCTTCCAGCTCTGGGCAAATCTGCCGGCGGCGCAGAAGATGATGGCGCCCCGTTACCGCGGCATCGTCGCTTCCGAGATCCCCGAGGTCACCATGAACGGCATCAGGGTGAAGGTGATCGCGGGGCAGGCAGGGGGCGTCCTGGGCCCGGTGCGGGACGTGGTGGCTGATCCCGAGTACCTGGACGTGACGGTGCCGGAGGAAAGCATTTTCACCCATGCCATCAAGCGGGGCTACACGGCGCTCGCCTACGTCATCGACGGCGAGGGGTATTTCGACCACGAGAGAAACGCCTTCGGGCACGAGGTGGTCGGGACCAACTACTTCGACCTGGAACGGCAGTGCGAATGCGGACCGGAGAACCTGATCCTCTTTGAAGACGGCGAGGTGGTGTCCGTAACCACCCAGGGGAAGCCGGTACGTTTCCTGTTGGTTTCCGGAAAACCGATCGGGGAGCCGGTGGCCTGGTATGGCCCGATAGTTATGAACAGCCAGGAAGAGCTGAAGACCGCATTCGAGGAATACCAGAAGGGAACTTTCATCAAGCACGGATAGAGCACATCCTGCGGGAGCGGCAACCGCGATACTGAGCCGGTTATCGCGGCAGCAAAGCCGCTCCAGATTTTGCACCAGCTGTAGATCCCCTCCTGTTCAGCCATCCCGCCAGACCTCCAACTTGAAAAAACGTGGCAATTTGGATCTATACTTTCAAGCTGATCATGTTGCCCATTTAAATATCGGAAAGGGGCTGGGACGATGAGGATCAGACAATTGATGCGCCAGCCGGAGTTCCACATATTTGTGTTTTGTCTCCTGTTCATGCTGTTCAATTGGCCGTTTCTGGCGATATCCGCCAAGAGCGGCTTGATGAGCGTCTTCAGTTATCTCTTCGTGGCATGGGCCATTCTAATTCTTCTGCTTTTTCTCATGCAGAGAACCCTGCGCGGCACTGCATCCGGCGAGGAGGGGGATAACGAGGGGGGGCGCTGACATGCTCTCTCCTTCCGTGATCATTTCCGTCTGCTGCCTTTACATGGCACTCATAGTCATCATCGCGCTTTGGGTGGAACGAAAAGCCGCTGCGGGAAAGGACGTCGGCAACAACCCGGTGATCTACGCCCTGTCACTCGCCGTTTACCATACCGCGTGGACTTTCTATGGCAGCGTCGGGAAGGCGGCGTCGTCGGGGATGCTCTTTCTAGCCATCTACCTCGGGCCAACTCTTGCCATGATCCTCTCCTGGGTGGTGCTGCGCAAGATGGTGCGGATAAAAAATGCCTACAGAATTACCAGCATCGCTGATTTCATCTCGCTCCGTTACAACAAATCCGCGGCAATCGCCGCCTTGGTGACGCTGATCAGCATTTTCGGCCTGGTCCCTTATTTCGCCCTTCAGTTAAAGGCCATTTTTTCCTCGTTTGGAATCATTGCTCATGCTGGGGGCAGTTCCTGGCCCGATGGGAACGTCCGACTCGGCATGGTAGGGTTCATCATTTTGTTCACCATCGTCTTGGGGGTAAGGAGACCGGTCCCAACGGAACGGCATCAAGGGATGGTGGTCGCGATGAGCGCTGAAAGCCTGGTGAAGCTGATAGTCTTTCTGGCAGTCGGCGTCTACGTGACCTACGGCCTTTTCGGGGGATTCAGCGATGTCTTCAGACAGTTCGAGCAGAGCCCGCTGAAGACGTCCATCATCAGCGGACAGACAAGCCCTTCCTTTTACATAACGTGGACCACATACCTGCTGCTTTCGATGTCGGCAGTGCTGTTCCTTCCTCGGCAATTCCACATGGCGGTTATCGAAAATTTCCACGAGAAGCATATCCGGACTGCCATGTGGCTCTTCCCACTGTACATGCTCCTGATCAATCTGTTCGTCATGCCGATTGCGATGGGCGGTCTTCTGGCGGGGTATCCCGTGCAGCAGGCTGACACCTTCGTCCTTATGCTGCCGCTCTCTACCGGTCAGGGGCTTTTGGCGTTACTGGTTTTTCTCGGAGGGTTTTCTGCGGCGACGGGCATGATCACGATCGCTTCGATGACCATCTCCACCATGGCGACAAACCATTTGCTGCTCCCGGTCATCGAGTCGGTTCGGCGTCTGGGTTTTGCGAAACGGTATCTGCTGCAGTGCCGTTGGGTCACCGTTGCCTTGCTTGTCCTGGCCGGCTATTGGTTTGAAGGGGTTGTCGGTGCTTACTTGCTTCTGGTTGATATCGGTGTGATTTCATTTGTGGCGGTGCTGCAATTCGCTCCGGCTCTCATCGGCGGGTTGTACTGGAAGAAAGGAAATAGCTCTGGTGCGCTGCTTGGCATGGGCAGCGGTTTCCTGCTCTGGATCTATACCCTGGCGTTTCCCGCCTTTGTCCACGGAGGCTTGCTCTCACGTGCCATTTTGGATCATGGCCCGTGGGGGGTGGGTCTGCTCCGGCCCGAGCATCTTCTTGGCGTGACCGGACTTGATTCCATTAGCCATGCGGTCCTCTGGACCCTGATTTTCAATGTCTTCTTTTACATTCTGGGTTCCCTGTACGTTGCGCAGAAACAAGAAGAGATAAATATCTCGGAAGAATTTGTCAATGCGCTTGCTGTTGGCCCCATTGCGGGGCAACTGCCAGGAGAGGCGACGATCGATCTGGCGGCAAAGAAGATGGAGATAAAAGAGCTGTACTGCCAGTATTTTCCCGAAGCCAAATCGGCCGCAATGGTCGGTGATTGCCTTTCGGTTTTGAAACTCGACGGGAAAACCACCATCTCCATCGCTGAAGTGGCTGAACTTTACAACGACGCGGAGATACGCCTTGCCAGTTCGATCGGTGCGGCAGCCGCCCGTAAGGCGTTGCTGAAGAGCGGGATAATCTCTGCCTCAGAAGAAAAGACGCTGAAACAAATGTATGCCGACATCATTGCCGAACTGAAAATGCCTCCTTCCGACTTGAAGAGGAAGATCGATTATCATCGGGAGAGAGAAAAGCTGCTGACTCGGCAGGCGACGGAGCTGGAAGAGAAAATCAGGGAGCGGGACAATGAAATTGCGGAACGAGCGAATGCGGAAGAAGCCCTCAGGAACTCGGAAAGACGGCTGGCTGGCATAATCGACTTCCTGCCCGATCCGACCTTTGTAATCGATGCCGCGGGGAAAATAATAATATGGAACCGGGCTGCCGAGGAGTTCACCGGGGCGAAGGCCGAAGAGATGCTCGGCAAGGGGGATCACGAGTACGCCATCCCCTTCTACGGCGAAAGACGCCCCGTGCTGATTGACCTGGTGTTCAACACTGCCGAACAGGAACAGATCAAGCGGCTATATCCGTATGTCACCGTCGAAGATGGCATAGTCATCGGGGAAAGCGTCACGCGAAGCGTCAAACGCGGCGAAGCCTACATGCTCGGGATGGCGGCTCCCCTTTATGACTCCGAAGGTAAAGTCGTCGCGGTGATCGAGTCCGTCCGGGACATCACGGAACGAAAAGAGGCCGAAGAGGAACTGAAAAGGCACCGCGCCCATCTCGAGGAAATGGTCAGAGAACGAACTTCGGAACTGATAATCGCCAAGGAGCGGGCCGAAGTGGCGAGCCAGGCGAAAAGCGCCTTCCTTTCCAGCATGAGCCACGAACTGCGAACTCCCCTGAACGCCATACTGGGCTATGCCCAGATCCTGAAACGACAGAACAACCTGACCGACGCGCAACGGCAGCAGGTGGAAATCGTGCGCAGCAGCGGCGAACATCTGCTGACACTGATAAACGACATCCTTGATATGGGCAAGATCGAGGCGCAAAAGATGGAGATTGAAGAACTCTCCTTCGACCTGTCCGCCCTGCTGCGACAGGTGTTCAATATCGCGAAAATCCAGGCCGATGAAAAGGATCTGGATTTCCGGTATGAAGAGAGTTCCACCCTGCCCGGAATCGTGCGGGGAGACCAGCGCAAACTCAAGCAGATCCTTTTGAACCTGGTCTCCAACGCCGTCAAGTACACGCGCCGCGGCCACATTGTCATACGAGTCAGCTACGACCCGAGTCGCGGGATGTTCGGATGCGAGGTCGCGGACACGGGGATCGGGATCGCGCCGGGCATGCTGGAAACGATCTTTGAGCCATTTACCCAGCTGGTGGGCGCGGGGCAGATCCGGGAGGGAACAGGCCTCGGACTCTCCATTACCAGGCGCCTGGTAACGTTGATGCAGGGGAAGGTTACGGTGGAGAGCGAACCCGGTAGGGGGAGTTCATTCCGGGTGGAACTCCCTTTGCCGGCCGTCTCCGGAGGCGAGATCCGCAGGGAAGTGGCCGGGCCGACCGCGACCGGCTATCAGGGGAAGCGTAGAACGATCCTCGTGGTCGACGATAATATCGCCAATGCCTCTATGCTGGTTGCGCTGCTGGAACCGCTGGGTTTCGAGATCGTCACGGCTGACAGCGGCAGGGAGGCGGTGCGTCAGGCTCTGGCCCGAAAGCCGGATCTCGTGCTGTTGGATCTGGTCATGCCGGAGATGGACGGTCTGGAGGCGGCTCGGGAAATGAGGCGGCTTCCCGAACTCGACGGGACCAGGATAATCGGCACATCGGCCACCGTCTCGGACAGTGTGCGCAAGGACGTGTTTGCGGCTGCCTGTGACGATTTCATGGCCAAGCCGATTGGTCTCGAACTGCTGCTGGAGAAAATCGGCAAGCACTTGGGCGTTGTATGGGAGCCGGCCTTGCCGGGGACACCCGGACCGGCGCTCCCGATGGAGACGCAAGAACTGGAAGAACCGGTCGAGGCGCCAGCGCCGGAAGAGCTGGCCGAACTCCATGAACTGGCACTGATGGGGGATATGCAAGGCATCCGGAGTTGGGCCGCAAAGCTGGAGGAGAGGGATCCCAAATACAGCCGTTTCGCTGGCAAGCTGCTCGAGCTGGCCGGGAGCTTCAAGGCAAAGGCCATTCTGGTGCTGGTGCAGCAATATTTCCCCTCAAGAAAACGGCATTCCATCCGGGAGAAAAGACATGAACTCTGACGAACAGGATTCAGAAGGATCCAAACAGCAAAAGCCCGCTATCCTGATCATCGACGACGACTCGAACAACCTCGCCATAGTATCGGCCCTTCTGGAAGAGTACAGATATACGATCTATATTGCGGAGGATGGCGAAAGCGGCATCAGCCGGGCGGTCCTGGCCAGACCCGACCTGATCCTGCTGGATGTGCTCATGCCAGGGATTGACGGCTTCGAAACCTGCCGCCGCCTGAAAAAAATCGAAGAAACCCGTGACATTCCCGTCATTTTCATGACCGCCCTGGCAGAAATGGATCATAAGGTGAAGGGGTTCGCGGTGGGAGCTGTGGATTACGTCACCAAGCCGCTGCAGCGGGAGGAAGTGCTGGCCCGTGTAGCGGTGCATCTTCGTATTCGGCACCTGGCAAAGGAGCTGCAGGACGCAAACGAATTGCTTGAGAAACGCGTTGAAGAAAGGACCCTGACCCTTGCCAAGACAAACGAGGAATTGCAGAAGGAAATCGTGGAAAGGAAGCTGGCCGAAGAGGCGCTGGCGGTTAAGCAAAAGCAACTGGAAGCGTTGAATGCCGATCTTGAGCAACGAGTCGCCGAAGAGGTCGAAAAGAATCTTCAAAAGGACCGCATTCTGTTCCACAATGCGCGTCTGGCGGCGATGGGAGAGCTGTTGAGCAACATCGCCCATCAATGGCGTCAGCCGCTCAACAGTCTCGCCCTATTGGTCCAGGGCGGTGTTTTTGAGTATGAAAAAGGTGTACTCGACTCGGATTCGTTTAACCGCTGTGCCAATAGATGTATGGAGATAGTCACCTCGATGTCCAACACGATCAACCTGTTCCAGAGTTTCTTCATGCCGGAGGCTGAGCGCCGTGAATTTGACCCGTTGGACATGGTGGAAAAGTCGGTCTCGATTGTGCGCGCCAGCTATGAGCAAAACGGAATCGCCGTGCGGGTCATCAACCAGGGCGCTCTCCCGATGACCGGTTTCAGCATTGAATTTTCCCAGGTAATCGTGAACTTACTCAATAATGCGAAGGACGTGCTGATGGAACGACGGACTCCCGAACCGGCGGTCGAAATATATTGTGGTTGCGAAGACGGCAGAAACGTCATCACCATCAGGGACAATGCAGGAGGAATCCCTGAAGAGATAGTGGACAAGATCTTCGATCCCTATTTCACGACGAAGTTTAAATCGCACGGCACCGGCATCGGCCTGTACATGTCCAAGATGATCATTGAAAAGAGCATGGGGGGGAAACTCTCGGTACGTAACACGCATGAAGGGGCAGAGTTCTGCATCGAACTTCCGACTTGACAGCCGGATGCCCCCCGGGATAGCCGCGGTAGCTGCGGCATTGATGCCGCGATAACCGCTCTCTATCTGATCCCGCCGCCTGGGAACCGGAACCGCGATGTTCGCTGTCGGCACAAAAAACGGGACGCCTTGATCGGGCGTCCCGTTGCTGTTTCGGGGGCTCAGTTGGCGCCGCTTCCTTGCGCCTTGAGCTTCTCGTTGGGCGTGAGTTCTATCTGCACGCGGCGGTTCAGTGCCCGGTTGGCCTCGGAGTCGTTGGGAACGGCCGGGCGGCTCGACCCATATCCGATTGCCGCCATTTTCGCCCCCGGAACTCCCTGGGAAATCAGGAAGTCGCGCACCCGGTTGGCGCGCCTGTCGCTGAGCGGCTGGTTGACGGCATCCGAACCGGAGGAGTCGGTGTGCCCCTCGATGGTGATCATGGTCTGCGAGTCCTTCAGGGTCGTTGCCGCCTTGCCTAATGATTCCTTGGCCGCCGGTTTAAGGGCATCCTTGCCGACATCGAACAGGATGCCTGAAGGGAGCGCCACGTAGACCTTGTCCCCGTCACGGATCACCTCTGCTTCAGGCATGCTTTTCTTGAGGGCGGCCGCCTGGCGGTCCATATAGTTGCCGACCGCTCCGCCTACCACCGCACCGGACAACCCGCCGATTGCCGCATTCCTCCCCCTGTGCGACTTGCCGCCGATCAGGGCTCCCGCACCCGCGCCAAGGACCGCACCGCCAAGTGCGCCAATCCCGGTCTTTTGATATTCATAGCTGCCGTCAGGGTTGGTGGCACAGGCGCTTGTCAAAAGAGCGAGCATGGAGGCGCCAACGATCGCTTTCATCGTCAATCGAGTTCTCATCTTCCATCTCCTTTTCAGTTGTAGAATGCCTGGACCAGGAAAACATACCACCAAGGTCCTAAACGGCAACAACTTTCGAATTGCTGGAAATGTCATGAGATGGTGACACCGCTTCCGTGTCCGTTACCCTAAGCATGCGATCGCGAAAGGAACTTTTCTATGATGGCGAAGGTGACCTCGGGTTTTTCTTCCTGCGGGTTGTGGCCGCACTCCTCGATCACCTTCAGCCGCGCGCCGGGAATGGCAGCCTCCAGTCTCGTCCCCTGCGAAAGCGGAACTATGGCGTCGTGGCGTCCCCACAAAAGCAGCACCGGTAGCCGGAGATCCTTGTAACGCGCGACGATCTCTTCCTGGTCAACGGGGACAAGGCTGCGGCAGGTTTCCACCAGTGCGCGCTTAACGTCGCGGCTGCGGTAACAGGGCGCATACCGGTCGATGTGTTCCCGGTCCACGAGCCTGTGGTCGTAGTACGCCATGCGCAGGCCCACCTTGATCCAGGCGTCGGGTGCGTAGAGGGCGATGAAAAGCGCTCCTGCGATGGGACGTCGGAATATCTCCGCAATGAGGGGGAGGCGCTGGGTGTATCCCGGACCGCCGATGATGACCATCGAGGCAAGGAGTTCCTCTTTCCCGACGAACATGGCCTCGATGGCGGCGACCAGGACCACGGCTCCGCCCAGGGAATGCCCCACCAGCGTAACTCCCGAGAGAGACTGTTGTTCGAGGAAGCGAATCACCCGCCGGCTGTGGGCCCTGATGGAGTAGTCCGCACCTTTGGGTTTCGCCGATTCTCCCGACCCCAGCAGGTCGAGCAGGTAGACGGTGTACCGGTCTGCGGGGAACAGCGGTACCAGGTCGGTCCAGGTTTCGGAGCGGGCAGCAAGGCCGTGGACCAGCAGGACCTTCCTGGCCCCGTCGCCGTACACCCGGTAACGGAGGAGTTCAGCATCGGACAGGGAGCATGTGTGCAGTGGCAAGTTCATAACGAAAGAGTGTAACAGAAATCGACCAGGCAACGTGGCGTTGCGGTGATGTTATAGAGAAATGTGGTATATTGGAATCTTCTGATTTGTCCGGCGCTCGGGTGAGTGTGGGGCGGGTTATAAAAGCATAAAAAAAGCCCGGCCTTTTGGGGGCCGAGCTTTTTTGAAGAAAAAATAACTGGCGTTCAGTGGGGGCCTACCTCGATCCGCAGGGGTGCTTGGTGAAACATGCTGCCGCACCCTTTGTGGGGCGTTTTTATGCCTTAACGGACGAGATTAAGAGCCTTTCGGTTTGGCCTGTTGAGCGCCAGCTACCAACCCCGGATGCCGCTTCATGCACTCGGAGTTGATTTTTTATGGTGGTTGTTTCTTGTTTCCCTCCATAAGAACCATTGTACTCCCGACGTTTTGAGAGAGCAACAGCTTTATTGAGCAAGGTCTGCCGCTATCCCTCTATTTTCATTGGAGTAAATCGTGGTCCTGCGCATACTGATAATCAGTACAAGCAGGGAACTGGCTCCGCAGCCGGCGGTTCCCATCGGTGCTGCCTGGGTGGCCGAGGCCCTGCATCTGGCCGGCTTCCGGGTGATGTTCCTCGACCTCTGTTTCCAAAGGGACCCTGTACGAGCGGTCGAAGAGGCCATACTCTCGTTCCGGCCGGAAGGGATAGCGCTCTCGGTCAGAAACCTCGACAACTGCGACTTCCTCTCTCCCAAGACCTTCCTGCCGGAGGTAAAGACCATCGTCGAGACCATCAAGGCGCGCAGCGACGCGAGGATCCTTGTGGGGGGAGCCGGGGTGAGCATCATGCCGCTGCAGGTCCTGGAATACCTGGAGCTCGATCACGCTGTCGTCGGGGAGGGCGAGCGGGCCGCCCCCCTGTTTTTCCAGAGTCGGGGAGCGCGGGAGGTCTCCCTGGTGCCCGGGGTGGTCTGCAGGGAACCTTCCGGGATCGAGTCGCCGATCCCCGCTGCGCCTTTCTCCACGGATTTCGTGACGCCGCGGATGAACAAGTGGGTAGATAGCAGGAGGTACCTGCGACTGGAACCGGTGCTTCCGGTGCAGGGGAAAAGGGGATGCGCCAATCGCTGTCTGTACTGCACCTACAAAAGTATAGAAGGTGGGATCTGGCGCATCCGGGAGGCCGGGTCGGTGGCCGACGAGATCGCCGCTCTCATGCGCGACACGGGTGCGCGGGAATTCGAATTCGTGGACAGCATCTTCAACCAGCCGGAGGGGTACCTGGAGATTTTGCTGGAAGAGATCCTGAGGCGCGGGCTGAAGGGAAAGTTCAGCATCTCCTCGCTGTCACCGAAGGGGCTGACCGTGCAACAGGTGCAGCTGATGGAGCGGGCGGGAGTGAAATCCGCCGTTGTCACACCCGAAGCCGCGTCAGATGTGACCCTTGCGGCTTTGAGGAAGGATTTCAGCGAACGGGACGTGATTCATGCCGCGGAGATCCTTGGCCGTTCCAGCATACGCGTTCTCTGGTGTTTTCTCCTTGGCGGACCGAAAGAGGACGAGGCGACGCTGGCAAAGACGGCTGGCTTTCTCAACACGCAGCTGAAGCGAAAAGACAGCGCCTACCTCACCACCGGAATAAGGATCTACCCCGGCACCGGACTGCGGGAAATGGCGATAGAGGAAGGGATGATAACGGCGGACTACAACCTGCTCATGCCGGCCTTCTATTTCAGCCAGAGGCTTACGCCGCAAAAGGGGATGGAGATATTGAACGGGACGGTGCGCCATCTCTCCCGCTGTATCCTGGCTTCCGACACCCACAAGACTTCCAATGAAACGCTGCGCCTTCTCGGCACGAAGATCGGTCTGCCGACTCCTTTCTGGCGCTATGCCGGTTACGCCAACCTCTTCAACCGAAGGAACCGGTCCGTGAGGCAAAACCTCGCACCCGGACCGACAGCTCTGGAATGATATGCTACAATGCTCTGATGTTTTTCGGGGGGCCGCAGTATTCCTGCCGTGACAGCCATATCCCAAGCCAAAGGTAGTCAATCAAAGAGAGCGCTGCAGGGAACCGACGCGAAAGAGCCGCCGGTTTTCACCCATCCCCACCCCGTCTCTCCCCTTGAAGGGGAGGGGGAGAGATGGTCGCTAATCGGCAAACCGTTCAAGGAGGTTGTCTTGGAAAAGCTGCACGGTCGCGGACGCCAGGGGGGCGCAAAAAGGAAGAGATTTCTCCTGGTTACTCAATTGTTGCTGCTGTCGGTGCTGGTTGCTTCCGCTCCCCCCCGGGGCGAGGCCGCGCCGGTTCCGGTGCGTTTTACCGAAGGGATGGTGCGCGGATTCCTGGAGTTGAAAGACGCGAAGGGAAACCGTATCGCGTCCGGAGACTTCCTGCAGACCTCCCACGGGGGCGAGATCAAGTCCCGCATGGCTCTTCAGTTCAAGGACGGATCGGTGCACGACGAAACGGCGGTGTTCACACAGCAGCACAACTTCGTCTTGCAGGGCTACCGGCTCATCCAGAAAGGGCCGTCCTTCGAGAGCGATATGGAAGTGTCGCTGGAGCGGGCAACGGGGAAATACCGGGTGAAAGTGAAGGAAAAGGGCAAAGACGAGAAGCTGCTGGAAGGGAAGCTGGACCTCCCGATGGACGTCTACAACGGGATGGTTCCCACGGTGATCAAGAACCTGAAAAAGGGGGCCACGGAGAACCTGCATGTCGTCGCCTTTACCCCTGCGCCCCGGGTGATCGAGCTGGAGATGATAGCTTCCGGCGAAGACAAGGTGCTGATCGGGGACCGTGAACGGTCGGCCTCTCATTACGTGCTGAAACCCAAGCTGGGAATCCTGAAGCTGCCGGCAATGCTTTTGGGGCGCAACCCGCCCGACAACCACCTCTGGACCATCATGGAAGACGTGCCGGCTTTCGTGAAATTCTCGGGTCCGCTTGCCGCTGGCGGACCGATCTGGCGTGTGGAGCTGACCAGCCCGCGCTGGCCCAAGTAGCTCGCCGGCCGGCAGTGGCCGGCGCGACGGCAAGAGGTTAATCATGCATATGATCCCGCCAAAAAAAGGGGGGCTCGAGTTCCTCGATCTCCCCCCCGATGTCTGCAGCATGGAGGAACTGGAGGGGAGCCTTGCCGACCTGCGGGTGGTGAACCGTTACCTGGGAGACAAACGGGCGCTGTTGAAGCATCTCGCCGCCAAGGCGAGGGGGGCGGATAGGCTGACGGTGCTGGACATCGCCACGGGGTCTGCCGATCTCCCTGTCGCCATAGTCGAGTGGGCGAGGAAGGAGGGGATCGGAGTAAGCGTAACCGCCATCGATATCAATAACCGCAGCATCGCCATCGCCCGCAGGCAGACGGCGCGTTATCCCGAAATAAGCCTCCTGGTCGCCGACGGTCTCAACCTTCCCTTCCCGGATAAAAGTTTCGACATCGTCATGTGCACTAAGACCGTCCATCACATGAAGGATCCCGAAGCTATCGGCCTGGTCCGGGAGATCCTCAGGGTGGCGAAGCGGGGCTACATCATCATCGACATAAGGCGAAGCTGGATCGCCTACTGGCTGATCTACCTCCTGACCCGGCTCTTTTCCAGAAACCGGATGACACGTTTCGACGGTCCGCTCTCGGTGCTCAAATCGTACACCCCGGCCGAGTTCGCCGTGCTTGCGACCAGCGCGGGAGCCTCGGGGTTCAGGATACACCGGGAGCCGTTCTGGTTACTGGTCCTGAGCGGGGAGGTCGGATGAAACTTTCCGTAGCCACCAATTACCAGCCCGACCTCTTGACGGCCCTGGACGGCTTTCCGGTCTCCGAGTTGTTCGGGAAGCTCCCGGCGGACAGCGTCGGAGGCGGCCGCGCCTCCTTCATGCTGGCGCCCCTCGGGAGGAAGCAGTTCCGGGAGCACGTGCGGGAAGCGGCCCGGAAAGGGATCGGGTTCAACTACCTCATCAATCCGGCCTGCATGGATAACCGCGAGTACACCCGGAAAGGACAGGCGGGGCTCGAACGGCTGCTCGACTTCGTGGAGGATTGCGGCGTGACGGCTGTGACCGTCTCGCTTCCTTTTCTGCTCCCTATCGTCAAGAAACGGCACCCGCGGCTCAAGGTCCGGGTCGGCGTCTATGCGCGCGTTGACTGCGTCGCCAAGGCCAGATTCTGGGAGGACCTGGGCGCCGACTGCATCACCCTGGAGTCCATCGCCGTGAACCGCGACTTCACCATGCTGCAGGCGATACGGCAGGCGGTGCGACTGGAACTGCAGCTGATCGCGAACTCGAATTGCCTGATGTTCTGTCCGCTCTCGGGGCAGCACATGGTGAACCTCTCGCACGCTTCGCAAAAAGGGCACGCGAGCCGCGGCTTCATGATCGATTACTGCGCGCTTAGCTGTTCGTCGGCGAAACTCGCCGATCCCTCCCACTACCTGCGCTCCGAATTCATCCGGCCGGAGGACCTCGGCTGCTACAGGGAGATGGGATTCAACTCCTTCAAGATCCTGGAACGCGGTGCGCCCACTGCGGTGCTGGCCCAGCGGGTAAAGGCCTACGCGGAGGAAAGCTTTTCGGGAAACCTGCTCGACCTGATCCAGCCGTACGGGTACAAGAAAGCTGCCGGCGCCGACGGCAGTCTCGTGAACTTATGGAGATTCGCCAGGTATTTCTTCAGGCCCGGCGTGATAAGGCAATCGGGCCTGATGCGCCTGAAACAGCTCGCCGAGAAACGGGGGCTGGTCGCGGGGATGGAGTGGGACCCGGTCCACATCGACAACAAGGCGCTGGACGGGTTCCTGGCAGGGATGAAGTCCATCAACTGCCGCGAGAGCGATTGCTCGCTCTGCGGCTACTGTGCGAGCTGGGCGGAGAAGGCGGTACGGGTGGACGGGAAGTTCAGTGAGGAGATGTTGCGGCTTTACCGTGATGCTTTCGAGGAGATGTATTCTGGTGAACTCTGGGGATTGAAGGGGAGGGGAGCATGAGCAAAGAAACCGGCAGGGGTGGCACCCCTCACAGGAGCGGCGGGAGCGCCTACGTGGCATCCATCGCTTCCGCAGTCCCTGCTTTCAGCGCCGATCAGGGATACGCCGCTGCCCTGATCAAGGAGCATTTCAAGGATCGGCTGACCCCGAGGAGCATGGGGCTGATACGGGCGATATTTTCGCACCCCGGCATACAGACCAGGCATTTCGCGGTCGACGACCCCGCCGACATCTTCAGCGAGACCCCCGACCAGCGCGTGGCGCGCTTCACCGACAAGTCCGTGGACCTGGCGGCAGAGGCGGTCCTCCGGGCGCTGGAAAAGGTGGGGTTGAGTGTTCACGAGGTGAACGGGGTCGTCGCCAATACCTGTACCGGTTACATCTGCCCCGGGATCTCGACGTATCTCGCCCAGCGGTTGGGGCTGGCGCCGACCACCAGGGTGTACGACATGGTGGGAAGCGGCTGCGGAGGAGCGATCCCTAACCTGCAGGTGGCCGAGTCGATGCTGAAGAGCTGCGGCGGTGTGGTGGTGAGCGTGGCGGTGGAGATCTGCAGTGCGGCGTTCCAGATGGGCAACGACCTGAGCCTGATCCTTTCCAACGCGCTCTTTGGCGACGGCGCGGCGGCTGCGGTATTGTGGGAAAAGCCGGTCGGGTTCGAGGTGGTCGCCTCTGCCGGAAGGTACGTCCCCGAGCAGCGGGAGGCGATCCGTTTCGTGCACAAGGATGGGCAACTCCATAACCAGATCTCAACGGACCTGCCGGAACTGGTCCGGTCGGCGGCGGCACTCGTGGTCGACGACCTGCTCACCATGTCGTCACTCACCGTTTCGGATATCGACCACTGGGCGCTGCACACCGGAGGCGAGAAGATAATCGATGCCGTGCGCGACGGGATCGGCATCCCGGAGGAGCGCCTCTGGGCGACCAGGAAGGTCCTGTCGGCGTACGGGAACATGTCGTCGCCGACGGTCTGGTTCGTGCTGGACGAGATACTGCAGGGCGGGATCCGGCCGGGCGAGTGGTGCGTGATGGTGGCATACGGGGCGGGACTGTCGGCGCATGCCTATTTGCTGAGGAAGACGTAGGGATTCTGCACTCCCCTCACCGGCTTCGCCCGGTTTTAAAACCTGTGCCGGGACCGGAACTGGTTTCCGGTGAACCAGCCGCGTATCAGATCGAGGTTGTTCAACAGCACCTTCGCCGCCCCTTTCCTCCTATTCCTGACAAAATAGTTGCCGACGAACATCGAGGGACTGAAGAAGGCCTTCATGTTCTCCCAGTTCATGATGCGGTTTAACTGCTTCACGGTGAGGTGCCGGGTCCTGACGTTGCAGATGAAGCCGGTGTACCTGCTTAAGTGATCCGGATTTGTGACCAGGTCGGCCTCCAGAAGTTCTCGCCGGATGCGCGTGCCGGGGTACGGTGTCACGCACTGCACATAGGGAAGGTCGATGCGCAGCCTGCGTGAGGCGCGGAACACCTCCCGGATCGCTTCCTTGTCGTCATCGGGATTGCCGATTATGAAGCCTCCCATCACGCCGATGCCATGATGCCGCAAAAGACGCACGGCGCGCTCGGTCTGTTCCCTGATATCCCCCTTCTGAAAGAACTCCAGGTTGTTCGGCAGTACCGACTCGATTCCGAGAAACACCATGGTGAAATTCGCCTCCGCCAGCGCCGGTATCAGTCTCGGGTCGACCACGATCCCGGCCACCGAGGCCTGCACCAGGTACTCCATGCCCTGCAGCCCGTTGGCGACGATGGAATAGGCGAGCCTGGTGAAGCGGCGCGGATCGAGCGTTATGTTGTCGTCCACCAGCAGGACCGCTTGGGTCCCTCGCCGTTGCAGTTCCTTCAGGTCGGCGATAAGGCGGTCGATGGCGTGGCAGCGAAAGCTGGTGCCGTACATCCCGGCGATGGAGCAGAAAGTGCAGGTCATGGTGCAACCGCGGGAGGTCTCCACGCAGTCGAGTTTGCGGTCGAAGTAGGTGAAGTCGTTAAGGACACGAACGCTCCTGTCCGGCAGCGGCAGCTGCTGCAGATCGAGCAGCTGACCGGGCTGGTTGTGCCGGAAAACTCCGTCGCGCTGCCATGACAACCCGGGAACGTCTGCAAGTTCGCGCTCGCCCGTCAGCGCCTCCACCAGTGCGGCGAAGGCGTGCTCACCCTCTCCTTTGATCAGGAAGTCGAAGGGTGGGGTGGGGGCCGCGGTAAGCTCGGACCAGGAGAGGGTGGCATGGTAGCCGCCGATGACGATCTTCGCCTGCGGCACGATGCGGCGACAGATGGACATCACGGTTACCGCGCTCTCGTACTGAAAGCTCATGCTGCTTATGCCTACGATGTCCGGCTGGTACTGCGAAAGAAAATCCTCCAGCCAGGCGCGGATCTTCGTGTGCACCAGCACCAGGTCGACAACTTTCACTTCGTGTTCTTTGAGCAGCGCGGCGATGGAGCAGAGCCCCAGGCTGGGAACCTTGATGATGCGATGGAAATTGTTTGCGGCGTCGGGCATTGCCAGCAGAAGTATCTTCATAGCGGCGTCCTTGGGGGAAGGTGGAGTCGGGTACGCAATTTTACCTTAGAGGAGTATAAAAGGAACATTAATTTAAGCAAATGTGACCTGCGCCACCGCAAGATGAGGTTGGCGTTGTACAGGGGGGGCTGCTGAAGATAAAATATTCACCATTAGTCCAAGTTGCGGCAACCCGGAGCACCGCTGCAATTGGAGGTGAACGATGAACGAAGACGATACCAAGAAGGAGGCCCAACCTGTCGTGATGATAGTCGAGCGGCGCACACAACGACAACGTGAGCTGAGTTCGGAGGAGGTGATGAAGATACTCAGAAAGAGAGCGGCAAAGGCCGGAAGGAGTAAACCGGAAGACATCTGAGCCGGCTGGTACCGGCTCTGGAAAAGGCGAAGCAGACACAGCGAACTCCCGGCATCGGTGAACTATTTCAGAAGACCGATCCGGGGGTTTTGTTTTGATATCGCGGGAGCTTGTTGCCAATGTAGGGAAATGTGTAACAATAATGCATCCCTACAGCTTAGGAGAACAATGTGACAGAGACTGGGACAGCGACAGTCCGCAAAGAATCAGAGAGTGAAGAGAATCTCTTGCCGCTGGACGCAAAACTTGGGACTGCTCAACACGACCTGCCTGATACGGCGCCCATGCAATTGATTGCGGTGATAACCGCCCCGGAGAACATCATAGTGACAGCTGACAGCCCCAAGACAGCGAAAAAGGCGGAGACATCGGCGAAGAGCGCCACTGGAAAGAAAGCGAGCGCGCAGCAGGCAAATCCGAAATCGCCCAAAGCCGACGGTGCGACCAAGCCTAAAACTGCCAAAGCGACAAAATCAAAGCATGCCAAGGGGAAGCAGGCAAAGACGGAGGCCATGTCCACGGCGAAAGCTGCGGTCAAAGCTGCGGCCAAGGGAACGGCCAAGGGAACGGCCAAGGGAACGGCCAAGGGAACGGCCAAGGGAACGGCCAAGGGAACGGCCAAGGGAACAGCCAAGAAAACGGCTGCGGCCAATGCTTCCCCTAAGAAGGCAAAGGACGTTACCGCCGGGATGGCGATGGAGAGCGCCTTTGATCTCAACGACAGCCAGTGGTACCTAAACCGGGAACTGACCTGGCTGGAGTTCAACCGGCGCGTGCTGCACGAGGCGATCGACGAGCGGACGCCCCTGCTGGAAAGATTGAAATTCATCGCCATAGTGAGTTCGAACCTCGACGAGTTCGCAATGAAGCGTATCGGCGGACTGAAACAGCAGATCGGCGCGGGACTGCACGACCTGACGCTGGACGGGCGCTCCCCGCGCCAGCAGGTAATCGAGTGCAACGCTTCGGTCCTGGAGATCGAGGCGACCAAGAGGGAAGCGTTCCGTGTCGTAAGGGAACTCCTGGAGGCGAAGGGGATCGTCTTCGAGAGCTACGACACACTCACCCTCAAGGAAAAGAAGCAGTTGCGCGAGCACTACTACAACAACATCTACCCGCTGCTGACACCGCAGTCGATCGACCCCGCCCATCCCTTTCCCTTCATCTCCAACCTTTCGCTGAACCTCCTGGTGACGCTCCGCTACCCGAGGTCGCGTGAACTCTCCCTGGCGCGTGTGAAGGTCCCCGTCGGGCTTGGCACCCCGCGCTTCATCAGGGTGGGGAAGGGGGACCACTTCATCCCGCTGGAGCAGGTCATGATGAACAACCTGGACATGTTGTTCCCGGGGATGCGCATCGTCTCCTGCGAGATCTTCAGGGTCACCCGCAATGCCAACACGGAGAAGGACGAGGAAGAGGCCGACGACCTGATGGCGATGATAGAGTCGGAGCTGAAGGAGCGCAAGTTCGCCCCCATCGTCCGGTTGGAAGTGGGCGCCGGCATGGAGCCGTTGCATCGCGGGCGGCTCGCCGCCGAACTGGAACTGGACGAGGATAACGACGTCCTGGAAGTTGACGGGATGCTCGCCCTGCGGGACCTGTTCGAGATCTCCAGGCTCGACTACCCGCGCCTGCACGACCCGCCGCATCACCCGATCGATCACCCCCAGCTTCCGGCGGAGAGGAACATCTTCCACACCATACGCGACCTGGGTTTCCTCCTGCTGCAGCACCCCTACGTGTCGTTTTCCACCTCCGTGGAGCGCTTCCTGCGCGAGGCGGCCAACGACCCGAAGGTGCGGGCCATCAAGATGACCCTGTACCGGACCTCGATCCAGGGGAGGATCATCGACGCGCTGGTGCAGGCGGCCCAAAACGGCAAGCAGGTCGCCGTGGTGGTGGAACTGAAGGCACGCTTTGACGAGGCGACCAACATACGGCTCGCGGAACTGATGGAGGAGGCGGGGATCCACGTCACCTACGGCGTGGTCGGGCTCAAGACCCACTGCAAGGTGATCCTGGTGGTACGGCAGGACTACCAGGGTTTAAGGCGCTACGTTCATATCGGCACGGGGAATTACCACACCGAGACGGCGCGCATCTACAGCGACCTGGGGCTCATCACCTGCGACGACACAATCGCGCAGGACGTGACGGAACTCTTCAACTACCTCACCACCGGCTTTACGGCCAAGCGTAACTACCGTGCCATCATGCCGGCGCCCAAGCTGTTGAAAAAGGCGCTCCTGGCGCGGATCGAGCGGGAGGTGGCGCTGCATCTCGAGTCGGGCGGAGGGGTGATCCAGTTCAAGATGAACGCCCTCGAGGATGGCGACATCGTCAAGGCGCTGTACCGCGCCTCGATGGCCGGCGTGAGGGTCAATCTGTACGTCCGGGACACCTGCAGGCTGAGGCCGGGCATACCCGGGCTCTCGGAGAATATCCGCGTGGTCAGCATAGTCGGGCGCTTCCTGGAGCACGCCAGGATCTATTACTTCAGAAACGGCGGCGCGGAGGAGTACTTCATTTCCTCTGCGGACGCCATGAAACGGAACCTGGAGGCGCGGGTGGAGATACTGTGCCCTGTTTCCGCACCCGAACTGACCAGGGAGCTGCGCACCATTTTCGACTGCTACGAGGCCGACCATCGCTCCGCGTGGGACATGCAGCCGGACGGGAGCTATCTGCAGCGTCAGCCCGCGGAGGGAGAGAGCGGCGAAGGGACGCACCAGATGCTGATAGCGGAAGCGAAGAGACGGTTGAAGGAGTCGCTGAAGCAGAAGAAAAAACCGTTGCAGAAGTAGGAGCCGCCGTTAACGCGACCTGCACTCCTTTTTCATGACACGGCGCCCGAAAAGCGATAGCATGATCCGGTGGGAAAAACGTCATTACCAGGGGGAACCAGATGGACCCGAAACAGCAATGCGCCTGCCCAGGCGAACACGAGAACCACATCTGCTACCTGCACAGCAAAGGAAGGAGCAAAGAGGTCGAGAAAATGACCGACAAACCGACCGTCACCTGTTCCATTTGCCTGGTCAACGCCAATTTGCCCGACAACGTATGTTCTCCCACCACCCTTGGCGGCGGGTTCAAGTATTCCGACATGAAGCACAACAAGAAGATCCTCTGCGACACCCTCTCGGAAGGAACGGAGGACGAGGAGGATAAGAAGTAAAGGTCCCATCCCCCAAAGGAGAGCCGAGAGTAGAAGTAAGTAAAGTCCCCTCCCCCGGAGGGGGAGGGCTAGGGTGGGGGGCAACTGGTTCCAGCAAAGAATCCCCACTCCCGACCTCCCCCCTCCGGGGGGAGGAGAGCTGGGACGAGCTGAGAGAAGAGCTGACAGAAAAAATCCTGAAAGAAAAGGCGGTCCCGGTTGATGCCGGGGCCGCCTTTCTTATTTGTGCCGCTGTTGGTCTCCTCCGCGGAGGCCTGTGTCCTCTTTGGCGAGCGCCTTTGGTTCTACCCGAGGATCTGCTTGAGGTCCCCTTCGGCGGTGCCGATCGGCCCGATGTTGAAGTTCTCAACCAGGAAGTTGAGGACGTTCGGGGTGATGAAGGCCGGCAGGGTCGGTCCGAGCTTGATGTTCTTCACGCCGAGGTGGAGCAGGGTCAGGAGGATGGCCACCGCCTTCTGCTCGTACCAGGAGAGGATGAAGGAGAGCGGAAGGTCGTTCACGCCGCAGTTGAAGGCGCCGGCCAAGGCCACGGCGATCTGGATCGCGGAGTAGGCATCGTTGCACTGGCCGATGTCGAGCAGGCGCGGGATGCCGCCGATGTCGCCGAAGTCGAGCTTGTTGAAACGGTACTTGCCGCAGGCCAGGGTCAGGATCACGCAGTCGGCAGGAACGTTCTCGGCGAACTCGGTGTAGTAGTTACGGCCGCTCTTCGCACCGTCGCAGCCGCCGATCAGGAAGAAGTGGCGGATCTGGCCGGCCTTGACCGCGTCGATCACCTTGTCTGCCACGCCGAGCACGGCGTTGTGCCCGAACCCGGTGAGGATCTCCTTGCCGAGGTTCTCCTCGAAGCCCGGCAATGCGAGAGCCTTCTCGATAACGGGGGTGAAGTCCATCCCGTTGATGTTCTTGACGTCCGGCCACTGAACCAGACCCCAGGTGAAGAGGCGGTCCTTGTAGCTTTCCGCCGGGCGCTGGATGCAGTTGGTGTTGAAGATGATCGCGCCGGGGAAGCTGACGAATTCCTTCGCCTGGTCCTGCCACGCGCCGCCGAAGTTGCCTGCCAGGTGCGCGTACTTCTTGAGGCCGGGGTAGCCGTGGGCGGGGAGCATCTCGCCGTGGGTGTAGACGTTGATCCCCTTACCCTCGGTCTGCTTCAGGAGTTCTTCCAGCATGCGGAGGTCGTGGCCGGAGACCAGGATGGCCTTCCCTGCCTTGGTGCCGAGTTGTACCGGGGTCGGCACCGGGTGACCGAAGCTGTCGGTATTAGCCTTGTCCAGGAGTTCCATGGTGACCAGGTTGATCTTGCCGCACTCCATGGCGAGGCCGACGTAGTCCATGAGGCCGAGGCTCTTGTCGAGGATGGCCGCCAGCGCCTTGTGGGTATAGGCATAGACGTCGTCGTTCTCCAGCCCGATGACCAGGGCGTGGTGGGCATAGGCGGCGTAGCCTTTCATGCCGTAGATGATGATCTCCTGGACCGACTTCACGTCCGGATCGATGGAGTCGTCTTTCACGCCGTGCTTCGCGCCGAGGGCGACCAGTTCCGCGGTGCTGCCGGCGGTGAACGCCTTGGCTGCTTCGGGAACGTCGCCGGTGAAGGGACCGCCGTTTGCTTTCTCGAAGAGGGCCTGCGCCTTGTCGCGGTTCCTGGCTGCGCTGCGCACCAGCTTGGCGATTTCCTCGGCGTCGAAGTCGACGTTGGTTACCGTGGTGAAGAGGCCGTCCAGCATGAAGCGGTCGATCTCGACATCCTTGGCGCCTTTCTCGCGGGCCTGGTGGGCCCAGAAGGCGATCCCTTTCATGGTGTAGACCAGTTGGTCCTGAAGGGCGGCGACATCCGGTTTCTTGCCGCAGACACCTACTTTGGAGCAGCCGCCGTTGGCCGCCTGCTCACACTGGTAGCAAAACATGTTCAGTTCTTCCATAGTTTTCTCCTTGGTTGCATTGTTGGTAGTTGATGTTTTTCCAAAAAAGCTCTTGATAAGGTTCTTCATCCGCTCTCCCGTCCCGTTTCGATATTTTCTGCCTTTGGTTTCTTAGTGAAGTACCGCGTGCTGTCTTTCGTTGGACCCACCTTAGCGGCAATCACGGTCGGCAACCTTGACCTAAGTCATAAAAACCCACTATCTGGCAATCGGGATCTTTTTTATCTTGAGGGGGAAAAGCGGCTTGAAGAAGGGCAAGGGAAGAGGTTGTATCGGCCGCAGCCTGAAAGGCGAAGGTGCATCGCGGCAGGAATGGGGGCTCGCGGGAAAGGCGGTGACCGAGAGCCGCGTACGGCGATCAGGATCGGCTGGTCAGCGGGAAAGAGGGGGGAACGACGGAATAGATGCTTAATTCACCACGCTGCCGACCATGGCGCGGTAGATGTCGGGACGGAGGACGAACTGGAGACAATTGGAGTTTGCAGTGCCGAAAGAGATCGCCTGCTGACCGCCGATCGAGTTGTTGAGGTTGTAGATAGGCCGCAGGTTGAGGCCGAGCCGTCTCAGGTCGGCCTCGAAAACGGGGCCGTATTCCGAGGCGTATTCGGACAACCTTTCCCAGGTCCCCAGCATTTCCAGGGGTATGGCTACCCCATTTGCTACACGTATAAGTTCCGACATGTTGCGCTCCTTCTTTCTGATTCTGAAGGACTTATCGGCGCTCCTGCCTAAAACTTGAATCTGTAGACGGCTGAGACACTGTGCCTTTTCAGCTGCGCAATGCGTCGAGGCTGGCGACGGCAGTTTTCGCGGGGCATTGAGCCTCGAAGCAGGAAACGAGGAGTTTCAGCAGGCAAAAACCCAGTGCCAGCAGAGTCAGTATCAGCAGCACCACCCCCTGCCAGCCGAACGAGGTCCAGAAAAACCCGCCGGCCGTGCCGGAGACGCTCGACCCGAGGTAGTAGAAAAAGAGGTACAGTGACGCCGCCTGGGCCTTCGCGGTGCGCGCCCGGCTCCCCACCCAGCTGGAGGCGATGGTGTGGGCGCCGAAAAAGCCGCAGGTGCAGATGCCGATCCCGGTGACGATGCTGGTTATGTCGTGGAAAAGGGTGAAGAGGGCGCCGACGACCATGGTGGCCATGGTCAGGAAAAGCATCCGGCCCCGCCCGAACCGCTCCACCTGCCCGCCCACCATCGAGGAGCTGAACGAGCCGAGCATGTAAACCAGGAAGATGAGGCTGACGACGGAATGGCTCAGGTAGTAGGGTGCCCCGAGCAGCCTGAAGGTGATGTAGTTGTAGAGCGTGATGAAGCTCCCCATGATCAGGAACGATATGCCGTACAGGCAGAGGAGCCCGGGGTCCTGCAGATGCTTGGACAGCGAAGTGAAAAGGTAGCGCGCGGCGAAGGGGCGCCTGGTGAAATTCTCGGAGGGGGGAAGCGTCCTGGCGAAGTGCAGGCTGAGCAGGAGGCAAACCACGCCGATGACGCCGAGAGCGGCGCGCCAGGAGAAATACTCGGTGAAGGTGGCGGTGAAAATCCGGCCGGTCATCCCCCCGAGCGCGTTGCCGCTTATATAGAGTCCGATGGCGGAACTGAGCGAAGCGGGGGCGATCTCCTCGCTGAGATAGGCCATCGCCACCGCGGGAAGCCCCGCCAGGGCCATTCCCTGCAGAAGTCTCAGCCCCAGGAGTTCCGGTAGCGTGTGCGTCAGGGAGGTGGCGAACGCCAGCACCGAGGTGATCACCAGGGAGGCGACCATGACCTTTTTCCGCCCCAGCGTTTCGGAGAGGGTTCCCGCAACGAGCATGGCGACGGCCAGGGCGCAGGTCGTGATCGAAAGCGGAAGGCTTCCCCACGCCGCGGCCACGCCGAATTCCCGGGAGAAGACCGGCAGCAGCGGTTGCACGTCGTACAGCGTGATGAAGGTGACGAACCCCGCCGCAAAGAAGGCGAGGTTGATCTCCCTGTATCTCTTGGTCCCGCTCTTGATGGATCCCATACGTTTCCGCTCCGTTTCCGATTTCCGGTTTCCGATGATCTGCCTAAAGCTTCACGTTGGAGTGACTATACCGCTTGCTCATTGATAATAAAAATATATAATAGTTATCATTTCAATAAAATATGTTTATGGCTGGGGACCGGCATGGATGTCAGACAGCTGAGGTACTTCCTGGAGGTGGCGAGGTTCAATAACTTCACCAAGGCGGGTGAAGCGCTGCGGATCGCCCAGCCTGCCATCAGCATGGCGGTGAAGAAGCTGGAGGCGGAACTCGACGTCCTTCTTTTCAATCGGCACGACAAGAAGGTCTCCCTGACCGCCGAAGGGGAGAAATTCCTTCCCCATGCCAGGCGGATACTGGAAGACCTGAAGGGGGCGGAGCTGGAGATGGCCGAGCTCAAGGGGCTCACCAAGGGGGAGGTGAGGCTGGGGATCACGCCGATGATCAGCGCCTACTTCTTTCCCGACATCTTCAGGGACTTCAAGAGAAGTTACCCGCAGTTGCACCTCTCCGTGCTGGGCGAGGGGTCGGGGCGTATTCAGAAGATGATCGCCCAGGGGGAGCTGGACATGGGGGTGGTCGCGGGGGGGAACTTTCCCGATGCCCTCGAGGTGCGCCGGTTCCTGCGGGAGGAGATCGTGGCCTGCGTGCCGACGGATCACCCCTTCGCCGGGCGCCGCTCGGTGACCCTGTCCGAGTTCGTCGGGGAACCGCTGGTCTTCTACAAGGAGGGGTACTACATCAGGGAGTTTTTCCTGGAGGAGTTGAAGGAGGCGGGGACGGTCCCCAACATCGTCTTCGAGACCAACCTCTTTTCGCTGGTCAAGTCCCTGGTTCGAAACGGCACCGGCATCTCCATCTTCCTGAAGATGGTGGTCGCAGCCGACACCGATCTTGCCGCGGTCTCGTTCGACCCGCCGCTCTACCTCGACCTCCTGATCGCCTGGAAAAGGGACCTCTACCTCTCACTGGCGAACCGCGCCTTCGTCGACTTCCTGCTGCAGAGGTCCTTCGGAGAGTGGGGGGAGAGTGGCGACATCAGTTGAGCGGGGCGAGGAGTTCGGCCAGCTTTGCAGCGATCTTGTTCGGCGGGAGCACGTAATCCACGGCGCCGGTCATGGCGGCCGCCTTGGGCATGCCGTAGATGGTGGAGGAATGCTGGTCCTGGGCCATGGTTATGCCGCCGATCTGCTTGACGTGCCTTATCCCTTCGGCCCCGTCCTTCCCCATGCCGGTAAGCACTATCCCGATCAGGGTTCCCCCACCGAGTTGCCGCGTAAGGGAGAGCATGGTGACGTCCACCGCGGGCTGGACGTAGTTTACCCGCGCCCCCTCGCACAGCGCCACCCTCTGGTTGCCGTCCAACTGCAGGTGGAAGCCGCCGGGCGCCAGGTAGATGTTGCCGCTGCGCAGGAATTCCCCGTCTTCGGCCAGCGAGACCGGCATCGATGCGACCGTTGCCAGCCCCTGCGCTATGCGGTAGTCCATCTGGGGCGTTATGTGGAGCACGATCAGAAAGGCCGCGTCCAGCGGCGGGATCTCCCGGAACAGCGCCTTCAGCGTCAGCGGTCCCCCCGTCGATACGCCTATCACCACCAGGTTTCTTCTGCTCATGATCCCACCGTGGTGTCCAGCATGGTCAGGTAGTACTGCAGCGACTCCAGCAGTTCCTCCGGGCCGAACGGCTTGGTCATGTAGTCGGAGACGTACTCCTGCAAACCGTCCATCTTCGAGTCGGGCTCACCCATTCCGGTCAGCATCACGATGATGTTTCCGTTGTAGAGCCCCCTGCCGACGATCTCCCGGATGGTGTCCCAGCCGTCCATGTCCGGCATCATGATGTCCATCAGGATCACCCCCTTGAAGCCGGATTGAAGCTGTTCAAGGCATTCCGGTCCGCTCGCCGCGGTGGCGAGTTCGAGTTCCTCCGATTCGCAGATGAGTTGCACGGAGGCCCTGACGTACTCATTGTCGTCAACAATCATAATTTTGCTCATGGCTGGTATTCCCTCTGCTGCTGTTTTTGAACTGCGTGTTGTGGCGTCATGATGCGCGGTTTGCCAGTAGCTGCGCCATCGCCTCGTAGTCGAGCGGATGGATCTCCTCTTCTCCCGGGGAGGTTCCGTAAAGCATTTCCCCTATGCGTGCCATGAACTGCTCCATGGTGAACGGCTTGGCGAGGAAGATCGCCTCCTGCCGCGGTGCCTCGTCTTCGGCGATGATGTTGGTGTACCCCGAGATGTAGAGCACCGGCAGGTTGGGCCGGCTTTCCAGGAGCCTCTCGTAAAGCTCGGGACCGGTCATCTCGGGCATGACCACGTCGGTTGCGAGGAGGTCGATGCGACCTTCCTCTCGGGCAGCCATCTCCAGCGCCAGGGCGGGGGACTCCGCAGCGAGGACCCGGTAGTCGAACGAGGTGAGGAGTTCACCCGCCATCTCCCTGATCATGGCGTTGTCCTCGACCAGGAGGATGGTCCTCCCTTCTCCGGCGGCGTGTTCGGTCGCCTGGCGCGGGATGGCGCCGAGGACCGGTTCCGCTGCGCTGGCGCTGGCCGGAAGATAGATCTCGAACCTGGTCCCCTCGCCGATGCGGCTCTTGGCGTCGATGCAGCCGTCGTGGTGTCTGACGATGCCGTAGACGGTGGCAAGCCCCAGACCGGTCCCGCGCCCCACCTCCTTCGTGGTGAAGAAGGGCTCGTACATGCGGCGCAGCGTCTGTTCGTCCATGCCGCAGCCGTCGTCGGAGAAGGCGAGCAGTATGTAGTGCCCGGGCTTGGCGACGGGGTGCTGCCTGGCGAAATCGTCGTCCAGTATCAGGTGCCCGGTCTCCAGACAGATGGAACCGGTACCCTCGATGGCGTCCTGGGCGTTCAGGAGGAGGTTGAGCAGCAGTTGCTCCATCTGGCCGCGGTCTGCCTGCACCTTGGTGGCGCCCGGCGAGAGCCTGAGGTCGATGGCTATGTTCTCACGGGCCGTGGCGCGCATGATTTCGTTGAAGGAGACGATGACCTCGTTCAGGTCAAGCAGGTTCATGTTGATGGTCTGCTTGCGCCCGAAGGAGAGGAGACGCTGCGTGAGATCGCTTGCCTTCTGGGCCGCGATCCCTACGGCATCGATCATGCGTGCCTGCGGCGACCCGTCGACGAAGCCGCTCCGCAGCATGTCGGCGTAGACGATGACCGGGGTCAACAGGTTGTTGAAGTCGTGGGCGACCCCGGCGGCGAGCTGCCCCACCGCCTCTATCTTCTGGCTGTGGCGCAGTTGCTGTTCCAGCACCCTCCGCCCCTCGTCCGCACGCACGCGTCCGATGGCGATCCCTGACAGGTGCGCCGCCGACTCGATCAGCAGGATGTCCTCCTCGGTCGGCGCCAGCGGCTCGCGGTGGTAGACTGCCACCGTGCCAAGAAGCGAGCCGTTCGAGGCGAAGACCGGTTCGGACCAGCACGACCTCAGCCCGGCATCGCGTGCCGGCTGGAACTCCTTCCATTGCGGATGCAGCTCCATGTCCTCCACTACCGCCCGCTGTCTCGGAACGACCAACGCGCCGCAGGAGCTCCTTCCCCTGGCGATCGGAAGCCATTCCACCGCCTTGTTGTACTCCTCCGGCAGCGACGGTGCGGCGCCGTGGCGCAGCCTGGTCGCGGATTCGTCGATGAGCAGGACGGAGCAGAGCGACCCCGGGCAGGCCTGCTCCACGAACTCCACCACACAGCCCAGAAGCTCCTCCAAAGATGCGTCCGAGGCGATCCGCTCCAGCGCCTTCAGGCGGCTTCGCTCCCGCACCTCGCTCCGTTTCCTCTGGGTTATGTCCCTCCCGATGCTCAAGACCAGCGGGCGCCCCTCGCTCTCCATCAACCAGGCATGCACCTCGACCGGGATCACCTCGCCGGTCTTCGCCAGATAGCCGCTCTCGAAGGTCGCCTCCCCGCACTCCTTGAGCCTGCGGATAACGGGAATGACCTTTGCTGCGTACTCCGGCGGCTCGATGTCTTGCAGCCGTACGCCCTCCAGCTCCGGGGCGGTATAGCCGGTCAACCGGCAGAGCGCCTGGTTGAAGTGGACGATGCGCCCTTCTTCGTCGATCTGCAGGATGGTGTCCCGCGCCGCGTCTATCTGGGCCGCCTTGATGGCCAGTTCTGCCTGCTGCCCGTCCACCAGGTTCTGCGCCTGCTTCAGGTTGTCCAGGTGGGTGAAGAAGATCCGCGTCAGGATGGCGATAACCAGGCAGAGCACCAGGGTCAGGATCGACTGCTGCAGCGCGACGCTCTCCGACAGCCGCAGCGCGCCGCTGCGGGCCGCCGCGGCGCCGTCCAGTTCGGAGACGACGCCGAACGCCGAGATGCAGACGACGGCCGCGACTATGATGATGACGCTGACCTTCGTGCGCGACTTCAGCTGGTCGATGGAAATCTGCCTCATGACGCGTCCCCCCCGGCTGGGACGCTTTCGAGGCAGCTCTCCCGATGCTCCAGGGTGGCGAGCTTGACCGTGAAGAACATGGTGCATCCTTGTCCCTTGCCCGGGCTCTCCGCCCAGATCCTCCCCCCGTGGTTGGCGACGATCCTCTTGCAGATGGCAAGCCCCAGACCCTGCGTGTTCAGGTCGTGGCGGGCGCGGTCGGCCTTGTAAAACTCGTAGAATACCATCGGCAGGTGCTGCGGGTCGAGTCCTTCCCCGTCGTCCTGGACCGAAACCTCGACCTGATCGTCCTTGATCTCGGCGCTGATCCGGACCCTGCCGTTTTCCGCCGCGTAGCGAGCGGCATTGCTGAGGAGGTTCTGGAACAGCAGGGCCAGTTGGTCCGAGGACCCCAGCACCCTTATCAGCGGGTCGATCTCGTTCAGGCAGCTCACCCCGCGCTTTTTCAAGTTGGAGGCTACCGCCCCCATGCCGCATTCCGCGACCGCCGCCAGCCCCACGGGTGTCGCGTCAGGCCGGCCTGCGCCGGAGGAGAGGCGGATCAGGTCGAGTGACTTGCCGACCAGCCCCTGGACCTGGTTGATGCATTCCTGGCAGATGTCCAGCATCCTTTCCACCTGCGGTTCGTGCACCTTTCTCCTGATCATCGGGAACAGCGCGAAGAGGGGGGTGAGCGGGGTCCTCAGGTCGTGGTTCAGCTGCACCATCAGCGCCTCCATCATGCGCGAATGGTGCTTCTCCGCCTCCAGCTTGTTCCTCTCCGACTCGGCCGCCTTTCTCTCCGTGATGTCCAGCAGCACCCCCACCAGGCCGAGGGGGAGACCCTTATGGTCCCTGAAGTGGGCTTTGTGGAAGATCACGTCGCGCAGGGAGCCGTCGGCGTACCTGGCCGGTGATTCATAGGTCTGGGTCCCGGTAGTTTCCATGACCTTCATGTCCATCTCGTGGTACTTGTCCGCCAGTTCCTTGGGCCAGAGATCGTGTACCGTCTTCCCGATCAGTTCATTCCTCCTGAGCCCGACGTATTCCTCGAAGGCCTTGTTGCAGCCGTTGTAGCGTCCCTCGCGGTCCTTGGAGAAGATCGGGCTCGGTATGGTGTCCAGGAGGAGTTGCTGGAAGGCCAGCTGCTCCTGGGTCGCCTCCTCCGAGCGTCTGCGGTTCAGGATGAGCAGCGCCGCGAACAGGAGGAAGATCGCCGCCAGGGTCCCGTTGATGGCCGTCGTTTTCAGGTTGATCTGGTTGTAGCGCGCCAGGTACTCGCTCTGCTTCACCCCGACGAAGAGCGCGCCGATCACTTCGCCGCGGGAGTTCCGGATCGGATCGTAGGCGGTGAAGTAGGGGATGCCGAGGATGTTCGCCTCGCCGCGGTAGCTGGTCCCTTTCCGGAATACGGCGTCGTAGGCCGGCCCGGTCAGCCTGGTCCCGATGGCGCGGCTTCCGTCGGGATGGACGACGTTGGTGGCGATCCTGACGTCCCCCATGAAGACGGTCGCCCTGCTCCCGGTGATGGCCAGTATCTTGTCCGGCATCTCGTTGTTGTCGTTGATGACGTAGTAGTCCCCGATGAACAGCTTCCCGTCCTCGATCCGGAAATTGCGTCCCTTGCGGTCCATGAACTCCCAGAACATTGACATGCTGCTTTCCTGCTGCCGGGTCGCCTGCCGAACCGCCTCCGAGCCGATCTGTCTCAGCATGAGGTGATCCGCGACCATCATGATAAGCGCAACGGCGACCGCGCTCAGTATCAGCACCAGAAAATGTTTTTTGCCTTTTATGGTCAAGACGCGCTCCTGCTTGCTCCAACTGCCGCTTTAGACCCGGAAACTCCTCTTTCCCTGCGAGGCCAGCCAGCCGATCAGGCGGGTTGAGATCTCCGCCAGCGGCACCACCTCGTCCACGCCGCCGCGCGCTATCGCCTCCCTGGGCATCCCGAACACCACGCAACTCTCCTCGTCCTGCGCCACGGTCCTCGCCCCCGCCCGGTGCAGCTCAAGCATCCCGGCCGCGCCGTCGTCCCCCATCCCGGTCATGATGATGCCGAGGCAGTTCTCCGCCGCGCAGTTGGCGGCGGAGCGGAACAGGACGTCGACCGAGGGGCGGTGCCGGCTCACGGGGGGGCCGTCGCCGATGGCGATGGTGTAGTTGGCACCGCTTCTGGCCAGCATCATGTGCCGGTTCCCCGGGGCGATGTACGCGTGCCCCGGCAGCACCCGCTCCCCGTGCTCCGCCTCCTTCACAGCCAGCCTGCAAAGACCGTTCAGCCTGGCGGCGAAGGTCCGGGTGAAGGTTTCCGGCATGTGCTGGGTGATCAGGATGGCCGGGCAGTCGGGGGGGAGCGCCGCGAGAAAGCTCTTCAGCGCCTCCGTTCCCCCGGTCGAAGCGCCCACCGCTATCACCTTCTCCGTGGTGGAGAAGTGCTGGTGGTGGCTTGGCAGCACCGCGTCGGCCGTCAGCTTCCCCTCGGCCGGCTCTGCCGGCGGGGCCTTTTTTGCCCCTTTCCTAGGCCACGACTGCCGTGCGCAGCGTATCTTGCCGGTCAGTTCCTGCGCGTATTCCAAAAGGCCGCTCTGGATGTCGATCTTGGGCTTGGTCACGAAGTCGAAGGCGCCGAGTTCCAGGGCCCTCAGGGTGACGGCGGAGCTCTTCTCCGTGAGGGAGGAGACCATGACCACCGGCATCGGACGCAGCCGCATGAGCTTCTCCAGGAAGGCGAGCCCGTCCATCTTGGGCATCTCCACGTCGAGGGTGAGGACGTCCGGGTTGAGCGCCTTGATCTTCTCCCTCGCGACCAGGGGGTCCGGCGCGGTCCCGACCACCTCCAGGTCCGGCTCGCGGTTGATGATTTCCGAAAGAAGCGACCGCACCAGGGCGGAATCGTCTATGATAAGAACCTTGATCGGCATCTGTTTCCTCGCGGGAGATCCCGCATCCTCTTGACCAAGGCGCGTCCCGCGCTCAGCGCCTCAGCGCGTACGCCGTGTTGCCGCAGAGCCTGAACATTTCCTGGGTATGGTGAAAGCTCTCCGAATGCCCTACGAAGAGCAGGCCGTCCGGCTCCAGCACCTGCGCCATCTTCTCCAGTATGGCGTGCTGGGTCTTCTTGTCGAAATAGATCATCACGTTGCGGCAGAAGATGAAGTCGAACTTTCCCCTAAGCGGCCACTTCTCGTCCAGGAGGTTCAGCCTCCTGAAGGTCACCATCCGGCGCAGTTCCTCCTTGACCCGGGCCAAGCCCTCGTGCTTCCCGTCGCCTCTAAGGAAGAAGCGCTTCCTGAGGTGCTCCGGCACCTTTTGCAGCTGGTCCACCGGGTACACCCCCCGCTTCGCCCTGGCAAGCACGTTGGTGTCGATGTCGGTGGCGAGGATGCTGACGGCGGGACCGTTTCCCTGCTGCGCTTCCCGTGCCGTCATGGCGATGGAGAACGGTTCCTCCCCGCTCGACGAGGCGCAGCTCCAGATGGTCGCCGGCCGGTCGGCGGGGCGGCGCGCCAGCCGCTCCGCCAGTATCCGGAAATGGTGCGGCTCCCTGAAGAAGGAGGTCATGTTGGTGGTGAGCGCGTTGATGAACGCTTCCACCTCCTCCCTGTCGCCGCTCTCCACGATTTTCAGGTACTCGCCGAAGCTGTCGATCTCCCTGGCGCGCAGCCTCCGTGCCAGGCGGCTGTACACCATGTCCATCTTCCCCGGCGCGAGCGCGATGCCGGCGTGCCTGTAGATGAAGGCCCTCACCCGTGCGAAGTCCTCCGGCGTGAAGTGGTAGTGGAAGGGCGTTCCCGAGTCGCCCCAGAGAGACGCGGCGGATCCCCCCCCCGCCGGGGGACGCGCCGCGCTCCTGTCGGCAAGCCTCTTCAGAACTCCTTCCAATCATCTTCCAGATCGGCTGCCTCGGCCGCCTTGGCGGGAAGCTGCTCCAACTGCCGGTAATTCCCAGAGGCGGTAAGCGGCCTGGTTTTTTTCGCGGGCGCCTTCTGCTTGACCGGCGCCGTACGGGCGACCTTTCGCTTTTCCGGGGGAGCCTGGGGTTTCTGGGCCTGCTCCAGGGTGAATCGGGCGACGACCGTGACCAGTTGCTGCGCCTGCTCCTCGAGGGATTCCGCCGCCGCAGCAGCCTCCTCGACCAGCGCCGCGTTTTGCTGCGTTACGTCGTCCATCTGGGTGATCGCAGTGTTCACCTGCTCGATGCCGCTCGACTGCTCTAGGCTCGCCGCGGAGATCTCCGCCATGATGTCGGTGACCCTCTTTATGCTGGTGACGATGTCCTGGGTGGTGCGCCCCGCCTCCTCGACCAGGCGGCTGCCGTCCTGCACCTTGGCGACCGAGTCCTCGATGAGCGCCTTGATCTCCTTGGCGGCGGCGGCGCTTCGCTGTGCCAGGCTTCTCACCTCCGCCGCCACGACGGCGAACCCTCTTCCCTGCTCGCCGGCCCGCGCAGCCTCGACCGCCGCGTTCAGCGCCAGGATGTTGGTCTGGAAGGCGATGCCGTCGATGACACCAATGATGTCGGAGATCTTCTTCGAGCTGTCCGTGATCGACTCCATGGTGTGCACCACGCGGGTGATCACCTCGCCCCCCTTGACCGCCACGCCGCTGGCGTTGATGGCGAGCTGGTTCGCGGCCTGGGCGTTGTCCGCGTTCTGCTTCACCGTCGAGGTGAGTTCCTCCATGCTTGAGGCGGTCTCCTCCAGGGCGCTCGCCTGCTCCTCGGTCCGCTGCGACAGGTCGGAGTTGCCGGCGGCGATCTCCTCGGTGGCGGTGGCGATCGATTCCGCGCCGTTTCTGACCTCGCCCACGATGCGGGCCAGCCCGCTGTTCATCTCCCTCAGGGAGGTGAGGAGTTCGCCGGTCTCGTCGCTGCTCCGCACCTCGATCTGCGCCGTGAGGTCGCCGGAGGCGATCCGCCTCGATGCCGCGATCGCCTGGTCGAGCGCCTCCTTGATCTTTCGGGCCACGAACCAGGCGCAGGCGAAGATGAGCAGGGCAAGGGCCGTGGTGGCGCCGATGATCTGCCATTTCATCTTGAACATCTGCGCCTCGACGTCGTCCACGTAGATGCCGCTGCCGACGATCCAGCCCCACTCCTTCATCAGCTTCACGTAGGAAATCTTGGCGACCGGCTTCGAGGAGCCTGGCTTGGCCCACATGTAGTCGACCACCCCTTCACCCTTCTCCTTGCTGACGTTGACGAATTCGACGAAGATCCTCTTCCCGTTGGGATCTTTGTTCTCCGCCTGGCTCTTGCCGTTCAGTTCGGGCTTGATCGGGTGCATGAGCACCTTGGTGTCGAGGTCGTTGATCCAGAAGTACTCGTTGCCGTGGTACCTCAGTTCCGAGACCTGCTTCAGGGCGTCGGCCTGCGCCTTCTCGACCGTCTTGGTCCCTGCCTTTGCCGCGGCGAGGTTGCTCTGCAGGATGTTGTAGGCGACCTCGACCACCGCCTTGGTGGCCTGCATCTTCTCGCCCATCAGTTTTTTCTGCATGAAGGGGAGCACGTAGAACATGACCCCCAGCACCATCATCACGATGGTCGCCACGGAGATGCTCACTATCTTGGTCAGGATCTTCCAGTCTCTAAATGCCGCAGTTTTCATATGTTCACCGCCTCTCTTTCGGGATATTCCACCGTGTTATCAACCATCTGCAGCTCGTCGCTGCCGATCAGTTTCTCAATGTCGACCAGGATCAGCATCTCGTCGTTCAGCGTGCCGAGTCCGGTGATGTATCTGGTGTCGAGGGACGCCCCCAGTTCCGGCGCCGGCTTGATGCTCTGCGCCGGAAGCGCGACCACGTCCGAGACCCCGTCCACCACGATCCCGACCACCTTCCCGATCACGTTGATGATGATCACCACGGTGAAGTCGTGGTAGGTGACCTCGCCGACGTCGAACTTGATGCGGAGGTCGATGATGGGGACGATCACCCCGCGCAGGTTGATCACCCCCTTGATGAACGCCGGGGTGTTGGCGATCCGCGTGACGCAGTCGTACCCCCTTATCTCCTGCACCTTCAGGATGTCGATCCCGTAGCTCTCGCTTCCCAGCGTGAAGGTGAGGTATTCCGACGCGTCGCCGGTTGCCTGGTCCGTGTTGCCGTGACCTGTCTGCATAACTTTCCTGCCTCCTTTCCTTGCTCGAATCTCTTACGCCTAAATCTTCCTCTGCATCGCGAACAGCTCGGTCACCTCCAGGATCAGCGCCACGCGCCCGTCCCCGAGGATGGTCGCCCCGGCGCTCCCCTCGACCTTTCGGTAGTTGGTCTCGATGCTTTTGACGACGACCTGCTGCTCGTCCAAGAGCGCATCCACCATGATGGCGCCCTTTTCCCCGTCCACCTCGACCAGCACCAGGATGCCGCGCTCCGGCAGGGTCGCCTCCGCCTCGAGGTCGAAGAGTCGGTACAGCCTGAGGATGGGGAGATAGTCTCCCCGCACCTGGACCACCTCCCTGCCGTTCACGCTCTTCAACTGGTCCGGCTTGGGCTGGAGCGACTCGATGATCACGTTGAGCGGAACGATGAATTTGTCGCCGCCGACGGCGACCGAGAGCCCCTCCAGGATGGCGAGGGTGAGCGGGAGGCTGATGGTGATGTGCGCGCCGCGTCCGGCTTCCGAGGAGATATGCACCCTCCCGCCGATCGCCTGGACGTTCCTGAGCACCACGTCCATGCCGACCCCGCGCCCGGAGAGGTCGGTCACCTGCTCCGCGGTGGAAAAACCGGGGGCGAAGATGAGCTGCCACACCTCCTCGTCGCTCATGGCTTCGGAGCAGGAGATCCCTTGCTGCTGCGCCTTGGCAAGTATCCTGTCGCGGTCGAGACCGGCGCCGTCGTCGATCACGTCGATCACGATCCTCCCGCCGACCTGCGAGGCGTGCAGCTGCAGCGTTCCGGTCGCCTCCTTCCCGTTGGCGAGGCGGACCCCCGGGGGCTCCAGCCCGTGATCCAGGGCGTTTCGCACCAGGTGCGTGAGCGGGTCGGAGATCTTCTCGATCAGGCCGCGGTCAAGTTCCGTGCTGTCGCCGCTGGTCTTCAGTTCGACCGACTTGCCGAGCTTTGCGGCCAGTTCCCGGACCATGCGCGGAAAGCGGTTGAAGACGACGCTGATCGGGACCAGCCGGATGGACATCACGCTCCCCTGCAGGTTCCTGGTGTTCCTCTCCAGCTGCTCCACGCATTTTCGCAGCGCCTCGTGCAGTATCGGGTCGAGCCCCACCGCGATCTGCGCCAGCATCGCCTGGGTGATGAGGAGTTCCCCCACCTCGTTGATCAGCTGGTCCACCTTGGCTACGTTCACCCTTATGGACGATTCCGTCTCATTGCCGCGCCTTCCGAAAGCCCCCGGCGCCGTTTCGATGCGGTCGTAGGAGCGCCTCCCTTCGAGAGGCTCATGGGAGGCTTCGGGGAACGGCGCGGCCTCGGCGGCCTCCCCCCCGGTTTCCTGCGGCAACTTCTCGATGCTCAACTGCTCCTCGTCGGCCACGAACATGAAGACATCGAGGATCTGTTCCCGCGTCGCGGCGGTGGCGAGCTTGAACTCCCAGCGTGTGAGGCAGCGTTCCGCGTCGAATCCCTCCAGTTCGGGTATCTCCGAAAGCCCGGCGCGGCACTCGAACTCTCCGGGCATTGCCAGATCGCAGAGCTCCGAGACGATGCTCTCCATCCGGATCCCCCGGCTGAATATCTCCGGGTCGGGGGTGAAGATCAGCTCGTAACGGCTTGCCACCGGTCCGGCCGGTTCTTCCGTCGGGGGAGGGTGGAGCGGCGCCGTCTCCGGACGATCCGTCTTCCTGCCGGCGCATTCCGCCATCATCTGTCGCAGCTTGCCGCACACCTCGTCTATCGCCTCCTGGCTTACCGGCTTCCCCTCGCGGTGCCCTGCCAACTGCATGGAGATGACGTCGCCCGCCTGGAGAAACAGGTCGACCATGTCCGGGCGGTACGGGATCTCGCGGTTCCTCAGGAGGTCCAGGAGCGACTCCATGACGTGCGTCACCACGGTCATGTCGTCGAACCCGAAGATGCCGGCTCCCCCCTTGATGGAATGGGCGGCGCGGAAGATGGCGTTAAGTTGCTCCTGATCGGGCTCCCGTTCCCCCAGGGATATGAGGATCTGCTCCATCTCGGTCAGGTTCTCTGCGCATTCCTCGAAGAAGACCTGGTTGAAGCGGGTCAGGTCTACCCCCTGTTGCTTGGTTGAACTAGTCATGCCGATTCCTTCCGTTTTCATGTTGCGGCCCTTAGACTGAGTCAGGAGAGGGAGGTGCCGGCAAGGGGCTCCCCGAACCCGAGCAGCGCGATCTTCTCCATGACCAGCTCGCTCATCCCGCACATGGCGGGGGCGATGCCGCGGCGCCTCAGATTCTCCACGAAGACCAGCAGCAGCTGACAGCCGCAGGCGTCGATGTCGCAGAGGTCGGACAGGCTGAGATCTATCTGCTCCGGCCTCGGTTCGAGTTCCGCAAGCGTTGAAAGTTGGTCTGCGAGGAGCCGTTGCAGCTCTGCCGCCCGCTCCATCGTCCACGCCCCACCGAGTTCGACGCCGCCTTTGTTAATTAAAGATGGTTCTGACAAATCGCTTCGCTCCTTTAACGTTTTTCATGGGCATTTGGTAGTGGTGTCGGAATAAAACGCAACCGGTGTTTTGAAAAAACCCATGACTTGCTCTTCGGACACGAGGCCTCGAACTTTAATTAAATTGTCGGACGCTATTTCAGGAGTTTCCAGGTCTTATTGCAGTTGTGGACTGTCGTGGGGGGAGATTGGGGAGAGGTGGGGAGTTTCGCCCGGCAGCGTATTGAGGTATTCTGCTGCCGGGCGGCTTGGTCGTAGAACAAACCGTGTTTAAAGGTCCAAATCCTCCATTGGGGCCAGTACTTTATCCTGTTTGGGGCGCGAGGCCAGACGGATTCGGACCAGGTCCCCCAGCATCTGCAGCGAGTCCACGACGGGGTTCACCTTGGACGCGGGGGAGTTTTCCCAACGGATCGGCACCTCGGTGATGCGGTAGCCGTTGTCCCTGGCCAGGGAGAGTATCTCGACGTCATAGGCGAAGCGGTCGATGCACGCCTCCCTGAAGAGGGCTCTCGCGGCATCGCCGGAAAAAAGCTTGAAGCCGCACTGGGTGTCGTTGAATCCGTCGATGACGAGGAGCCTGACCATCAGGTTGAAAAATCTTCCCATGCCGCGGCGCCAGGCCGTCTGGGCCTTCGCGATGTCGCTCGTGGGGAGCGCGCGCGAACCGATGGCGATCTGGCATGACTGCCTGGAGATGTGCCGCTTCAGCTTTTCCAGCTCCTCTATCGGGGTGGAGAGATCGGCGTCGGTCAACAGCACCAGTTCGCCGCGGGAGGATTCGACCCCTTTTCGGAGGGCGTACCCCTTCCCCCTGTTCCCGGGGTAGCTGATCAGTCTCAGCTGCGGCATGCTCCGGGCAAGGTTCCTGACGAGGTCAGCTGTTTTATCGCTGCTCCCGTCGTCCACCACTATCACCTCCGCCGCGGCTTCCCTTGCCGCGAGATAGGCACGGATCTTCTCCAGCGACCCCGGAAGTCTCTCTTCCTCGTTGTAGGCGGCGATGACGATGGTCGTTTCAGGACGCATGGCAGACCTCCTTCCGGCTCTCTTTGTCAGTCGTTGTATTCCTTCCAGTACAGCCCGGTCTCCGAGTTGAACTTCGTGGTGCTGTCCGAGTCCTCGATGCTCCCGGTGAAGGCGGTGTCGTCGTCCCAGAGGATTCCCTCAGGCATCAGCACCTTGGCGATCACCTTCTTGCCCGAGACGCTTCTGCGGCCGATCCTCGCCGTTTTTTCCCTCGCCCCCGCCTCGTATATCTTAAGGGTGAACGTTGCCGTGGCCGGCGCGCCGTGCTCGGCTTCGGCGCTGAAGATGTAGATACCTTCGCCCGCCGTCTCGATCACCGCCTCCCTGGTCTGGTCCTTTCTTCTGGCGAAGAGGGGAACGACGCTCCGTTCGCGCTTCGCCTCGGCCCTGCTCGGCGTCTTTTCCCGACGGGCTTTCGGGTATTCCCTGAAAGTTACGGAGAGCCTGACGCCGCTCTGCGTCCGGACCAGCATTTTCAGGTCGCCGTGCAGCGACGGTATGACCATCCCACTTTCGCCGCTTCCCGCACTGTTTGTTGCCTTGGTTTTATCCCCTTTCTCCTCCAGGGTCCGGTCCGGCACTCTGGCCGCCTCCTTCCTGGGCGCTCCGGTTTGGGCCGGCTGCTGGGGGAGGGGCTGTGCGCCTTTTGCCGGCTCTGACCGTGGTGCTGCCGGCTTTTTCGTCGCCTGAAGCGCCGACGAGATTTCCTGCTGCGGGCTTGCGCCGGTTTCCACAACGCGGGACACGGTCCGCTCCATGGAAGGAGGCGCGTGCCTCGGGGCCGGCAAGGCTTCGGGCTGTGTCGGCGCAACGGGATTGGGGGGCTCAGAGGGGGGAGCCGTTGCGACACGCGGCAAGGCGGCGGGTGCCGGAGTCGGAGTCGGAGTCGGAGTTTCGGCCGGAGGTGTTGGAACGGCACCGGCCGAAGGCGTCGGGACTGTACGGTCCCAAGGTGTCGGGTCCGGAGGTTTCGAGCTGCGGGCGCCTTCCACATCGGCAGGGGGGGGCGTCGCGATGGGGGTTGCGGGCGTCTCATCCCGTCTCGCCGCCACCGGTACGGAGGGAGATTCGGCGTCTGCGGAGAGCGGCTCATCCCCGGTTCGCCTCGGTTCTGTTGCCGGAAGTCGTACCGTTTTTCGCACGGGGGCTGCCTCCGGTTTTCCCTGGCGGGAAACGGTGCGGAGCGGTTCGGTGGCGATGTAGGTGCCGTCATCTGCCAGGTGGGTCGGCACTGCCTCGTCAGAAAGATCCGGCATCCGGGGCGCATGCGCCGGAACCTTTGCAGCCCGGGATGCCGCGCGAGTTGTCTCGGCAGCGGCCGGTGCTGACGAGGGGACGGAGTGCGGCTCTGGAGAGGTGACTGATGGCGGCGCGGGGGACGGCATGATCCAGAAGAGGTCCAGCCGCAGGTCGCGCCCGACAGGCGGGTCGAAGCTGGAGGTGCTGGTCAGTACCAGGATCATCGTGGCGTGCAGCAGCAGCGAAGCGCACCCTGCTCCGGTCGCATCTTGACGGCTCCTGCTGTCGGCTGACCACCCGATTCCCATGTCGATAGCACCGTTTGCTCTACGTTACCAAGGTCAGACTCCCCTGGGGGCAAAGATCACCTGCTTCACGTTCCTGTACCTGGAGATCAGGGGGGCGTTCTGGGGGATCCTTTTCACGAATATGCTGGCGACGCGGTCCGAGTAGATCAACGCCCATCTTTCATCGTTGGCCAGGAACCTGGAGAGCGCGGAGTTGGAGTCGAACATGATCCAGGTTACGCCGTACTTCTCGAGGACCGACTCCCATCCCGGCTCGAAGCAGGTTACGCGGTAGTACTCCTTGAGCCTCCCGGACCCGTACATGTCCAGCCTCCCGTCGATGAAGACTCTGTACGCGGGATAGCTGCGATAGATGAGGTAGTCTCCGAACTCGTCGTTGTTGAACATGTTCCCCGGTATCTTCTGCCGCAACAGGAATTCACAGGCGGCGACAGGCTTGCATCTTTCATCGAAGGCGTGGGTGACCTGGCCGGAAAAGATGGCGGCAGCCACTGCCAGGAGAGCGGAGCCGGGCCAGAGGTGCCCGATTGCCATGGCGTCCAGCTCCGCTACCCTCCTCGACCGCTCCCTGAAGAATCGCGCCAGCCGGCCTCCCCCCCCCTCGGTCTCGTCCGCTTTCCTGGTCAGGATCGGGGCGGTGACCAGGGCGAAGAGCGGGATGTAGCGGGCGGAGTAGAGCGACATGTTGGTGAAGACGATGACCAGTACCAGCTCGGCCGGCTCCAGGCGTTTTCTCGACAGGGCAAGGATGGCGATCAGCGCCAGCAGCAGGTACCTGAAAGGGAACCAGCCGTGGAAGTTGGGGGAGAGGAACTCGTTCACGTGGTCCATCATGTAGCTGTCCGAAACCAGGGCGAACGGGAAGAGGAGTATTTTGTAGCCGGACGGGTTGAGGAGGGTGGCGGCGAAGGTGGCGGCTGTTGTCCCCCCGAGTTGCAACAGCTTCCGCAGCAACGCCTTTCGCTCCGCCGCGGGAGCCTGCGCCAGGCTAGCCAGGTCCCCGACCAGGTAGGCCCCCAGCAGTATGAAGCCCGCGATGAACCCTCCGTGCAGGTTGACCCACAGGAGCATGAGCAGCGGGAGCAGGTAGAGACGGTTGGCCCGGTTGCTGTGCCACGTCTCGATCAGGTAGTGAAAGACGACCATCAGCAACAACGAAAACAGGTGCGGCCGTGCCAGCCAGTGGATCTTCGAGGAACTCACGGCGAGCAGCGTCACCAGTATGGCGATGAGTACGTTGGTCCGGTAGCTCCTCAGTATCCGGAACAGGAGGTAGCTGGTAGCTGCCAGGAGCAGGGCTGAAAAGGCAACCACCCCGGTAAGCCCCAGGACGTTGTGCACGGCGGCCAGGCAGACTTCGGAGAGCCATTCATGCGGTGTCCAGGGGAGGGGAGGCGTGTGGAGGGAGAAGATGTCCGACGCAGGGATGGATCGCGTCCTGATGATGTGCTCTCCCGCGCGGATGTGATATCCCGTGTCGCCGTCGCTCAGCAAGGGGGAGGTACGCGTGAAGAACATGCTGAACAGGACCGTCACGAAGAAGAGGTCCGCGACCGAGGGAATCAGCTTGTGTCTGAGGGGGCGCTTTGTTTCCATGGTCGCTGGCTCCGGCGGTGCGTGCCCCGGGAAGGAGAGCTGGACGGGCGCAAAACCGCCGGGGGAGCCAGCAGGGACACAGGTGAAAATGGTTCCGGTTCATTCAATCAAGATCCGGTTGCCTGCGCGGGTCCCGGAGGCATCGAGGGTTCCCGGGGGGAGTTCGATCACGCTTTTGGCCCGACCGATTATCCTGGTGATGCGGTGCGGCTTCAGGTTCTTCACCGTGGCGACGACGCGGTTGGCGCCATCCAGGAAGAGGACGTCGATCGGGAACTTCATGAAGAAGGTGTGTACCCCGCGGCAGGGCCTGATCAGGAGCCCTTCCCCCCGCGGGAGGCCGTTTCTTCCCAGAAGCCCCCTGCCCCGCGTCAGGAAGGTCTCGGCGACGGAAAGGGTCCGGGCCACGGTCTGTCCGGTGCTCAGGTCGATCGCCTTCATCTAACGGTACGCGGATTCCGGCAGGAAAAGCCTAAACCCCAGCGTCCCCACGATGCTCAAGGGGTCGTACCTTCCTACCTTGGTGTCGCCCGCCTTGATGGTTCCCCGCGTCGTGTAGATGCCGCGCAGGTCGATGCTGAAGGCAATCCCCCTGGTGATAAACCAGTCCGCTCCCGCGTTGACATGGCCCCCTACGGTCCAGTCCATGCTGTAGCTCGCCCCGGTGGTGCTGCTGAGTTCGCCCTTGATGAAGTCGGCTCCCGCGCCGATCAGGGGGACCAGGCGGCTGTCAGGGGCAAACCGGTACTGCAGCCCAACGGAGAGGTCGGTGAGCGACGCCTCGTACACCTTGCTCCCCGCCAGCTCCACGTCCATGTTGGGGACCCGCAGCGCCTCGATTTCGAGCGCCGTGTGGTCCCCGATGCCATAGATGAACCCGCCGCCGCCGGCGAAGCTCTCCTTTCCTTCCGACGTGCTGCTGATGGTGTCGCTGCTGATGAAATGGTTCCGCAGCGGCGCCAGGACCCCGGCTTTGCCTGTTATGCCGAACCTTCCGGCGATGCTTTCGGCGCTGGCGGCTGTCGAAATGAGTACCAAACCCACTGCTGTCATCATAATGATTCTGCGCATCGTTCCCCCCGCTTTGGAATGATTGGGATTCCCGGTAGGACTACTTGGACGCGGACGATAGCTTATCCTGGACCACCTTGTAGAGGCTTCCCTTGTAATTGATGAGGGGGTAGCTGTCGTTGGTCCTCGCTTTGTATATCACCGACGCGGAATTCATCAGGCCGGGGCCCGGGGCGTAGAGCGTCACCCTTGCGTTGAACCAGCCGACGCCATCGGACCCGGTGCGGATGGTCGTGTAGTCCAGGAAGACCGGAACGTCTGGTATGGAACTGTGTACGGACAGGGTTACCGGGACGCCGACCCGGGGATTGCCGTTGGAGTCGGTGAGCAGGAACGAAAACTGGTGCAGTATGTCGAACTCGGCTCCGACCGGGTAGGTGGAAGGGAGCCTGTACTCGGGGACGTTGACATCGTTTGCCAGCTCGATCTTCCCGGTGCCCCGCACGATCTGGAACTGGGTGTAGGCGCGGTAGATCTTCCCGCTCAAGGTAGCCGACGCTTCTACGATGACGTTTGTGGTGTAGTCGGCGTTTCCCGTGGTGAGGACGGCGAATGCCTCGCCATTTCTGTCCGTCACCGGTGTAGAATAGCCGATCGCTGCGGGGCCCGCCACGACGTTGAAGCTGATCAGCTGGTTCGGGATGGGAGCCCCTTGCCCTATCGGCGCGTTGGTGGTCGGATCTAAAAGTACGGATTCCCCCATGTTCAGCATCCTGCCCGTGAGCAGCACCGTGCCGATGTTGGCGTCGACCTGTGGCAGAGTGCTCAGTTCGGTTGGCTTCGCCAGGTCTGTTTCCAGTACCAGGCTCACCGTGGGGTCCACGGCGGTGACCGGCGTGCTGGTTTGATCGGTCTGGTTGCTGTTCGTCCCATTGCTCAGCGGGTCGGCTCCGGTTCCACTGGAACTGCTGCCGCAGGCCGAAAGTAAAAGAAGGAGAACCGGCACTATAATCAATCCGCATTTCCTGATGGTGTCCATACTGCCTCCGCATCAACGATGCCTGCGTTCGTGCGCTACCGCGACGGTGGCGCGCTCTCCTGGGACCGGCAATCCCGCCCCGTGATGTGAGATCCGCGGAGACGGGACGCCGGGAGGGGCCGCTACTTTTTCGCCAGTTTCACGTAGGTCAGTGCCAGCTGGACAGAGATGATGAGCAGGATAAAAGTATTGAAGTCGACATTCACGGGGATCACCTCCTTTAGTTTCGCCCTTGTTTGCACGCTTCGGCCCGCCAGTTTCGGCGGATCACTTGAAGATCTTGCTTATCTGGACCATCGCAGGACCGAGTATCACCACCAGCAGTGCGGGAAAGATGAACAGTATCAGCGGGAAAATGATCTTGATGGTGGTTTTTGCGGCAGCCTCTTCGGCGATTTGTCTTCTTTTCAATCTCAGTTCGTCGGCGAAGGTGCGCAGCGCCTGGCTCAGGCTGGTTCCGAATCTCTCCGTCTGCGCCAGCATGGTCACGAACAGCCTCACGTCGTCCACCATGGTCCGCTCGGCCATGTCCTTCAGCGCCTCTATGCGTGGCTTGCCGGCCCTGGTCTCCCTGGTGACCACCTTTATCTCCTCGGCCAGCGGGTTGTTGTCGAACTGCGGTATGTCCGTTGCCCTTATCAGGGCGGCGTCCATGCTCACGCCCGCCTCGACACATATCATCACCAGATCGAGAATGTCGGGAAGCGTGTGGAAGATAAGTTCCTGGCGCTTCTTGATAGCAGAGTACAGCCAGTAGCTCGGGAGCAGATAACCTATGATGGCGCAGACGGCCATGGCGATCAGGGCCTCGGTGGAGAAATAGGCGCTCCTTGGCGCGACGAAAAAGAGGATGTACAGCGAGGGGAGCCCGCAGGCCAGAAGGACCTTGCTGCCGAAGAACAGGTATACCGAGTCCCTGCGGTGGCCCGCCGCCACCAACATCTTCATGTACTTTGACCGCTCTTTTTCCGGCAGCTTCACCCTCTCTCCGATGCGGCGCAGCTTGCTGTCCCAGGTCCCGGATTCCGGTTCCCGGGCCAGAGTTTCGCTCTCTGCGGGAAAGAAGCTCTCGAGCCTCCGGGCAACGGTGCTCCTGGCAGCCAGGAAATGATACGAGACGGCTATGCCCAGCAGCAGGACCGAAACGAATATGGACACTGTGATCAGGTAGAGCATGGTTCCCACCTATATTCTGATTCTTATGATCTTCCTGATTATCATCAGGCCGGCGAGCTGCATGAAGGCGGCGAACATCAGGATGTATTTTCCCAGCGGTTCCTTTATGAGCGCCGACTCGTATTCCGGGTTCACCACACTGAACATCACCAGGGCCACCAGCGGAAGCGCCCCCAGCACGTAACCGGACATCCTCCCCTGTGCCGTAAAGACCTTGACCTGTCTTCGTATCCTGAGCCGGTCCTTGATGGTGAGCGCCAGCTTGTCCAGTACCTCGGAGAGGTTGCCGCCGACGTCGCTGTTGATGGAGATGGCGGTGGTGAAGAACCTGAGGTCCAGGCTTTCTATCCTCTGGTTCAGGTCGTTCAGGGCGTCCGTCATCCTCAGGCCGAGCTGCTGCTGATCGTACGCTGTCTTGAAAAGCGGTCCGACCGGCGGTGGGATTTCCTGCCCCACCAGCTGGATTGCGGTGGTGAAGGAGTGTCCGGCCCGCAACGACCGCGAGATCATGGTTAATGCGTCCGGAAACTGCTCGGTGAACTTCAGGTTCCTTTTCTCCGTCTTGAATCTGAGAAGCAACGCTGCGACAAGCGGCACCGTTGCCGCTGCCACCGCTGCGGCAAGTAAGATGCCAGTCCGCATGGCGACTGCGGCGGTCAGCAATAGCGCGACCGAGGCGGCGACCCCGACAAAGATCGTCGGCGTGGTGTCCAGTCCGGCACGGTCGAGCTTCGTTGCCAGATCGGCCGTGACCGGCAGGCGGGCAAAGACTTGGTCGGCCCACTGGGTCTCCCTGGTTATTGCGGTGCCTGATTCCGGAAGGTCGCTGCTTCTGTGCGTTGCCATCCGGTGCAGCCGTCTTTTCAGCTCTGTCCTGGGAGACGACTGCCTCTCCTGGAGGTAAAGGACGACGGCGAGCATGGCGCAAAAGACGGTGAGAAATATCAGGGCCGAGATGGGAACAAGCATGTGCCTCTCCTATTCCTCGAAAATCCCGCGCGGAAGCTCGAACCCGGAAAGCCGGAAACGCTCGGCGAAAAGCGGCCTCACACCGGTTGCCTTGAACTGCCCGACCACTTTCCCCTCCCTGTCGATTCCCCTTTGGTGGTAGACGATTATGTCTTGCATCACGACGGTGTTCCCTTCCATGCCGGTGATCTCCGACAGTTTGACGATCTTTCGTGTGCCGTCCGAGAATCTGACCAACTGGAGCACCAAGTTCAGCGCCGAGGCGATCTGCTCCTTTATCGCCCTTTCCGGGAGGTCGATCCCAGCCATGAGGACCATGGTCTCAAGGCGGGAGAGGGCGTCGCGGGTGGTGTTGGCATGCACTGTAGAAAGGGAGCCGTCATGCCCGGTATTCATCGCCTGCAGCAGGTCCAGCGCCTCTCCGCCGCGAACCTCGCCTATGATGATCCTGTCCGGGCGCATCCTCAGGGCGTTTCTCAAAAGCTCCCTGGAGGTCACCTCCCCCCTTCCTTCCAGGTTCGGGGGTCTTGTCTCCAGCCTCACCACATGCTCCTGCTTCAGGTGCAGTTCGGCGGAGTCCTCGATGCTGACCACTCGCTCCCCCTCCGGTATGTACGCGGAAAGGACGTTCAGAAGTGTCGTCTTGCCGGTGCCGGTCCCGCCGGATATCAGGATGTTCAACCTGCTCTGCACCGCCGCTTCCAGCAGTTGTGCCATCCTTTCGTCCAGGGTCCCCAGCTGGATCAGGTTTTTTATGGTGAGCGGTTCGCGTCCGAAGCGGCGTATGGAAAGCACGGGGCCGTCGAGGGCGAGGGGAGGTATGATGGCGTTAACCCTCGACCCATCTGGGAGCCTGGCGTCTACGTACGGCGACGATTCGTCGATCCTTCTTCCCACCTTGGAGACGATCCGTTCGATGATCTGCATCAGGTGGGCGTTGTCGCGAAAGCGCACCTCGGTCTTTGTCAGCCGTCCCCTCCTTTCCACGTAGACCATGGAAGAGCTGTTCACCAGGATGTCCGATATCTCGTCGTCCGCCAGAAGCGGCTCGAGAGGACCCAGGCCGAAGGTTTCGTGCTGGATCTCGACGATCAGCCTGTCCCTTTCCGCCTGGTTCAGCGGCACACCTTCGCCGATGATGAGGTTCTCTATCACGCTCCGGATCTGGCTCACCACCTCGCTGTTTCTCATCAAATCCATCTTCGCCAGGTCGATGCTGTCGATCAGGCGCCGGTGGATCCGGATTTTCATCTCCTTGAACTGCTCGCTGTCGGCGGTTGTCGCAGCCTGCTGGGCAGGTAAATTGATCGGGTTGTCCTGCAGCATGTGGTTCTCCTTCGAGCGGTTGACGCTTCCCCTTTTTCTCCTGCTCCGCTTCGCTGGGGGGATCATCCCTTCACGCGCTCTGCTAGACTCTGTATCGCCTTGCTGACCGGGGACCTGGGGAGCAGCTTCACCAGGGGCATCCCCTTGTTGATGGAGGCGACCACGTCCGCGTACTCGTTGGGTATCGCCTGGTACACCTGCATGCCGAGTACCTTCTCCGCGTCCTTTAGCTGGATATCGGACTTGGGGAGGTGCCGGTTCACCACCAGTTTGACCCGGTCGCCGCCAAACCCCTTCGCCGCCATGGCCGAGAGGTACCTCTTGGTGTTCTTCAGCGTGGGGAGGCTCAGGGTCGTGGTGAAAAGGACGAGGTTGGAGCTTCGGAAGATGGAAAGGTTGCACCCGCCCAGCTGCCCTACGCAGTCGACGATCACGTACCTGAATATACGCCTGAGAAGTTCCATGACCCGTTGCACCTGCTCCGGGGTGATGGAGACCGCCTCGTCGACGTCCAGCGGTTCCGTGAGTATGTACGGGCCCGAAGAGTGGCGCGTCATGACGCTCATCAGGAAGTTCGCGTCCAGCCGCTCTATATTGGTGGTGACGCTCCCCAGGGTGTAAGTAGGGTTGACGTTCAGGAAGGTATTCACGTCACCCGCCTCCAGGTTCAGGTCGACCAGCGCGACTTTGGTCCCCCCGTCGGCCAGGGCCGCGGCGAGATTGACCGCGATCGTGGTTGTTCCCATCCCTCCGATCGGGTTGTAGAGGGTGATGATCTCTCCTGAAGGGGCCGCTACTTCGGGGGCGGCGCTTAGGAAGCGGCTTGCCTTCAGCAGGGACTGCTTCAGCTCATCCTGGTCCACCGGGCGCAGCAGGTACTCTACCGCCCCCGCGCGCATGAGCGCCAGGAAACCCTCCACGTTCTTTTCGGACGAGCAGGCGATCACCGAGGCCCTGGGGCACCTGGCCGTGAGGGCCCGGATGTCCTCGATCCCCTGCTGGACGTTTTCCACCCCCAGGAACACGACGTTGGGCGCCTGTGTTTGTGCCGCAGATGCATTGCTGGTGAAATGCTCCACTGAACCCGCGAGCGTTATGGAGTCCGAGTAGCCTCGCAGGGTGGAGAGTATCGATTCCCTTGAGACCTTGTTCTGGTCGATGATCACTATGGAGAATTGAGCAGTCATGTCTGGAGCCTCTTCTTCGCCTGCCTTAAGCCCACTGCCGTCCTTGCCCGTGTGCCCATGTGGTCCCTGCGTGTGCCGCCTTGCCTTTGCGATCCCCTCTGGCTCAGCGTGTCCCCAACGGCATCCAGTCCAGCTCCCGCTCCTCGTCCTGGTCGAGTTCCTGGTCGGTCGGCAACTGAACCTCTGTACCGGGGGATACCGGCTTCACGATCTTCGGCGTGATGAAGAACACCAGGTCCTTTTCCTTGATGTCGTTTTGCGTCGAGCGGAACAGCGCCCCCAGGATCGGGATGTCTCCCAGCAGGGGGATCTTGGACATGCTTTTTATCTGCTCTTCCTGGAGCAGCCCCGCGAGCACCAGGCTTTCGCCGTCCCGAAGCTCAACGCTTGTCCGGACATCCCTCGTGTCGATGATCGGGTAGCCGTTCACCGAAAGTGTGCCGGCGATGCTGCTCACCTCTGCGGGGTCTATCTTGAGGTTGATCAGGCCGTTTTCCAATACCTCGGGCTTGAACTTGACCTTGATGCCGACCGTCTCGAACACGATCGAGGTGGTGGCCGCCCCCCCCGTGCTGATCACTACGCTGTAGGGGATCCTGCTACCGGCAAGGAAGTTACCCTCCTGCCCGCTCTTCACCAGCAGGTTCGGTTCGGCCAGGATCTTGGCCAGTCCCTTGCTGCTCAAGGCCTGGAGCACCGCGCCGACACCTGCCGGGAAGTAGGAAACTCCGACCGAGAAGGGATCGAGCGGATCGAAGGAGCCGATACCCGGTCCGGAGCCCGCTATCCCGGAGAGGCCGTTGGTGCTGACCGTCGTGCCCGTGGAACTGACAGAGGTGTTTCCGGCAGGAACGCCGACGAGGTTGGTGAACCCTTCCGCCGTCCTTCCCTTGACGATGGCGCTTATTCCCAGCTTTTTCAGTGAAGTCTTGTCCACCTGGGCGACCTTGACCTGCAGGAGCACCTGCAGCGGGTCGTCAATGGTTATGTGGTTCAGTACCTTCGCCGCATAGGCTTTGGCGATTTCTTCCGCCTTTTTACTCGTGATTTCGTTTGCCACCTTTCCGGAGAGGACGACCGTTTCCCCTGCGTATTGGACCTTGATGGCATCGTTAGGCGCGTATTCCTTTATCTGCGATTCGATCGACTCCTGGTCCCCCACCACGCGGACGTCGAAGAAAGTGGGTTTCTCCACGTTTTCTTCCCACACGATCAGGTTCGTCGACCCGATCTTCTTGCCGTTGATCAGTATCTGGTTCCGTCGCAATGGGTCTGGCACGTCGATGATGTCCTTGTCCGCTATGGTGACGTAGCGCGCCGGGTTTTTCAGGTTCAAGACCACGCTTTTCTTGACAACGACCGTGGTGGGGACACCTGCTGCGGCAGATCCGGCATAGGACAGGACCGATAGTGAAATAAGAAGAAAGAACAGGAACATTTTGGAGCAGATCTGGTTCATGGCCGACCTCGGTGACTTGGTGTTTTAGCGTTGGTCACTCAGCGTATTGTCTCGTCGACTTGTCGGTCCCCCGGACAATCTCCAGCGTGTAGCTGCGAGGGGGGGGATTCACGAGAAGGGGAGGCTTTGACACCTTTGATAGCTTTTTAATCTGGCGCACCGGAGCCGGTGCGGTCACCGCCGGAGCCGGCATTCGCTCCATGCCGCTCAGAACCTTGGCTATGGTCGCGCCCTTGGTCTCCACACGTTCGGTGTCGGAGATGTTCCTCAACAGGAGTTGGAGAGATCCCTTGCTGGAGGAAAGGACCAGCTTTTCAGCGTCTACCGGCACCAGGTCTAGCGTTACAGTCGGGACGACGACCGGCTTTCCCTCTTTCTGGTCCGTTACCTGTCCGGTGGCGAGGATGGGGATGTTTTCGAGCATGATCTTGCTGACGCTCTCTTTCTCGTTGCCTGGGAGGGGTGTGGTGACGATGACGTCGACACGGTCGCTCGGGGTGAGAAATCCCGCTACCCCGGCGACCTCGTTAACTGCCACCGTCACCGCCCTGTGCCCCTGCGGCACCACATACGTCATGAACCCCGAACCGGCAGCACCCGATCTGGGCTTGAGCTTCATTTCCGTCACCGCGTCCCCCTTTGTGATGGGGCGAATGGCGACCCGATTTGTCACCGACTCGACCTGCTGGGCACTTCCTTGCGGAATGCTGTCTTTGGGCCAGGAAGTCACCTTCAGCTGCGACTCGTTTATGGTCGTGCCGATCGGAATGTCTGCGGCTGCCACAATTATCTTCTGCGGCTGGACCGCCTTCACGCTGTTCATTTCCCTTTGCAGGTAGCCGTAAGCGAGCCAGGCCGCAATGACAGCGAATATCAGGGCAAAGACCGATGCGAGGATTACCGCGTTGGGGCGTGTCATACTCCTTCCCTCCTGTTCCCTTTGAAGGCGTTGGCGCGTTGCTGACGGCAGGTAAGGGAGTGGCCGGTTGTCGCTAAGAGAGTCTGTTGCTCCGGGAGATGGGCAACCTGAGGCCACGTCATATGGGCATTTCACCAGCGCCGATCTTCCCGCGCCTGGTGAAAATTATGTCTAGAGAAGTTGGAGCGACTGCGTCTGGAAGCAGGTGCTGAGGTCGCTTTTGATCGACTGCAACCGTGAGCACACCTGCTTTTTTCTGCTATCTGTATCTTTTCTACTGAAAGCCGATGAAGCAGGTGCTGCAGGTAGCCATCTGCAAGCGGGGATTGCCGCCACGCTTGCAGATGGCGAGAGTGCGAGGCAAAAACCGGTCACTGCAAAGCACTGTTGATTTTCGTGAAGGCGTTGTTGGTGCTGCACCCGACGCCCCTCACTGCGACGATTACCACTATCGCGATCAATACCAGTATGAGTGCGTATTCGACGAGTCCTTGACCTTTGTTGCTTCTAAGCACTCCCTTTGATTTCTCAATCATCTTCCTGATTCGCCGCATCATGATAAACCTCCTTTTGATTGTTGATCGTACGACCGGGTTGAAGTTCTACCTCCAGGAGCAGGAGGGGTCCGACGTCTGCCTCAAGGTTTGCCGGCGTCACTTAGGCTACTTTCGACCGGCTGGAAGTAACAGAGCTGTACAGTGGCTCCGAGGCCTCTCAGAGCTATGATCACCACTATCGTGACCAGTAGGAGTACCAGGCAATATTCCACCAATCCCTGTCCCGCATTGCGTTTGGTCATCTCTGATTTACCCATTCAGCATCGCCCCACGTTTCCGAGGCTGCTGGCATTAACTAAACGGCCTGTTTCATCGAATACAGTCGCGTTGGCAGCCTGTTTTGCTCCGGAGTGACTGCGAGCCCGAATGCCAAACATTAAAAACATTTAAAGATACTACGACGGCGTTCCGAATCTGCAAGCATTTTTTTTTCTAACCTCAGCGCCATCTTCACCCACCTCCCCGCACAGGGGGTAGACTGCGGGGGCGGGCCTTGTAATTGGAATTTGCCAATCTATACTTCCTTGGTTTTTGGGCAGAGAGGTTTGGTTGGGAAGCTTAAGTTCGCGCCACGTGTCGATTTTCCAGGGTTTGTGCGGCGTGGCCGGGCTATTGGGGCTGGAATCGGTCGTTGGTAGTTCAGGGGTCGCTATGTGGCGCGAGAAAAGAGGACAGACGCTGGTGGAATTCGCCCTGGTTTTGCCGATCCTGGTCCTTCTCTTATTCGGCATCATCGACCTTGGGTGGATGTTTTATGTGAACCTCACCATGCAGCATGCCGTCCGTGAAGGAACTCGTTACGCGGTGACCGGTCGCAGCGATATGGGGCAGGACCGTCGGTCGGCATTGATAGAGAAAATCAAGAAGGCATCGTCCGGGCTTTATGAGAAGAACCTGCACGAACCTAAGGAGCCAAGAATCAGCGTGGTTTCTCCCCGTGAACTCAGCTTCAGCAATTACACCGGCAGTCGGAGGGAAGAGGACCCGGGAGAGAGCGGCGAAATCATTGTCGTCAGCCTTACCTATACCTGTGCTTCACTGACGCCGGCCTTAAAGCCGTTTCTGCGCGACGGCGTCTACACATTCACAGTCAAGTCCACCATGACCAACGAGCCATTCTGAGTCTTGGAGGTGACCACGATGGGATCCCGAACCCGCACCAACAGTACAAGCGGCCAGGCATGTATCGAAATGGCCATCGCTTTGCTCGTCCTCATTCCGATGCTGCTGGGCGTTTACGACTTCGCCTGCGCCATTCGCGCCAGCAACAGCATCTCCAACATGAGCAGGGAGGGGGCGAACATGGCCTCGCGCTTGCCGGACCGAAGGCAGGACATCATGAATGCTCTCGCCGTCACTGCGCAGCCGCTGGACATGAAAGCAAACGGCATGATCTACATCACGCAACTGCAGGGGGACAAGATTGTGTCGCAGGTGGGATGGCAAAGCGGCGACTTGAACGGCGTCATCTCCAGCCGGATCGGAACCCCGACCGCAGCCGAACCGACCCCGGTGGCCCATGGTGTCAACGCTGCTTTGGGGCCGACTCAGACCGCTTACGTGGTCGAGGTTTTTTACAATTACCACAGCCTCTTTTCCAGCAGCGGACTGCTGGGGAGGCAACTGTACGCGAAGTCACTTTTTTAGCGACCTCGTCGGGAGGAAACGATGAAATGCCTCTGGCGCTTCGACGAAAAAGGGCAGGTTTTCATCCTGCTGGCGCTGCTGATCACCGTGCTGGTGGCGTTTGCGGGACTTGCCGTAGATGTGGGGATGGCGTACGTGGTCAAAACCAAGCTGAACGCGGCGGTCGATGCCGCTGCACTGGCTGCAGGAAGGGTGGTGGGGGCAGATGACGGTTCCGCGACCACCGAAGCGGATAAATTCTTTCACGCCAACTATCCCGATCAACTGCTTGGCGCCACTGTGCAACAGCTTTCGGTCGACCCCCAATACGATGACAAGACCAAGTCCTGGATGGTGACCGTCAGCACCAAAGCCACGGTCCCCACCTACTTTGCAAGGGCTGCCGGTTGGCCCGCTTTAACTGTCCAGGCGACTGCGACCAGCACCATCAACCCGGTGGATCTGGTCCTGGTGATGGACAGCACCAGGTCGCTGAGTACGCATACGAGCGAGAAGGGGACGTCGGACAAGTTAAGAAATGCTGCGAAAAACTTCGTCGGCGTCTTCAATCCCAAAAACGACAGGGTGGGACTGATACGTTTCGCTTGCGGTGCTGTGCAGGATGTCAAGATCACCTCGGCGCGAGGTTTCCAGAGAAAGTGGCTCGATGCTGGGCTGGATTTGATAACGGAGGCGAATGCTAAAGGATTTACCACAGCGGAGGAGGCACTGCGGTTGGCCAAGAAGCAGCTGGACGACGTTCCAAGCGACCAGCAGTCGCCCAACAGGATCATAGTATTTTTCACAGACGGGGCTCCGAACGGGGTGGCTGCCAACTTTGTTACCGCAACGGGAAACCAGGTCGGCACCCTTTCTTCCGAGCCGACTGATTTAACCAGGCTGTTTGACGTGGACGGGTTGCAGCACCCGCTGAATGTCCGGGCCACCGGGGACATCCCGGACTACGACTGGACGGGTACGATAAGCGCGTACAGCTACAACAACGTGCGTCACTTCAATTCCCCAACAGGCACTCCCATCGCACTTACGCGGGAAAACATCAATAGGGCGGCCCGGAGCATGCTGGAGAATATAGTGAATGATGCTCGCAGCGAGGCAGGCACTCCTATAACCGTCTTCACCATTGGACTGGGGACTCTGTTGACCACGCAGGAGGGGTTGGAAGATGGCAAGAACTATGACTACGGGTATGGCAAGGAAGAGCTTGGGGAAAACATACTGAAGAGGATCGCCAATACGCGCGATGCCGATACCTACAACTTGAAGCAGCCCACAGGGGTATATGCGTGGGCACAAAATGCATCGGAGCTTGATGCCGCCTTTGGTCAGGTCGCCAGAGCCATACTGAGGCTTAGCAGGTAGCAGGTCGTGGTCACACCCGCGAGACTATCTCTCGGCAGCCCTTCTACTCCATCGGGTTCTGGCGCTACGCAGCCCGAAAAAGTTGCAATTTAGACACGTGTCGTAACGGAGGAGGTGTGCATTGGTGAAGGGTGAAAATGAACCGGAAGGATCGGGCCGGACCCGGTTGCTGCGAAGCATACCGCTTTTTTCTCACCTGGACGACCAGGAGTTCGCCGAGGTGCAGCGCCGTATCATCGAAAAGCGCTTTCAGAAAAACCAGATTGTCCTGCTGGAGGAAGAGACCGCAAAGTACATGTACGTCGTGTACGGCGGAAAGGTGCGGGTGGTTCATCTGGGGAGCGAGGGGAGTGAGCGCATCCTTGCGGTGCATAAACGCGGCGATGTTTTCGGAGAAATGGCCCTGATGGACGCGAAGACAGCTCCGGCTACGGTCATATCAATGGAGGAAACCGAAATAGGACTGATTTCCAAGGAGACCTTCGAAGCATTTTTTCTGCAAAAGCCAAAGGTGCTGCTCCAACTGGTAAAAATCCTCTGCCAGCGACTGCGCGAGGCGCAACTGGTGCTCAAGGCGATAACGTTGCCGGATGCCGAGCAGAGGCTGCGCTCCATCCTCAGCCACCTGAGCCGGTTGCACGGCGTAAAAGACGCCCGCGGTATCGTCATTGCGCTGAGACTTACTCACAAGGAGCTGGCAGGATACACCTCAGTCTCCCGCGAAACAGTCACCAGGCTTTTGCACAGGATGACGCAAGAGGGTGATCTGGAGATGCTCGAAAACCGTACCATCCTGCTGAAACCGGAGTTCCAGCAGAAGATACGGCTTCTGTGACATCTGGCTCTGCTTCCAGCCCCAGCCAGCGCCGCCAAGTGTGGCGCCTTGACATCGATGGGGTGCCTACTATACTTGCATGGTGAGTTTTGTTTAATGTTTTGTTCCTTGCCGCCTTCTTCCCCCCGTACTTTCACCATTTAACTTGTCCGACAAACCCAGTGCCTGAACCGGACGGCGTTTTATGAGCAACTGAAGCGGGAGGCACATCTGGGTGAGGGAGATATCGGTGGTGAGTGAGATCTTGAAAAAACTGCGGCTGCGATCTCGCGTCACGGCAATGTCATGTGACCTAGTCCATGGTTTTTGCTCGGAGTCCGATTTCCGAAAGTGTCTGACACAGGAAAGGAAGAGGGCAGAAAGATCGTCAAAGCCGCTCCTCGTAATGACCCTGGACGTCGGCCATATTTGCAGCGTTGACGGTACAGGCTCCATGTCCCGGAACCTCTGCAATGCAATAAGGGCGGCTGTGCGTGAAACTGACATCTGCGGGCTTCTCAACGAAGGGGCTTCATTGGGTGTGATTCTCACTGAAATAGCTTGCAACAAGGTAAAGGATGCACAAGCAGCGGTAGCCGGCAAGGTGAAAGAGAGGATTGCAGCCATTTTAGAAGAAGAGGCCCTAGCCAGCATCAGGTTCGGCTTCAGGGTCTACCCGGAAGCAGGCGGCGAGGAGGGGGCATTCGATCCCCTGTTCTATCCCGAAGTGGAATGCGAGGGTTTAAAAGACCTGCTCGGGCCGATTATAAAGCGGGGGATGGATCTCTTCGGCAGCTCTGCAGGACTTTTACTGCTGTCCCCCGTATTCGTGGTCGTTTCTGTCACCATCAAACTGACTTCTGCTGGCCCCGTCTTCTTTCTGCAGGAAAGGGTGGGGCAGAACGGGAAATGCTTCAAGTTTGCGAAGTTCCGTACCATGTTCACCGGCAATGATGACGGTCTTCACAGGGAATTCGTGAAGCAACTCATAGAAGGAAAGCTTTCAAAGGAGGAAACTCCTGTCTTCAAGCTAACGACCGACCCAAGAATCACCCGCATAGGCAGGGTCCTGCGGAAATACAGCATCGACGAACTCCCGCAGCTCTATAACGTTCTGACGGGTGACATGTCCCTGGTAGGGCCACGTCCCCCCATCTGCTACGAACTGGAACATTACAGCGGATGGCAGCGAAACCGGCTCGTAGGCAAAAGACCCGGCATAACAGGTTCTTGGCAGGTAGGTGGCAGAAGCAGCACCAGCTTTGATGAGATGGTCAGACTCGATCTCAGGTACCTCAAGGAGTGGAGCGTGATGTTGGACCTGAAAATCTTGCTGCAGACACCGATGGCGGTTTTCAGGTGCAGGGGAGCCTACTGAGGGGTATGCAGACCAGGGTGGCGATATGATCAACGTAGGCATTGTCGGGTTTGGATACTGGGGGCCCAACGTGGCGAGGAACTTTCACTCTACGCCGGGCGCGAGGCTCATTGCCATAAGCGATGCCGATGAAAAGTCGTTGGGGCGGGCACGCCAGGCTTACCCGGAGGTCCGTTTGGAGCGGGATTGCCATGAACTGCTGACGGCCAAGGACGTTGACGTTATCGCCATTGTCACTCCTGTATCCTCACACTTCGACATAGCACGGAAGGCGCTGTCCAACGGGAAGCACATCTTCATCGAAAAGCCTTTTACAGCTTCTGTGGCCGATGCGGAAAAGCTCATCGAGATGGCTGAAAGAAACAAGCTGAAGATAATGGTGGACCACACCTTTCTTTTCAACGGTGCTGTAAAGAAAATCAAGGAGCTGATTGATGACGGTGTCCTGGGCGACCTTTATTACTTTGACTCCATAAGGGTGAATCTTGGCCTGTTCCAAAAGGATGTAAACGTGGTTTGGGATCTGGCTCCGCACGACTTGTCGATTATGGACCACCTCCTGCAGATGGAGCCTTCGGCTGTGATGGCAACGGGTGTGGCCCATTTTGGCAACGAGCTTGAGGATGTTGCGTACATCACCATCTACTTCCCCAACAACGTCATCGCTCACCTCAATGTCAACTGGCTTTCACCGGTCAAGATAAGAACCACCCTTATTGGGGGACAGAAGAAGATGCTCGTCTGGAATGACCTGGTGAGCGACGAGAAGATCCGGGTCTATGACAAGGGGGTTGAGGGTGTGGACACTCTGTGCACAGAGTCGAAAGAAAAGTCATACGGCCTGCGGTTGAGCTACCGAAGCGGAGACATGTGGGCGCCAAGGGTGAGCCAGGTTGAGGCCTTAAAAGATGAAACGCAGTACTTCATCGACTGCATAAACAACAACGCAACCCCTAAGAACGACGGGCATGCAGGCTTAAGAGTGGTCAGGATGCTGGAGGCTATCAAGGACTCGCTGAGTACAGGCGGGGCACTGGTTCGATTGTGAGCAACTGGACCGACACGTGGGTACGCATAAAAGGAGAGAGGCATGGAGGAACTATTATCGGCAGTTGCACAAGATGTAAAACTTGGCGAGAACGTGAAGCTAGGGAAGTTCATAAACCTGTACGGCTGTACTATCGGAGACAACACGAAGATTGGTCCTTTTGTGGAGATCCAGAAGAATGCGGAAATAGGTAGAAATTGCAAAATATCCAGCCACACCTTCATATGCGACGGGGTAGAGATTCATGATAACGTCTTTGTTGGCCACAATGTGACCTTTATCAACGACATGTATCCAAGGGCGACAACGTCATTGGGGGAATTGCAGGTAGAAGCTGATTGGACCTGCGTAAAAACTGTCATAAAGCACAACGCATCCATCGGCTCGAGTTCGACGATATTGTGCGGGGTTGTCGTTGGAGAGCACTCGATAATCGGAGCCGGGAGCGTCGTGACCAAAAACGTTCAGCCGTACAGTATCGTAGCGGGGAATCCGGCCAGATTGCTGCGGTTCATCAAGGAGAGCGACAGTGAAAGTGCCATTTCTGAATCTCAAAGCCCAGTATGATGCCATAGCCGATGAGGTGGAACAGTCGATAAAGCAGGTCCTCTCCAGCTGTGCCTTTTCAGGAGGACCCTATGTCGAAAAATTCGAAGAAGAATTCGCCGAGTTCTGCGGCAGCCGTTGGGCTGTAGGGGTGGGCAGCGGCACAGAGGCTCTCTGGCTTGCCCTGTTGGCCCTTGGTGTGGGCACAGGCGACGAAGTAATCACCGTTCCCAACAGCTTTATCGCGACAGCTGAGGCTATCACCCTTTGCGGTGCCAGGCCGGTCTTTGTGGACATCGACGAAACCAGCTTCACGATGAACCCGGCGCTCCTGGCCCGGGCGATCACGATGCACACGAAGGTGATTATTCCCGTGCATCTGTATGGCCAGACCGCGGACATGGACGCGATCCTTGCGATAGCCAGAGACCATGGGATCAGCGTCCTTGAGGACGCATGCCAGGCGCACGGGGCTGAGTACAAGGGGCGCCGGTCTGGGTCGCTCGGGGATGCCGGCTGTTTCAGCTTTTACCCCGGCAAGAACCTCGGGGCCTATGGTGAGGCCGGCTGTGTAGTGACAAATGACGAGCGGCTGGCCGGGAGTATAAGGATGCTGCGCGATCACGGTCAGTCGCGCAAGTACCATCACCAGGTGGTAGGAATGAACTGCAGAATGGACGGGATACAGGGAGCCGTTTTGAGCGCGAAACTTAAGTATCTTGATTCCTGGAACGCCGTTCGGCGTTCCCATGCCTTCTGTTACCAGGAGTTGCTGGCCGATGTGCCTGCGGTTACTGTTCCCAAGGAAATGCCTTACGCACGGCACGTATACCATGTCTTTGCCGTGCGCTCGTCCGAGAGGGAAGGGCTGAAGCAGGCGCTATCCAGGAGCGGGATAGAGTGCCGCGTACATTATCCTGTTCCGATCCATCTCCAGCAGGCCTATGCCGCACGCGGAGAAGGGGCAGGTAGTTTTCCCGTGGCGGAGCAGGTCTCCGACGAACTGCTGTCGTTGCCAATGTTCCCGGAACTTACCGTGGAGCAGGTCTCTTATATTTGCGATGAAATAAAGCGCAACGCACAGCTTCCTTAGTTCTGTTATGCCGAATAAGACGGTCGAACTCATAGATCCTCTTAAGGATAAGCGGTTGAATGACTGGCTCCAGGGTTGCAACGATACGACCATTTTTCACTCGTCCGGTTGGGCCAGGGTGCTTGCCGAAAGTTACGGCTACCGGCCGGTGTACTTCACGTTGTACGTGTCGGGAAACTGCAGAGGCTGCCTCCCCGTGATGGAGGTGGACAGCGCCTTGACGGGCAAGCGCGGCGTTTGTCTGAGCTTCTCCGATTACTGTGGTGCAATCGTGGAGAGTAAGCAGGATTTCAGGCTGCTTTTGGATGCCGTGCTGGCGTACGGACGGACCAGAAGATGGCGCTATGCAGAATTCCGGGGCGAAGCCCATCTCATGAGCGAGAACCCCAGCAAGGTCTACGCGCATCATGTTATCGAGCTTTCAAACGATGAAAAATTGATGCTGTCCCGCGTAAGGAAAAGTAGCGCCAGAAACATCCAGACGGCAGTCAAAGAGGGTGTGACCGTCGATATGGGAAACTCCCTGCAGGGAGTGCTGGATTTCTACCGCCTGCACTGCCTGACGCGCAGGCGCCAGGGGCTTCCGCCGCAGCCCAGGAGCTACTTCATAAAGCTTCATGAGCTTCTCATCGCCCGCAACCTTGGATTCATAGCGCTTGCGCGCCAGGGAGACGCCACGGTCGCGGGTCTCATCTGTCTTCATTTCGGCAGCAATGCGATCTACAAATACGGCGCATCCGACGCACAAATGCAGCATTTGCGCGCAAACAACCTGTTGTTCTGGGAGGTAATCAAGAAGTGCGGCCGGGACGGTTTCGGTCGTTTGAGCCTTGGCAGGACGGATCCGGACAACGAAGGGTTGTTGAACTTCAAGAACGGCTGGGGCGGAAGCAGAACGGACCTCAGTTACTACAGGTACGACTTTGCAGGCAATGCATTTATCCATCCTCAGGAGCGGAACCTGGAAGCTTACAGGCAAGTCCTGAAGAAGTTGCCGGTAAGCCTCCTAAGGGCGCTGGGAAAGATCGCTTACCGACATATGGGATGACGGGGTGCAAGCGGAAGAACGATGCAGTTGAAGCGGAAGCGGCGGGTTGCATCACAGGAGAAGGGGGAGATGCTAATGAAAGTCCTGAAGGTTGCCCTGCTTGCCGTCCTGACATTAATTGCAGGTTGTCATTCCTCGGCCACACACAAGGTAGAGAGCGAGCTGCGCTCTCCGGAACACCCCGGCGAATATCGGATCCAGCCTGGAGACCAAATTGATGTTAAGTTTTTTTACAATCCAGAGCTCAATGAATCACTGACGGTCAGGTCGGACGGCAGAATCACCCTGCAGTTGGTCAATGACGTCCTTGCTGCAGGGCTCTCCCCGACGGAGCTAACCGCTACCTTGACTAAGGCCTACATGGCAGAACTCTCCAATCCCAAGGTCGCAGTGATAGTCAAGACACCCATATCGCAAAAGGTCTATGTCGATGGGGAGGTGTATAGGGCAGGCCTGGTGAATCTCACCGGGCCCACCACCGCTTTGCAGTCCATTGCACAATCAGGAGGCATGAAGGACACTGCAAGGCCGGAAGAAGTCATAGTGCTGCGAAGGGTGGAAGGAAGTGTTCAAGCGATCCGGATAAATCTGAAAAATGTGATGCGTGGAAGGGACTCCACTCAGGACATTTTTTTGATCCCCAATGATATCGTGTATGTCCCGAAATCTGCAATAGCAAATATCAATGTATGGATAGACACCTATGTCAGGAAGAATGTGCCATTGCCCGTCGGCATCGGATATGACCTCAATAGGAACTGACAAACAAAAGCGAGCAAAGCCATGAGCCTGCTAGACGCATTGACCACAATCTTCAAGCATAAAATTGCCATTGTCGTCATTTTTGTGACCGTGGTCGCTGCGGTGACGACTTTTACCCTGTTCCAAGATCCGACATTTGAAGCGAAGGCGAGCCTCCTTGTCAAGATGTTCAAGGAGGACTCCTCCAGGCCCGGGATGGCGCCCGAGGACAATTCCATGCCCAGGATCGTCAGTCAGGACGAGGTGATGAATGCAGAGATCCAGATCCTCACAGGACGGGAATTGGCGGGAAAGGTTCTCCAGACCCTCAAGCCGGAGGTCATGTACCCGGGGATCGCCAGTGGGGCTGAAACGCAAGCCGAACTCATGGAGCAAGCGGTGCAGGCGTTTGGTGACAGCCTGCAGGTGCAGGGGGTACGGAAGTCCAACGTGGTCGCTATCTCGTTCCAGCATAGCGACCCTCAGGTCGCAGCAAAGGCGGTTAACCTGCTCATCGAGTACTTCAAGGAGAAACATCTCGCAGTGCACAGCGATCCGCAGTCTTCCTTCATCGGGAGTCAACTAGCGGCTTTCGAGAGCAAGCTCAGGGAGTCCGAAAAGGCGCTGCAGGAATACCACCAAAAGTCGAAGGTGTTTTCAATAGAAGAACAGAGGACCCTTCTTCTGAGGCAAAGGACTGAACTCGACTCGATGTATAAACTCGCGATTACCAACGTCCAGGAAAACCAGAAAAAGATCAACTCGCTGAAGTCACAGATGAAGTACATTGCCGACAACAAGGACCGTTATACCCAAACCGAAAGGGACAGGATCATAATAGAAGCAAAGTCCAAGCTGTTGGACCTCCAGTTGAAGGAGCAGGAGCTCAAGACGAAGTACACGGACAACAACAGGCTTGTGGCCGATACGAGAAGAGAGTTAGAAATTGTAAGCAAGTTTTTGAAGGACCAGGAAGAGATTATCGTGGGCAAGGTGAAGACGGGGAACCCCGTGTACCAGAGCATGGAGACAGACCTTTTTCGCGCGGAGGCGGATCTGCGGTCGCAGGCGGCCAAGGCTGCTGCTTTGCGGGCGCAGCTGAGTCAGCTTGATGAACAGATAGCTGCCCTGAACAGGAGCGAAAGCAAGATACAGGACCTCAAACGGGCCATAACCATAAATGAAAAGAATTACCTTGCCTACGTAGAAAGGCATGAGTATGCACAAATCTCCGATGTCATGAACAGGCTCAAGCTGTCGAACATCAGCGTCATCGAGGATGCCGTGGTTCCCGTTAAGCCGGTGAAGCCGAACAAGCTGCTGAACCTTCTGATTGGCCTCGTCGTCGGCACTGTATCGGGGCTGGGATATGCCTATGTAAACGAAAAGCTAGCTGAGACGTTTTTAAATCCTGAAAGTCTGGAAAAGTATCTGGGCGTGCCTGTTTTGGTGACAATTCCCTTTAAAAAGGAATAGCCATGTATCTCAATTTCTATAATCTCAAAAAAGAGCCATTTCAAATAACCCCGGATCCGTCCTTCCTGTACATGAGCCATGTCCATAAGGAGGCACTCGCGTCGATCATCTACGGCGTCGAGAAACGGAAGGGATTTATCCTGATAACGGGTGCTGTGGGGGTGGGTAAAACAACGATCCTCCGGGCATACCTCGAGAAGGCAGGAAGCGAAAAGCTCACCACCATCTACGTGTTCAACGCTAACATCTCGTACCTTAATCTGCTGAAATACATCTTCGTCGAACTCAACATGGCTCCACAATCCAACGAGATCTTCGTGATGGTGAACCAACTGCACCAGAGACTGTTGAAGGAATACAAAGATGGGCGGAACATTATCCTTGTCATTGACGAGGCACAGAACATGCCGGTCGATACGCTGGAGAACCTCCGGGTGCTCTCCAACTTCGAGACCGAGAGCGAGAAGCTGATCCAGATAGTGTTCTGCGCTCAGACCGAGTTCGAGAAGACGCTGAATCTTGGTGAACTCAAGCAACTCAAGCAGAGGATCGCGGTAAAGGCTACCATCTTGCCGTTGACCAAGGAAGATGGTGCCTCGTACATCCACCACCGTCTAAAAACGGCTGGAGATAAGGACGTCGTTATCTTCACCGAGTTCGCGGTGAGGGAAATCGTCAAGGTGGCCCAGGGAATCCCGCGCGTGATCAACGTTCTTTGCGACAACAGCCTCATCACGGCCTTCGGGTACGGGAAGAAGAGAATAGGCACCCGAATCGTCAGGGAAATTATCCGCGATTTCGGCATGAGCAGGCCGGTCTATGCAAGGTACGCCCTATTTCCCCTGCTGCTCGCGCTGGTTGCGCTTGGGGGCGTGGGAGGGGGGCGCGTCGTGACCATGATGGCCGTTCGGCCCGCCCCGCAGGCGCACGCTACCAGCGTGCAGACGCCGGAACGAGCGGTTGCAACTCAGCCTGAAGAACGCGTTCTTCCTCCTGCGGCCGGTGCGAAGCAGAAGGCCTCTGAAAACGATGCCGTTACCAGAGTGGTCCAAAGGGGCGACACCTTGGCAAAGCTGGTCAAGGAGGTTTATGGCCGCGTCGACGCAGAGAAAATCAGGCGGGTCAAAGAGGCCAACCCCAGTATTCTTGACGAAAATGTGATCATGGAAGGGGGAGTGATCTCGTTTCCACACCAGCATCGCTGATGTGCTAGCAGGGGACTACGATGAGCAATATTCATGAGGCTCTAGAACAGGCATGCCGGGACAAGACCTGCTCTGCGGCATCTTCGCAGCTGGCATTGGAAGCACAAGTTGAGCCCGGTGTTTCCATGCCCAAGGAAATGTCGAAATTGCATCGACAGGTTGAACTCCTGCTGGCCGACGGTTCCCACAAGGTGCTCCAGTTCGTGGGATGCAACCAGCACGTAGGGGTTTCGACCATAGTACGCGAGTTCGCTGCCACTGCCGTGAACAGGCACGGCAAATCCGTTCTGATCCTGGACCCGTCCTACGAGGACCCGGGGCGAAGGATAAATATCAACGTCACTTGCGAATACTGGTGGCTGGACATGTCCGATAAGGGTGGGGGCCCGGAGAAGGCCTTTTTCAGGTTCGGTAACTCGAACCTCTATTTCGCCCCAGTCTCCATCCAGGCATCGCTGGTTCCGCCTTTCAATGATGTCGACCGGACCTTGAGCATGTGGGCCAGGTTGAGGGATATGTTCGACCTGATTCTGATCGATTCCTCTTCCGACAATACAGAGGCCATGGATTACTGTTGCAATGTCGACGGGGTGATCCTGGTAGTGGAAGCCGGCAATACACGCAGACAGACCGCTGAGAACATGAAGAAGAAAATAATGGCAAGCGGCGCGCAGCTGCTTGGAGTCGTCCTGAACAAGAGGAGATATTACATCCCTGACTTTATCTACAAACGGCTCTAATACATCTGGAGATCCCTTTCTGGTCGCTAAAGGACATTGCAGAGCAGGCAGCGGAGTCTGACAGAAGAGTGGATGAGGATATTAATCATGGGAATCAAGAGGTCGCAATGAAAAGTGAAAAGAAAACCATCTGGATCGACATGGACAATTCCCCTCATGTCCCTTTCTTCAGGCCGATAATAAGTGAACTTCAGGCCAGGGGGCACGAGGTAATGCTGACCGCTAGAGACTGTTTTCAGGTATGCAAGCTTGCGGACCTGTACGGAATGGAATACCGGAGGGTCGGCGTGCATTACGGAAAGAACAAGGCCATGAAGGGTGTTGGTCTTCTGCTAAGATCGGTGCAGCTTGCTTCATATGTACTGGAAAGAAAACCGGACCTGGCTTTGTCGCACGGTTCGCGTTCCCAGATGATACTGTCCGCGGTGCTGCGGATACCTACCATCATGATGACGGACTACGAGTACGCCAAAGGCGTTCCGTTTTTTCGTCCGGATTGGCTGATTATCCCAGAGGCAATCCCTGAGAGTCGCGTGAACGAGCACTCCGCGAAAATACGTCGTTATTCCGGCCTGAAAGAAGATGTTTATGTGCCGGGATTTCAGCCCGAACAGGGGGTTCTTGACGAGCTTGGTGTCGACCCAGAAAAGGTGATCGTCATCGTCCGGCCGCCAGCCACGGAGGCTCACTACTTCAAGCCTGAAAGCCTCCATCTTTTTGAAGAGGCTATGGCTTGGCTGGGATCCAGAGACGAGGTCACCGTGGTCCTACTGCCACGGAACGATGGGCAGGCCGCACTGGTAAGGGGGAGATGGCCGGAACTGCTTGATTCGGGCAAGGTCGTGATCCCTGCACAGGTCTTCCCAGGTCTGAACCTGATCTGGTATTCGGACCTAGTCATAAGCGGTGGCGGAACCATGAACCGCGAAGCCGCGGCTTTGGGCGTCCCAGTCTACAGCATTTTTCGGGGCGAAATCGGCTCCATAGACAAGCATCTCTCGGACTGCGGACGTTTGACCATCATCAACAACGCTGAGGAGATACGTGGGAAGGTAGAACTCAAGAAGAGGAACCGTTCAAAAGAAGTAGAAAAGGTAAACCGCCCGGCCCTGCAGCAGATCGTAGAGATTATAAACTCCATAGCCAAGGAGTTATGATATGGCCCGGACGTCCGCTTGCGGCCCCGGGATTCTCTAGGCCTGCACCATCTTCGTGCGCAGCCGTTGCACCCGCCTTACTCCCTCAAAATTTTCCACGAGCTTTGGTTGTTTGTGCTGATTCCCCTTTTACGGGCTGACCTCATGATCAGAAACCGGTGGAGCCATCATGCATGACGACAGCAGACAGGACGACCTGCCCGGCGCTTTGAGAGGGCCGCTGAACGCTCTCATCGATTACTGCCAGCAGAATAACTGGTCTGGATTCGATCCTTATGACGGCTTGAACAGCCGGATCTACCAGGCGACGCCATTTATGAAAAGCAAGGTGTGCAGGATTGCCTTCATGCAGGTTTTAAAGCGCCTGCCGGTAAATCTGAGACCGGTCTTGCTGGTGCCGAGGCAGCAAAATCCGAAGGCCCTGGCCCTGTTTCTTGCCGCCTTCGTTAAACTTGCCAAAATCGGGTTGCCCGAAGTTCGGTTGTTGAGCGAGATGACCGCGCTGTTGGCTGAAATGCAGTCACCTGATGATCGCTACTGCACTTGGGGGTATAGCTTCCCATGGCAGACACGGGGGGATCTTGTACCAAGGGGGGCAGCCAACCTTGTCTGTACAGTCTTCGTCTCGAATGCGCTGCTTGATGCCTATGAGTACAACGGAGAACCGCAGTGTCTTGCCATGGCGGCTAGTGCCGCAGATTACATTCTGAATGACCTGTTCTGGGCAGACGGGAACTCTTCAATAGGCTTCAGCTATCCTCTGCCGGAGATGCGTGTTCCGATACATAATGCTAATTTTCTCGGATCTGCCCTTCTCTGCAGGATGAGCAAGCATACCGGGGAAAAGAAGTATCTCGATACTGCACTCAAAGTTGCCCGATACTCTGCTGCCATGCAGCGCCCGGACGGATCGTGGGGGTACGGGGAGCTGCCGGTGCAGGGGTGGGTCGACAATTTCCACACCGGATTCAACCTGTGCGCCCTGCGGATGATATGCAACTGCACAGGCACAGAAGAGTTCGCACCTCATGTTAAACGCGGATTTGAGTTTTACCGGGAGCATTTTTTTACAGAAGAGGGGGCACCGAGGTACTTTCACAACAGAACCTATCCCATCGACATACACAGTGTGGCACAGAGTATCATCACCATGGTTGAGCTTCAAGACTTGGACAGTGACAACGTTGAAAGAGCCTTCAAAATTTATCGCTGGGCCATTGAGAACATGTGGGACGAGAGAGGATATTTTTACTATCAGGTTTTTCCAATGTTCACGAACAAGATTCCATATATGAGATGGTCACAGGCCTGGATGCTGCTGGCCATCTGCACCTTAGCCGAGAGTCGCAGTGAAAAACGTTGCTAGAGGTGGCCAAATGAGCGGAGTTGCTGACGTGACAGAAAGTAATGGCCGAGGAACCGGCCGCGTTTCGTATGCGTTGATCACTCCCGCACGCAACGAAGAGGAATTCATTGAGCTGACCATCCAGTCAATGGTCAGGCAGACGACCCGTCCCGTAAAGTGGGTTATTGTCAGCGACGGCTCCACGGACCGAACCGAAGAGATCGTGGAAAAGTATCTGGGCGAACACGGATGGATAGAACTCATTCGCACATCAGCGGCTGAGACACGTAATTTTGCCGGTAAAGTCCGGGCCTTCGACGCCGGGTATGAAAGCATCAGGAACCTGCACTTCGACATCGTCGGGAACCTTGATGCCGACATCTCATTCGACCCGGATCATTTCGAGTTCATCCTTGGGAAATTTGCGGTCAATCCGGAGCTTGGGGTCGCTGGCACCGCGTTCGTCGAGGACGGCTCCGTCGCCTATGATTACGACATCGTCAACGTCGAGCACGTCTCGGGTCAATGCCAGCTCTTCAGACGCGCATGCTACGAAGAGATAGGCGGATACGTCAGCATCAAGGGCGGGGGGGTCGATTGGACGGCGGTGACAACGGCCCGCATGATCGGGTGGCAGACGCGGACTTTTCCGGAAAAATGCTTTATCCACCACAGGGTGATGGGGACCGGGAAAGGGAGCGTGCTGGGGGCTCGCTTCAGGTTCGGGAAGCAGGATTATTACCTGGGAGGGCACCCGCTTTGGGAGATTTTCCGGGGAGCGTACCAGATGAAGAAACAACCGTACATGCTGGGGGGGCTGTGTCTGCTGTGCGGGTACGCCTGGGGTTGGCTGAGAGGGATCGAGCGCCCCATCTCACCCCAACTGGTAGCGTTCAGGAGGAAGGAACAGATGGCGAGATTGAAGAAGATTGCCCGCCGCAAGCTGCTTTTGGATCCCGAGATCTGACGGCTTGTACGCCCACGTCCACCCAGGGAGAGAGACATGAACGTGCTGTCCCCCCATATCAGCGTCTGCATCTGCACCTTTAAAAGGACCGAACTGCTGCAGCGGTTGCTGGCAAAGCTCGCCGGCCAACAAACTGCAGGGGAATTCACCTATTCGGCAGTCGTAGTGGACAACGATGCCACAAGGTCCGCGGAGCAGGTGGTCCTGGAGTTTCAAAAGTCGCAATGCCTGAAGGTAGAGTACCACGTCGAGCCGGAGCAGAATATCGCCCTTGCCAGGAACAAGGCTGTCGAGATGGCAGGGGGGGGGCTGATCGCCTTCATCGACGATGACGAGTTTCCTGACGACCAATGGCTGCTGCACATGCTGAGGGCTTTGCGCGCCTTCGGGGCCGACGGGGTTCTTGGCCCGGTCCGGCCTCATTTCGAACAGGGGTGCCCCTGGTGGGTGATCAGGAGCAGGTTGTGCGAGAGGAAAAACCATGCCACCGGGACCGTCATGCGCTCCTCCGATACCCGGACCGGGAACGTGCTGATAAAGCGAGAGGTCTTCGCTCCGTCGGACCACCGCTTCGATCCCGCCTTCGGCAGAAGCGGCGGCTCCGACGTCCGCTTCTTTGAGTTAGTCATGCAAAAGGGGCATGTCTTTGTCTGGTGCAACGAGGCGGTCGTGTTCGAGACGGTCCTGCCCGATCGCTGGACGGCCTCCTTCTACCTGAGGAGAGCCGTGAGGAAGGGGGGGCTCAGCGGGGCCTGGATGAGAAAGCAAGGATCCTCCGGTGGGCACCTGGCTTTCGCATTCGCCGCGGCATGTGTCTATTCCACTGCGGTCCCTTTTGCCACCCTGATGGGGAAGCATTACTGCATCAAGTGTCTGGTGAAGAGCGCCTACCATATCGCATGGCTCTCCGGTTTCTTCGGTCACGTTCACATACGTCTTAGAGATGATTGACAGCACGAGGGCGTGGCGTTTCCTGAAGGCCGGGTGAGCCTTCCGCCCCTGCGTTGCCCACACCTGAAAAGGTACCAAGGCTCGACATGTCCATGATCGCCCTGCTGATATGCTTTGTATTCGTGGCCTTCCTGTTCTCTCGGGACAGGGAGTTGCGCCAGATGTCATCCCCGGCGCTGTGGATACCCCTGACGTGGTTTGTCATCCTCGGAACCAGGCCTCTCTCTGCCTGGTTTGGCAACAGGGAGATCGACTCAGCTGACGCCTTCCTCGAGGGGAGTCCACTAGACAGGTACACGCTGGTCGCCCTCATCGTTTTGGGGATGATCGTAGTTGCCCGCAGACGGCCTGAATGGTATAGGGTGCTCGGGAGCAACATCTGGTTCGTTGCCTTCATCGGGTACTGCGCGATCAGCATCGTCTGGTCCGACTTCCCCTTCGTCAGCTTCAAGAGGTGGGTTCGGGAAGCCGGCAACGTCATCATGGTCCTGGTGATCCTGTCAGAAGAAGATCCGGGGAGAGCGACGCGCGCCATGCTGGCGAGGTTTGCCTACCTGGTGATACCGCTTTCCGTCGTCTTCATCCGCTTCTTCCCGGCCATCGGAACCTACTACAGCAGCGATATCAGCAGCGATATTTCCAGCATGGCGTACAGCGGCATAACGCTGCACAAGAACATGTTGGGAAGCATCATGTACATATGTGGCGTCTACCTCTTGTGGGAACTCCTCTACATGCGCGGCGGCAAGGAGGGAAGGGGAGGGGACGCGGCGGTCATGACGCTGCTCCTCATGCTGGCCGGATACCTGATGGTCCTATCAAGCAGTTCGACATCCCTTCTCTGCGTCGTACTGGGGGGCGGGATCCTTCTCGCCATGAAGCTTTCCTGCCTGAGAAGGCAGTCCAGGCACCTCGGTGTCTATACGATCGCAGCGGCCCTCGGGATGCTGGGCCTCTTCTCTGCCCATGGCGTGCTCGAGGCGATAACGGCGGCGGTGGGCCGGGACCTGACCTTCACCGGGAGAACGGAACTCTGGAACGACGTGCTTGATGTCAGTATAAACCCGCTCCTTGGGACCGGCTACCAGAGCTTCTGGCTGGGATCCCGGGCCGACGACCTGTGGGAGCGCTACCTCTTCCTGCCGCGGCAAGCCCACAACGGCTACCTGGAGACTTACCTGAACGGCGGCCTGTTGGGCCTGTTCCTGCTGCTTGCGGTGATGGTGTCCGTAGGCTCGAGGTTGAAGGAAGAACTGGAGGACGGCAACCGCTTCGCAATTTTGCTCTTTACCTTCTGGATCACGGCCCTGTTCTATAACTTCACCGAATCGCGCTTCGGCGGTCCCCACCTGATATGGATCATGCTGAGCCTCGCCGCCCTGTACCAGCCTTCGCGGTACCGGTCACTGGACGCGGCCGGTCCGTAATCGGTACCTTGAGTGGAAGGAGTAAGGGTGTTTTGGAACAAGCTCAGGAAAAGCGAACTCTCGCGTGACACGATGTGGATGCTCCTGGGACACGGGGCGCAGCTCCCCATCCGTGCCGTCTACTTCGTCCTCATCGCCAGGTCGCTCGGTGCCCAGGGATACGGCGCTTTTATCGGCGTTACCTCGCTCGCCACCATGATGGCCCCGTTTGCCAGCATGGGGTCGGGGAACATCCTCATCAAGCATGTTGCCAGCGACAGGTCGGAGTTCGCACGGTTCTGGGGGAGGACGATCCTTCTCACATGGTCGAGCGGCGTAATACTGACCATTGCCACGGCGGTGCTCTCGCTGTTCATCCTCCCTCCCACCATACCGTTTCTTCTCGTGGTGACCGTCGCCATTGCCGACCTCCTTTTCCTGTCGATGCTCAACGTATCAGCCCAGGCATTCCAAGGTTTCCAGCGCATGACCATGACCTCCTTCCTGCTGGTCTTGCCTAATGCCACCCGCCTTTTGGCCCTCGTCGTCCTCATCGCGATCAAGAAGCCGACTCCGATGGACCTGGGGTACGTCTACCTCGTCAGCACTGGGATAGCCTTCCTGGCCGGGGTCTACCTGGTCGGCAGGGAACTGGGGAAAGCGGCGTATCGCGGGAGGATCCTCGATGCGGAGGTGCGGGAAGGCTTATACTTCTCGGTCGCCCTCTGCTCCCAGAGCATCTTCAACGACATCGATAAGACGATGCTGACCCGCCTGTCCACGTTGCAGGCTGCCGGCATCTACGCCGCGGCGTACCGTCTCATCGATGTCGCCTTCATACCGATTCGCTCGCTCATCTCCGCTTCCTACGCGCGCTTCTTCCAAAGCGGCGCCCAAGGGATGCGCGGCACGGTAGCGCTCGTGGGAAAACTCCTCCCCGTTGCGGCGGGCTACGCCCTGGCCGCCTCGCTCGTCTTGTTCGTGTCCGCACCGCTCCTCCCACTGGTCTTCGGCCGGGATTTCGCCGAGGCGACCGATGCGCTGCGCTGGCTCGCGCTTTTGCCGCTTTTGAAGGTGCTCCACTACTTCCCCGCCAACGCGCTGACCGGCGCCGGATTCCAGGGGCTGAGGACCGCCTGCCTCGTGACGACGGCGCTGTTCAACGTCGCACTCAACCTCTGGCTGGTCCCGACCTACTCCTGGAAGGGGTCGGCCTGCGCCAGCCTCGCCTCCGACGGGCTGTACGCCGTCATCATCTGGGTGGCCGTCCTCTGGAAGCTGAGGACCTGCGCTTGCGCCGTGGCCGACCAGTAGCATCGTCCCCTCACTGTCCCACCACACGCAAAAAAAGCCCTGCATCTTGAAAGATGCAGGGCTTAGTTGTTGTGCCTGTCCCGCGGTTACTTCGCGGCGTTCATCACCGGTGAGGAGACGATCTTGACAGCGCCGCCCCATGGGGTACCCTTGCCGGCGCCGGGCGCTGCCGGATACTTCGGCGAGACGTCCGGTCCGATGCAGGGCCACTGGAGGCCGCCCCACCACTCGGGCTGGCTGCTCAGGTAGAGCGACTGGGGTAGCGTCTGATCACTGGTGCGGTCCCATACCACGGCGTTGTTGTAGGTGTCCCAGTTGCCGTGGCGCAGCACCGTGTTGCCGACGCCGATGTCGTTGCCCGACGCCGTGCCGTCGCCGTCACTGTTGTAACCGAGCCGGAAGATGGACGAGGTCTTGGCATCCAGGGCCTCCAGGGTGTAGAGGCTCTCCGTGCTCCTGCCCAGAACGTTGCCGACCACGTTGTAGTAACGGCTGTAGTACTGCAGGTCGATGTCCCAGGCCCCCCCGGTCCGGTTCGGGGCGAGCGCGACCTTGTTGCGGAAGTAGGTGTTGTGGCTCTTGGTCCCCCACACCCAGTCCGAGGCGACCCTGCTGTCGATGTAGTTACCCTCGACTAGGTTCATGAAGGCATGGCTGCCGTGGAACGATATCGCGTACGGGTTGAAGGTGAGTACGTTAAGGTACAGCTCCGTTATGTAGTTGTAGGCGAAGACGTTGCCGGAAAAGGGGCCGGCGGTGATCAAACCCGTTGACAGGTGGTAGATCTGGTTATTGTCGATCAGGTTGGCCGACGAATACATCTGTGAGTTGATACCGTAGGCGCGGCTGGTCGCGAAGGAGCTGCTGCCGTCCGTCGCCGTGGTCGGGAACCCCTCGTGGAGCTTGTTGCCGCGGATGGTGTTCCTGTAGGCGCCCCAGTTAAGGAGCAGGATCGCCTCGTAGGCGCCGATCGCCTCCGTATTCTGAACCCAGCAGTTGGAGGTTCCCAAGATCGCGATGGTCCCGGAGCTCTTCTGTGCGCTGCTGCCGCTTGCGCTGTTGTCCACGGTCAAATCCTCGATCCCGGCGTTGGTGGTCACCCCGGAGAGCTTCACCGCCTGGGGCGAAAGCGAGGCGTCATAGTTCCAGTACAGCGGCACTTCGAGAGTTGCCGTGGTCGGAGAGGGGACCGCCACAACCTTCGCGATCTGGGCCAACGATCTGGTGCCGGACGCCCTGCCGCACCAACTGCAGGTCCCGTTATTGCCGACGTTGGTGACCGGCGGGTCGTCGTTGACGTTGTTCAACTGGTCGATCACGATGATGGTGCCCGGGGTCCAACCGTGGGCGGTCGACGTCGTTATGGTGGTGGAGCCTTTCTGCAACCCGGCAGTCAGCGCTATGCCGGTCCCGACGCTGGGCTTGGATCCGATGCCGAGCACGGTGTTGCCGGACATCCCGCTCTTCCCCTTGATGATGGTCTTGCCCATCCCGCTTCCCCTGAGGGTCATGTTGGACTTAACGACGATGGGGCTGCTTATGTTGAAGGTGCCTGCAGCAAGCAACACAACCTGGTTTGCCGGGCAGTTGGCGATGGCGGCCTTGATCGCCGTGGCGTCGTCGCCGCCGGAGGGCTTCAGCGTGGTGTAGATGGTGCTCCGTGCCGGGATGCCGCCCTTGACGCCGACGTTGTCGGTCCAGGTTATGCCGCGGTTGGCCGGGATAGAGAAGGTCGCTTGGGCTGGCGGCGTGAAACCTGTCACCGTCAGGAGCAGCGCGAGGCTGGAAAGTGTGTATCTAACTGCGCTCTTTCTGGTTTTTAGTTGAATCATTAGTATCCTCATGTGCTGCCCGTCGTTACTAAATATAGCGCACGGGCGTTATGAAAGCTGGTGATTTTGCGATCGCACCTTACTTGAGCGACAGGTTCAGCAACTGATGGCTCCCGATTCCTGCATAGATGCTGACGTTGTTGAGCGCGGTGGCGGCTGCCTGTTCGGTCCTGAATGCGTAGCCAGCTGCAATCTGGGTCTCGGCCCCGCCCGGGGGGGTCACGTAGACGTCGTAGCGGTGGGTGGGGACGTAGATCACCATCCTTACCCGGTAGGTCTTTCCTGCGGAGTAGGGGAGCGCTACCTTTGCCGCGTAGGCACTACCGTTACGGACGTCCATGGTGCCGGCTGTGTTGAAGCGGATCGCGGTTGCCAGGTCCGTGTATGCCTTTGCTGCCAGCGGCGAGAACCCGGTTACTGCATCGATGTTGTTGGCGCTGGGGATCAAGTCGAAGCTGGCCGTGAAGGTCCCGCTTTGTGAGTTGATCGGCTGGTTCTGCCAGACGGTGGAACTGGCGGTCATGGGGTTGTTGGCGGTCACGGACAGACCGGTCAACTGCTGAGTGCCGGTGCCGGCAAAGCTGCTGAAGTAGCCTAGCGTCGAGGCGGTCGCCTGTTCCGTCCTGAATGCGTACGCAGCAGCTATCTGCGTCTCGACGCCACCCTGAGGGGTCACGTAGACGTCATAACGATGGGTGGGGACGTTGACTACCATCCGGATCCGGTAGGTCTTTCCTGCGGAGTAGGGGACTGCAACCTTTGCCGCGTAGGCGCCGCCGTTGCGCACGTCCATGGTGCCTGCGGTGTTGAAACGTACCTGGGCAGCCATCCCGAGGTAGGCCGTGGCCTGCAGCGGGGAGAAGCCGGAGACCGCGTCGATGTTGTTGGCGCCGGGGGTCGCGGTGTATATCGCCGTGAAGGTCCCGGTCTGCGGGGCGATGGCTTGATTCTGCCAGGTGGCGGAGGTGGTTGTGGCTGTGCTTGCGAAGCTGGCTGCGATGGTGTGATTGGCCGCGATGTTGCTGAAAGTGTAGCTCGCGACGGCACCGACCGAGACCCCGTCAACCGTGACCCCTGCGATCTTGTAACCGGTGGCCGGGGTGATGGCGAAGGTCTGGCTGGTCCCCTGGGTAACCGCAACCGCGCCGGAGGGGGTGATCGACCCGCCGCTGCCCGCCGAGGCGGTCAGGGTGTAGAGAGCGGTGGGAGGCGGCGGCACCGGTGTGGTGAAGGATACCTCGTTAGACACCTTGCTGGAGATCCCGGAGGTGTCGATTGCCGAGACAGCAAAGTAATAGGTGGTCCCGTCGTTCAGGCTCGCCATCGTGTAGTTCGTTGTGTTGCCGACGGAGATGTGCTGGGAGTAGTTCCCCGCAGTGGTTCCGGCATGGACCGTATAGCCACTGAGACCGGATAACGGTGTACCATCCGTATAGGTGGTAGGTGCCGACCACGACAGTGTCGCCTGGGCGGCGCTGGCCGCGGTGGGGGCGAGGTAGAGCGCCGTCATGGTCATCATTAGCAGCGCGATGACCGCGATGCGTGAAACTGCCATGTTGCCGATGTTTCTTAACCTCATAGATCTGATGCCTCCTTGGTTGTGGCGCTGCGGTGCGTCCTGTTGTCAACCGCCGGACCCCGGGGCCCGCGGAGCTTTACGCTGCGCCGTGCGGTTTTTTTCTTTCCTGCTGCTTCCGGCTTCCCTGCGGCGACTCCCGCCGCACCCTTCGTCCGATCGGCGGACGCAAAAAAGCCGGGACCGATATCGTGAGATATTTCGGCGACCCGGCTGTCTGCGTGAGACCCAATAGGCTTTCCGTCACTTCCTCGCGGAAGTTTTAGTATTATCGTATATCCTGGTGCTTCGCCAGATTTGTATTGGGAGACCGTACCACGCTTCGTGGTTGGCATTTGTGACGGTCATCACCGTTAGCGACGATCCTTCGATTGACGCTCCCCCTGTCACCCATCCCTTTTGCTCCCCTCTAACCCCCGTCCAAAGTAAATCCCGACGTTGCTTACTTATTTCACATTGGTATAGTTTAATGTCTTGCCGGGGTAGATGCTCGGCGGGCAAGGGTAATGTGGGCAACGTTAAATCTAGGCGTCGCGGACCGTGTCGAGGTTGATGAGGAACCTGCCGTCGGCTAAAGGTTGTCCGGGAAATTTGGGTTTCCGGAACGGATGGGGGTGCGAATTTGTGTGGCATTGCTGGAATAGTTGATGTGGCAGGGAACAAGCCGCCCGACCTGGACCAGATCGTTGCGATGATCTCCCCCCTGCATTACCGCGGGCCCGACGAATCGGGGGTATATCTTGACGGCGGTGTGGCTCTAGGGCAACTGCGCCTGAGCATCATCGGCATCGATGGCGGGACGCAACCGATCGGTAACGAAAACGGCGACCTCTGGATCGTATATAACGGGGAGGCCTTCAACTACCTCGAGCTCAAGGATGAGTTGGTTGCGAAGGGACATCGTTTCAGCACTGAGACGGACACCGAGGTCCTTTTGCACCTTTATGAAGAATATGGCACTGGGTGTCTCGGTAGAATCAACGGCCAGTTCGCGCTGGCAATCTGGGATCGCCGGAAAAAGGAACTCTTTCTCGCCAGGGACCGTATGGGAATCAGGCCGCTCTACTACGCAACGTCGGCGTCAGGCGCCTTCTTGTTCGCATCTGAGGCAAAGGCCATTCTTGCCGTTGACGCTACGCGCGAAGTTGACCTTGAAGCGCTGAGCCAGGTCTTTGTTTTCTGGACGACGCTGCCAGGGAGGAGCCTTTTCCGGGGTATCAAGGAGCTGCCGCCGGGGCACTTCATGCTGGTCGGCAGCGGTAGCGCCGAACCGGTTCCGTACTGGAGCATACCCTTTCATTCGCGCGAGGAGAGCAGCAGGTTGGTAATTGACGACGCCGTCGAGCAGTTGCGGGAACTGCTGAACGATGCGGTGCGGCTGAGGTTGCGAGCCGATGTCCCGGTCGGCGCCTACCTAAGCGGAGGGCTTGACTCTTCCATCATCACCACCCTTGTCGCCCGCAACTGCCGGAGCCATCTTAAGACCTTCTCCCTTGGCTTTGAGACCAGCAGCTTCGACGAAAGCTCGCCGCAGCAGGAAATGATACGGTTTCTCGAAACGGATAACCGTCAGATCCAGGTCAGTAACGAGGAGATCCGGAGGCTGCTGCCGGAAACGGTCTGGCACTGCGAAAAGCCTTTGCTGCGCAGTTCGCCGGTGCCGATGTACATGCTTTCAGGCCTCGTCCGTTCAGAGGGCTACAAGGTTGTCCTCTCAGGGGAGGGTGCTGACGAAATCCTGGGAGGCTACCACATCTTCAAAGAGGCTAAGATTCGCGGGTATTGGGGAAAGGAGCCGGGATCGACGCGCCGCCCGCTTCTGCTGGAGAGGCTTTATCCCTACGTTTTCCGGAACCCTTCCAGGGGGCGTTCCTTCCTGCAAAGCTTCTTCGCCGTGGATCCGCAAAAGCTTCAAGACCCGTTTTTCTCTCACGCCGTGCGCTGGGGGAGCGGGACGAAAAATCTCGGTTTCCTGTCCGATGATTGCCTTGCTTCGCTGACCGGGTATCGGCCGGTTGAGGAACTGGCCAAGTGGCTCCCGGATGGGTTCGTCGATCGCGACCTCCTCTCGAAAGCGCAGGTTCTGGAGATGGAGATCTTCCTTTCCAATTTTCTCCTCTCCTCCCAAGGCGACAGGGTCGGCATGGCCCATTCGGTCGAGATGCGACACCCGTTCCTTGACCACAGGGTGATAGATTTCGCTTTCCGGTTGCCGGCCAAATGGAAGATCCGTGGCCTGGACGAAAAATATCTGCTCAAAAGGGCTTTCATGGGTCAGATCCCCAAAAGTATCACGCAGAGGGGCAAGCAGCCGTACCGTGCCCCGATAGGAGAACTATTTTCCCCTGAGGCCCCCGCCGACTACGTCGACGAGATGCTTTCCGAGGAGCGCCTGAGGGATTACGGCTATTTCAACCCAGTTAAGATGGTAAGACTTCACGCGAAGATTCGGAATTCCCACCCGGGCCTGGCAAGCGAGTTTGAAAACATGGCACTCATCGGGGCGCTCACAACCCAGATCTTGCACCGGCAATTCCTGGCGACGCCACGGGTTCGCGAGACGAACCAGGTACGCCCGGACCGCATCGTGTACGGCGACACGCTGCAGGTCAATGATTGATGCAATCCCGTCCCATCCCGTTGCCGTTTATGGAGCAAAAATGGAACACTCGAAGATCACGACCGTGCATGGTTTTTTGGAAAACAGCGCCGAGAGGTACCCCGACAAGGCGGCGTTTGTCCAGGACGACCAGCGGATAACCTACCGACAGGCCAACTTCAGGGCTAACCGGCTTGCCGCCTGCCTGCTCCAGCATGGTATTGGCTCAGGCGATCGGGTAGTCATGCTGCTTAAAAACGGCATTGAGTATGTGGTGAGCTACTACGGCATCCTCAAGGCTGGCGCGGCAGCCGTGCCGCTGAACAGCGAAATCAAGGCTGATTCCCTTGCCGGTCTTCTCCACGAGTTGCAGCCTCGGGCGGTGATAGTTTGCGGCGAGTCTGAGCGCGTTCTTCAGGAGATCGATACGGACTGCCTCGGTATCCCCCTCGTGGTCGTCGACGGGCCGTCCGCGGCATGGGGCTCCAGGCGATGCAGTGTCGTCAGGTTGGATGAGATCGTCTCCGACGCCGAGATGCAGAACCCGGGAGGGACTCACCTCCCCTCAAGCCTCGCGAGTATCATCTATACCTCCGGTTCGACAGGTAAACCTAAGGGGGTGATGCTGTCCCACAGCAACATCATCACCAACACGAATTCGATAGTGCAATACCTGAAGCTCTCCGAGAAGGATATCCAGATGGTCGTGCTTCCCTTCTTCTACGTGATGGGGAAATCTCTTCTGAACACGCATGTAGCTGTCGGCGGAACCGTGGTGGTGAACAACGACTTCGGCTACACCGCGTCGGTCATCCGGCAGATGGCGGCAGAAGGGGTGACTGGGTTCTCCGGCGTTCCCTCCACCTACGCCTACTTGTTGCACCGGTCTCCCTTGCCGGCGTTCCGGGAAAAGCTCCCCTCCCTCCGCTACTGCACTCAAGCCGGAGGGCACATGTCCAGGGAGATCAAGGAGAAGCTGCTGCGGGTTCTTCCCGCCCACACGAGGCTGTACATCATGTACGGCGCCACGGAGGCCGCCGCGCGACTCACCTACGTTGAGCCGGAGCGGCTGCCCGAAAAACTGGAGTCGATAGGGCGACCCATCCCCGGTGTGACCGTCCGGGTCCTGGATGAGAACGGGTGCGAACTCCGGGACGGCCAGCCTGGCGAGCTGGTGGCCTCCGGGGCAAACATCATGATGGGGTACTGGAAGGACGCCGAGGCCACGGCGCGCGTGCTTGACGAAAACGGGTACCACACCGGCGACATCGGTTATTGCGACCAGGATGGGTACCTCTATGTCACCGGCCGAAAAGACGACCTGCTGAAAGTGGGCGGGCACCGTATCGATCCGCAGGAGATAGAGGATGCCCTGATGTCGACCGGGATGCTGCTCGAGGTGGCTGTGGTCGGGGTAGATGACGAACTCCTGGGCAAAAGGCTGGTCGCGTTCGCGGTGCCGCTGGGAGGCGCCACCTGCGAACGGGATCTCCTTTCCCTTTGCCACGCGAAACTGCCAAGGCACAAGGTCCCCGGGGAGATCAGGTTCCTGGCGAATCTCCCGAAATACCCAAGTGGCAAGATTGACCGTGCGGCTTGCCTCGCGTCTGCGAGGTGAACCAGCGCTGATACACTCTTTTGCTCATCGTTCATCGGGGGATCGGCGAACCGTCCCCACCCATCTCGCAAGGAAGGTGACGGTATGAAAGTAGCGGCGGATTTTTCCAAAGAGGTGCTCAATCTGGACACGGAGCTGGAGTGCGCCAGGATCTGTGGCCGTATCCGGGAACTCATGCTGACCCAGGTCAAGAGGCGAGGCCTGGTGGTCGCCCTTTCCGGCGGAATAGACAGCAGTGTAACGGCGGCCCTTGCGGTCAGGGCCCTGGGGATGGAGAGGGTCCTCGGCTTGGAAATGCCGGAGCGGCACTCGGCGCAGGAGACTATGCAACTAAGCAGCAAGGTGGCCCGGTTCCTCGGGATCGAGACGGAGGTCGAGGACATCTCCGGGATACTCGACTCCGTCGGTTTCTATGCGCGGTATGAAAACGCGGTAAGAATGGTGGTTCCCGAGTACGGTGCAGGGTGGAAGTCCAAGATCGTCATCTCCGGCGTGATGGAGCGCCCCGGGTTCACCGCGTTCCACCTGGTGACGCAGGACCCTCACGCTGCAGTTGCCACGGTCCGGCTCCCGTTCAAGCCTTTCCTGGAGATCGTGGCGGCCACGAACTTCAAGCAGCGGATACGCAAGATGCTGGAATACTACCACGCCGACCGCCTCAACTTTGCAGTGGCGGGAACCCCGAACCGGCTGGAGTATGACCAGGGGTTCTTCGTCAAGCTGGGGGACGGCGCGGCCGACATCAAGCCGATAGCCCACCTGTACAAGTCCCAGGTCTACCTGCTCGCCGAGTACCTGGGGGTTCCGGAGGAGATCAGGACACGGAAGCCGACCACCGACACCTATTCCCTCCCGCAGGGGCAGGACGAATTCTACTTTTCGCTCCCCTACGACAAGATGGACCTCTGTCTTTTCGCCAAGAACAACGGGGTTCCTGCCGGGAGCGTGGCCGCCGCAATCGGCCTGCAGCCGGAGCAGGTGGAGAAGGTTTTCCAGGACATCGACATGAAGCGGAGCACGACCCGTTACCTGCATCTTCCGCCTTTGCTGGTGGAGGAGATAACCTGGGGTCGCGGCGAGTGAAAACCAGCTAAAAAGGAGGCAGCAGATGAGTTTGCACGAAGATATCAGAAATTTCATCGTGGAAAACTTCCTCTTCGGCGAGGAAGGGGGGCTCAGCAACGACAGTTCCTTCGTCAAGGAAGGTATCGTGGACTCGACCGGGATCCTGCAGTTGGTGGCCTTCATCCAGGATCGGTACCTGATAGACGTCGAGGACGAGGAACTCGTTCCGGAGAACCTCGATTCCATCAGCAGGGTGGCGGCGTTCATTGAAGGAAAAAAACGAGCGGGGGGAGAGGCTTGCCCTTCTTCGGATTGACCAGGAAGGAGAAAAGCGATGGCAGGTAATCTGCTACACAGGTTGCTGGGAAAGCTTGCCATGGTGCTTCCCGGAGGCTACACGCTGAGGCCGTGGCTGCACAGGATACGCGGGGTGCAACTCGGGAAGAACGTGTGGATAAGCCAACTGGTCTACATAGACGAAATACATCCGGAGAAGATCGTCATCGGCGACAACGTCACCATCGGCCTCGGGTGCACGATATTCGCGCATTTCTACCTCGGTGACAGATCCCTGGACCAGGGGAGCGGGAAGGTGGTCATCGAGAGGGGCGTATTCATAGGGCCGAACTGCACCATCCTGAACGGGGTGACGATCGGCGAGGGATCTGTCGTCGTGGCGGGGAGCGTGGTCACCAAAAGCGTCCCGCCCGGCGTTCTCTTCGGCCCGTCTCCCTGCGCCCCTCTGGCGCGCATCACCCATCCACTGATCCGCGAAGGTAAGGTGTACTACGACCGGTTTCTTTTCGGCCTGAAGAAACTCTAGGGTTACCGCGTCACACTACTTGCACGTCTTTCTGAGCAGGTGGAACAACAAGGCCATGAGCAGCATGAAAGAAACGGCGATCGCCCCGGCTACCTTGCGCCTGGCATGGGCATCCTCGATAACCTTCAGATCCCGGTCCAGCTTCCCCAGTTCGGCGTTTATCTTCGTCGATTCCGCCCTCACTCTCTCCACGTGGACCTCGTGAAACAGCGAGTGGAAACTGTTTCGCACCGCGAAAAGCCCCTTGTCCAGCCGTTCAGTATCGACGCCCATCGCACGGAATCCCGCGATCCTTCCCGAAATCCCCACTATATGACTTTCGGTCTGCTGCATGGCGGCCCTGATCACCCTGGCCCGCTCGAAGCTGTGGCAGCGGCTGCAGCTCTTCTCGTTGATCAGGTTCAAAGAAGCCTTCATGACCTCGTGGTTGCTGTGGCAGGTGACGCAGTTCGGCCCCCCCTTCCCCAGGGCCCTGCCGTGGGCGCTGGCGAGGTAGTCCTTGAGCACCCCGGGGTGGCAGCGCCCGCAGAAAGCAGGTACCTCGTCCTCTCCCGGGGCTCCGATGAACCCGTGTGAGGGGTTCATGGCGACCGCCGCGTTCTTCGGATCGCCGCCGTGGCAGCTGTTGCAGGAGATGCCGTTGTCCGCATGTATGCTGTTGCGCCACAGCTTGACCGGCGCCCCCAGCTGGTCCGGGAGGGAGCCGTGGCACTGGATGCAGACCGTTTCCGGCTGATCGGCGCCCTCAGCCCGGCCTGCCTCGAGCGGGAGCGCGACAGCGAGGAGAAGGGCGACGGCCGAAATGACAGGGATGAAGTTCCGGGACCGTTTCCTGGCGCGCATCATGAGAAGTGCCCCCATACGGAAAGAGCTATCCATAGCAGGATCCCCCCTATGGCACAGGCCAGGAAAACCGGGCGCTTCATCGGGTTTCTCTCCGGAGAGCGGTCTATGAAGGGAAGCAGCGCCAGGAAGGTCATGGCGGCTCCCTGGACCGAGAGCCCAACCAACTCGTTCGGAAAGATCTTCAGCGTCTGGTAGTTCGCCAGGAAATACCACTCAGGCTTGATGTGGGCCGGCGTCTTGAAGGGATCGGCCGGGACAAAGGCGTCCGGAGTGAAGGGGAGGGTGGGGAAGAAAAAGACCACCGCCAGGAAGACGGCGAAGTAGATGCTGATCGAGGTCAGGTCCTGCAGGGCGTAGTTCGGGAAAAACGGCATCCCGTCGGGATGGCTCTCATAGCGGTAGCTCTCCGCCTGCCATGGCTTTGCCGGCTCAGTCCTGCCAAAGGGGGGCGTGGAGATCCCGGTCCGTTTCAGGATGAAGAGGTGCGCGCCGATCAGCGCGGCGATGACGACCGGCAAGACGGAAACGTGCAGCGCGAAGAAGCGACCCAGGGTCGGAGGACCGACCAGCTTCCCCCCCCGCAGGAACTCCACGAGGTACGGGCCCACCACCGGGATCGCGCTCGCGCTGTTCGTGGCGACGGTCGTGGCCCAGAAGGATAGCTGGCTCCAGGGGGCGAGGTAGCCGGTCAGGGATATCCCCTGCACCAGGGTCAACAGGATGAACCCGGTCAGCCAGTTCAACTCGCGCGGGCTCTTGTAGCTTCCCATGAACATCGTCGACAGCATGTGCAGGATAAGGACCGCCACCATCATGTTGGAACCCACGGCATGGCAGAGCCGGATCAGCCAGCCGTAGGGGAGTTCGTTCATGATGAAGGTGACGCTCTTGAACGCCTTGTCCGCGTCCGGGACGTAGTAGACCATGAGCAGCATGCCGGTCACCACCTGCAGTGCGAAGATCACCAGCAGGACGCTGCCGAGCGAATACCACTCGTTGATGTTGCGGGGGAGCAGGTAACCGGTCAGTTCCTTTTCCACGATCTCACCGGCGCCTATGCGCAGGTCGACCCAGCGGTACAGCCGTTTTAACAAGGCCATTCAACCTCCAAATGCCGAAAACGCTCTAGCCTACGGTGATCTTTCCTTCGGTCAGGGTAATGGGGATCTTCGCGAGCGGTCTTGGCGGCGGACCTCCCACGACGGTTCCGTCCGTGGCGAACAGGCCGCCGTGGCAGGGACAGAGAAACTGCTGCTTCTCCTTGATCCACTGCACGATGCAGCCAAGGTGCGTGCAGACAGCTGAAAGTGCCACCATTTCCCCGGTTTTGGTCTTGACCAGCACGGCCGAAGACCCGGCGTACTCGAAGAACTTGGCTTCCCCCTCGGGCAGCTCGCCGGCGGTGAAGCTGATCTTGCCGCTGCTCAACTGGCCCGACCTCGGCGCCAGGTAACGGAACACCGGGTAGGCTACGGCAGCCGTTGCGGCGACCGTTGCCCCGGCCAGGCAGACCCCGAGGAATTTTCTTCTGCCGTCATTCTCCATGCATCCTCCCTGCATTGCGTGCACAATTCGGCTCAAGTATAATGACTGCCGGCACCATTTCAAGTCGCAATTTTCATGAAAGTGATATCAGTTCTCTGATGATCGACAGCGCTTATGCCGCACTGCTGGCGCTGAGACAGATTAAAAGCACGAATTTCCAATGAGACGACGGGCTCCCCTTGCCTGGCGACCCGTCTGATCGATTGTAAGGGTTGTGCTTTACCGCAGGGGCGGTTTCGGGTATGCTGACGCCGCCGTTTCGGCCCGCCGGCTTCCGGAGCGCAAACCCACCAAAAGGAGAGGTAATGGAGACCTATTACGACCCGAAGGACCTCGGCAGTTTCTCCGAGATAGGAAAGGACGCCCCTGAACTCGCCGGGAAGTTCTTCGACTACTACGGCGCCGTCTTCGCAGAAGGGGAGTTGACCGAGCGGGAAAAGGCGCTGATCGCACTGGCGGTCGCCCACACGGTGCAGTGCCCTTACTGCATAGACGCGTACACCCGCGCCTGCCTCGAGAAAGGGTCGAGCCTCGCGGAGATGACCGAGGCGCTGCATGTGGTTACGGCCATCCGTGGCGGCGCTTCCCTGGTTCACGGCGTGCAGATGCGCAAGATAGCCGAGAAACTCTCGTTGTAAGGGGAAGGCGATGGCGAGGGACGAAATGGGAAAAGGCGCGGAGGCCGGGGGAGGGCGGTTTCGGGAGACACTGCTTCTGCATGACCTGCAGCTCTGCCGGGACCGGACCACCGCCCTGCAGGTGAACGTCGGGCTGAACTGCGATCTCGCCTGCCGGCACTGCCACCTGGAGGCGGGCCCGCACCGTTCCGAGATGATGGACCGCGCCACCATGGATGCGGTCATCGACTGCGCGAGGCGCTTCCGGTTCGAGAGCATCGACGTGACCGGAGGGGCGCCCGAGCTGGTCCCGGGCGTCGCCCACCTGGTGCGCTCGCTCGCTCCGCTTACACCGCGTCTGATCCTGCGCAGCAATCTGGTGGCCCTGAACCAGGGGGCCGGGGTGGAGCTTTGCTCGCTTTACCGCGACCTCAAGGTGGTGCTGGTAGCATCGCTGCCGGCGAGCAATGCGCAGCAGACCGATTCGCAGCGGGGAGCAGGCGTCTGGGAGAAGAGCATAGCCGCCTTGAAAATGTTGAACGGCCTGGGATACGGAATGGAGGGAAGCGCGCTGGAGCTGGACCTGGTCTCGAACCCCTCCGGCGCTTTTCTCCCCCCTTCGCAGTCGCAGGCGGAGAAGAAGTTCCGCGGTGACCTGATGCGCAGACACGGCGTCAGCTTTCACTCGCTCTACACCTTCGCCAATGTCCCCCTCGGCAGGTTCCGCAGCTTCCTCGAGCGCTCCGGCAACCTCGATGAGTACCTCGCCAGGCTGGCCGCCGGGTTCAACCCGTGCAGCGTCGCGGGGCTCATGTGCCGCTCCCTGCTCTCCGTGGACTGGAACGGGCGCCTCTACGATTGCGACTTTCACCTGGCGGCAGGGCTTTTCCAGGGAGGGCGGGAGAGGGTCGTCTGCGAGCTGGACCAACTCCCTCCTCCCGGCACTCCGATTCCCGCCGCGGACCACTGCTTCGCCTGCACGGTCGGGGCCGGGTTCACCTGAGGCGGGAGCATCGCGGCCTAGTTGGGCCGCTTGATTCCGTTGTTTCTCCCCGGCCTGAAGACCTTTCCCCGGTAACGCTCCCGGTCCTTCCAGTAGGACCGGAACTCCCGGTCCCTGAACCGGCGCACGGTCGGCAGGTCGTACCTCGTCAGCTCCGGCGGCAGACGGCGCAGTGCCGTCGCCGTCCAGGGACCCCGGTATGAGGGGGAGCGATGCCAGCTTCCTTTTTCAAACAGGTAGTACGCTCCGGAAAGGTAGAACATGTCGTAAGGGACCGCCACAGCCACCCCGAAGCCAAGCTCCTTCGGGTAAAGGAACAAAGGGGCGGCTTTTACTCCCCCCTGCTCGTTCGCGGCGGGAGGCTCGATCTCCGCCGGGGGGCTCTCGGTCCGAGCCGGCGGCGGAGGTGGAGACATCAGGTACGGATTGAAAATGGTGCCGTTGCCCGATGCCGGGGAAGCTGCCTTCATGAGCAGTATGACCGTGGCAAGTATCACTCTGGTAATCATCGCGCCTCCGCATAACTCCAGCTATACGGCTCCCGAAGCCCGGTCATCTCCAGACTGACCTGCCAAAGGTGCCGCCGCATTCACCGTTATCCCGTCCACTGCAACCGCCGGTCCAGTCCATAGGTGAACAGGACGTTGGCCAGCTTCGACTCCGCATAGGCCGCACTGGCGCTATAGCCTCTGGTCATGATCCGTCCTCCCGCTTGTTCCATCCTCGCCGGCTGGTGAACCCTCCCTCCCGGGCGGGGGAGGGGCGCAGGGAACCGTGTGCCGGATTGGGACGGACTAATTGATTTTGTGTGGTGCGGAACAAAAGTCAAGCGACCGGTCCCTGACAACCTGTCAAGGCCGGAAGAGACGGTTCTCGGTAAAACTCCCTCTCGCCAGGTCTCGTTGTGAGAAGTCGGCGCGATGAGTAAGGTCGCTGATGATTTTTCATTGGGAAGATCCATCTTGTTTGCGGTATATTGACAGGGTTTGCCGCGCTGGGCGGTGACCAGAAACCTGAAAGGGGGTAGCAGTGGCAAGGAAACCCTGGGTAGACAAAGAGGAGTGCATAAGCTGCGGCATCTGCAAGAGCAACTGCCCGCAGGTTTTTCGCTTCGATTCCCGCGGCAAGGCGGAGTGCTTCGATCCTTGCGGGGCCGAGGAAGAGGTGATACAGAGCATGGCCATCGACCAGTGCCCTGTTTCGTGCATCACCTGGCTGGACGGGGCTGACTGACACTTCATTTTGCCGGGACCGCTATGAAAAAAACCGACGGGGTGAGAGGTGTGGCGCTTTTCGCCTGCGTGGTGGGGATAAGCCTGCTGCACTACCTCACCCCTCTCAAGCTTTCCATGCTGCACGACATCTTCCAGCGCCTGTATTACCTCCCGATCATCCTGGCCGCTTACTGGTTCGGGTTCAGGGGGGGGATAGGGTGCGCCATCCTGGTCACCTTCTGCTACGCGCCGCACATACTGTTCCAGTGGGGCGGGCATCTCTTCATGGAGATGGAGAAGTACCTGGAGGTGCTCCTTTACAACGTGGTGGGGGGGATAACGGGGTTCCTGTCGCAGCAGGAGCGTTTCCGCAGGGAAGAACTCGAGGAGACCGCAAAGGGGCTGGAAGACTCCTACCGGCAGTTGCGGGGGCAGTCCGAACTGATCATCAGGATAGAGGAGCAGTTGCGGCGCGCGGAGCGGTTGTCGGCGCTCGGGGAACTCTCCGCCATCCTGGCCCACGAGATAAGGAACCCGCTCGCCTCCATCCGCGGCACGGCGGAGATCCTGATGGAGGACGGGACCACGGAAGCCAGCAGAAGGGAGTTCCTCGACATCCTGGTCAAGGAGTCGGACCGGCTGAACCGCGTGGTGGAGGATTTCCTGCGCATGGCCCGCCCGGAGCCGACCAGCAAAAAGAGCTGCGACATCAACGAGGAACTGGCCAACATGATCACGCTGCTGTCGGCGCAGGCCCGGGTAGACCGGGTCGAGCTGCGGCTGAACCGTTCGGAGTTGCCGCTTCTGGTGGCAGACCCGGAGAAACTGCGCCAGGCCTTCATGAACATCATTCTGAACGGCATTCAGGCCTGCGCTCCCGGGGGGCGGGTGGAGATCTCCACCTCCTTCAACCGGGGGAGCGGCTGCATCGAGATCCGCTTCGCCGACAACGGCCCGGGGATCCCCGCCGACGCCATCGGGAAGATCTTTGAGCCGTTCTTCACCACGAAGGGGAGCGGCACGGGGCTTGGCCTTCCCATCACGAGAAAGATCGTGGAAGGACACGGCGGCTCCCTGGAAGTGGAGAGCGAGGCCGGCAACGGCGCCGCCTTCAAGGTGGCGCTGCCGGTCGCGGTGGAAGAGGGATGAACTGTTGAAAATCCTACTGTCGCTGCCGGATATTCCACACACCTCACCTCCTTCCGGGCCGCAGTAGCATTCTCTAGCAATGATATGTAGCAGTTGCGCCGCCTCAATCCCCTGGCACGCTCCTTGTACAGGAGATACCGTTCACGCGGCATTTCCTGCACCCCGGGTGCAGGCGGAGACGGAGCCCTTATGAAGAAGAGAGTTTTAAACGCCTCCCTGGTACTGGTCGCGGCCGTCATGCTGGCGGTATTCGCCTTTTATGTCCGTGTCGGCGCCACCGCCGATGCGGTGGTGGTGCTGAGGACCTCCGGCATGACCTGCGGCAGCTGTGTCGGCAAGGTGACCAAGGCCCTGCAGGGGGAAAAGGGGGTCGTGGCGACCGAGGTCGATCTGGAGGGAGGGGTGGTCATCGCCGGATACGACTCGAAACAGGTAGCCCCGGAGCGGCTGGCGCAGACGGTGGCGGCGACGGGGTTCGGTTCGACGGTGCAGGCGGTGCTGACGCCTGAACAGTTCCGGACCATCGTGGGCAGGAATATAGGGGCGCAGGCGGCGGCCGGCGGGTGCTGCGGCTCCCGGGGGTGCGGCGGCAAGTAAAGGCGTGTGTAGCCGGTTGAGCGCACGCCACTAACGGCAGTAATAGAAAAGGAGTGTTACATGTTCAGGATGTGCGGAAAAGGTTTCAGGTACGGTGTTCTGGTCTCTTTGTCGCTGCTCTTCGCGGTGACGGTCGCCCTTGCCTTCTCCATTCCGGGGCTGGGCAGGTCCGAGAAGGTGAAGCCGGTCAACGGCGCCGTCACCATCCCGGTCGCCAAGGTGAGCGACGGCAAGGCCCACTACTTCAAGTTCGCCGACGGTGGCAAGGAAATAAGCTTCTTCGTGGTAAAAGGTAGCGACGGCGCCATTCACACCGCTTTCGACGCCTGCGATGTCTGCTTCCGGGAGAAAAAGGGGTACGAACTGCAGGGGGATAAGATGCTGTGCAAGAACTGCAACCAGAAGTTCGCCGTGAACCGCATCGGCGCCGCTTCGAGCGGCGGCTGCAACCCCTCCTACCTCCCGGCCAAGGTGGACGCCTCCAACGTGAGCATCGGTGTTGCCGACCTCAAGGCGGGAGCCAGGTTCTTCTAGCTCGGCTCGCCGCCGCCGTCCCTTTCAGAAGGTTTCCTGACTGGCGATGATCTTCCGCTATCGAAATCTCACCCTCCCCTTCAAGGGAGGGAAGGGGTGGCGATGGGCGGAAAGCTCCGGCTTGCCGACGGAGGGATTTCTTGACACCCGTCTCCCGGGCGGTGTATTACAGATACATGGCAGCACGAGGGGGTGGTGAGGTAGATGACAAAGGATAAGGACGAGCGCAAAAGATCGCACCTGAAGCTCGTCGTGAATAACGCCGAGATTCGAAGCGCGAGGCCGTCGGGGGCGGAGCAGGAATTCGTCCCCCTGGAGGAGCTGATCGCCAACCGGGACGCGTTCCGTACCGCCTTCTACCGCGGTATGGGGAGAATGCAGACCAAGGGGTATGTCGCCCTGGAGCGCTTCCTGGCCGGCAGGGAGGCCCCCTACGGGATCGACCCGATTCACGGCAAGGTGCTGGTCCTTCCGGCCGGAAGCCTGTCTCCCGAGTCGCTTGAATTCGGCTCTCCGCAGGACGAGGTGCTCCTGAGCATCTCGGAGGACGCCGGCGGTTCAGGCCTTTGTTTCTCGCTGGAGATGATCCTGCCGTACTTCAGCGAGGACGACGCCGTCATGGAAGAGGCGCTGCTGTTCGCCCCGGTGCTGCAATACGGCGCGCTTTTCCTCGAAGAAAACCCCCACGACGGGTTGCTCGACCTGATCTACCGGCTCGCCGTGCCGCTGTACCCGCCGCTCCTCACCACGAGGCTTGCCGAAAGGATGTTCTCCATCTTCTCCTTCGAACTGAAGGAGACCTTCCTGGCGCTCACCGATTACCCGGAGGGGTAGCCCGATCAAGGGCGCGGGAGGGAGTAGAAGTCCGATTCCACCCGCCGGATCCCCCGCTCCCCCGCCGGCCGCAGCGAACCGTTCACGATCCGGGCAATTGGCGTTGTCTGCCGCTTCCCCGCGCCCCGCCCCGGACCATCCGCAGCACACCCCGGTATTAAATCTCATGCATGATGTGCCGCCGGCGCGGCGTTCCCTTAACCTGCCGAACTATCGGGGAAGCTGCCGTAACGGGGTCATTTCATATTGAAAACTTCGCTTGGTTCTGCTAAAAAACTGGAGAATTTTGCTGGCTTTTTCTTGTGGAAAAGCATATTCTGCGGCCGGTACCATCCCGCTCTGGGTGGTGAATCGCGCCAGTCCGATGCCGGCCTGTGCCGGGTGGTTTGCGGGGATATGACGGAGGGGGGAAATGGGGGGTGCGACGCGCGCAAGCGGGGGAGCCTCTCTTTCCTCGGAGGCCCAGCCTTGAGCGCAACGACAAAGAGGATACCAAGTATCGACTTTTCCGCAACCGGTGACCTGCATTTTTGATGCGGACCCGACAAAGCCAGGACACATCTCATCTTTCCGGTAGGATGCCATTAATGAACATTCGTGCCCTTGTCCCCATTGCGCTTCTCGCCCTCGCCCTTTTCCCCTTCGGCAGCGCCAGGGGTGAAAACTGCGTAACCGCGACCTGCCACCCCGATATCGCCAAATTCAAACAGATGCATGCGCCGGTCAAGGATGGCGACTGCGCCAGCTGCCATGTGCAGCGCGCCAAGGAGCACCCCGTGAAGGGGGGCAAAAGCTTCGAGCTGGTCGCCAAGGGCGCTGAACTCTGCAAGAGCTGCCACGACGGCATCGGGAAGAAGAAGGTGGTTCACGCACCGGTTCAGGAGGGCGCCTGCCTCGACTGCCACAAGCCTCACGGCGCCAGCGGCCGGTTCCTGCTCGACGCCGGCGACGACCTGATGCCGCTTTGCAAGGGGTGTCACGACAGCAAGTCCCTCAACGCGAAGTACATGCACGGCCCCGCCGCCGTCGGTTCCTGCACCGAGTGCCATGACCCCCACGATTCCGCCAACAAGTCCCTGCTGAAAGCGCCGATCCGCGACCTCTGTCTCAAGTGCCACGCCGACTTCGCCGAGTTGCTCAAGACGGCGGCCGTGGTCCACCCGCCGGTGAAGAACGACGCCTGCACCGCCTGCCATAACGCCCACGGCTCCTCGGTCGTGATGTTTCTCAACGACAAGATGCCCGACCTCTGCGTAGGGTGCCACAAGGGAGTGGGGAAGAAGGTGGCGTTGAAGGTGCCGCACAAGCCGCTGGTCGAGGCGGCGGGATGCAGCAGCTGCCACTCGAGCCACTTCTCGAAGGCCAAGGGGCTCCTCGCCCTGGACGAGCAAAACACCTGCCTGAGCTGCCACGGCACCGATACCCTCGGCAAGCCGCCGCTGCACAACATCAAGAAGGAACTGGAAGGGAAGAAATACCTGCACGGCCCGATCCAGAAGGGACAATGCAAGGCGTGTCACGACCCCCACGGTTCGGACCATTTCCGTCTGCTGGCCGGCGCGTATCCGGAAGCGGTGTACGCCCCGTACAAGCCGGACAGCTACCAGGTCTGCCTGAAATGCCACGAAAAGCACCTCCTCACCTTCCCGGACACCACCATCTACACCAAGTTCCGCAACGGTAACAGGAACCTGCACTACCTCCATGTAAGTAACCTCAGGAAGGGGAGAACCTGCAGGGTCTGTCACGCCCCGCACGCAAGCAACGGCCCTAAGCTTATCAACGTCGAAGGTGCGTCCTTTGGCGACTGGAAGATTCCCATCAACTTCAAGATCACCTCCACCGGGGGGAGCTGCGCCCCCGGATGCCACCGCGCCTTCGCCTACGACCGCGACAAGCCGCAGGTCTACACGAAGTGATCGCCGCCGGCTCCCCGACGCGGGCAGATTCCCCGGGGGCGCTGCTGGAAACGCCGGCTTTTCATAGGGTACATTCCACACATCGGCAGTTGAAAAAACAGTAAGGAGAACAGGAAATGGTCTCAAGGTTAGTTGGTAAGGTCCCAGGCAATGTGAAACGGAGCATGCTCCTGATGGCTGCGCTGCTGGCGGTAGGTCTTACCGGTTGCGCCACCAAAAAAAGCTCATCGACGGAGCCTGTATTCTTTCCGCCGGCTCCCAACCCGCCGCGCGTTCAGTATCTGAAGGGGGTCAACGGCTCCAAGGACGTGGTCAAGGAGAAGGCAAGCTTCTCCGTCTTCTCCTTCGGACAGGTGGAGGAGGAGGCGGTCAAGTTCATATCGAAGCCGTACGGCATCAGCACGGAAAAGGGGAAGATCTACGTGGTCGACTCCATAGCCAACGACGTGCTGATCATGGACCTCGCGCAGCAGGCCTTTCAGTCGCTGCCGGGCAACAAGGGGCTCGGCAAGATGAGAAAGCCGATCAACCTGGCCGTCAGCAAGGACGGTAACCTCTTCGTCGCCGACACGTTCCGGAAGGAAATCCTGATGTACGACCCCTCCGGCGCCTATCTCAAGGCATACGGCAAGGACATGAACATGAAGCCGGTTGACGTGGCCGTGGACGACGTCAACCTGTACGCGCTCGACTACGCCAACAACGAGATCAAGGTGATCGACCGGAGCAGCGGCGAGTTGCTCAGGAGCATCGGGAAGAGCACCGAGACGGTCCAGGGGCTCTCCATGCCGACCAACATGACCATCGACTCCGCCGGGTACCTCTACGTGACCAATGTCGGCAGCGGCAAGATCATCAAGCTGGACCGCGACGGCCACATCGTCTTCTCCTTCGGCAAGATGGGTGACGCCTTCTCCGAGTTCGGCCGCCCCAGGGGGATCGCGGTCGACAAGGAAGGGCGCATCTACGTCGTCGACGCGTCGCACCAGAACGTGCAGATCTTCAACGACAAGGGGCGCCTGTTGATGTTCTTCGGCGACCCCGGGTTCGTCGAGGGTTCCCTGAACCTCCCCGCCGGCGTGACCATCTCCACCGACAACCTGGAGTACTTCCAGAAATTCGCCGACAAGGATTTCATCCTCGAGCAGATCATCGTGGTGACCAACCAGTTCGGCCCCGTCAAGGTCGCCTTCTACGGCTTGGGGCACTTGAAGGGAACCGTTCCGCCCTCAAACTACGAGGAGCCGAAGGCGGAGCCGAAGCCCAAGGCCGGGGAGGGCAAGGGGGGCGCCGCCCAGGCCGCACCCGCTCCGGCGAAATAGCCTTGCAGTAGCAATGCCGCCCTCCCGGCCGACCCCGTTTTTCTTCGGGGAGGGCGCGGTATTGCGGCCTGCGGTCCCCCCCGCGGCGGAAGCCGGGGAGGGGATAGCCATGACGACACCGGGAAACAGGTGAAGATGCTGAGAACTTTATTTCATATTGCCGCAATGGCGTTGATATCCGCCGCTTTCCTGGCGGGGTGCGATCCGATCAGCAGGCACAAGGTGCTCTCCACTGTTTTCGACGGTGTCCCGACCCTTCCTCCTCCCGAGCAGATCTGCACCGAGTACACGGACAAGAAGCTCGCCGACCTGCGCGACGAGCTTTCCGGCAAAAAAGCGGTTGCCGACAGCGTCAAACCCGAGGAGTCGGTGCATCGCCCCTACGGGGAGAAGAAATGCAACGATTGCCACGACAAGAGCAAGGACTCGGGCCTGATGCGCCCCCTGAACGAACTCTGCCTGATGTGCCACAAGGACTTTTTCAAGGGGCCCTACCAACACGGGCCCGCTGCCGTCGGCGACTGCCTTGCCTGTCACGTTCCGCACAACTCGCCCGACGGGCCGCTCCTAAAGACCAGCGCCAAACTCATCTGCGCCACCTGCCACAAGGAGCCGAGGGCGGCCCTGAGCCTGCATGACAAGGTCGCCGACCGCAAGCTCATCTGCGTCGACTGCCACAACCCGCACTACGGTAGCAGTCCGTTCTTCTTGAAATGACGAGCAAGTGGATGAAATCACCCGCCCTTTTGTTCGCGACCACTCTCGTTGTGGGCGGGGCGGCAACCGATGCCGCGGCGCAGGTGACGAGCCTGCTCACGCTGACCAACCTCAGGCAGTCGGTCGATCTCTCGTACCGTTTCGACGCGAGCGAGGGGCAGCTCGGCTCGAGCTTTCAAAACGGCCTCACCGAAGACTACCGCCTGAGCATCGATTACTCCGTGTACCGGGCGCGCCTGCTGCACGGCCAGGTGTCGCTCGACCTGAAGGCCGACCAGCAGAGGCACGACGGCCAGGGGAAGTCGTCCGGCCTCTCCAAGGGGTACGGGATCCTTTACGACATAAACGGCGTGCTCCTGGACAGGTTCCCTTATCCGGTCAACTTTTTCCTGACCTCCAACATCACCGACATCCCCAGGGAGTTCGCCTCCAGCTACCAGCAGAAGAACGACACCACCGGGATGAGCATCACGCTGAACAGCAAATTCCTGCCGGCGGCATTCAACTTCAGCCGCTCCAGCAGCGAGACCGACGGCCTGGAGAGCGACAGGCTCCAGGTGAGCGACACCTATTCCTTCGGCGCCGCCCACAACTACCATGACATAAGCAACACGAACTTCACCATCTTCAACAGCCGGCAAGCCGGGACGATAAAGGGGGGCGGGGGGGCGAGCGACAGGACCGGGAACATGGATGCGACGCTCAACAACACCTTCCACATCGGAACGAAGGAGCTCAATCGCATCCTGTACTCGCGCTGGCGCATCGCCAACCAGAGGGGGGACAACGAGTCGCGCTCCGCCGAGATCGGCGAGTACCTCGCCTGGGACTTCGGCAAGGCGCTGACCTCCGGACTCGACTACAGCTTCAGCAGGCAGGAGACCCCCGGGCGCTCCCAACAGCAGAACAGCTCGAGGTTCTGGCTGCAGCACAAGCTCTTCCAGAGCTTCTCCACCCGCCTCGATCTCATGGGTTCCAGCAGGAAGTTCGATACCGGCACAGAACAGAACGCATCCGGCTCCGTCAGCCTTGCCTACCAGAAGATTCTCCCGGCCGAGAGCGTGATACACCTGCAGGGGCGCAAGCAGTACGGGATGAGTTCCAACAAGCTGACCGACGACAAACTGAGCGTCCTGGACGAACCGCACACGGCGAGCGCCGTCGATCCGCTGATCCTCGACGAGGCGGTGATCGTCGCCTCGACCATCGTGGTGCGCAACGCCGACCCCGCCGTCCGCACCCTGGCGTACGTGGAGAACAAGGATTACCAGGTCAGGCAGTTGGGGAGTCAGACGGAGATCTTCTTTCTGGTGGCCGGGAGCGAGATACATGCCGGCGACAAGTTGAAGATCTCGTACCAGCATCTGGTCAACACCCACATCACCTACGCCTACAGCTCGAAAGGGGTGGGGGGGGACATCTCCCTGTTCCAAAACAGATACAGGATCTACGCGAGCTGGGACGGCTCGAGCCAGGAGCTGGTTTCCGGCGAGGCGGACCAGGTGAACCTGACCTCCACCGATGCCTACCGGCTGGGTGCCGAAAGGCGGTTCGAGGCCGGCTCGTTCTCAACCGAGTACAGCAGCACCTCCACCGACCAGGACCGCAACCAGTCGCTGAGCGGCTATCTTACCTACGGCGGCGACTACCGCCTGGGGAAGCTCTCCGTTACGGCTTCGGAGCGCTACGTGATGGTGGAGACCAACCCGCTGGTGAACGGTCCCGGCACCAAGCGTTCCATGAATATCGTCTCGGCAGGGGCAAGCTACACCAGGCCGCTGGAGAACGCCGCCGTCCTCACCGCGACGGCGAACGCCATGGACAGCAGGGGGACCATCGTCACCGACAACCTTTCCATGAGCCTCGGGGTTCAGTGGACCCTGCGCAGGATGACGATATCCGTGGCAGGGCAGGCGAACTTCCGCTACACTGCCGGCGTCCTGAGCAGCGATCAGCACCTGCAAATGAGGATTTCGAGGTTTTTCTAACGTGAGAGTGCGGTCATGAAACTAATAATCCGGTTGATAGCCTGCTGCTGCTTCCTCACATCGCTCGCCGGCTGCAGCGACATATCTCTGGCCACCCGGCGCGGCCCCCAGCCGGACCGCGAACTGCAGTGGCCGCCGCTGCCGATGCCTTCGCGCATCACCTGGGTGAGGGAGATCGGGAACTACCGCGACCTCGGCATCGCCAAGGGGTTTTGGCAGCGCGTGGTGGATTTCGTGGCAGGCGAGGCCAATGCCGGCTTCGGCAAGCCCTACGGCGTCTTTGTCGACGACCGCGACAGGGTCTTCATCGTCGACGTGGGTCTCGGCCTGATCCATGTCATGGACCAGCCCGAGAAGCTTTACTCCGTGATCGGCGCCGGGAAGGTCCCCGCCTTTCGCACCCCTATCGCAGTCACGGAGGACGACGGCAACAACCTGTACATAACGGACGCGGGGACCGGGATCGTCTACCGCTACGGCCTGGAAAGCAAGAAGCTTGAGCGCTTCAGCAAGTTTCTGATGGAAAGGCCGACAGGGATCACCTTCAACAGGCAGAACCGGCTCCTCTACGTCTCGGACACGGCGAGCCACCAGGTGGTGGTGATCGACATGAACGGCAACGAGCGGATGCGCATCGGTACGCGGGGGACCGGTCCCGGGCAGTTCAACTACCCCACGGACCTGGTGGTGGACAAGGAAGGGGCGCTGTACGTGACCGACGCGCTCAACGCTCGGGTCCAGATCTTCTCGCCGCAGGGACGCTTCAAGAGCAGCATCGGCAAGCCCGGCGACACCCCCGGGAGCTTCGCGAAACCCAAGGGGGTCGCGGTGGACAGCGACGGGCACATCTACGTCTGCGACGCCATGTTCGATGCGGTCCAGATCTTCGATCAGGCGGGGAGGGTTCTGCTCGATTTCGGATCCCACGGCGCCGGCGCCGGACAGTTCTGGATGCCGTCGGGGCTCTTCATAGACAAAAACGACTTCATTTACGTTTCCGACTCCTACAACCGCAGGATACAGGTTTTCAAGTACCTCAAGGTGGACGAACCGGTAACGAGACCGTCGGTCAGCAGCAAATAGCCACGCATTACCCGCAGGTACCCTCATGAATACGAGCAAGCTGAGAACATATACTGCCGTAGTGCTGGCCGCCCTGGTAACCGGGGCGACGACGGCATCCGCCTCGCTTCAGGGGCTGCACGTCACCAATACGCCGCACAACCTCTCCGTGACCGGAGGGGGCGGCGCCCACGACATCAAGGCGACCGACGAAAGCCGGGTCTGCGTCTTCTGCCACACGCCCCATCACGCAACCTTCGACGGGCCGCTCTGGAGCCGCAAGTCCAACCTCTCCATCTACACGCCCTACGCCTCTCCGACCATAAAGGCAAACCCGCAGCAGCCTATGGGTGTTTCGCGCCTTTGCCTCAGCTGCCACGACGGCACCATAGCGCTTGGGAAAATCGTCGGCGATTACCCGCTCTCGACCCTCGGGCCGCTGCCCCCGCCCGACGTCGATCCGCGCAAGAACTCCAACCTGGGCAAAGACCTCTCCACCAGCCACCCGATCTCCATGACCTACGGGCTCTCCACCGAGCTGTACGACATGGCGACACTGGAGGCGAAGGGGATCAAGCTCGCCGAGGAGACCTACGTCGAGTGCAACAGCTGCCATGACCCCCACAACAACCAGTACGGCAACTTCCTGGTGCGGGATACCTCCGTGAAGCACGACGCCCTTTGCCTCGACTGCCACAACAAGGCCGGATGGACCGACGGGGACAGCACGCACCGCACCGGGGGGACCCGATACGTCCCCGAGGTATCCTCCCCGGTTGCCGTCGACGGTTGCATAAACTGCCATCTCCCCCACAACGCCCAGCGCGGCACGCACCTGCTGCGCCAGCCGGACGCGCTTTCCGGGGAGGAGAGCAACTGCACCGGGACCTGCCACAAGGGGGCGACCTACATCGCGTCCACCCCGGACATCGTGACGCAGTTCGCCAGGCCCTTCACGCATCCGATACAGAACTACCCCAACATCCATAAGGCAAACGAGACCCTGCCGCTGATCAGCGACCAAAAGCACGTGCAGTGCGTCGACTGCCACAACCCGCACCAGGCCGGGTGGCAGGGAGGCCCCCTCGGTTCGACCACCCCGGACGTGACGCCTGCCTCCGTGGCGCCGAACATTAACGGGGCGCTGCGAGGGGTGAGGGGGGTAGGGATCAACGGCATCGCCCTCCCCGGTAACGGGGCCGCCCGCTACGAGTACGAGATCTGCCTCAGGTGCCATGCCGGGGCGAGCGCCGGCGAATTCAAGTCCGCATCCGCCCAGCGCCCCGTGCGCCTCTACTCGACCTACGACGAGAGCCTGCGTTTCGCGCCGGACAACCCCTCGTATCACCCGGTGAGCACCGACACCGCGGCGAGGACCGGCAGGAGNNTGTCATGAGCAAGATTACCTGCTGAACCCGTCCGCCATGTCGCATTCGGGATCCGTGCTGCTGCACCAGTCCCATGTGCGGGACCACCAGGCCCCCTGCTCGGCGTGCCACGACCCGCACGGCGTCCCGGCGCTGCGCGGCGGCACCGCGACCAACGGCGCGCACCTGGTCAATTTCGACACCCGCTACACCGGGATCACGGCAGTCTACGATGCGACCCTCCCCAACCCGAACTGCACCGTGGCCGGCACCTGCCACACGACAGTCGCTCAGCAGCAGTTCTACCCGGACAACGGGGCGCCCCGGCACATACTCCGTTCCAGATCCAAGTCCCCCTTCCCCCCGCTGAAAAAGCCCGCTCTTCGCTGAATAAACCACAGTAGCGTCCTTCAAGTCCCCCCTCCCCTTGCGGGAGGGGTTAGTCCCCCTTTTCTCCCCGGTTTTACCTCCCCAGCCTCCCTTCGCCCCCCTCTCACTGCGGCATATGACCGAGGCCTCGTGCTTTGGCTGAGCCAATCCGCCTAATAACCGCGAGATGCCCAGAGCCGAGCGGCATGCGCCGTCAAAAAACGCCTGAGATAAACTGAGTCGTAGTTAATTTTAAATTTACCTTAGCCGATGATTTTCTTAGTCCTGGCTTTGGGTTAGCCGGTTTTATCTTTGTTTTTGTTAACCATAAAAACACCTGAACTAAACTTTTTTTTGGTCTAAAGTTTTGTCCGGCACTCGCGTTGCAGCAGGAGACGCACCTAGTAGTCCTTCAATGCACGGAGATCTCATTTTTAGACGTAAAAAATAACCTAAGGAAAGGGGGGAATTCACCTCGCAGGCAAATGCAGTTAGCAGTACCACTTCCATGGATGCAGCAACACTACATTCAAACAAAAAAGGAGAGTAAGTAATGAACAAGAAAATGGTATTAGC
>DNJC01000155.1:12953-22310 GCA_003490025.1 Geobacter sp. | reverse complement strand
GGACTGATTTGCAGGAGTTTTGGAGCTAGCGCAAAGGCCAAGCCGGACAAGGCTGAGTAGTAATCAGTCTAGGGATGCCATGACTCCGCCAGCCCATTAAAAAAAGGGGACGATGTAAATCGTCCCCTTCTCCGCTTCAAACTGCGGTCTGTTCTTATACTGTTTCGCCCTAGGCCAGGCGACCCGCGTAGAGCGGGAAGCGCTTCATGAGCGCGTTGACCTCGGCCTTCACATGGGCGATCTTGGCCTCGTCCTCGACGTTGGCCAGGACGTCTGCGATCAGGCCGGCGACGGTCTCCATCTCGGCCTCTTTGAGGCCGTGGGTGGTCGCGGCCGGGGTGCCGATCCGGATGCCGGAGGTGATGAACGGCGAGCGGGTGTCGAAGGGGATGCCGTTCTTGTTCACGGTGATGCCGGCGCGGTCCAGCGCCTCCTCGGCGACCTTGCCGGTCAGCTCGGTCTGAGACAGGTCGACCAGCATCAGGTGGTTGTCGGTGCCGCCCGAGGTGAGCTTGAAGCCGCGCTTCATGAGGCCTGCGGCCAGCGCCTGGGCGTTCTTGACGATCTGCTCCTGGTAGGCCTTGAACTCGGGGGTGAGCGCCTCCTTGAAGGCCACCGCCTTGGCGGCGATGACGTGCATGAGCGGGCCCCCCTGGATCCCCGGGAAGATGTTGGAGTTCAGGGTCTTGGCGTACTCCTCGCGGCACAGGATCATGCCGCCGCGCGGTCCGCGCAGGGTCTTGTGGGTGGTGGTGGTGACGAACTCGGCGTAGGGAACCGGGCTCGGGTGCAGACCCGCAGCGACGAGGCCGGCGATGTGGGCCATGTCGACCATGACCACGGCGCCAACCTTGTCGGCGATGCGGCGGAAGGCCTCGAAATCGATGATGCGCGGGTAGGCGGAGGCGCCGACCACGATCATCTTGGGCTTGTGCTCGACGGCGAGGCGCTCGGCCTCCTCGTAGTCGATGGTCTGGGTTTCCTTGCCTACGCCGTAGGGGACGATGTTGAACAGCTTGCCGGAGAAGTTGACCGGGCTGCCGTGGGTCAGGTGGCCGCCGTGGGCCAGGTTCATGCCGAGCACGGTGTCGCCGGGCTTCAGCACGGAGAAGTAGACGGCCATGTTCGCCTGCGAGCCGGAGTGCGGCTGCACGTTGACGTGGTCGGCCCCGAACAACTCCTTGGCGCGGTCGATGGCGAGGTTCTCCACGACGTCGACGCAGTGGCAGCCTCCGTAATAGCGCTTGCCGGGGTACCCCTCGGCGTACTTGTTGGTGAGTACCGATCCCTGGGCCTCGAGCACGGCCGGGGAGACGAAGTTCTCCGAGGCGATCAGTTCGAGGTTGTATTCCTGGCGCTCCGTCTCATGCCGAATGACCTCCGCCACTGCCGGATCGAATGTTTCCAGTACAGACATTTCTTTTCTCCTAAAATTGCTGGTTTAAATGAAAACGGGACCTCGTGGAGTCCCGTTGGTGCTGATAACAATCCTGCAGGAGCGGCAACCCGCGGCTATCGCGGCAGTAGTGCCGCTCCTGCAAGAAAAATGAAGATCAGGGAAGCTTGGTTCCCAGTTCCCGCTCGACGGCCGTTATCTTGTCGAGGCGTCCCTGGTGCCGTCCCGCGGCGAACTCGGTGTCGAGCCAGGCCGCCACCATCTCGCGCGCCAGGTCGGTCTTCAGCACCCGACCTCCCAGGACCAGGATGTTGGCGTTGTTGTGCTCCTTCGCCATGGTCGCCATGAAGACGTCCGTGGCAAGCGCCGCGCGAATGCCGGGGAACTTGTTGGCCACGATGGACATCCCTATCCCGGTGCCGCAGACCAGTATCCCCTTCTCGGCGCTCCCCTCGGAAACCCGGCGCGCCACCCGCTCCCCGAAATCCGGGTAGTCGACGGAATCGCCGTTGTGGGTCCCCAGGTCCTCGCAGGGCAGGCCCCGCTCGGTAAGAAGGCTCTTTATCTCGTTTTTCAGGTCCAACCCGCCGTGATCGCTGCCGAGAACTATCATGCTACACCTTCTTGAAGAGCAGCGACGCGTTGGTGCCGCCGAAGCCGAACGAGTTGCTCATGGCATACTCGACCTTGGCGTCGCGGGCCGTGTTCGGGACGTAGTCCAGATCGCACTCGGGATCGGGCTCCGTGTAGTTGATGGTCGGCGGTACGACGGAGTTCTTCATGGCCATGAGCGAGAAGACCGCCTCAATGCCGCCGGCCGCGCCTAACAGGTGCCCGGTCATCGACTTGGTGGAGGATACCATCAGCTTTCTGGCGTGGTCGCCGAAAACGGAGTGGATCGCCATGGTCTCGCCGACGTCCCCGTAGGGGGTCGAGGTGCCGTGGGCATTGATGTAGTCTACCTGCTCCGGGTTGATGCCTGCCGTACGGAGCGCCATCTTCATGCAGCGCGCCGCCCCCTCCCCGCCGGGTGCGGGAGAGGTCAGGTGATAGGCGTCGCCGGAAAGGCCGTAGCCCACCACTTCGCCGTAGATCTTGGCGCCGCGCGCCTTGGCAGCCTCGTACTCCTCGAGCACCACGATGCCGGCCCCCTCGGAGAGGACGAAGCCGTCCCTCCCCTTGTCGAACGGGCGCGAAGCGCCGGCCGGGTCGTCGTTGTTGGTGGAGAGCGCCTTCATCACCGCGAAACCGCCGATGCCCAAGGGGGTGACCGTCGATTCGGTGCCGCCCGCGATCATGGCGTCGGCGTCGCCGCGCTGGATCATGTGGTAGGCGTCCCCTATTGAGTGGGTGCCGGTGGCGCAGGCGGAGACCGAGGAGACGTTCGGGCCTTTGGCCCCGTATTTGATGGAGATGTGCCCCGGAGCCAGGTTGATGATCAGCATCGGAATGAAGAACGGGGAGATCTTCTTGTAGCCCCCTTCCAGCAGCGAGCTGTGGTAACGCTCGATGGCGGGAAGCCCGCCGAGACCGGCACCAACCAACACGCCCACGTGCTCGGCGTTCTCCTCGGTGATCTGCAGACCGGAGTCTTCCATGGCGAACTGGGCTGCGGCGAGCGAGTACTGGATGAAGAGATCCATCTTCTTGATCTCTTTCTTGTCGATGAAGTCCTCGGCGACGAAGTCCTTCACCTCGCCGGCGATCCTTACCGGAAGGTCGGAGGCATCAAAACGGGTGATCGGGGCGATACCGGACTTGCCGGCAACCAGGGCGTCCCAGTTCTTGCCGTTTCCGCACCCGAGGGGGGAAACCACACCGACTCCCGTGACAACAACTCTTCTCATACTCTCAACTCCTTGGAATGCTTATGCTCATGCCGCACGCGGGCGGCATGAAAAAGGGGAAGCAAGACTCCCCCCTCTCTGCTAGGTGTGATCGGTGATGTAGTCGATTGCATCCTGAACCGACTGGATCTTCTCGGCGTCCTCGTCGGATATCTCAATCTCGAACTCTTCTTCGAGTGCCATTACCAGCTCGACGGTGTCGAGGGAGTCGGCGCCCAGGTCGTCCATGAAGGAAGACTCGTTGGTCACCTGTGCCTCGTCAACACCCAATTGCTCAGCAACTATCTCTTTAATACGCTTTTCGATCGAAGCCACTATACCACCTCCATTTGATTGTAACGATTTCAGACGTTTTTGATTTGGTTGAACCAAGACTGCTATTTCATAGCATGAAAAGACGAATTTGCAAAAGGTATTTTTGGCGCTGAAAGTAAAAACAACGCCGCCAGCCGACTCACATGTACATGCCGCCGTTCACCGAAAGTACGTGCCCGGTGATGTAGGAAGCGCCGCCTGAAACGAGGAACAGCACGGCGTCCGCGACGTTGTCGGCGGAACCGAGTTTACCCATGGGGATCTGCTCCAGGAGCGCCTCTTTGGCCTTCTCGGAAAGCTCGTTGGTCATGTCCGTCTCGATGAAGCCGGGGGTGACCGCGTTGACCGTGACGTTCCTGCGGGCGAGTTCCCTGGCCACGGACTTGGTGAGGCCGATCATCCCCGCCTTGGAGGCGCAGTAGTTGGCCTGCCCCGGGTTCCCCATCTCGCCGACTACCGACGAGACGTTGACGATCCTGCCGTAGCGCGCCTTGGACATCACCTTGGCGCCCTCGCGGGTGCAGTTGAAGGCCCCCTTCAGGTTCACGTCGAGGACCGCGTCCCAGTCCTCCTCCTTCATCCTGAGAAGCAGGCCGTCCTTGGTGATCCCGGCGTTGTTCACCAGGATGTCCACCCTCCCGAAAGTGGCGGTGGTCTCCTTGAAGAGCGCCTCCACGTCGGAGGCTACCGACACGTCTACCCTGACGGCGAGCGACTTGCCGCCGGCAGCGGCGATTTCGTCGGCCGTCTTGGAGGCCCCCGCGAGCGTCGTCGCGGTGACCACGACGGAGGCGCCGGCGGCGGCGAGTTTCAGGGCGACGGCGCGGCCGATGCCGCGTGAAGCCCCTGTTACGATGGCGACCTGTCCGTCCAAGCTCATTGCGCACCTCCCGTCAATGCCTTCACTCCGGCCATGTCCTGCACGTTGAAGCAGGTGGTTTCCTTGTCGATCCTCTTGACCAGGCCGGCCAGCACCTTGCCGGGGCCGATCTCGACGAAGCCCGTTACGCCCGCGGCGACGATCTGCTGCACCGTCGCGTCCCAGAGTACCGGCGAGCATACCTGCTCGACCAGAAGCGGCTTCACCCGCGCCGCGTCCGAGTTCGGCTTCGCCTCCACGTTGGTCACCACAGGGGTTGCCAGCGGGCCGACCTGGATCGGGTCGAGCGTTTCGGAGAGCCGCTGCGCCGCCTTCTGCATCAGGGCGCAGTGGAACGGGGCGCTGACCGGCAGGAGCATCGCCTTCCTGAGCCCTTTCCCCTTGGCGATCTCGATGGCGCGGTTCACGGCGGCGGTGTGTCCGGCGATGACGATCTGGCCGGGGGAGTTGAAGTTGGCGGGCGAGACGATCTGCCCCTGCGCCGCTTCCTCGCAGATCCCCTGCAGCACGTCGGCCTCGGCGCCCAGGATGGCGGCCATGGCCCCGACACCTACCGGGACTGCGTCCTGCATGTAGCTGCCGCGTGCCCTGACGATCCTGAGTGCGTCGGCGAACTGGAGGGCCCCGGAGGCGACCAGCGCCGAGTACTCGCCCAGCGAGTGCCCCGCGAGGAACGACGGGGTGAGCGGGGATTCCTCCCTCAGCACCCTGAGAGCCGCGACGCTGGCGGCGAGGATGGCCGGCTGCGTGTTGGCCGTGAGCTTCAGATCCTCCTCGGGCCCCTCGAAGCAAAGGCGAGAGAGGGAAAAGCCGAGTGCGTCGTCGGCCTCCTCGAAACTGATCCTGGCGGTCTTGAAGTTATCCGCCAGGTCCTTCCCCATCCCGGCGTGCTGGGATCCCTGCCCCGGGAATATGAATGCATAAGATTGCATGGGTAACCTCTGTTGTTCTTATCCTAGTTTCCTTACCAGCGGATCAGCGAGGCGCCCCAGGTGAGGCCGCCGCCGAAGGCATCCAGCAGGAGGATGTCCCCCTCCTTGAGCCGGCCGGCGCGGACCGCCTCGTCGAGGGCGATCGGGATGGAGGCCGCGGAGGTGTTGCCGTAGCGGTCGAGGTTCACGTAGACGCGGTCGCCGCCGATGCCGAGCCTCTTGCCGACCGAATCGACGATCCTCTGGTTGGCCTGGTGCGGGATGAAGAGCGAGACATCGTCGGAGGTCAGGCCGTTTGCCTGCAGCGCCTCGAGGGCGACCTCGCCCATGGCGCGTACCGCCAGCTTGAACACCTCGTTCCCCTGCATGCTGAGGAAGACCATCCGGTCGTCCACGTTCTGATGGGTGGCGGGGTAGCGGCTGCCGGCCCCCTTCTGGTACAGGATCTCCCAGTAGTTGCCGTCGCTGTGCATATGGCTTGAGAGTATGCCGTTCTCCCCCTCGACCGCCTCGAGCACCACCGCGCCGGCGCCGTCGCCGAAGAGGAGGCAGGTGTTGCGGTCGGTCCAGTCGACGATGCGGGAAAGGACCTCGGCCCCGATCACCAGCGCCTTCTTCACGCTCCCGGAGACGATGAACTTTTCGGCGGTGGCGAGTGCGTAGATGAAACCGGAGCAGGCGGCGGAGAGGTCGAAGCAGGTCGCGTTGACCGCCTTGAGGTTCTGCTGCACGATGCAGGCTGTGGCCGGGAAGGGGAAGTCGGGGGTGAGGGTCCCGACCACGATCAGGTCGATCTCCTCGGCGCAGACCCCGGCCGCCTCGAGCGCCCTCTGGGCCGCCAGCGTGGCGAAGGTCGAGGTGTACTCCCCTTCGGAGGCGATGCGGCGTTCGCGGATGCCGGTCCTGGCGACGATCCACTCGTCGCTGGTATCCACCATCTTTTCCAGGTCGAAATTGGTCCGCACTTTTTCCGGCAGTGCGGAACCGGTACCGGTAATCCTTGGTCTAATCATGAAGCCACCTTTTCTGTGCCGGGCTCGGGCGCCTGGGCGCCTTCCCGCTCGCGTACTCCACCGGGGAAACTCTCGTTCAGCTTCTCAGCCATACGACCGTTCACCCCTTTCAGCGCATATTCATGGGCAAAGCGGATCGCGTTCTTGATCGCCTTGGGGTTGGAGCCGCCGTGACAGATCATGCCGACGCCGTTGATCCCAAGGAGAGGCGCGCCGCCGTACTCGGCGTAGTCTACAGTTTTCTTGAAATTATTGAAAGCCTTGCGGCTCAGGAGGTAACCGATCTTGGACAGGAAACTGCTCTCGATCTCTTTCTTGAGCATCTTCCCGACGGCCTCGGCGAGCCCTTCGGAGAGCTTCAGCGCCACGTTGCCGACGAAGCCGTCGCAGACGACGACGTCGACCGAACCGTTGAAGATGTCCCGGCCTTCGACGTACCCTACGTAGTTGATCGGTTTTTCGCGCAGAAGAGCGCTGGTCTCGCGGGTGAGTTCGTTACCCTTGCTCGCCTCCTCGCCGTTGGAGAGGAGCCCGACCTTGGGGTTTTCCACCCCCATGACGAAGCGGGCGTACACCTCGCCCATCACGGCGAACTGGACCAGGTGGATCGGTTTGCAGTCGACGTTGCCGCCGACATCGAGGACGAGGGTTTTTCCGGAAACGGTGGGGAAGAGCTGGGCGATGGCGGCGCGATCGATCCCCTTCATCCTTTTCAGCACGAACATCCCCGCGGCCATGGTGGCGCCGGAGTTCCCCGCGCTGACCACGGCAACCGCCTCGCCTCCCTTCACCAGCTCGAAGGCGACACGGATGGAAGAGTCCTTTTTCTTGCGCACCGCATCGGAGGCGGAGTCGTGCATGCCGACCACTTCGGAGGCGTGCCAGACCTCTATGTCCAACCCCTTGCAGTCGTAGCGGGCCAGTTCGGCTCGCACCTTTTCGACGTCTCCGACCAGGGTGACCGGGATGCCGAACTCTCTGGCCGCGGCTACTGCACCTTCTACTTCAACATGAGGGGCGTTGTCGCCCCCCATAACATCGACAGCAACTCTCATATATCCCCTGGGAAGCGGATTCCGTACAGTCACGACAGCGCGAAAACGAGAAGCCTAGAGCTCTTCGGTTTTCAGCACCTGGCGCCCTTTGTAGGTGCCGCAGGAGGGGCAGACGCAATGCGGGAGTTTAGGAGCCTTGCACTGGGGGCAGGTCGAGACGGTGGGAGGAGTCAGGAAGTCGTGTGCACGCCTCATGTTCTTGCGCGACTTGGAGGTTTTCTTCTTAGGTACAGCCATGGTGTTCTCCTTTTACTTTTCTATCTTGATCTTCTTCAGGGCGGCCATCTTAAGGTTAATCCCGCCGCGATTGCAGCCGCACTCTCCGGCGTTCAGGTCAGCTCCGCACTGGGGGCAAAGCCCGCGGCACGACTCGCTGCATAAAGGCTTGTAGGGTATTTCCAGCATGACCTGTTCGGCAAGCTCCGGGTCCAGGTCGATCTCGTCTCCGGCATAGGAGGCGGAGATCAGTTCCTCGTCGCTCAACTCCACTTCATCGTCGAGTTCCTCGCCTTTGGACTCGGTGTAGAAGATGGTGAACTCCGACGATATGGGGATTTCATATTCCACCAAGCAGCGGGAGCAGGTGAGACGGGCAGAGCTTTCGACCTTGCCGGTCGCCCTCACGTGATCGTACTCCCAGACAGCCGAGACCTGGGCGGAGACCGGGGCGGTGAAGGTGCACTCGCCCGACTTTTCCATCTCTACCAGGTTGGGGAAATGCGACGCAGGCTCCACCTCGGAGAGGTCGAGCTGCTTCCTTTTCACCTTCTCGATTTCTATCTTCAAAGAACGGTGTCCCCCTTTTTCAAAGTTTCTCAGTATATAGATGGCGGTTTTTTTGTCAAGGTAAATCTAAAGGCAGAAGCGGGGCTAGGGGCTAGTCCCCAGCCCTACCACCCCAGCCGGTAATCGACACTGACACCGTTGTCGGAGCCGGCGAGCATCCCCAGGTGCTCCGCGGCCCCCTGTATCAGGAGATCGAGCGCCGGGTTCTTCTTCTTGCGCGGACGGATCACCTCAGGCTCTCCCTTGATCCCCCCCAGCCGCCCTGCCTCGGCTACGGCGTCCTGCAGGGTCCCGATCCGGTCCACCAGCTTGAGCGACAGCGCCTGCTCCCCCGAGAAGATCCTGCCGTCGGCGATCTGCCGCACCTGCTCCACCGGGAGCTTCCTCCCTTCGGCAACGGCGCGCACGAACTGCGCATGCGTGCTGTCGATCACCCCCTGCAGCATCTCGCGCTCCTCCGCCGTCATGCTGCGCGCAGGCGAGCCGACGTCCTTGAACTTGCCGGTCTTGATGGTGAACGCCTTCATGCCGACCTTGTCCATCAGCCCCTCAAGGTTGGAGAACTTCATCAGCACGCCGATGCTCCCGGTGATGGTGCCGGGGTTGGCATAGATGAGTGTCGCCGGCACGGAGACGTAGTAGCCGCCGGAGGCCGCGACGCTCCCCATGGAGACCACGACCTTCTTCACCTTGGCAAGCCCCTTCACCGCCGCGGAGATCTCCTGGGACGGCCCGACCACCCCTCCCGGGGAATCGACCCGCAGCACCACCGCCTTGATGTGCTTTTCCTTCTTCATCTCGTTCAGCTGCTTGATCGTTTCCTGCCCGTCGACGATGACGCCCTTCAACTCGACCAGCCCGACCCCGTCGCTTCCAGCCAGCTTGTCGCCGTCGCCGATCAGGACCGTTATGACGCCGACGCAGATGGCGAAGAGCAGCAGGATCGATACTGCGGGGACGACGATCCAGAACACCCACCTGTTTTTCATGTACCCTCCGAAGTCATAAACAGCCGCCGACCGTCTTATTCCAATGAATGCAATGTCCGGCAGCAGTTCCGGCTGATTTTCCTTGTCATCAAGGGGCGCTTTGTCATATATCAGGATAAGCGGATACCTGCCCAGGCGGCGCCA
>DNJC01000155.1:0-12806 GCA_003490025.1 Geobacter sp. | reverse complement strand
TGGGAGGGTGCCGCATCCTGATGACGCACGGCAACAGGCAGCACGTGAAAGGCGGACTGCGGCAGTTGATCGGCAAGGGGGTTGAGGTGGGAGCGAAGGTGGTCCTTTACGGGCACACGCATCTGGCCACGGTCGAAACGGCGCAGGGGATGCTGCTGGTAAACCCCGGTCCGCTCAAGGAGGGGGCGCCGGGGAGCTACGCCATCGTCACCCTGGACGGCGCCACGGCGAGCGCCACGATATACCCGATTTAGCAGCCGCAGCCGCAGTTGTGGCAGACCTTGCGGTTCTCGTCGTCCGGCGCGACCGTTTCCGGCGCGAAAGCTATGCGGTTCACCGCACGCCTGATGTCCTCCATCGGGTCGAGGCGGGGGCTCTTCCCTATCACGTGGCCGACGCAGACGTTGCTGATGCCGTCGGAGGGGGAGGCGATCCTCACCGAGTTAAGGAGGTCCGCGTAGCTCTTCACCTCTATGACCTGGCCGGATTCCCCCCCCTGCTCCAGTGCGATTCCGAAGCGCTCCAGTTCCTGGGCCAGTTCCGCAAGAAAAAGATCGAAGGAGACCCCCGACAGCGCATTTTCCCATTCCGGCCTGCTCCCTTTCCTTCCGTAGCAGGTCAACCTCATGTTCTTTCCCATCTGTAACCTCAAAATCAGGGGCTGGGGGCTCCCCCCCAGTCCCTGCCTCTAACTCGCCGCGGCCTTTCTGTGCATGGAGCTGAAGATCATGTCCAGCACGGCCTTTTGCTTCGCCTCGTACTTGTTCAGCACCGCAAGACAGGTCCCCATCGGGAACTGCTCGTGCAGGTAATCGGAGTCACGCCCCGACAGTATCACGATCCTGTTCTTGTCCATGCCGACGGAGACCGCGAAGCTGAAGATCTTGCTCCCGTCGAGCTTGGGCATCTCCAGGTCCACCAGCAAGAGGTCCACTTCTTCCTCTTTCAAGATGGCGAGCGCCTGGAGCGGGTCCGTGCACGCCACCACGTCAAGCAGCGGATAAAGCGAGTTGATCTTGTCCCGCAAAGCCTCCACAAACGGCGCATCATCGTCTACGATCAGGATTTTTCCCATCAACACCTCAAAGACATTACTTAAGGACCCTGGTGGCGGCGGAAAGGACGGGGAACGGCACGTGCAAGTCCAGGGACTTCGCCGCCTTCAGGTTCACGATCAGGTCGATCTTTTTCGGCGTCACCACCGGGAATTGGGACGCCTTCTTCCCCGAAAGAACGCGCGCCGCGTACTCCGCGGCCATCTGCCCCTGCTCCGCGGGGTCAGCCTCCAGGGAGATGACCGCGCCTTTCTGGGCCGCCCCCGGCATCTGCGAGATCACCGGTATCTTCATTTCGGTCGCCTTGTGCACGATCTTCTCAAAGCCCCGCCCTCCCGCCGTGCATTCGGAGACATAGATGCAGTCCACGCGCGCGGCGAAGAGGGAGGCGAGAGCGGCATCCAGCCCCCCCGCCGCCACGTTCGCCTCCACCAGGATGACACCCGACTGGGCGGCGATCTTGCGCGCCTCCTTCAACTGCACCAGCGCGCCCTCCTCCCGCGTCGCGCAGATCACCCCGAGCGTCCGGATCGGCTTCAGCTCCATCGCCGTCTTGATCAGCGTGACCAGCGGCACCTTGGAGCTGACCCCCGCTATGTTGCGCCCGCTGGCGGCCATGCTCTTGCAGACACCGGTCTCCACGGGGCCGTACACGTCGGCGAAGATGACCGGTATGTCGTTGGACTCGCGCAGGGCGACCAGCGTAGCGGAGGTCCCGTAGGACACGATGACGTCGGCGCCGATGGCGTTGAATTTTCTTATGCTGTTGGCCCAGGAGATGGCATCGGGGTTGGGAGTCTGGGTGATCACCTCCACGTTGCTCTGGTCGTACCCCTTCAGGACGAGCGCCTTCATGAACGCCTTGTGCGCATCGCGGTAGCGCGGCAAGTCGCAGGTAAGGAGCGCGGCGATGAGCTTTCCGGCCGCGCGGGAGTCCGACGCGGGGATGAAGGCGCATAGCACGAGCAGCAGAACTATGGAACGGATGAGTGTCAGGATCTTACTCCTTGGTTACCACTTCGCCGCCACGCCGGCGATGACGGCGTGCACCGTGCCGTCGTAGGCGCTGTAGGCGACGTTCTTTTCATCGTAATCCTTCACGCTGTACTCCAGCGTGGTGGAGAGCACGCGGCTGAAACGGTATTCGGCCCGGGCGGACAGTGAGCTGATGACCGTGTCCTGCTCGGTCAACTGCTCGACCCCGGAGGTGTCCCCCGGGATGACCGTGAAGGTCGTCGGCACCGGCTTGAAGGCGGCAATCGACCTGATCTGCTGCATCATGAGCGACATGTCGAGCTTTTCGTCCATGGAGTAGGTGGCGTTCACGCCATAGACATGAGAGCGGCTGGAGAACTCGGAAGCGGCCTCGCTCCCCGAGATTACGCCGGTGAAGAGGACCGCCTGGTCCACGTGGTTTTGCAGGTACGCGTAGTGCGCAGCGAGAGTCAGCCTGGGAAGCGGCACGTACCAGATCCCCACGTTCGAGTTTTCGGTCCGCCTGGTCCTTGCCGTGAGCGGGTACACCGTGTAGCTGAGAGGATCGAACGGGTAGTTGACCAGGAAGTGCTCGACCTCGTCGTTTTGCTCCCGCCGGAACAGCCCGTGGGCGGTCACCCCCCAGGAGTTGCTGCGCGAGTAGGTGGCAAGGACCTTTCCTTCGTGCTTTTTCTGATAAGAGGCGCCGTAGGAGGGGTGGTCCGTGGTGGCGTAGCTGTAGTTGGCGCTGCTCCTGAATCCCTTGAACGGGCGGTAGAAGACGGCCAGCGACCCCGTGTGGGTCTCGGAGTTCTCGGGAAGGGCCCAGGTCGAAGTCGAGGGGATGCCTGAGACGTTGTCGCGGTTCAGGAACTCACCGCGGTACTCTCCGACCAGGGAGAGGTCGAGACGCGGCTTGTAGGAGACGGTCCCGATGACGACATCCTTGGTGGTATCCACCGCCGGCTTCACCGTCTGCACCGGGTCGACGAAATTGCTGCTGAGCAGGGCGCCGCGGTTGCCCTGGTCCAGCTCCTGGCGCCGGTACTTCAGGGCGAAGGTGAAACACTGGCACGGTGTGAAGGCGAGGTCCCCGGCTGCGTTTCGGACGTAGGCCCGGGCGTGCCTGGCGCCGGTGACCTCGGTCGATTCGGAGAGGTTCTCGCGCTGCTCGACGCTGTAGGAGCCGCTGGCAACCAGACCGCCGGCGATGGAGTTGTGGAGCTTGACGGTGTGCGAAAGGAAGCGGCTGTCGGGTTGGTCGTTGTGCTCCCGCAGGCCGCCGATCGTGGTCGGGCTGCCGTTTACGTCGTTGCGCGCCTGGTAAAGCGCGACCGGCGTGGGGACCCTGTCCTCGAAGTAACGGACCTTGAAGTCGTAGATCAGGTCCACCGGGCCAAGATGGGCGTCCAGGCCGGCACGCCCCTCCTGCGCCTGCTGGTTCACGCCCCGCGCCTCGGCGCGGATGGTGTTGAGCGCCCCCTCGAAGGCGGTATCGGCGAACCGCTGCTGGATGGTCCCCTCCTTCTTGTACCTCCAGTACCCGAGGTTCACATGCAGGGGGTAGTTGTGCAGCCGGTAGCGGAACTCGGCCCGGTCCTGGACCACGCCGACGCCGTACCTCCTCGCCGGGTCCTGCTCCGCGACGTAATCGGCCAGCCCAGGCGCGTCGGCCCTGCCGAACTGGAAGTTCGGGGAGAAGAGCAGCTCGCGGTCGAGGTTGTGGTAGAGCGACTCGGTCCTGAGATGCAGGCGGTAGTCGCCGCGGTAGTCGAGCAGCAGGTCGCCGTGATAGTCGTTCTCGTTCAGGAAGAACCCTTCGAGTTCGAGGTTGCTCTCCTTCTCCAGGTGCCGGTAGAAGAGGCCGCCGCTGCGGCTGGACTCGAGCGACCCGTACTCAAGGGCACGCCCGCCGAAACCGTCGCTGAACACGAAGTTGAACCCGAGCGAGCCCCCCTTTTGCTCGAGGACGTCCACGCGCCGCTCCTCTTCCGGCGCGAGCGTACTCTCCTCGACCAGCAGTTGCGGCTCCGCCTCCGGCGAGACCACGATGGGTTCCCCCTCTGCCGCCGCCACGCTCCCGGCCGCCAGCAGCAGGAAGATGAGGGGCGAGATTACGGTTGATACTAGATCAAGCGGTTTGTTCACCGTCCGGCTCCTTTGGCGTTTACTGGCGCAGCGTGCCCCTCCCCGTTACGGACTGGGAGGGGGTGTCGGTGCCGTGAATCTGCGAATGGCAGTCCGTGCAACGGTTGGTGAAAAGCTGCTTCAGCCCCGGGGTGTTGCCGGCCACATGCCCGGTGTGGCACTGCATGCAGAGAAAAGGCATGGAGGCGTTCAGGAGCTGGTTGTTCACGGAGCCGTGAGGGGTGTGGCAGTTCATGCAGTTCTCCGTCACGTCTGCGTGCTCGAAGGCGAACGGCCCCTGCTTGTCCATGTGGCACCTGGTGCAGGTTTCCTTCGGGGTGGTCCCCTTGAGGAGCCGGTCCTGCGTGGAGCCGTGCACCTCGTGGCAGTCGACGCAGAACATCTTCTTCTCCCTGATCGGGTGGTGCGAGAAGAGGGAATTCTCCGCCTGCACCTGGGGATGGCAGACGTAGCACATCTCGGACATCTGCTCGCGGCTCACCTTCTGCTGGGGACCCTGGTGCAGCTTGTGGCAGTCGAANNGTGCATGATGTCCAGGAACTTCGTGGTGTCGCACTTCTGCTTCAGGATGGTGTTCGCCTCGGCGTCGTCGCTCAGGTGCGCTATGGCGAGGCTCCCGGGGCCGTGGCACGACTCGCAGTTGACCAGCGGCAGGCCGGTCTCGGGCTTGATCTGCTCCCCGTGCAGGCTGTGGCTGAAGTCCTCGTTGATCTTGTCGTGGGCGTGGCATTTCGAGACGCAGTTGTTGGTGCCGACGTACTCGGCGTCGAGCCTGCCGACGATCATCTTCTCGTATTCGCGTGTGGGGAGGAGGGGCTTGCTTTGCTTCAGTTCCGCGCAGGAAAGCAGCAAGAGGGGGAAAAGCGCCACAGAGATCATGGCTTTGCTGCGGCGCAGGAGACATGCAGATACCATCTATTCCCCCCTTATCCCCTTGGTCGTGGTGTAGATGAACCCGCGGACGATCGGATTTTCGCTCCGCTTGATCTCCCGCGGGGTCCCGATCTCCACCACAGAACCGCCGTGCATCATGGCGATCCGGTCCGATATGTAGAGCGCGAAGTTCAGGTCGTGCGTGACGATGACCGTGGTGTTCTTGGTGCTCTCTTTCAGCTTCAGGATCGTGTTGGCGAGTTCGTCGGTGGTGACCGGGTCGAGTTCAGCCGTCGGCTCGTCGTACAGGATCAGGTCGGGGTTCATGGCGAGGGAGCGGGCGATCGCCACGCGCTTCTTCATCCCCCCCGAAAGCTCCGAGGTCCGGAGTTCCTCCTTGCCGAAGAGCCCCACCATCTCGAGCTTCTGCTTGATGATCTCCCTGACCTGCAGCTCCTTGCAGACCCTCTTTTCCCTGAGCCACAGCCCTACGTTCTCCCCGACGGTGAGCGAGTTGAAGAGCGCGGAGGACTGGAACACCATGCTGTAGCGGTAGTCCCGCGCCGAGGAACCCGGGTCCGAGGAGAAAATCGGCATGTCGTCGATATAGATCTCGCCGCTGTCGGGTGACTCCAGCTTGACGATATGCTTCAAGAGAACGCTCTTGCCGGTCCCGGAAGGGCCGATGATGCAAAAGGTCTCGCCGGCGTAAATCTCGAGATTGACGTCCTTCAGCACGTGATGCTCGCCGAAGAACTTGTTCAGATGGTCGATCCGGATCCCTACTCCGCGGGTGTCGTGCAGGTTCACCGGGCGGGTCCCGTTGTCCGGGTGGAAAAAGGATCCGGACAGACCATGTTTTAGCTTTTCAAACATCCTGGTCCTTTGCGCGCGGGGTTTCGGTTCCGGCAGTCGCGGGGGGGTCCCCAGCTTACTGAAAAAACAGGCACTCTGTCGATAAAAGAAACGCGGCACATAGTACCAGAGAAGGGAGGCACCTTGCAAGCGGAGAATCTTTGCGGCCGCTAACCTGTTTTCACGCAGGTACGGCTTTTGAGGGGGGATCAGAAAAGGTAGGGGGAGCGGTTGTCGAAGAACTCCCGGATCCGGTACAGGTACAGGTTCAGCAGTACGAGGAGCAGCGAGGCGAAAAGGGTGTTGAACAAGAGGTCGTGCTCGGGGACCGGCGCCTCAGCCAGGCGTGCGTATTCGGCGGCCGGGATCAGCGCGAGGTTGACCCAGGCGTTGCAGATGTCGAACAGGTTGTACCCGATCAGGAGCCAGACGGTCAGCTTCTGGCGTTTCAGGATGCCGATCACGAGGTACAGGCAGATCATGGTGTCGACGAAAACCAGGCGTTGCGCCGCCTCCCCCGCATAGAGCGTCCCCATGAACGGGAACGGATTGCCGTAGCTGGAGAAGGCAAGGAGGAGCGAGCAGAGGGAGACGGCGGCGACAAATACCATCAACGCCCCGCCAACCGGACATGCTCCTTCAGGATGCAGCGGTCCATCACCACCGCGAGCCCGGCCTGTTCGGCCCGTGCGGCGGCCTCCGGGTTCACGATCCCCTCCTGCATCCAGACCACCTTGGCCCCCTTGGCTATCGCCTGCTCCACGATCTCGGGGAGGAACTCGGGTCTGCGGAAGACGTCGACTATCTCGACCTCGCCCGGGATGTCGGCAAGGGTCGGGTAGCAGGGCTCCCCGAAGATCTCCGTACAGGAGGGGTTGACCGGGATGATGCGATAACCGGCCCTTTTCAGGTACGCCGCCACCTCGTGGCTCGGCTTCCCGTCGTCGGGGGAGAGCCCCACGACGGCTATGATACGGTACTTGGCGAGTATCTCCTTGATTTCCATGAGCACCTCCCTGGTATTGAAATACCGTCCTGCAGTCGTTGTTTTACTTCCTCATCCCGCTTACCGCGACGCAGAGAAAGATTACCACCATGACCCCCGCGATGAAGATCCAATCCGCCGGACTGTATGCCGCCATGCGCGCCTCCTCCTACTGTTGCAGTTTTTCCAGGGCGCTTTTCGCCTCGGCAAGTTCCGGGTTGATTCTCAGCGCCTGGCGCAGGAGCATCCTCGCGTCGCCGGCGGCCCCCATGTCGAGGCAGCAAAGGGCCAGGATGTAAGGTATCTCCGCCATCGGGAACTCCATGACGAAGTATGCGTCGGCCATGATGTCGTTCAGGATGGCCGCCGCCTCCTGGTACGCCCCCTCTTCCCTGAAAGAGAGGGCGCAGGCGATCGCCTCCAGGTAGTCGACGGCCGGGACCCGCGGCAGTTCCCCCTTCTCGATTCTCTCCAGCCGCCGCCCGATCTCGTCCGAGGCGGGAGGCGTCAAGGTGGAAAAAAGCTCCCTCCAGAGGGAGGCCGCCTTCTCGTACTTGCCGAGGAGGAAGGAGACCTCGGCCAGGGTGGCGGCGCACCTGGGGAGGTCGCCGGAGAGCGCGAGGGCGCGATCCAGGTAGCTCTCCGCCTTGTACAGCGTCACGGTGGAGAGGTGCAGTGCCGAGAAGCGGCACCCCTGCTCCAAAAGCGTCGTTCCGATCTCCAGCGGGAAGTGGGCGTTGTCCGGCTCCATCAGTTCGAAGATGCGCAAAAGCTTCACGCGCCGCTCCAGGTACGGGACCTCGACGTCCTTCTCCCCCAGCATCAGGATGTTGCTGGCAAGCTCGGAGACGTAATGAGGGTATCCCTTGAGCATCTGCGCGTAGCGCCGGCAGTGGTGGCAGCCGGGGTCCGAGCGGAGCGCCTGGTAGATGCCGCGCCCCACCGCGTCGTAGCCGGGGATCTCCCCGTCGAGAGTCCGGTAATCCTCCTCCAGAAGCGGCAGGGGCTCGGGGCCAAGCGGCAGGACCACCTTGCCGTCCAGGCCGCTCACCTCGCTCCCCTCGGGAGGGGCGTAATATATGACACCGGGTATGGCTGTTGTTTCCATGACTCTGCAGCTCCTATTTAAAATATAATCTTAATCTTTGTCCTGATTTTTAAATGTGTTCACGCCGGCGTGCACCCCGACGGTCTTGTAGATCCGCACGCCGTCCCACGGCTCGTCCAGGATGCCGTCGTGGATGGCCCAGCTCCGCCCCAGGACGCTCTTCTCCATTCCCCGGCGCCTGAAGGGGGTGGAGCCGTCCAGCCGCTCGAACAGGACGCCGCCGGGGGCGAACCCCTCGTCGATCTCCTGCATCTGCCTTTTCCCCACCACGTAATCGAAGCCGTAGCGCTCGTAACGGATGGCGTTGTCGTAGCTGAGCGGCTCGGCGACGATCAGGTCCATGCAGAGACGGCGGGTGAAGCACTCCAGAAGCGGCAGGAACTCTCCGAACATGCGCAACCCGCGCCTGATCTGGTTCGGGAACAGCCCCGCCTCCATCGCCCTTCGCTCCTCGTCCAGGTTTCTCCCCATGGTGGCGAAGAGGTTGTTGCGCCCCTCGCGGTCGACGTCGACGTCGAAACGGGGAGCCGACGGGTCGGCGATCAGGCAAAAGGAGAGTTCCATCTGCCCGTGATGGGTGTCGCAAAGCTCCAGGAAGAACGCGGGATCCGGGTCCGCCGGGCGCACCCGAGCCGCCATGCGCAGGAAGCGGAGCCCCTGCGGGGCGATTATCTCCAGCCCCCCCCCCTGCGCCATCATGNNAAGATGTTGTCGCGCACGTACCGTATGCTCTTCTCCACCGCGTCGAGCGCCGCGTTGCGGTCGTCCTCCTCGGCCCAGTGCATGGCGTCCAGGAGCATGCGGTGCGGGTAACCCAACTGCGAGATCAGCTTGGTGAACGGCGCGGGGAGACGGGGCGAGAGTTCCCTGTCGTTCATGATCCCCCAGGCGATGGTCCAGGCCCTCGCCACGTTCATCATGTCGTACCCGCCCCCGCCGACCGCCACCCAAGGTATCTGCAGGGCGCGCAGCTTCCTCATTATATAGGAATAGGCGTGCGTGGTCACCTCCAGCCTGGTGAGCGGATCGGTCCTGAAGGTGTCGGCGCCGAGCTGGGTGAAGAGGACGTCCGGGTCGAAGGCCGCTATCAGGGGGTACACCACCTCGTCGAAGGCCTTCATGAACAAGGCGTCGTCCGTGTGGGCCATGAGCGGGAGGTTCACCGAGTAGCCGCGTCCGGTCCCCTCCCCGGTCTCGGACTCGAAGCCGGTCCCCGGGAAGAAGTAGATGCCGCTTTCGTGCAGCGAGATGGTGAGGACGCGGTCGGTATCGTAGAACGCGTTCTGCACCCCGTCGCCGTGGTGGGCGTCCAGGTCGAGGTAGACCACCCGCTTCCCCCGCTCCAGGAGGTAGTTTATGGCCACCGCGGCGTCGTTCAGGTAGGAAAACCCGGAGGCGCGCTCCTTCTGGGCGTGGTGCCATCCCCCCAGCGGGTTGAAGGCGGCGGCGAAGCCGTGCTCGTTCACCAGGCGCGCCGCCTCGAGCGTCCCGGAAACGCCGAGGCAGGCCCAGTCGTAGACCCCCGGGAAGACGGGGTTCTCGACGTCCCCCAGCCCGTACCGGAAATCGGCCCTCGGCTCGCCGTCGGCGCTGAACTCCCGCAGCCGCTCCAGGTAATCGCGGGAGTGGGCGCTAAGGAGTTCCGCCTCGGTCACCGGCCGGGGACGGACCTGCTCCATCGACGGGAGCTCCAAAAGGGCGTAGGCGTCCATCAGGTCGCGCGCCAGACGGTAGCGCTGCACCTTGAAAGGATGCTGTTCCCCGTAGCTGTACCCGTCGAGTTCCGTGCAGGCGATGAGTGCGGTTTTGCGGGTCAAGGAGACCTCCAGCCGGAATCCCGACAAATCTACCCGCTGGCGCTTTAGAGGTCAACCACTAATTCCTGCCCACGCCTTAGGCACACGCGCACATTTTTTAGGCAGAATGGGCCGTTATTCTCATTAGGGCAAAAGCGCGTCCCTCATGATTCCGGCACGATAGAGAGTTGGCAAAGAGCTTGCTATGCGAAAGGGTTCTCCAACGAAGGGGAACATTCACCAACGGAGGTAATTTAATGAACGGGATGTCAATGGCGACTCTTGCCAGCAGCAGCGATGTACTCTTCCTCATGCTCGGAGCGGTCATGGTCTTCGCCATGCACGCCGGCTTCGCCTTCCTGGAAGTGGGAACGGTCCGGAAGAAGAACCAGGTCAACGCCTTCGTGAAGATACTGACCGACTGGTCGGTCTCCACGGTCGTCTACTTCCTGATCGGCTTCCCGATCGCCTACGGCATCAGCTTCCTCAAACCGGTCAAGGAACTCCTCGGCAACAACCAGGGGTATGACATAACCCACTTCTTCTTCCTGCTCTGCTTCGCCGCCTGCATCCCCGCCATCATCTCCGGCGGGATCGCCGAGCGGGCCAAGTTCTGGCCGCAGGTGATCGCAGGCGCCGTCTTCGCCGGTCTCACCTATCCCATCTTCGAGTCGCTCATCTGGGGCAAGAACTGCTCCCTTTTGCAGGATTTCTTCAAGAGCGTAGGGGGTGCCGAGTTCCACGACTACGCCGGTTCGGTGGTGGTGCACTCCATAGGGGGGTGGCTCGCGCTGCCGGCCGTCCTCATCCTCGGGCCGCGCATGGGGCGCTACGTGAAGGGCAAATCGCACCCGATCCCGATCAGCAACATCCCTTTCCTCGCCCTCGGCTCCTGGATCCTCGCCATCGGCTGGTTCGGCTTCAACGTGATGAGCGCCGGCCACCTGGAGAAGATCTCCGGGGTCGTCGCCGTCAACTCGCTGCTCGCCATGGTGGGCGGGGTGCTGGCCGCCCTGGTGGCAAGCAAGAACGACCCCGGCTTCGTGCACAACGGCGCGCTCGCCGGTCTCATCGCCATCTGCGCCGGTTCCGACATCATGCACCCGCTCTCCGCCTTCGTGACCGGCGCGATCGGCTCCGTCATCTTCGTCTACGGCTTCCACATCGAGCAGGAGAAGCTGAAGATAGACGACGTCCTCGGCGTCTGGCCGCTGCACGGCGTCATCGGCTCCTGGGGTGGGCTCGCAGCCGGCATCTTCGGCCAGGAGGCCCTCTGGGGGATGGGCGGCGTGACCTTCGTCTCGCAGGCCATGGGAACCCTGGCAGCCATCGGGTTCGCCCTTTTGAACGGGTTCCTGGTGTACGGTGCCCTCGCCAAAACGGTCGGCATCAGGCTCGACCCCGAACAGGAATTCGCCGGTGCAGACCTCTCGATCCACAGCATCGGGGCCTACCCGGAGGACCACATCCGGTAAAATAAGCAGCAACAAACCACTAAAACAGCGAAAAGGCCCGTAACGGGCCTTTTTTATTTTGAAATTTTCGCGGAAGCCTGTATTATCTGTGAGACGGTTAGCACATTCTAATTACAATAAAAGGCGTACTCCATCATGAAGAAACCCTTGGGAGAAATTCTGGTAGAGTCCGGCATCATAACGGTGAAGACCCTGGAACGCGCTTTGGCCCGGCAGCAGGGGTGCGGCAAGAGGCTGGGAGCGGTGCTCGGGGAGATGGGGGTCATCACGCCGGACGAACTGATCGAGGCGCTGGCCAAGCAGTTTGGCATGGACACGGTGCAGCAGATCGAGGCACACGGCATCTCCGACCATCTCCTGCAGCTGATCCCGGGAGACGTGGCCAGGGAGAAACTTGTCTTCCCGCTCAGATGGGAGGAGGGGGTTCTGGCGCTTGCGGTGAGCGACCCGGCGGACAGCGACACCATCGCCTTCCTGCAAAAGAGCAGCTCGACCAGGATCGTGCCGGTGCTGGCGACCTGCGAGGAGATACTGAGCGCCGTGAAGCTGCACTACCTGCGGGGTGAAACGGCGGGGAACAGCACGCTGAAAATCCTGCTGGTGGACGACTCCGACGGGGTGACCTGCGACATCGACGGGGCCTTGAGGAAGGAGGGCTACCAGGTGTTCACGGCGAAGGACGGGGTCGAGGGGCTGAAGATAGCCTTCTCGCAGAAACCCGACCTGATTCTCTGCGACGCCGGAGCGCCCAGGATGGACGGTTACGCGCTGATGCGGGCTATAAAGGCGAACCCGTCCAGCGCCGGGACGCCCATGATACTGCTCACCTCCAAGGCATCCCCCGAGGAGGAGCATCGGGCGCTCAAGGCGGGTTTTCACGATTTCATTGCCAAACCGATGATGACCATCCGGGTAGTGTCCAGGGTGAAAAGGGCTTTCGAGATAATGCACAAGGGGAGGGAGCAGCAGTCGGCACCGGCGATGTAAAGATCCACCCTCCTCCCTTCGACCGCCCCCCGGTAGCGTTCTTCTCCACGCGCCGGGGGCCCCCTCCCCTCACCCGCCTCTGTGCCTGGTCAGTTCCTTCAAGGCATCGGCAAAGATATCCAGCGCTTCAGAGAGTTCCTCATCCTTCACGTTCAGCGGCGGAATCAGCCGTACCACGTTCCGCTTCAACCCCGCCCCGATCAGGATCAATCCCTTCGCCAGACAGTCGTCGATGAGGTTCTGGCAGAGACGTCCGTCCGCGGCACCCAGCTCGTCCACGAACTCCACCCCTATCATGCACCCCATCCCCCTCACGTCCCCGATGCGCGGGTTCTGCAGGGCAAGCCCCTGCAGGAAGGCCAGCATCCGGGAGCCGGCCGCCGTGGCGCGCTCCAGAAGCCCCTCTTCCCTGATGACCTGCAGTGTGGCCGTTGCGGCCGCGCAGGAGACGGGATTTCCGCCGAAGGTGGAGCCATGCGAGCTGGGGTCCCACTTCTTCATCAGCTCCTTCGAAGCCACGACGGCGCCGAGAGGGAAGCCGGAGGCGAG
>DNJC01000076.1:135207-135348 GCA_003490025.1 Geobacter sp. | reverse complement strand
CACGTCGGTGCAGCGCTGCAGGTCCGGAATGCTCTTGTTAGGATCGTCGACCGCCTTGCCGTCGACCGAGATGCGCAGGAGATTGAGGGCCAGGGGGTCGACCGTCCTCACCTCGCGGGTCATGCGGACGATGTCCACCCC
>DNJC01000076.1:0-135196 GCA_003490025.1 Geobacter sp. | reverse complement strand
GGGCGCGCGCCGTGGACCAGCCGATATCGTCGCCGTAGATGGCGGCGGTGCGCCGGTCCAGCCGCTCGTTGCCGATATAGCCGACAAAGCGCAGGCGGACGTTGGTCCTCTCCCTGATCTCGTCCATGAGCTGCCGCAGCCGCTCCGTGTAGCCGTCCGGGAGCACCGGGTTCCCGTCCAGGAACAGGATCGGGGCGATCGCCCCCGACGGCGGGTCGTAAACCTTGGTGACCGTCTCGGAGCCGGCATCCTCGGGGCAGAGCTGGGGCTCGTCGGAGAGTTCCTGGAGCGGATCGTCGTGCCAGAACTCGACCGCGACGCGCCGGTTCATGGCCCTTCCCTGCGGCGTGTCGTTGGAGGCCACCGGCTGCGCGGCACCCTTGCCGTCGCTTTCGAAGGCGACATCCGGCTGCTTCAGCGCGTCCTGGACGGCGAGGGCGACGCGCCGGGCCACCGCCTTCGACAGCCCCAGATGGTCGCCGAAGATGCGCTCGTCGCGCGCCTCCAGCGGCGTGGTGTCGCTGTAGGCGATGAACTTGACGGCTACCTTCTCCTTGCCGTGCAGGTTGGCAAGCGCCTGCCTGATCTGTTGCAGGTACTCTTCCGGCACGTTCACCGTCGCCGCGTCGTACTGCAGCGGTACGACCAGGTTCCTGACACCGGCTCGATGGGAAAGCCCCTCCTTGTAACGCATCTTGCAGACCGTCTCGGTGCGGCAGACCTTGACGCGGTTCACCTGCGCGGGGACGATAACTTCCTTTTCCACCATCTTTTCGCCGACCTCGTCGTACCAGACCTCGACCTCCACCCGCCGGTTCAGCGCCCGCCCCTGCTCCGTCGCGTTGGAGGCGACCGGCTTGCTGTCGCCCACCCCTTCATAGGAGATCGCTTCCGGCGGGAGAGCGAGGGCGCGCTGGCAATATTCGGCGATGGTCCCGGCGCGTTCCCGGGACAGGCCGGTGTTGTCGACGAACTTCGCCTTCAGGGGGCCGCTTAACTGTTGGGGATCGGCATGGCCGACGAAGTGAAGGCGCACATTGGTGCGACCGCGCATCTTTTCCAGCACGCCGCGCAAAAGCGCCAGGTACTCCTCGGTGATCTCCGCCTCGCCGGTGCGGAAATGGATCGGAGGGACCATGTTGGTCACTTTGACCGTCTTCACGTCCTTCTCGGCGACCTGGCGCTTCTCGGTGCGGTCCCCCTGGTCCTGCGCAAAGACGGCCGGATCGAGGAGCCAGGGAGTGTAGGTCACGTCCTTGGGGAGGTGGGCCTCGGTCGTTTCGCCGCTGCTGGCAGCCTCCCTGGTTTGCGGTGCGGCCTTCGGGCTCGTTACCGGTGCGGTCGCTACCGGTGCGGTCGCTGCGGTCGCTACCGGTGCGGTCGCAACGGGTGCGGTCGCTGCGGGTGCGGTCGCTGCGGGTGCGGTCGCTGCGGGTGCGGTCGCTGCGGGTGCGGTCGCTGCGGGTGCGGTCTCCGCCTTCGCGACCGCCGCAGGGGCGGTCTCCGCACAGAGGGCGGTCCCGGCTCCGGCTGCCGATACGAGGAACATCAATGTCAGGGCGATACAGTGCTTCACCATTGGTCCCATCCATCTAAGAAACAGGTTAGGTTGCCTTCTTCACAAGTCCCCCCTCCGCTTGGAATCCATCCCCTCCCCCGGAGGGGGAGGGTTAGGGAGGGGGCTGTCGTTCGACCATGCCGCCAATGCCCCCCCCTCCCAGCCTCCCCCCTCCGAGGGGAGGAGTTATGGCGCTGAAGGGGAGGGAGAACCTCATCACGGCGGCCCGCCCCGGCGCCAGAAGATCTCCGTCTCGACGGTAAGGGGATATCCGTCGCCCCACTTGCCGGCGATCTCCTTCTTGAGCGCCTTGAGACGCTGCTCCACCAGCCGCTTGCTCTCGATCTCCGCCAGGTACGACAGCCGCAGCACGGAGGGCGCCTTCTTCAACTCCTTCAGCAGAAGATCGATCCTCGGCTGCCACTGCAGGCGCAGCCTGGTCCCCTTAGGCTCGAAGGCACCGTCGGCGACATCCATGGAGACCACGTGGTGTATCGTCGCGCCGAAATTGAAGCGGAGCATCTTGCCGCGGGTGGCGCGCTCCACCTGCGGGTTTTCGCTGGTCACCCGGTAGCCGGTGGGGAGGGTGCGGTCGTCCAGCTTGAGGATGAAGTTGCTGCCGCGGTCCTGATCCGGGACCACCGCGCAGGTGATATGGAAGCGCCCGAACTCGTCCGTGGTGGCGACGAGCCCCCGGGCGGTCACGGTGCGGACGCCGGGGAGCCCCTTTTCGCCGGCATCCTGGTAGCCGTTGAAGTTGGCGTCGTCGAACACCTTGCCGATGACGTCGGTGCAGTCGAGGTCGGCATCGGCCACGACGCGGACGGCCGCGGTGGCGACTCCGGAGGCGACGCTGTCGATGGTGGTGGCCATCACCTGGGCGCGGTTCAGGTACTCCCCCTCGGAAACCCCGGAGCCGACGATCATGAGGAAGGTGACGCTGTGGCTGGTAGCGGGGCTCAGTTGCGGGACGCTCCAGATCAACTGGCGCGTGTTCAAGGATGGCTCGATCTTCGCCCCGTCCAGGCGCGCCGACCCTGCCACGTACCTGAATCCGAGCGGGAAGGTGTCGACCACGCTCAGGTCCCTCAAGACGACTCCCAGGGTGTTGTTTAGGGTGATGGTGTAGGGAACCAGCTGCCCGCGCGTCACGTTGACCAGGGCGGCGGTCTTGGTGATGGTGACCGCCGTGTTGAGCGTCGGGTCGACGGCTATGTGGTTGTGGTAGATCTGGCCGTAACCCGGCTGGAGGTTGTTCAGGGTGAGCCGCAGGTAGTAGGCGGTAGCAGCACCCGCCGGCACCGAGGCCGCCGGCACCAGGTCGGAGGCCTGCGCCTCGCAGTAAGCGGCCGTGGTCGGCACCGCGTCCGCCGCGCTTCCGGGGCAGGCCGGGACGGAGAACGACGCCGTAGAGTCGCCGGAAGTCGGCGGGACCACCCTCGACACCCCGGCCATGTAACCCGAGGAGGGGGGCGTGACCTGGATCAGGTACTCCCCCCCCGAGGGGCAGGAAGGATCGCTGAAGTTCAGGTCGAATTTGTAATGGCCGCTTGCCGGCGTGACCTGCCCCTGCTGCGCCGCGTCGTTGAAGCAGCCGGCGGAGAGCGGCGTCTGGCTTCCCGCCTGGACCATGGTCAGCGTCGCCCCCGCCACCGGCGTACGCACGATGGAGTTGTACACCACGCCGTTGGGGGTAAGCGGAAGGTTCAGGTCCTGCAGAAGCCCCCCCGAGCTCGCCACGATGTTCGAGATGCGCTGCATGCCGTTGGTGAAGGAGGAGCTGCACCAGCCGAGCATTGCCGTATTGGCGCCCGCACCCGGCGCGCGGAAGCGAACCTCGTACGTGGTTGACGTTCCCGCGTTGGGCCTGACCCCGCTGAAACGGTAGGTGCCGTCGGCGGAGGTCGGCACCGTCCCCACCACGCGCCCGTTCTCGTACAGCTCCACGGCCCAGCCGGCCGAGGCGAACTCGCCTGTGTCGAGGGTGCTGTTGTAATTGGCATCCTGCCAGACCGAGCCGCCCAGGCTCGAGCTCCCGGGCATGCCGCCGACGGCGACGGAGGTGCCGGCGGTCGCGGTCTGCGTCGGGGTATCCCAGGTGGCGATCGCCGTGTTGGTGACCACGCTCCCGCCCGCCACGGTGGCGTTCAGCTTGACATCGAAGCGGAGCACCACCGAGGCCCCCGGAGCCAGCGTGCCGTAGCTCGCGCCGTAATTCGCGCTGATCACCGGCGCGGTGTAGCTCACGCCGTTTGCGGAACCGTTCATCACGGCGGAATTGACGAGGTAGCTCGCCTGGGTCGACAGCGGGGTCAGGTCATCGGTCAGCACCACGTTGGTGGCCGGGACCTGGCCTACGTTGGTGGCCCGGATGGTGTACTCCAGCACGCTTCCCGGGAGTGCCGCGCCGCCGCCCACCACCACGACGGACTTGGTGATGGAGAGCTGCTGCGCGTTTCCTACCGCGATGACGGTGGGCTGGTAGCCGTTGGTGGAGTTGCCGTCCGAGTCGGTCGGAAGCGCCGGCAGTTGCGTCGTCGCCACGCTTCCCTGGTTGCTGATGACGGTTCCCGAAGCGACGCCCGGGTTGACCTCTACCCGGAAGGTAACGACACCGGTGCCGCCTGCCGCGAGGGTTCCAGCACTTGCGGGGGGCGAAGGCGGAGTGAGTCCCGAGGCGACGACACCGATGCCATTGGTTAAGGGCGAGACGCCGGGGCCGGGATCCGGCAGCGCCGCGCCGTTCAGCCGCACCGAGTCCGCCACATAGCTCGTGTTGGCGGGGATCGGGTCGGTCAATACCACACCCGTCGCGGGAGTAGCCCCCGAGTTGGTCATGGTGATGGTGTACTCAAGCTGGTCGCCCGGATCAACGAGACCGTTGCCGTTGACGTCCCCGGTGAGCTGGACCGTCTTCAGCGCGTAGACGAGCGGCAGATTCCCCACCACCACCGTGGTCGGATCGTTCAGGACGGGGGTCGCGGGGTTGTCGGAGGGGTATTCGGGGAAGGGACCGCTCGCCGCGCCGGAGCCGTCGACGAGCCCCTGGTTGGAAATAAGCGTCCCGGCCACCACGTTCCCGCTCACCCGGACCTGGAAGGTGACGGTGGCGACGTTGCTCGCAGTCCCAGCGGTGGCGGGCATGGCGCCCGAGGTAAGAAGCGCGGGCGAATTGATCGGCAGGCCGTTTTGCAGCGCGCTGATACCGGTGCCGGCATCCGCGACAGCCGTCCCGTTCAAGGTGGTGCTGTTGGGGAGGTAGCTCGTATTGGGCGGAATCTGATCGCGCAGCGTCACGCCGGTCGCGTTCTCGGTCCCGGTGTTTTTCACCGTGATGGTGTAGCGCAGGGTGTCTCCCGCCGTAACGGTGGAGCTGCCGGAGGTGACGTCCTGCACCGTCTTCAGTACCTGGAAGGCCGGCGCCGAGGCGATGAGCGTCCGGGTCGGATCGGCCGTTCCCGCGAGGGACGGATCGTCGCTTGACTGCGACGGCAAGAGGGGCGAGCCGATCTGCGCCTGGTTGACTACCAGCGATCCGCTGTCGATCACCGGCGCCAGGGTGGCCTGGAACTCGACGACCAGCGTGTCCCCCGCCTCTCCCTGGGGAGCGACGCTCAGGTTGCCGATGCTCAAAAGCCCCGTCCCCTTGGTCCCGCCCGTCGCCGTGGTCGCCGCGCTGTTCGCGCCTGCCGGCACGGTGAGGAGCTTCAGGGTCCCCGGCACGAACATGGCGGCCGCATTGAGCCTGTCGAGATCGTCGGTCAGCGTGAAGTTCGCAGCACCCAGCGTCCCTACGTTCCGGATGGTGAGCGTGTAGGTCAGCGTGTCGCCGGGCCTGGCGGTGGCGCCGGACTGCCCGGTGCTCGCGTTGATGACGGTCTTGGTGAAGCTCACCAGGGGCGCCTGGGTGGTCACCGTGAAGGCGTCTTGGTTGTCGAGCACGCCGGGGGTGCCGTTGGTCAGCGTGCCGTTCACGGTCTGTACGTTCCCCGCCGCGGTGACGGCCGGATCGGCGGAGAGCCACCGGGTCGCCCCCGCAACGTTGGTCAGGGGGATGCCGCCCGCCGTATAGGGATCGAGCGAGGCGCTGTAATTGACGATCAGGCGCTCCGTCGGCGCAACGGCGGCCGCGGCCGACCTCATGGCGACGGTCATGGTGCAGGCAGGTGCTGCGGCGAAGCCGACGGTGAAGTCGGTGCCGATGATCAGCGCAGCCGAGACCGGCGTCACCCCGTCGGCCTGGTAGACCCGCGCCGTGACGTTGGTAGGCTGCGAGCCGCACATGCTCCCGGGAGACGGAGTGGTCACGTTGGGGAGGACGTCCGAAAGCGTCGTCTGCCATGCCGTGCTGCCGCCGGTGTTCTGGACATCGAGGGTGAAGGTGCCGGGGGCAAGCGCGCTTATCGTGGCCGGGCCGCTCTTTTGCACGGTCAGCGCGGGGCCGACGATGGTGATCGCGGCGCTGGCGCCCGGAGCGCCGCTTTTCTCAGTGCTCGGGGTGTCATTGACGCTGTCGTAGCTGTAGGTCGCGGAGTTCTGGAACTGCTTGCCCAGGGTGTTGCTGGCGGCGTTGCTGAGCACCACCGTCACCTTGACGACGACCTGCTGTCCGGCGGGGATGTCGATGCCGCTGGTCGTGTCCTGGATCACCAGGTTGGTGGCGCTGCCGGTATTCACCGGCGTGAAGGCCGGGCCGGAGACCCGCTCCGCGCCTACGAAAGTCATCTCCACGCCGGTGACGGCAGAGCCCAGATCGTCCAGGATGCGCACGTCGTGCATCGCCGTGGCCTGCGGCACGGCCGGAACGGTGATGTTGTAGCTCAAGGGCTGGCCGATGGCGGCCTGCGTCACCAGTGCCTGCTTCGACAACGCCGTCGCGGCCGCGGTGGTCAGCTGGACCGTGGCCGCGCTGGTCGGGCCGTAGGGCTGCCTATTGGCGAGCGCGCTCGCGGCAGGCACGTCCTGGCTGTCGAAGGAGTAGTAGGTGGTGACCTGCGCCTGGTTGTTCAGCGTCATCCCTGCGCCCAGACCGCTGTCCGCCTTGACCTGGTAGACCACCCGCAGGGTCTGCCCCGCCGGGATGGCGTAGAGACCGGGGGAACCGGCGACATCGAAGTTCCAGGTGGCGACGCCGGTAGCGGCGCTGTAGCTGGGAGCCGGCGCCGGGAGCGTCGCCGTTACGTTACCGGTCGCGCTGTCGACCAGGGTGATGCTCGTGGTGGTCGCACCCGCCTGGCGCAGCCCCACCGGCAGCGTGTCGGCGAGCACGGAGTTGTAGGCGGGGGCCGTGCCGCTGTTGGCGATGTTGACCGTATAGCTGATGAGTTCGCCGGCAGTGATGACGGTGCCGCCGGTGGCCGTTGCCGCGCTCTTGGAGACGTTCAGCAGCGGCTGCCAGACGTTGATGGTCGCGCCGGAACTCTTGGGCGCCGCGGGAACCCCGTTGATGGCGTAGCTCGCCGTGGCGCTGTTCGCCAACTGCTGCGCCGTGGGGGACTGTGCCAGCGTGTTCTTCACCACGTGGGCGCGGTACTGAATGGTCAGGGTATTGTTGGCCGCGTTGTTGTCGACGGCGTTGGTGATGTTGCCCAGGTTCCAGGTCAGGGTGCCGGTGGCGCCCGGCGCGGGCTGGGACGCCGGCGTGTAGCTGAAGTTGCCGCTCCCCGAGGCGGGGGCGATGCTCACCACGCCGTCGAAGGCAAGGCCGGTCGGCAGTATATCGGTGAGAACCACGTTCTGGGTCACGCCTTCGCGCAGGGTGAGGGCGAGACTGTAGACGGCCGTGTCGCCTATGCGCAGGGTCGAGTCGGTCCCGGTGCTGGGTGAGGCGGTCCAGGAGTCTGAGATGACCGACTTGGTCAAGGCGGTGGGATCGAGCGAGGAAACCGATACGGAAGCAGGGCCGGAGCAGTAATTGTTGGGCGAGGTCACGTTCGGGCAACCGGCGCCGGTACGCTCGCCGGTGATGGAGCCCGAGAGCGAGGTCCAGTCCACGTAGGCATTGTTGGTGATCGGCGCGCCGCTCGTGGCAAGCACGCCCGCCTGGTAGGTCAGGACCAGCGTCCCGCCGGCGGGGATGTCGAGGCTGGCGTCACCGTTCTGGATGCCCCAGTCCACGGCGCCGCTGGGTAGCAGGATCGGATTGGTGATGAAACCGCTGACCGGAAGGGCGTTGATCTGCGCCGTGGCCGAGCCGGGGATGAGCGACACGTTCGCCGGCAGGAAGTCCATCACGTCGGCGTCGTACGCCCGGGAGCCGCCATCGTTGTTGACGGTGACCGTATAGCGGAGCACGTCACCCGGTTCGGCGGGAGAGGTTACCGATTTGCCTGCCGGCGAGGCGTAGCTCACCGTCTTGGCGGCGGTCAGGTGCGGCTCGACCACCGTCATGTTGGAGGTGGTTGCCGCGCCGCCGGTCGCCTGGGTGAGGCTGTCGCCGTTTATCTTGTCGTAGGTGTACGACGCGGTATTGCCGAAGGTCACCCCGCCCCGGTTGACGGCGCTGTTCGAGAGGGCCGCCGTCACCTGGATGACAGCCTGGCCTCCCGCGGGTATGTCGATGCCGGTAGCCAGGTCCTGGAGGATGACGTTCCCGGCCGTTCCGGTATTGGTGAGGTTCCAGCTGCCGCCGGATATCACCTGCGCGTCCACGAACGTCATGCCGGCAGCCGAGAGCCCCAGGTTGTCCAGGATCCTCACGTCGTACAGCGGCACGTTACTGGGTGTTGCGGGGACCTTGATGAGATAGCTGAACTGCTGGCCGATGGTCGCCGTGGCCGGTGTCGGATTCGCCTTCGACAGCGGTCCGGGCGCCTGGACCGTCACCCGGGTCGGATCCCCTCCCGCACCGAGGAGCACCGTGCCGTTGAGGTACGGGTCGTCACTGGGGCCGGCCCATGCCGTCGGGGGGGTCGCGGTGTTGTCGGTGCCGGTGAGGCTCGCCTGGTTGGAGACCACGGTGCCGTTGACCAGGTTTCCGTCCAGCACGGCGTCGAACTCGATCTGGATCTGGGAGTTGGTGGTGGCTCCCCCCGGCAGATTCAGGCCGGTAACGGTAATGGAGCCCGGAGTCCCGCCGCCGGGCTGGGTGACGCTTGTGGAACCGCCCGCCGGAGTGACGGTGACGTTGGATATCGAACTGAGCCCCGCCGGCAGGTTGTCGGTGATGGTGACGCCATTTAGCGGCGGCCAGGTGAAGTTCTGCAGCAGCAGGGTGTAGCGCAGCCTGTCGCCCGGAAAGGCGGCGTTGGCCGGATTGGCGCCGGTGGTCAGGTCGCGGACCGTCTTCTGGAAGTAGTAGCCGGCCAGCGCAGCCGTGACCGTGTAGGCGTCCTGGAAATCCAGCGTCCCCGGCGTGCCGTCGGTGATGCTCCTGTCGTACTCGCGACGCCCCGCATAACCGCTGTTCGCGCTGAACCACCTGGTGGCGCCGGCGATATTGGTAAACGTCGAGCCGGATGCGACACCGGTGCTGTCGACCTGTGCCTGGTACGTGATCACCAGACGCTGCGCGGGGGCGATCTTGTTGGTATCGAGCAGCGTGAGGGTGAGCTGGCCGGGAGAACCGCTGCCGCCGCTCCAGGCGAGCGTGAAGTCGGTGCCGGAGACCAGCGGAGCCGAGACGGGGGTGACGCCGTCGGAGGCGAAGATCCGGGCGGTGACCGTTCCCGCCGGCGAGAAGGTGCTCATCCCGGCCGGGATATGGTCGGTGATCGTGGCGTTCCACGCATCGCTCCCGCCGGTGTTCTGGACATCGAGCGTGTATCTCACCTGCGAGTCCACGTTCACCGTCGCCACGGACCCCGTTTTGGTGAGGGTGAGATTGGGCTCGACGACCGTCATCGGCAGCGTCGTGCCGGGCCACGCCTGGAGATCGACCATGCTGGTCGAATTGATCGGTTTGTTGAACCACATCTTGGCGGTGTTGGTGAACTGCTCCCCCGCCAGGTTCACGTTCGCCGGGTTGTTGTCGAGGACGACGGTGACGTCGATCACCAGGTTGAATCCGGCAGGGAGCGAGGCCAGGGCCGGATTGTATTCATAGGAGAAGACCAGGTGCTTGGTGGCATCCGACAGGACACCGGGGTGATTGGTCAGCCAGGTGCCGCTTGCCCCCAGCGTCAGCGGTGCGCCTCCGTTCAGCGGCGTCTTGGCGCCGGTCGCCGGGTTGACCAGGTAAGCCGCATTGCTCACATAGCTGAGAGCCGCGCCCGTCGCGGTGAGATCGTCAGGGATGACGACATTCGTCACCGTGGTGTCGTCGGAGTTGGCCATGTACTGGAAGGTCCCCGTGGCATCCAGTTTTCCCATGAGCGGCACGGTGATCGTATAGGTGAAGGGGACCCCGATGGCGGCAGTGCTCTGGGCCGGCGGGTTCTTCTTGCTGACCGCATCCACCGGCACCATGAAGGCCTGGCAGGAAGGACTGATGTTGTTGTACCCGCCGGGGGCCCAATAGATCCAGAAGTCCGATTGGGTCGGGTCGTTGCACGACATGTTGCCGTAGTAGAAAACGTCCAGAAAAGCTATGTAATACGATTGCTGCCCGGGGAAATTGAAGTTGATGTTGGTGATCGGGAAGCCGCCGATGGAGTCCGGAAAGTTCTTGATCGTGCAGTTCATGTCGATCCCGAAGGTGGAGGCGGACCGGACCGATGCCAGGGTAGCGGGATTGTTACCGTCGACGACTCCGCCGAAATCGGAGCAGAAAACGCCGGCGGCTTGCGCCCGCGAGGCGCCCAGCGCCATGAGCAGAAGAGCGATGGCGATGGTTGAGCGGAGAGGATAGGTCGTCGGCGTGGTTTCCCGGGACGAAGCAGTAACCAGCCGGCTGGCAACATGTGATACGGCTTGCTTTAACTGGATAAGAATTCGCACTTCAGCCTCGACTTAGAAATTGCGGACAGATTCAAAGTAAAAAAGCGCACTCACCTTCCGAAGATGAGAGCGCTCCTTGTATCCGCAATATGCCGGGTGCCAAGATGTCAACTCATCTCTTCGGCAACCCGGCTGTCCTTATGTCAGGACCCGTGGCTTTGCGTCACCAGATCGCTCTGGTTTTGCCCGTTCGGAGAACATTTGAAGTAACGTCAGATCAGATCGATAAACACCTCGCCACAAGCCGCCATCGTCGATTCCGCAAACTGAAAAACCCGCGCCACAGCCGATGCTTCGGCTGATAGCGCGGGTTTCACTTGCCCCGTAGGGATGAGACTTACCGCTTGATTCTATTAAATTGTGCCTGCCGGAACGACTCTATTTCAGGCGTTCCTGCTTCGTCACATCGCACACCCGGTAATCGGCGATATTGACCGTCACCTGGAGATGCGGCGCGGAGAGCAGGCCGATCTCCTTCAGGCACTCGGTCAGTTTCCGCTTCCAGTCAGGGTCAAGGCCCGGTTTGATGTTCTTATCCATTGCTATGCCTCGTACACAATCCGCTTTTGGACCCACTACCTGGACATCCAGCAAAAAGAGCGCCCCATCTTCCGAAGATGAGAGCGCTCTTGTGTCGGTAATATACCGGGTGCCAAGATGCCAGCTCATCTCTTCGGCAACTCGGCTATCCTTATGTCAGGACCCGTGGCTTTGCGTCACCAGATTACTCTGGTTTTGCCCGTTCGGAGAACGTTTCGATTGATCATATTGTTCCTACGCTCCAGCGTGGGAACAACTCCCAGGACGCTCCCGCGTCCGGTTTTTCATTACCGATGATTCCGGAGATAGCTGGCGCTGGAGCGCCAGGGGCTTTGCGTTCCCACGCGGGAGCGTGGGAACGATGAAAAGGTAAATAAAAAAGGAGCGCTCACATCTTCCGAAGATGAGAGCGCTCCTTGTGTCGGTAAAATACCGGGTGCCAAGATGCCAGCCCATCTCTTCGGCAACCCGGCCGTCCTTATGTCAGGACCCGTGGCTTTGCGTCACCAGATTACTCTGGTTTTGCCCGTTCGGAGAACGTTTCGATTTTTTGCTATATCGGCGATTACCTCGCGTACTTTAGAAAAAAATGACCTGCACGTTAAAAAAAAGGGAGCGCTCATATCTTCCGAAGATAAGAGCGCTCCTTGAGTCGGTAAAATCCCGGGTGCCAAGATGCATATCTCATCTCTTCGGCAACCCGGCTATCCTTATGTCAGGACCCGTGGCTTTGCGTCACCAGATCACTCTGGCTTTGCCCGTTCGGAGAACGTTTTTTTCATCACTTGTGGCTCTTTTATCAAATGCCCCAGACAATAGCAACAACTTTCTTTTGGCTGAGAAAAACTTTTTTTCTCAGAGTCATTTTCAAGAAAATGTTTATAGTTGGCATACTTGCCAGTGCGACGCTGGTGTGCTGCGGGAACGCTAGTAACATCTGCAACATAGTAAATTTAGCATGAGTCTTGGGCCGAACATCAGGAGGCTGGCACCAGCCTGCGCCATAATAAGTCACACCTTCTCTTGAGGGGTAATTCCGTAAATACACGAAGATCGGAATCTTTGCCTGTGTATCGCAAAAAATGTTTCTTCCTGAGACTTGCAATCCAAAGCCCGCATGATTTAATCATTTCTAATTTATTTTTCCTAATAAAATATTCCTGACCACATACAGTCCGGCCGCACCCGGATTCCTACTTCTTTGCGTCTGCAGCTATCCTGGAGAATTATGTCACGTCTTTACCCGTTAACTTCGCTCGCCGAAATGCTTACATCTGCGCCGACGGGTGATTGTGGCCTGTGTATCGATGTCAAAGGTAGCATTCCTGAATATATAATTACAATGGTCACTTTCATTGAGCCACGAGCGCCGCCGCATCGGTTACTCTTAGCACCCCCTTTTTATGTCGGACATCACACCTCATACAATGTCTAAATATAATTCTCCGAGATTTTAGTAGTAAGGAGAGCATCTGTTATGGAAGAGGAACTCAGGAAACAAGCTGTCCAGCAATCTACCGGTTCGTCCGGCGATGCATCTGGGGTTAGATCTGTGCGGTCGAGTGCCGCAAAGCAGAAACACCCGATCGCTGCAGATTGAAAGACGGGAAGCAAGGACAACCTGAAAAATCACTTTATTCCAAACGGAGGGAACCTCTCTATGAAGCAGAAAATCGTCATTATGACCGCCCTGGCAGCTCTCACTCTAGGCACCACGCTCGCGTTTGGCGAGTTGACTGCAGACGGCGGCGGGGTCGTCGGCTCGAAGCACGACATGAACGTCCTGGTTGGCGCCAAACCGGATAGTAAAGGGCGCGTCTGCGCCTTCTGCCACACGCCGCACCACAAGCTCGAATCGGGCGCGCTGCTGGACTACAATCCGCTCTGGTCCCACACGATCAACAATACTGCGGTTATCAGCCAAAACACATACAAGTCCGTGACCTTTGACAGCCAAGACCAGATGTCTATCACTGATCCGCTCACCGGTCCTAGCCGCCTGTGCATGAGCTGCCACGACGGCATCATCGCCGTCGACCAGCATTACGGCATCGCCGGGACTGTCGTCAAGGATAGCGACAGTTTCGGCGGTATCGCCATTTATAAAGGCAGCGATCTCTCCAACGATCACCCGATCGGCTTCGATCTCAACGGTATCACCGGCCGCGACGGGGGCATCAGGACCGACCTGCTCACGACCAATCCCGCGCTGAAGGACAAAAAAATCCAAGACCTCGGCTTCAAGACCGGCGTCGGCGTAGTCTCCGTCTCCATCATGACCTGTGCATCCTGCCACGACGTGCACAACAAGGACAACGTTGACTCCGCATTCCTTTATGAGGTGCAGGCGGGATCGAAGTTCTGCCTGATGTGCCACGACAAGTAACTGCCCGGAAAACTCCTGCCTCAGGAGGCCGACCGCAAGGAGCGCCCCCTGAGGCAGGCCGAACAATCTGGAGATTCCACATATTCCGAACTGGAACTGGAGTGAATAAATGCATTTCCGCACCCATCGCACGGCAATTGCCGTCATCGCCGGATCGCTGCTCTGCCTGCTGGCCGGTTGTACCGGCGCATCAAAGACCGCCAAGAACTCCGTCTTTTTCCCGCCGGCTCCGAACCTGCCCCGATTGCAGTACCTGACCGGGATCAGCGATTCAACCGATGTGGAAGGCAAAAAGAAGGAACTCTCCCTGATCGCCTTCGGAGATCTAACGCCGCAGAAAAGTGTGCTCACGATCATAAAGCCCTCCGGCATCGCCGCCGCGGCCGGAAAGCTCTACATAACCGATATCTCCGGCCAGTTGCTTGTTGTCGATCTGCCGAAGAAATCGATGGAACAGCTGAAGGGTAACCAGGGGGCGGGGAAATTGGCAAAACCGGTAGGCGTCGCGGTGGACCGGGCCGGCTTCGTCTTCGTCGCTGACGTCGGCAGAAAAGAGGTGCTGGTCTACAACAACGATGGGGAGTACCTGAAGTCGGTGGGCGGCGGGCTCAACATCACCCCCACGGACGTCGCCGTGGACGACAGCAGGCTCTATGTTCTCGACACGAAAAAGGCTGTAATTCACATCTTCGATCCAGTGACGAGCGCGTTCGTCCAGGACATCGGCAAGGTAAGCGATGCTTCCAAATCGCTGAGCCTGCCTACCAAGATGATGCTCGACAAGCATGGGATCATCCGCGTCAGCAATGCCGGCAGGGGGGACATCACCTCGTATGACCGAGACGGACACTTCCTCGGCTCATTCGGCAAGTTCGGGGACAGTCCCGGCCAATTCGCCCGCCCCAAGGGGCTCACAGCCGACGACAACGGTTACCTCTACGTTGTCGATGCCGGCTTCCAGAACGTCCAGGTTTTCGACGAAAACAACCGGCTCTTGACCATGTTCGGCTCCGCAGACCTGCCGGTAGGTGGGATGAACCTCCCGTGCGACGTCACCATCAGCAGCGATGACCTGCCCTATTACCAGAAGCTGGCCGACCAGAATTTCGAACTGAGTCAGGTCATCTTCGTCGCCAATCAGTTCGGCAACCCGAAGATCAGCCTCTACGGCTACGGCAAGCAGAAGGGGATCGATTACGACAAGGCGTACCAGCAGATAGTTCAGCAGCGGGAACAATGGGCCCGCGAGGAGATGCAGAGGCGAAGCAAGGTCTCCAGTCAAGTAACGCCGTAACAGAAGCTACACAGGCTATCTGATTCCCCTCACCTCTCACATTCGACTCCTGTTCCCCAGCGAGAACTCCTGCTTGCACAATTTCCAAGGCCTTTTTCCTCTCCTCCGCCACTTGCAGCCGGGGAACAGGGCCTTTTTAATTTGACGTGCACCTACTGTAATCGGTCTGCCGATGACCACGGCAGAATACAATGCGGACAATCCTTTTGCAGTGGATGTGGGCAAAACAGGGGGAACAAAGCTCGTGAAGACGAGCTATGTCCTCTGCCACCAGCCCAAATCGTTTGACTGGCGGACCCGGAAAGCGTCGACGCATCCTCTCAAACAATTGACGGATCAGCACTTCGCAGAAGTATGCGCCCGTCTCAACCAGATAGTGCAGCTTGCCTAGGAGAGCGCCCGAGCAGAGGCATAGAATCTTTCATCTAACCGGACGAGGGGGGCATTAGACATCCGATGTCAGGCGGGTAAAATTCGCAGTACGGCTATGCACGCTGAGTTTGAGGTGAAAGCTCATGAACTGGGATCCGATGACAGCTGATGAATACGCCTTATCGCAGCAATCTGAAGGATTGAAGGTGAAAAAAGTTGACGGGGTTTGGTGGGTCGAAGCCCGCCCTTTCTTTTTTCGGCCGCTATTCCCTTTTGCCGAGATACCCCCCACCGTTAAAAAGTATCCTTTTAAAGCCATCATCGGTGGCGTTCTGCACGTCGTCCCTTCCGGCGCTCCCTCAAATTCCAGCATGAATTTTTTCATCTATGACCAACTCAGCAGCTACTCCCTGGAATCCCTGACCAAGACGCGCAGGAAAAGGACCAGAAAAGCCATCAATGACTTCATAGCAAAAGACATAACGGATCTTGGCCAATTCGCTGAGACTGCCTACGAAGTGTATATGTCGTTCTGGATGAGAACGAAGTACCCATATAATAAGGAACGGGTAAATAAGGATCTGTTCGCGGAATGGGCCAAGGCCCTGTATTCACATCCTAAAATCCTCAAAACCGGCGCCTACTACGATGGGAAGTTAGCAGCTGTTGAGATTTCGTATCGTGTGGACGACGTGATAGTCAGTGACACCTCGTTCGCTACCGACCTCGGCCTGGAATTGGAAGTGACAGACTTCGTGTTGCACGTCTTGCGGGAAGCTGCAGCCCGCACTAACGCTAAATACCTCTTTCTGGGTTTGCCCTCCGGGGTGGAATCGCTGGACGAATCGAAGCTTCAGCGCGGGTGCAAAGTTTTGAAAATGCCGGCCTGTTACAGGATCAACCCGGTAGCGTTATTGGCCGCCAAGGTATTCATGAGGCCGAGCTATGACAAGCTGATGAAGATCGTCGATCCAGTGCTTGAAGAGAAAAGAGCCGAGGCCGTGGTTGACTTACTTCAGAATCAATGAACTACGTTGCCCGGCATTTAGCACCCTCTAGTTCAAACTATAGAATGTCCCCTTGGCCTCTCGTTCCCCCGCCGCATTATCGCCACAGCCCTCCTGGCTGCACGGTTTCTATCCCATCCTGTTCTGCTTCAGGTAGTGCACTCAGGAAATCAAGTCCTGTATCGTTTTCCACGTCACGGACAGACACCAGATATTTCTCCATATCTGCAGATTTCAGCTTTTCGTTCGGCATGATGAACGAGATCGCTTCCTTTCGTTCAGGATCGAAAACGATCTTGTACAGCTTCATCGGGATGGCGACTGCATTCCCCCCGATAGTTTTATAATTGTCGGCGTATATCGGTCCAGTGAACACGTAGATGGATTTCCTGTCCAAAGCCCACTTGCGAACTTTCCCTTCCAGATCCTTCCATATCCCCCGGTTCATGCCAACCCCAACCTGCGGCACCATGTTGCTCAGGTAGAAACTTTCGGCCATGGCCTGTTCATCCCATGCCATGTCCGCGGAAGGGGCCATATGTCCCTGGTCGTATCCGCTCTTCTTATAGTCCGACAGCTCTGCCCGGCTCCCTTTCGGCAATTCCGGGTCTGCCCTGAACTTGTCTTTTCGAGGCAGGGAGCCAGTTACCTTGTCCACAGTCAGATGCTCTATCACCCAAATGGGAGTCTTGCGGACGGGATCATGTGCGAGGAGATATCCCTTGCGGCAAAAGATCTCTCCGGATGCTCCAGGGACACCGTACTCCGCCTTTTCCTTGCAATCTTCGAGCGGACCGGCAAAGACGACCTGAACCGTCAACAACACCGCGATGCAGCAGTTGGCAATAAACTTTTTAATCACATGATCCTCTAGTTATTTTTGCTTGTTGAGCTTTACACATTTTGGCAGCAAGAGACAAGTGCGTTCAGCGAGGCCGCCAGGGCACCCAGTCATTTCTCCTGCGGACCCGACGTCATCGGCATCTAGTCGTGGTTGAGCCAGTTGGCGGCGTCCTTCACCGAGTTCTGGTCGAACTTGAAGCGGAAGCGGAGGAACGGCCCCTGGGAGGTGTAATCGGCGGCGGAGAAGTCCCTGTCGGTGAAGCCTACCAGGTTGTACCCCAGGGTGATCCAGGCGTTTTTCACGACGCTGTAGCCGATGGAGGGGCCGGCGCTGTAGCTGTACTGCCCGGAACTCCAGGAATGGAGCACGCTCTCCCTGAACCCGAGGTCCCACGACTCGGTCAGGTCGTAGCGCCCTTCGGTGGCGATGAGGTCGGTGTACCCCCGGTAGCTGGCGCCGTCGATGGTGTCCAGCACGTACTTGGCGCCGTACTGGAAGGAGAGCTGCAGTTTCCGGTTCGGCTGGTAGTTGGCGTTCAGGTTGTTGACGATCCGCCTGCTGTCGGTGCTCGACGAGACGCTGCTCAAAAAGGCGCCGTGCTGGCGGTCCACCAGGAAGTCGAGCCGGTCCAGAACGATCCACTTTGAGCCGAGATGGCGGTGCACCAGCCCCAGGCGCAGATCGGAACTGAACCTGCCGCTGCCGTCGGCGGAACTGGTGTCGTAAAGCTGGCAGCGGGCAGACCATCCCCACCCCGGCTTCGGCTCGCCCACCAGGGAGGTGAGCACACCCCACTTGTCCTCAAGCGAGCCTCTCCTCACCTCGACGCGCGAGTTCCAGTTCCAGCTCTTCTCCTGGTAGGCGGCGCCCGCCGAGACGGCGGTGAAATCGTCGGTCTCGCCGGAGGCGGAGGCGGCGTTGGTGTTGAACCGGTAGGAGGAGCCCCTCTTGATGGTCTCGCTCCGGTCCAGCCCGCCGTCCACGGTCCATTTCTCGTTGAGCTTCCAGGTCTGCTTCAGCCCGTACAGGGCGAAGATCCGCTCGCCGTTCTCGTTCAGGTTCTGCCCGAGGGAGGCGTTCAGCGTACCCCCTTCCCAAGGCGTGCCCTTCATCCCTGCGCTGGTGCTGTTGGTGTCGGCGCCGGCGCCGCTGGTGAACTCCTGCTGGGCGAACAGGGTCACCTTGTCGGTCAGCTTGAAGTCGGCGCCGAGCATGGTCCGGGTCGGGAAGCTCTCGTTATTGTTCCCCCCGATCGACTGTTCGTGGTCCAAGTGCAGATCGAGGCGCTTGTTGAGCGTGAGCCAGCGCACCCCCGCGGTCAATTGGTCGCTCTCCTTGCTGCTCCCGTCTCCCAGCCGGTCGTTGGCGTAGCGCATCCCCAGGCTCGCGCCGTAGGGGCCGGAGTTCAGGACACCCTTCGCCTCGGCGACGTCCTGGACCGCGCCGCTCCCGAGGTTGTATTGGCGGTAGGCCTGACCGGCAAGGCTCAGCGGGTCGGAGAGCTTGTAGGCCGCGTCGCCGCCGAACTTGCGGGTGCCGCTCTCGCTCCCGTTCTGCTGCCCCAGCCCGAAGCCCCCCTCCTGCTCGCGGTAGAAGGTCTTCCCCTGCAGCTGCGGCGACTGGTGCCTGATCTCGGCGAGGTAGGCGTTCCCCCCCCTGGTGACGCCGGCGTAGTTTGTTTCGCTTCGCGCCACCTCGCCCCTGACAGTGGTCCCCTTGGCGACCAGGTAGCTCGCGTCGGCGCCGTAGAGGTTCCCTCTTCCCTCCTGCCGTCCCTCGTGCACGAAGCTCGCCCCCCCCTTCAGCCGGTCGTCCAGAAGCTTCACCCCGGCCCTTCCCCCCGCCGTCAGTGAGTCTCCCCCCGTCTGCAGGGTTTCGTACTCCACCACCACGTAAATCGGGTTGAAGTTCTCGTCGCGGTTTCTGACCGGCTCCTTGAAGAAGACGGTACCGGCCTCGTAATCGATGCTGTAGTCGCTGAAGCGGGACAGGGCGCTGCCGGTCACGATGGTCTCGCTGTGGAAGCGGTCGCGCGTCTCGACGGTCACTTTTTCGGAGTTGAGCACGATGTTCTTGCGCGACAGTCGGTACAGACCTGAGGTGCCGTCCCCCCTCAGCTCGTCCTTGATGTAGGCCTGCCCGGTCCGGGCGGCGAAGACGTTGTACTCGACCTTCTTCCCCTGGTACTCGGATTTCAGGCCGTTCATGCTCCGGCTGTAGCGGGAGAGTTCGGTCAGGGTGAGTCCGGTGTTGAAATCGCCGAACAGGGCGTAGAACTGCTCGCGCTCGATCTTCAGGTAGAGGGTCGCCGCGCTGGCGGCGTCGTAGCGCTGCTGGGTGGCGTCGCCGTAGAGGGTGTAGAAGGCGTTCGGGTCGATGCTCCCGAACAGGGAGTTGGCGCCGCTGTTGCCGGTGCGCCTCTTCATGTTGTCGTAGGCGACGGTGAGGAGCCATTCCCCCTTGATCGCCCCCTTGGCGTAGAAGGCGAGCCGGCCGTCCTTCTCGAGGCCGTCGCCCCCCCCCGCCTCCCGGGCGCTCATCATGTTCTTCGAGACCACGTCGTAGCCGAGCGTCCCCTCGGCGATGCCGACCAGCACCCAGTCGCGCAGCTCCGGCCTGAGCCAGGCCCGTACCTCCTGCTCCCCTCCCACGAGGTTCAGCCGCACCACCGCCTCCCCGCTCCTCGTGGTCGGCTGCAGCTCGACCAGGGCCACCCCGTCCTCGCCCACCTTGAACCTGGGGCGCTGCCGCGCCGATGCCGGCTGCCCCTCCCGGTTCGCCTCGTCTCCCTGCCGCTGCACCATGTAGGGGGGATCGAGGACGAATTCCCCCACGGAACCTTGCCGCGCCGGGTGGCCGTCCTTGTCGGTGAGGCGGATGGCGATAAGCGGAGCGTGCTTTCCGTCGGCGGCAAGCCGGGACTTCCCGGGGACGACGGCCGCCTTGACCGGCGGGGTCGAGTAGTGTATGACCCGCCTGACCCTTTCCCTTTCCACTCCTTTCCCGTCGAGCTGCACCGCCTCCAGGATGTTGTCGCCGTCGGCGAGGTTCATTCCGCGCCAGTCGGTTACGGCCACCTTCCGGTCGCTCCGCTTCACGGTCCCTTCCAGGTAGAGCGGCTCCACCTCCCTGCCGTTCAGGTGGAGTTTCAGGGTGAAGCCGGGGTCGTGCTGCACGGCGAGCTTCAGGCTCGGGATGTGGGGGTGGTACTCCTGCGGGGGCCAGAGCCATTTAAGCCCGGGCTCCGCGCTCTCCAGCCAGGCCGCGTTGTACTCCGGCATCTCGGCGGCCGCGGCAGGCGCCTGCGAGGCGGAGTCCGCCCACGGCTCGCCGGGGCGAAGCCCCACCGTCTTCACGCTCCGGATGCCGCTTTTGTCCTTGAGGTTGTCGACCTCGTGGAGCGTCAGCACCTCGTCCTCCCCCCTCACCACGAGTTCGACCCGGCGGTTGTTGGCGCGCCCGGCGTCGGTCAGGTTGCTGTCGACCGGCTCGTCCGGCCCCTTCCCGAGGCAGGTGACCCGCTCCGGGGGGAGCTTGAGCCGGGCGGCGAGGTAGCACCCCACGCTCTCCGCCCTGGCGCGGGAAAGGACGTAGTTGTCCCTGAACTTCCTGGTCCCCCGCCCGAGGATCGGGTTGGAGTCGGTGTGCCCGGTGACCGTGATCTCCTTGACGCCGAGCCGCTGCAGCGCCTGGATCACGAGGTCGAGTTCCTTCTTGTCCGGCTCGGTCAGTTCCGCGCTCAGGTTGGGGAAGTGCGGGTGGACCACGACGTCGGGGAGCCGGCGCCGCTGCTCCACGCTCTTGCGCAGCAGGAGGTTGTCCGCCACCGGGGTGCGCACGTTCTCCTGCGTCGGTGTGTCGAAGGTGAGGAGCGCCCTGGTGGCCAGCTCCCCCGGAGCCCCCGCCAGCGGGAGCCGGGCGTTGAAGCGGAGCGCCCCCTCCCAGTTCGGCGGCATGCTCCCGAGCGGGAAGGTGACCGCGCTCTCCCCCCCGGACGGGTCGGGGCGCGGGATGCCGTTTTGCAGCGCCGACCCCGGCAGGTACGCGGCCCCCTCGGGGAGGAGCACGGTCAGCCGGAGGTTGCGCACCGGCACCGCGCCGATCCTCATCGGGACGGTGTACTCGATCAGGCGTCCCTCCCCCTCCGTCTTCTGCAGCCGGCTGCGGAGTTCGAGCCCCGCCTCGCCGGTTGCCGCCGGTTTCAGCGCCAGCTTGAAATCGGCCCGCCAGAGGGTCCCGCCCTGCAGGTCGACGAACTGTGAATAGGGGGTTCCGGCGAAGCGGCCGTTCAGCTCGCACAGTGGGAGTTCGTACTTCTGCGCTATGCTCCCGAGGTCCATCTGCACCACGTGGCTCCCCGGGCTGACCCCCTCGAAGTGGAACCTCCCCTTCTTGTCGGTCATGACGTAGGTCCCGTCCTCCAGGAAGATCCGGATCCCCTCCACGCCGGCGGGCTCCTCCCTGTCGAGGCCGGAGCAGTCGGTTACGCTCACCGTGCCGGCCACGATGCTGCGGCCGGTCAGGAAATCGGAGCGGACCTGGACGGTCGCCGCGGCGATGTTGGAGGTCACGCCGGAGCCGCTCCCGGCGACGGCCCGGTTGGTGGCGGCGCCGAGCTGCGCCCCCGCGGCCACCTCGACCACGTAGCGCACGCTCTTCGCCTCCCCGGGGGCGAGGTCGCCGAGCCTGAAGGCGAGCGTGCGCCCGTCGGAGGAGATGTCGGGGTCGGAGCCGGAGACGCCGTTCACCCTGGCGGACCCCCTCCGGTAGCGGAACCCCGGCGGCAGCGTATCGGTGATCGCCACGCCGGAAGCGGTCGCGGCTGCGTCGGTGTTCTGCAGGTCGAGCTGGAAGGGGACGAAGTCCCCCACGGCCGCGCTCTCCTTCCCCGAACTCTTTTGCAGCCAGAGCGCCGCGGAGAGAGGATCGAGCGGGATGTCGATGTGCAGCGCGGGGCCCGGGTTGATGCTGAACGGCTCCAGGCGCGACCCCGGGGCCACCAGGGCGAAGGGGGCGCCGGGAAGGGCCTGCAGCACGGAGTCGGCCACGGCGGAGGGGGCGGCGTAGCCGGCCGGGGCTGCCACCTGGAAGCGGTAGCTGCCGGGATTGACGAACGGGTAGCGGAACCCCCCCGGCGGGAAGCCGTAGACCCTCCCGGCCCCGTCGCTCGCCGTCCCGCCGCTGGTCAGCGTGGCAGGGAAGCTGCTGACACCGTCGTCCCCGAGGATGGCGGCGGGGAGGCCGGTGGCGGCGTCGATCAGGGTGATGGAGACGCCGTCGATCGGCTTCCCCGTGGAGCTGTCGAAGATGATGCCGTAGGGATCGATGAGCGCCGCGGTGTTGGAGCTGTCGGTCCCGTCCTGCCGGTCCGTGTAGGAGGCCTTGATGCTGCTCCCGACCGAGACGGTGATGCTCCCGCCGTAGGAGGCGGCGGATGCGCCGGTGGTGGGGACGTACCCCGCGAAGACTCCGGTGTCCGCCCCGGTCTCGGTCAGGCGGATCACCTCGGTGTCGCCGGTGACGCTGTCGGTGACGGCGATGGTGACGGTCTCGGCCGAGGCCGGGGCGAGGTTCTGGTCCAGATCGGTGAGGCGCAGGAAGATCGGCTCGCCGACGTGGAATTGCGCGACCGCCGCGAGCGGCACGGGACTGGTCAAATCGATAGGGGCGGCGGAGCCGATTACGGCCGGCGCCGCCAGTGCCGCGAGCGAGGCCGCGGCGTCGCCGCCGGTCCGGTAGGCCCCCTGCGCGACCGGCACGACCTCCGCCCCCGGGAGCTGCGGTGCGTAGCTCAGAAACTCGATCTTCGAGGGTGTGCGGAAGGCGACGGTGATGAGGGAGACCGTATTCGAGTTCCTGGCGACCCGGGGCGAGGAGGGGCCGTCGCTGTAGGAGGCGCTCGCCGTGTTGCCGATCACGGTCCCGGCCGGGGTCGCCGCCCGGGCGGGGGGCGCCGTCACGGCCGCGACGAGCCATGCCGCGCAGAAAAGCGTGAGGAGCAGCGCCGCTTTCGCACCGACGCGGGACGCAGCCCGGCCTCCCTTCCGAAGGGGACCGGCTCCATAGGTGCCTGTCCTCCTCGATCGGGATGCCGGGTTGCAGTCGGTGAAATCGGTGCGAAGGCGGTTCATGGTGAAAAAGACCCCATCCCCCTCCTGCCCTCCCCCTTCCACCTCCGCCAAGGCTGCGGCGGACAAGTTTCGGGGAAGGAACGTTGTCGCAGGGGGTTCGTCATGGTTAATGATTTTAGTTGCTTACTTGATGGAGGCCCTGAACTTCACGTAGGCCGTGTCGTCTTTGGCGACCTGGATCCCGGTCACGGTGACGGCGCCGGCGTTGGTGGCGTTGAAATCCCCCTGGTCGGCGTCGGAGCCGTTGCTGAGAGCGAGGGGGGCGCCGCCGTTGATGTTGGGGGAGGTCACCTGGATCCCCTTGGTCGAGGCGTAGCCATCGGCGTAGAAGCTCAGGCTGGAGTCGATGGCGTCCTTCACGGTGACGTTGGTCGCCGTGCCGTTCGCGGAGTTGGCGATCTGGATGGTGTACTCCACTACGGCTCCCGGGATCGCCCTGACGGCACCGGAGCAGGTGAGCGGGCTGTAGCTGCTGCAGTTGACCGGATCGTAGACCACCGCCGAACTCTTCTGGATGGTCAGGTTGGCCGCGGTGACCTGGTAGGCGTCGCGCGCGGAGTGGGCGCCGTCCCTCGCGCCGTCGTCGGAGCCGGCGCCATCGCCCACCACGACGTCGATGTCGGCCGTGCCGGGGCCGGCGGCCGGGCAGAGAGCGCCCCCGATCACGGACCCCTTCGCGCTCCCGTCGGCGGTTACGTCGGTCGAGGTGCCGAGCCACTGGGTCTGGGCCTTCAGGGCGTAGACCGCTACCTGGGCGTCGGTCTGGGAGAGCGGGGTGTCGGCGGAGATGGTGATCGTCTGGCTGGCGTCGGGGGCCAGGTCGGCGATGGCGGCGCTGGAGAGCGTCACGCCGGTGGAGTTGAAGGCGTCCGAGCCGCTGAAGGGGCTCGGGGTCCCGTTCACCTCGGCGACGTAGGAAAGCGCGTACTTCTGGTGCGCGTTGCCGTTGTTGGTCACCGTGAAGGTGAGCGGCGCCGCGGTCGAGCCGGGGTAGACGGTGACGTTGTTGCTGTCGGTGGAGGCGACGGAGACGTTCACCTTGACGCCGACGTAGAAAGACGCCGTGGTGGAGTCGAGGCCGTTGCCGCTGGGACCCTGGTCCACCCCTCCCACCTTGAAGCTGACGTGGGCCGTGTTGTTGATCTGGGTGCAGGCCGGGGTGTAGTTGTTGGACGCGCCCGCAAGCGCCGGGGCCAGGATGCCCACCGCTGCAAAGAGCAGGGGGGCCCCGATAAGAACCTGTTTCTTCATGGTTTTCTCCTTTTGCATGGCAAAAATTGCCGAATTGAAGAGGCCGCAGCCTCGAAGTTCCTGCTTCATCTGCTCGTCCGGGCTATTTCACCCTGGCCCCGTACGAAACGCTCCCTTTGCCCCCCTTCTCAAGCGGCCTCTCCAGGGTCCAGCGGATATCGGTGACGTCGGCCGCGCTGGCGTCCCTCTCCTTGCCGGCGGCCGTGATAAACTTCAGCTTCTCGAGCGGGGCGAAGCTTGCGCCGCGGTCGACGGAAAAGTCGATGCGGGCCCCCTCCCCCCGGGCGCTGCCGTCCAGGTAGAGCATCTGCTTGGGAACCGGGTTGCCGAGCACCACGGCGGTTGCCGGCTGGTCCGAGTTGTTGACGTAGCCGATGGTGAAGATCACCGTGTCGCCCGGCAGGACGTTGGCCTTGCTCGCCTCCACCCGCTTCACCACCTGCTCCCCCTTCCCGTCCTTTTGCGCCACTTCCACCTCGGCGGTCGATTTCAGCTCGACCCCCTTCTGCTGCGCCGGCGCCAGCGCCGGCGCCAGCAGCAGCGCCGCCGTCAGGGCCAGTACGATTTTTCGCATCCCGTCTCCTCCTCTTTTTTGGTTTCCTTCCCTCAATCTATCTCCACGTCGAAGCTCACCGTCTGGACCGGGGAGCGGTCGTTCAGGTCCCCCAGCAGCACCGTCACGCTTCCCGGGACGCTGGCGCCGACGTCCCCTGCGTCGCCGTCGACCGCGTCAGTGAGGAGCGTCCCGTTCAGTTTCAGCGTCCCGGGGCGGTAAGTGGTGTTGGCCGGTATCGGGTCGCTCAGCACCGCTCCCAAGGCGCTTCCCGAGCCGGTCACCGTCACCCGGAGCAGGTAGCTTACGGTCGCCCCGGACACCGGCTGGCTCCCGCCGGAGCGGTCCGTCACCGTCGCGCTCTTGACGATGTTCACCCCGGCGCTCCTCGCCTTGAAGCCGACCGCGCCGCCGGCGCCGTCCCTGGCCACGACCGCGTACCTCCCGTCCCGCTCCTGGTCCCCGCCGCTGCCGCGCCCGTCGGCCAGCACCACGAATGCGGTCATCGGATCGGCGCGCTTGTCCGCGGCGGCGCCGGCTGCGGCCTGGGTCGAGGCCTTCACCGGGGGGTTCAGCGCCCCCAGATGACCCTGCTGATACGCCTCGGCCGTCACCTGGTAGCGGACGGCGTCGCCGTCGGCTACCTGCTGCGGCGCCGTCAGGTAGAGGAAGACGGTCCGCGAGGCGTCCGGGGCGAGGCTCCCCAGGTAGGGGAGGTTCGCCGCGTTGGCGTCCGCGGGGAGCGGGGCGGACCCCGACGCGTCCGCGTGGAAGGTCGGGCCCGAGGCGGGAACCAGGGTGGCGCCCGCCGCCGCCACGGCCTGCAGCGTGAAGTCGTGGCCGGCGTTCCCCGTGTTGGTCAGCACAAAGGTGAGAAAGCCCCTCCCCCCCGGCGTCACGGAAACGTCGGAGGTGTCGGCGGCGGTCAGGGTGAAGGAGACCTTGTCGTCCACCCTCAGGGTGTTCACGTTGCTCTTCCGGACCTGGCTGCTCCCGTCCAGGGTGAACTCGACCGTGGCGCTGTTGCTGATCACCGTCCCCGCCGGAGTCCCCGCGGCAAAGGCGCCGGAGGCCGCCAGCGCCAAGCCCCCCCAGAACGCGCCGAGCATCCGCCTGGCGCCTGTCTTCACCCTGACCCCTCTCATTTCACCCTCACCCTCAGCGTCAGGCTGAACGTCGCATCGTTGCCGCCGGAGGCCCCTGCGAACGTTCCGGACGGGTTGATGCGCACCCCGGTGACGTTGGCGTCGAAGCCGTTGCCGTCCGGCGACGGGGTGTAACCGTAGGGGGCTCCCCCTCCGGCCTGGTTGGAAAAGCCCACGTTGGCGGCGTAGTCGTAGCCGAGCCCGCAGGGAGGGGTCGAGCCGCAGGAGAAGGCGATCGGGGGATTGCCGCAGGCCGCCGAGACACAGAGGGCCGTGTTTGGGGGGGGCGCGTCCGTCACCACCACCGAACCGCTGTCCACGGCGGACTCCCCGCTGTTGGCTATCCTGAGGGTGTACTGCATCACCGCCCCGGGGATGGCCTTGGGGTTGCTGCTCCCGTTCACCGGATCCGAAATCGCCTGCACCGTCTTGGTCATGGTCAGGGTGGCGGGGGTGACTACCGTCACGCTCCCCGCGCAGTCGTTGTTGCCGAGGTCCGTCTCGGGGACCGCCGCGGACGGGTTGGCCTTGCAGACGCCGCCGCTCTTCGGGTTGTCCAAAGGCCCGGTGGCGCTCGGGGTGACCGTGACCGCCACGCTGAAGGATCCTGCGGGCGGCATGGTGAACGCCGTCGCCGCCGTGCAGGAAAGCGTGCCGGCGGTCAGCGAGCAGTTGACCGTGCCGGCCGTTCCCCCGGCGACGGTGGCGCTCCCGGCCAGCACGTAGGCCGCGCCGGTCGCCGGGAGGTCGTCCGTGAGGAGGGTCTGCCCGGCGGAGAAATTCGCCGTCCCGGCTCCCCCCGCGTTGCCGACCGTGACCGTCCAGGTGAAGTTGCTTCCGAGGGGCGCTTTTCCCCCCACGCTGTCGGCGAGGAGCGCGCTGAGGTCAGGGGCGAGCGGGACGGTCTTTATGACCGTGGGGGAGGTCGCTCCCGCGATGACGCCGCTGGAGTAGGTCGAGGCCGAGGCGGTGTTGGTCACCTGTTTCGCCGTGACGTCCGCCGCGGTCACCGTGTAGCTCGCCGCGCAGGTCACCGTCTCGCCGGGCTGCAGGTACTCGTCCAGGTTGCCCACGGAGGTCAGCGAGGGGCAGAGTGCGGAGGCCTTGTTGTCGCTCACCGTCACCGGACCGACCAGGGTGGCGGAGCCGTTGTTGGTCACCTGGTAGCTGTAGTCGATGACGTCGCCGGCCTTGCCGAAGGCGCTCTGGGCCGCGCTCTTGACGAGGGAGAGGGAACTCGTGGCGTAGACGGCCCAGTCGGTGTCGCTGTAGGTCGTCCCGACGTAGCTCCCGGAGGCCGAGGTGTTGTTCTGGTGCGTCCCCGCCAGCGCGGTGAACGGCCCGATCACGCAGGTGGCGAAGTCCCTGTTGTTGGCGTTGCTGGGGGCCGCCAGCGTGAAGGGGTAGGCGAGAGGATTGCCGTCGCCGTCCTTCCAGGAACACCCCGCCGTGTTGACCAGGCTGTCGCTCAGCGTCACCGAACTCAGCGGTACGTCGCCGTCGTTTTGCACCTGGAACTGGTAGTAGACGTCCCCCCCCGCCGGCAGGGCCAGGTAATAATCCCAGAGCGTGGCGGGAGTGTTGGAGGAGGCGAGTTCCGTGAAGACGGTCAGCAGCGGGTGCGGCCTGCTGATGGTCAGGGCATCGGAGGCGCTGTTGCCGTTGCCGGCGACGGAGGCGGATACGGCGCCGCTCGTGTTCCGGTAGGTCCCTATGTAGATGGGGCTCCCGGCGGAGAGTTCCGAGAGGAACCTGGTCCCGGTCCCGGTGACCGCCGTGCTACCGCCGGCGACCGAGACCGTGCCGCTGACGGCGCTGGTCGAGTTCCCGGAGACGGCGAGCCCGCTCGCGGCGCTTCCCGGATAGCCGGAGGCGAGGGTCAGATGGGTGTCGTCGCTGACGGACTGGACCGTGGCGAGCTGCGACTCCACCGAGGCGGTGACGTCGACGCTCACCGTGCAGCTCCCCCCCGCAGCGATGCTCCCGCCGGAGAAGGAGATGGAGCCCTGCCCCGCGACCGGGGCGAAGCTCGGCGCGCCGCAGCCGGAGGCGTAGGCGTTGGGGGAGGAGGCGACCGTCATGGCGCCCGGCGAGGTCGGGAAGGCGTCCGAGAAGGAGACCCCGGAGAGGGCGTCGTCGGGGTTTGGGTTGTCGATGGTGAAGGTGAGCGTCGAGACGCCTCCGGCCAGGATCGGGTTGGGGGCGAAGCGCTTGGAGATCGCCGGGGGGAGCAGGGCGGTGAGCGAGGCGCTCCCCCTCCCGGTGGCGGTGGTGTTGGCTCCGGTCTGCGTGGAGGAGACGAAACCGGTCACGTTGTTGTGCGGCCCCGCGGTGGTCGCCGTCACCGTCGCGGTGATGCTGCAGCTCGAGCCGGGCGCGAGCGTCCCCCCGGTGAAGGAGATGGTCCCCGGCGCGGCGGTGGCGAGCGTGCCGCCGCACTGCGCGGAGGAGCCGCCCGCCACCGTGAGGCCGGCGGGGAGCAGATCGGTGAAGCCGATCCCGGTGAGGGCGGCCGTCGCCGTGGAGTTCTGGTTGGTCACGGTGAAGGTGAGGGTCGAGGTCCCGTTCAGCGCGACCGGTGCGGGAGAGAAGCCCTTGGTGAGCGTGAGCTTGTTCGCCTCCGGCCTGACGCAGCCGTAGAAGGTGACGGTGTCCAGGTACATCGGGTCGGAGAACCCCTTGGCGCCGACCGCGTTCACCCTGAAGGTGGTCGTGTTGCCGCCGGTGGTCGCCGCAGCGGTTGCGGGGATGTTGGCCCAGGAGCCTTTGGGGAGGTTGGCGTTGTAGACGGTGCTGAAGGCGCCGTTGTCCGCCTTGGAGTAGATGTAGAGGAAGTTGTTCCCCGGCGAGGCCCAGTTGCCGCTGGCGATGTAGTTTTGCGACGAGATGCTGACGCCGCCGTACTGGCTGGTGTCCAGGACGAACTCGAAGTAGGGGGCCTTCGACGCGGAGGGGAAGCCGGTGGCGCCGGCGGCCCATCCCGTGGCGTACCAGGAGTTCGCCGGGTTCCCCTGGGCGCTCCCGACGGTCTGGGTCCCCCCGTTGCCGGAGACGTAGCTCGCGCTGGCGCTGGCGACGTCTCCGGCCTTGGTGAAGTACGCAGGGGGGACGGCGGTCCCCTGGGAGGGATCCATGGTCCACTGCGCGAGCTGCACCGGCGCGGCGCAGGAGCCGGAAGGGGGAGGCGGCGCAGGGGTGTTGTTGACCGTCAGGGTGGCGCTGGCGGACTTGCCGGTGTCCGCGCCGTCCACGAAAAGATGGTTGGTCGTGTTGCTGTAGGTCCCGGTGGCGGGGACCGTGACGTCGACCTGGATCACGCAGCTGCCGTTGCCGGCCACGGAGCCGCCGGCGAAGGTTATCGATGGGTCTCCCGGGTTGGGGGCGAAGACCGGGGCGCCGCAGCCGGAGCTGGTCGCGTTGGCCGGGCTCGCCACCGTCATGGCGCCCGGCGAGGTCGGGAAGAGGTCGACGAAGGAAAGGCCGCTCACCGCTCCCGCGTTCGGGTTGGTCAGCGCGATGGTGAGCGTGGAGATCCCCCCCGCGTTGGTCGGATTGGGGCCGAAGCTCTTCGAGATGGAGACGGAGGCGGGGTCGATGATGTTCGCCACCCGCGCGCCGGTCGAATAGTCTGCGTTGTAGTGATAGCTGCTTCCCGAGAAGTCGTAGAGCAGGGTATTCAGCGTCTGCGCCCCCCCCCCTCCGCCGATGATCTTCACCTGGTAGGTGGTGATCACCGTGCTCCCCGCCTTGTAGTCCCCCCCCACGCACGAGAGATAGTAGGGACTGTCGGGGTTGCTGTCCCAGCCGCAGGCGTCGGCGTAGAGGTAGGGATAGGCGGAGGCGGGGGTTATCTGGGGGGAGTTGTCGGTCGAGTAGGAGGAGCTTACCGAAAGGACCTGGAAGATGGTGTTGGGGAAGTTTATGAACTCCTCGAACTGGTTGTAGCCGCCGGGGGCGGTGTGACCGTCCAGCTCGATGCTGTAGCTGTTGCCGACCACGAGGTTCATGCTCCCCCCCGGCGGCACCGCGGTCATGCCGGAGGGGGAGGTCCCGAACCTCACGTTGTCGATGCCGTTGCGGCTTTGGGAGACCAGGTGCTCGACGTAGAGTTCCCGCGGCACGGGGGTGGAGGCGCCCCCGGCCGTGATGTGGAACCGGCGCGTCTGGTCGAACGCCGCCGAGGTCTTGGCGATCTCCACCTCGAAAAAGGCGTCGGCGCAGCCGTCCGCCCCGTAGGTGACGCTGACCGGGTTGTTGGAGCCGGGGCGCTGGTAGATGTAGGCGCCGTTGTCGGTCCCGCCGGCGTCCCAGACAAGGCTCGCCGAGACGGCGGCTCCGGGGGCGCCGCCGCAGACCTTGGCCCCCACGGGAAAGCTGCTCGGTCCGAAGGCCGGGGTGTTGCTGTCCAGGCCGACGATGTTCCAGCTGTTCGGAGTGACGGTGACGGCCGCTTCGGCCGGGAGGGAGAGGGAGCCCAACAGGGAGAATGCAGCGAGGCCTGCGCGCAACAGCGCAGGGAAAACGCGTTTTCCGGTTTTCAAAGCTGAAAAGAATGCCATTGACTGGTTCCAGCCCCTTGCGGAGCTCACAAAAAACCCATTTCCGCCGGGAAATGGGCGCAATCGTCCCTGTGCGGGGACGATCATGCTCTCTTCGGCGACTCGGCCGTCCGCGCGCCGCGGACCCGTCGTTCTGCGTCGCCAGGTTGCCCTGGTTTTGCTCTTATCGGAGAGACAGACCTGAAACCGGTCTCTAATGAATGACGCGAATATAGGGAAGATCCGCGCTATGGAGAAGACCACGCTTTGTGACGAAATCTGACGAAATCCGACAAAGCGGCAAAAGTCGGAGCGGGAAGGTCGGCAGGCGGGGCGTGTGGGGGGTCAGGAGACGACTATGGGGGCCGAGAAGCAGTACCCGACGGCGTGGACGGTCTTGATGGGGGGGTGCACCGAAGCGACCTCCTCCACCTTTCGGCGCAGCCTGCGCACCAGGGAGTCCATGGCGCGGTTGGCGTACTCGTCGTCGCGGTAGCCGAGCGCGACGAGCAGGGTGTCGCGGCGCACCGCGGCGCCGGCTTCCAGGGCGAGGGACTCCATGAACTGCATCTCCTTCGCGGTGAGCAGTATCGCCGGGCCGGCCGGGGGGAGCAGACGCCATGACTGTCTCACCAGGCGCCAGGTGTCGCTTGCCGGTGTCACTCCCCCTTTGGGGACCCGGTTCCCCAACCGGGCCGCCAGGTTGGCGATGGCGGACGCCAGTTCCCGGCCGTCCACCGGCTTCACCATGTAGAGATCGGCGCCGGAATCGTACCCGACGATCCGGTCTTCCACGGTGCCGCGAGCGGTGAGGATGATCACCCCCATGGCGGTATTTTTGCGGATGTACTCCACCAGCACGTAGCCGCACTGGTCGGGTAGGCCGAGATCGACCACCGCAATGGAAAAAGACGATTCGGCCAGGACCCGGTAGAATTCGAGGCCGCTTCCCACCCCCGCCGCATCGTGTCCCGACAGGTTCAGGAATTCCGCCAGACTCTCCCGCAGGTCCCGGTTGTCCTCGACGAGTATCACCCTTATCTTGCTCTCCACAAGCCCCCCTTACTGCGACAGCGGCAGCCTTACCGTCGCCACGGCGCCGCCGGCGTCCCCCCTCGCGAGGGAGACCCGGCCGCCGTGCTGCCCGACGATCCTCCTGACCAGGTACAGCCCGATCCCGGCCCCGGTGGTGTCGCCGCTCCCCATGCCGCGGTAGTAATTCTCGAATACCGACTCCAGTTCCTCTTCGGCGATGCCGCGGCCGTTGTCCCGGATGGCGACCGCCGCCTCTCCCTTCTCCGCGACCACCCGGATGCTCACCGGCTCGTCGGGCGCCGAATACTTGAAGGCGTTGTCGATCAGGTTGACGAACGCCGTCTTGAGGAGCGCAGGGTCCGCCATGACGCAGGCGCCCCCGATGCCGGAGCACTCCAGATCGACGCGCCGATCCCCCCAGAGCCCCATCGTTTCCTCCACGATCCTCTCCATGAACCCCGGGAGTCCGACCTCCTGCAGGTCCGGCGCCGGGGCCGTCTCCCCCAGGGGTTCGCACCCAAGCGATATGTCGACGACCTCTACCAGCCGTGCCAGGGCCCGCTTCATCTTCCAGAGGTTGGGGTACACCGCGCAGTGGGGACCGCAGGCCTTCATCTCGACGAGGTCCACGTTGGTCCGCAGGATGGCCAGAGGGTTGCGGTATTCGTGCGAGACCATCTCCACGAAGCGCCTCTGCCCCTCCAGCGCTTGCAGTTTCGCCTCCAGCGCCTCCTCAAGCTCCTTCTGGTTCTCGACCAGTTCCCTGGTCATTTCGCCGGCGAGCACCACAGCCTTCTGCGCCGCCTCCCGGGAGGCGGCGACGGCGTTCTCCTCGGCCTCCCTGACCCGCTCGGTAAGCGCCAGCGTCATGAACACCATGTGAAAGAGCGCCCCGATCTGGAACGAGTAGGTCGTCACCGTGTTGGCCGGGAGCAGCCCCAGCAGGCGCAGGATGGCGACCACAGCCCCGATGTTGCTGGCCAGGAAAGAGGCGAGGAAGAGGGCGCCGGCCGGGACGCCGCGCCGGTAGAGCCTGAAGCCGAGCCAGGTTACGAAGCAGACCATGACCAGGCCGGCCTGCATCAGGTGGGAGGCCATCCGGCCGTACTGTCCGAGGGGAATGGCGAGAAACGTGGCGATGCCGAACAGGAAGATGAACTGGAAGAACCTGTGCGCCTTCGGCATGGTGGCCCCGGTATCGAAGAGGCGGATGATGAACAGGCAGAAAGTGCTGTACTGCAGGGCGGCTCCTCCGCCGACCAGGTAATCCGAGAGCAGATGCGCTCCGGAAGGCCATACCAGCCCCAGCAGCCCCTCGGCGCCCGCTTCCGTGCCGCAGATCGCGAGAACGAAGAAGGCGTAGTAGCAGTACATCATCTCTTTGAGGCGCAGGGCGTAGATGATGTTGATGAACGAGATGAAAAGGGTGACCCCGATGAAGCCGCCGTAGAGCAGGGACCGCTGTTGGGACCACGAGAAGAAGCTTTCTGGGGGGTAAACCCATCCCATCAGGCTGTGGGAACTGGTGGTCCGGAGCTGGATGTAGACCAGGTGTTCCCCTTCGTCGCCGAGGTTCATCGGGATGACGAAGTGCGAATGGCGCATCGGGCGTTTTGTCGCCGGGTGGTGGTCCCCGAACTGGTAGCCGGTATATGAGGAAAGGGAGGCGGAGTCGGGTCCGGTCTGAACCCATGCGGCGACGTGGTCGAGGTAAAGCGGCGACAATCTCAGAAAAAAACGCCCGTCGGACTGCGGGCTCCTGCGCAGGGAGAAGCGGACCCAGGTCGTCTCGGAGGTGTAGCCGCGGTTCAGAAAGCCCGGGATCGGCTTGAAGCGCGCGCCGTTATCCCCCTTAAGCACGTCGCCAAAGGCCAGCGCCCCTTTCGGGTCGCAGAGGATCTCCAGATGTCCGGCCAGGGGGAGGAGGCCGGCGCCGGAAAGAAGCAAGGGGGTCGGAGAGGGGGAAACGGCCAGGGCAGCACAAGGTGCATTCAGGAAGCAAAGAAGAATCAGGTAAAAGATCTGCTTATGCGACACCACGTGGCGGCTCCAAGGGTTCCCCTTTGAGAACACGAAGGGGGGAGAGTTCGTCGACGCTTTGCCGAAGATCAAGCTCACGGAAAAGAGTGAGCCGAGGCTAGCACACCTGCCGCAAGATTAAAACCGTTTTCGGGCGCAGGGGGCGGACAGCCGCGGCGCCCCTCACTAGTTAATGCGGCGGAGCAGAAAGTTGCTCCTCTCCACCGGCGCGATAAAATTAGCCCTTGCCAATCCCGTGCCCGACGTCTCAACCACTCGATGTCATGCTCTGTCGATGATCCAGGGGGCCGCATGGTGAACCCGGAAGAAAAGGAAGAGGTTCAAGCACTTCTCAAGGCCTTGGACCGTTCCGTCATGCGCAGACGATCACGACTCTTCCTCTTCCTTAAAATAGGTTCAGGCTATGCCGCCATGGCGATCTTCACCATTGCCGCACTGCTTTTTTCCGCCCTGAACCTCAGCGCCATAAACAAGACCGCACGTGAAATCACCTATACGGATCTCCCCGCTGTCAGCGCCTTTATAAAGCTGCGCGCATCCCTGCTGGCCCAGGAGCGTTTCGCCGGCAAGTACGCGATCCTCAAAGATCCCGCCTTCGTCGAACTTTTCCGACAGCGCGAAAGGGAGTTCCTTGCGAACCTGCGCATCCTGCAACAGACAGGCTCATCTCAAGAGCATGCCCAACTGAACGGGCTCTATGTCAAATACCAGGCGGCAGCGACCAGGCTGTTCGCCGGCCAGGAGAAAAATCCCGAGGAGCACCGATCATCAGCCACGGAACTGTACAAATCGATAAACGATCTTTACGTAAAGCGTCAGACCAAGCTGCACTCGATAATAGCGCGCGCGGACGACCAGCGTAGATCCACCATCAAGTGGACCATCGCGCTTTCCTGCATCGGTTTCCTGCTTACCTTCTGGATAGCCCCATTCGTCACGAACCGGATCTTCGGCGCCACGAGAAGGCTGCAGATGGCGACGCACCGGGCGCTCTCCGGCGACTTTTCCTCTCCTCCGGAGATACCTGCCTGTGAAGAGATCAGTGATCTCGCGAATGATGTTACCAGCATGACCAGGAAGCTCACGGAGCTTGAAAAGCTCAACTTCGCCACGACACGGTACACCGGCGCAGTTGCAGCGGAGAGAATCCTGGAGGAGCAGTTGAAGGAGGGGACACCGTTCGCCTTGTGTGACGCCCGGATTGATGAGTTAGGCTTTATCGCTGCCCGGCAGGGTTACGCCAAAGCGACCGACCTGCTTCGCCTCACGGCGTACCTGCTGCATGTGGCCGCCAGGAACCATGGTGGCCCCGGGTCTTTTGTCGGCCATGCCGGGGGCGACAGTTTCATCATTATCCTCCCACCGGACAACGTGCAACCCTTCTGCGAAGCGGCCATCGCCAGCTTCGATGCAGAAGTGTACAGGCTGTTTCATCCCGGCGAAACGGTATCAGATAAAGCCGCGACTCCCCGCTCCGTGCCAATCACGACTATCACCATCACCACCTTAATCTGTGGCGTCGATGAAGCGACCTCTGCCGCCGACATCACCCGGGCCTTGGACACCATCAAGGAGAAGACGGTGAGAAAGACAGATGCAAAACGGGAGACTCCTTCAGAGGGGTCTCCCGTTTTGGGTTGATGCAGGGACTCAATGGTCAAAGCAAATGCCCGGTTCCGCGTGCCCCCTGCGATGCCGCACCTCCGGCAGTTATCCCGGAGTCAGGTAGAAGACCAGCCCGCCCCTGTCGCCGTTGACAACGAAGCCGGTGATAAGACTTGTCATTGCGGCAAGGCTTTCTGCCATAAATTGACTTAGGTCAAATATTTCCGGACCTCCTTTGTGGTAGAGATTCTACGGCAAATTACCGCGCAATCAGCAACTTGCTCTATTTGCCGGCAAATGCCGGACTTGTCCTTCGACGCACGAGACACACGGTCTGCCTTGTGCCGGCACATCAGACTACGTTTGCACGGGATTGACCGAGGCTTCGAAGAGGCGAACTACCAAAGGGAGGGAGCTATGCCAGTATCCGGTGTCGTTGTGACATGCATGGCGGCAAGCGCTGAGAATATCGCACAGCAACTGGCCGAACTAAACGGTGTCGAAGTCCACGGCGTGCTGCCGGGCGGCAGGATAGTGGCGGTGGTCGAGGCGGACACAGTCGATGACGAAGTGGCACTGGTGACCGGGTTCGAGGAGATCGAAGGGGTCGTTTCGGTGCAACTGGCATATCATAATTTCGAGCAGCTTTAGGCGGGAGCAGCCCTGAAGCTGCTCTTTTTTTATGACACTATCGAGGAGGATGCGATGGGATTGACCAGGCGGGATTTTATCAAGGCCAGCGCGGCTGCGGCCGCATTTGCCGCAGTAGGGGTTCCGGTGCTGCGACCGGAAGGGGCCGACGCGGCGGAAGCGGGCATAACCTGGGGCAAGGCCCCCTGCCGGTACTGTGGAGTCGGCTGTTCGGTGCTGGTGGGAGTCAAGGGTGGCAGGATCGTGACCACCAAGGGCGACCCTGCCGGCCCGGTCAACAAGGGGCTCAACTGCGTCAAAGGGTATTTCCTGTCCAAGGCGCTCTACGGCAAGGACCGCCTCACCACCCCGCTGATCCGCAAAGGGGACCAGATGGTCCCGGCTACCTGGGACGAGGCGCTCGACCTGATCGCATCCAAATACAAAGAGGCCATCGCCGATCACGGCCCCGACTCGGTCGCCCTGTACGGCTCCGGCCAGTGGACCGTGCAGGAGGGATACACCGCCTCGAAGTTGATGAAAGGGGGCCTCGGCACCAACAACCTGGAAGCCAACGCGCGCCTCTGCATGGCGTCGGCGGTGGTCGCCTTCATGAACACATTCGGCTCCGACGAGCCGATGGGGTGCTATGACGACCTCGACCTGGGCGACACCTACATCCTGTGGGGGGCCAACATGGCCGAGTGCCATCCGGTGCTCTTTTCCCGCCTGATCGACAACAAGCTGAAGCATCCCAACGTGAAGCTGATCGACATCGCCACCCGCAGGACCCGCACCACGAAGATGGCGGACGACTTCATCCCCATGCACCCCAATGGAGACCTGGCCGCGCTGAACGGGATCATCCACGTCATCCTGAGGGACAAGCTCTACGACGAGGCCTTCATCAAGGAGTACGTCAACTTCAAACGGGGCAAGGAGAACGCCCCCTACGGCCTCAAGGACAAGGAGGCGTTCAACGAGACGCCGGCCGACGTGAAGGCACTCTCCTTCGACGAGTACCGGGAGCTGATGAAACCTTTCACGCCGCAGTGGGCCGAAAAGCTCTCGGGGATCCCGGCCGGGAAGATCGAGGAACTGGCGAGGATGTACGGCGACAAGTCGCGCAAGGTCAATTCCCTTTGGACCATGGGGGTGAACCAGCATACGCGCGGCTCGTGGGTCAACAACCTGATCTACAACCTGCATCTTCTCACCGGCAAGATCTGCAAGCCGGGGGAGAATCCCCTCTCCCTGACCGGCCAGCCCTCGGCCTGCGGCACCGCCCGCGAGGTCGGCACCTTCGCGCACCGGCTCCCGGCCGACATGGTGGTGATGAACGAGGCGCACCGCAAGAAGACGGCGGGGATCTGGGGGATCGATCCCGGCAAGATCCCCTCCAAGGTCGGGCTGCACACCATGGAGATGTTCCGCGCCATAGACAGAAACGAGCTGAAGTGCATCTGGATCCAGTGCACCAACCCGTTCCAGTCCCTCCCGAACCTGAACCGCGTCCGGAAGGCGGCCGAGGCGCGCAAGGCGTTCATCGTGGTTTCCGACATCTATCCCACCAGGACCACCGAGCTGGCCGACGTGATCCTCCCCTCGGCGAGCTGGGTCGAGAAGGAGGGGGTGTTCGGCAATACCGAACGGCGCAGCCAGCAGTGGTTCAAGATGATCGATGCTCCGGGTCAGGCCAAGGAGGATACCTGGCAGCTGATCGAGTTCGCCAAAAGGATGGGACTCGGGCAGCTGTTCCCCTACAGCGAGAAGGGTATGCACCGGGAGATCTGGGAGGAATACCGCAAGTTCACCATCGGCAACGGCAAGGATCTGGCGCCCTACGAGGCCTACGCCAAGGTGAGGGGGCTGCGCTGGCCGATCAAGGCGGACGGCCAGGAGACCCGCTGGCGCTACACGGAGGCGGACGACTCCTACGTCAAAAAGGGCGAAGGGATCAAGTTCTACAAGGCGCCCGGCAACAAGGTGAACGTCTGGTTCCGCCCCTACGAGCCGCCGGCAGAGTCGCCGGACAAGGCGTACCCGTTCTGGTTTAGCACCGGCCGAGTCCTGGAGCACTGGCATACCGGCACCATGACCGGGCGTGTCCCCGAACTGAGGCGGGCCGTCTCCGGCGCCACCGTCGAGCTGCACCCCGAGGACGCCAAGCGCCTGGGGATCAAGAACCGCGACCTGGTGCGCATCACCTCGCGCCGCGGCAGCATCGTCCTTCCCGCCGAGATCAACGGCCGCGGCACGCCGGAGCGGGGCAACGTCTTCACCACCTTCTTCGACGAAACGAAGCTGATCAACGACCTGTGCATCGACGCCTTCGATCCGCTCTCGAAGGAGCCGGACTTCAAGAAGTGCGCGGTCCGGGTGAAAAAGGCTTAAACCTTCCCCCCCTCCCGACCTCCCCCCTCCGGGGGGAGGAGAGTTGGTGAAAGAGCTTGCGTGACAAGGAGGCTGTTAATGAAATCAATTCTGCGCCCGGTGCTGTTACTGACCGCCGCCATCTCCCTGACTATGACGCTTCCGGCTTTCGCCGAGGAGCAGCCCCGGCCCGAGCTGGACCTGGCGGCCGATGCGCAGCGGTCACAAAGCGACCCGCCGGTGATTCCGCATGCGGTGAAGCCGAACCTGGACGGGGAGGGATGCAACGCCTGCCACCTCAACGGCGTGAAGGGCGCGCCCCCCACGAGCCATCCCGAGCGCCTGAACTGCACCTCGTGCCATGTCCAGGGCGAGGTAAAGCCGGCGAGGAAGTCCGGCAAAGGGAAGAAGAAATGACCCTCTCCCGCAAGGATTTTTTCCGGCACAGTTTCTATTCGCTGGGGAAAACCGTCTTTGCGGTCGGAGAAACCGTGCGCGAGGCGCAGGCTTCGCTCTACTGCGCCTCGGTGCAGGCCGAACCGGAGGGGGGGCTTGAGAATAACGGGCGGGAGGAGGAGCCTGTTGCCGGCAGGGACATGCTGGCCCAAGTCGACAACGGGCACTGCATGGCCAGGAACTGCGGATGTTTCTCCTGCCTCGAGCGTTGCGAGGCCAGGGCCATCATCCTGGTCATGGGGGAGGGGATCCGCATCGACGCCTCCCTTTGCACCGGCTGCGGGGAGTGTTACCGGATCTGCCCGCTGGCTCCCGATGCTTTGCGGCTGGTCCCGAGAGGATGATCGCCCGGAAAGAGGTTAGGAAGAGCAAACCGTTGATTTGTTGAAGTTTAATTGGCATCGGGTGTAGTCTTGTCTAATGGAAATCAGGGATATTAGCGAGCGGCTGGTTTATTACAGCGAGACAGAAGAGTTGGTCAACCGCCTCACCCACGGCTTAGGAGCGCTGTTGAGCTTCCTTGGGGTGGCGGCCCTCATCTCGGCGGCATCTCATCAGGGCGATAACTACCGCGTGGTCAGCGCCTGGATCTACGGCGGGGCGATGGCCACCTTCTATTGCCTCTCCACCGCCTATCACAGCGTCCGCAAGCCCTACGTCCGTTACGTGTTCCGCATCCTGGACCATGCCAGCATCTACCTGATGATCGCTGGGAGCTACACGCCCTTTTCCCTGGTCTCGCTGCGGGGGGCCTGGGGATGGTCGATCTTCGGCGCGGTCTGGGGACTGGGGACGCTGGGGGCGGTGCTGAAAATCTTCACGGCCCACCGCCTGCGCATCATAGGGCCGCTGCTCTACATCGGCCTGGGCTGGATCGTTGTCATCGCCCTGAAACCCCTTTCAGCGGCTCTCGCCGCAGGTGGGATGTTGCTGCTATTCGCCGGTGGCATTGCCTACACCGTCGGCGTCGTCTTTTATCTCTGGGACCGGCTCCCCTTCAACCACGCCATCTGGCATCTCTTCGTCCTGACCGGCAGCGCCTGCCACTTCCTGGCCATCTTCTACTACGTCATCCCGCTCCCCCGGACTTAGCGTCTCGGCGTTAACCGCTGGCTCCTACCTCTTTTCGCAACGGCTGAAGGGACCTGAGCCCCACGAGGATGGTGCTCAGGTTGTGGATGGTGGCCGAAAAGACGGGGGGGGCTGCGCCGGTGACGGCTAAAAGCAGCGCCGCTGAATTCACGGCGACTATGGTGCGGAAGTTGTGCTCCACAAGCTCCATCGCTTCCCGGCTGACGGCCCGGGCGGTCAGGATGTCGTCCAGGGTACCGTCCAGGAGGAGTACGTCGCACGCCTCGCGGGCGATGTCGGCTCCGTGCCGCATGGAGATACCGACGTCGGCCTGGGAAAGCGCCGGCGAATCGTTTATCCCGTCCCCAACCATGGCCACCGTGTACCCCTGATCCTGGAGTTCCCGCACCACCTCCACCTTCCTGTCGGGGAGGGCCTGGGCGTGGTACTCATCGATGCCCAGGGTCGCCGCAATGGTCCGGGCCGTTGCCTCGTTGTCGCCGGTGAGCATCACCACCTTCTTGATGCCGCTCTCCTTGAGGGCTGCCAGGAACTTCAGGGCATCCTGGCGCAGCGGGTCGTGAATGGCGATCAACCCCGCCAGCTCCCCCCCCACTGCCACGTACAAAACGGAGTTGCCGCGATCGGCAAACTGGTGAACGAACGGCTCGGCCGCAGAGACATCCACCCCCTCGTCCTCGTTGACGAAGTGCCGGCTGCCGACCACGATCCTCTTCCCTTGCAGCCTGGAGGCGATGCCATGGGCGAGGACGTACTCCACCTCGGCGTGCTCCTCGGCGTGCGAGATCCCCTCCTGGGCCGCCTTACGCACCACGGCGCTTGCCACCGGATGCGGGAAGTGTTCCTCGACGCAGGCCGCCTGCTTGAGTACGAACTCCCTGGTGAAGCCGTTGAAGTGGACCACGTCGGCCACCTCCGGGGTGGCTTCCGTCAGGGTGCCGGTCTTGTCGAGCACGAAGGCGTCGGCCCGGGCCAGTTTTTCCAGGTATTTGCCGCCCTTGATCAGCACACGGTGCCGGGCCGAGCGGGCCAGCGAGGTGAGAATGGCCAGCGGGGTGGAAAGCTTGATGGCGCAGGAGTAGTCGACCAGCAAAACGGCGGCGGACCTGGACAGGCTCCCGGTGACAAGGAAGGTGAGGCCGGAGAGGAGAAACGAGTAGGGGACGATCCTCTCGGCCATCTCCTCGCTCTTGCTCTGGCTCTCCGCCTTGACCGCCTCGGCCGCCTCGATGGTCTTCACCACCCGGGCGGCGCGGGTCTGGTCGCCTACCTGCGTGGCAAGAACCCGCAGGCTCCCCTCCTCGATGGCGGTGCCGGCATAAACCGAAAGCCCCTTCCTCTTGGCCACCGGCAATCCCTCACCGGTCAGGCTGGACTGGTTCACCAGGGCCTCGCCTTCCAGCACCGACCCGTCCACCGGGATGAGTCCGCCCAACCGGACGATGACCGTGTCCCCCTCCACGACCTCCTCAAGGGGGAGCCGGATTTCCTCGCCATCCCGGAACACCCAGGCCCATTCGTCTCCGGTATGGAACATGTCGGAGAGAAGCCGCCTCGATTCGCCGCGGGTCCACTCCTCCAGGTATTCTCCCAGCTTCAGGAGCGAGGTGATCAGGGAAGCGGTGAAGAACTCGCGGGTCGCCATGGCCGCGCCGACCGCCGATGCGTCCAGGAGATCGACGTTCAGCTTCCGTTCCCGAAGGGCCACCGCGCCTCTCTTGAAGATGGGCATTGCTCCGTAGATGGCCATTATGGGACGTATCGGGGGAGGGATCAGGGGGCGGGCCAGCAGTAGCAGCCCGGCGCGGACCGCGGTCTTTTTTTTCTGTTCCAGTTCGGTTGCGGGTCGAGGCCTGCGGGTGGGGGGAATGGGGGCGGCCGAAACCCGCTCCAGTATCGCGTCGCGCGTCGCCCGCTTCCGGTCGTGTCGCACCAGGAGGGTTCCGGTCCTCGGGGAAAAGGAGACTTCCTCCACCCCGGCCAGGTCCCTGAATTGCGCCTCCACGCCGCAACGGTCCACTGCCGGAAAGCGCGGCAGCGTGAGGGCCAGCCTCAGCCTGCCGGGAATGTCCTGAACGATACGGTAAATCACCCTTCCCCCTTCACTGGCTTGAGACAGCTGCTAGGCGAACATCGCCTCTTTTTTCTGGTAAAAATGGTCACCGAAGAGGGCGACGAAGATGATTCCCGTCAGGATGTGGAGCTTCTTCAAGCCGAAGATAGCGGCGGCGAGGCTTACCGCAAGCGAGGCCAGCATGCCGATATTCACCATCCTCCTCTTCGCTCCGGGAGGAACGGCAAGCGCAGCCCTCCCCACCAGGCTCAACAATTTCTTCCTGACCTGAGAGGTGGCGGAAGACGCCCGTTCGGCAAAAGGTATCCCCGGACTTGGCGCTTGTTCTGCGCTATCGGGGGACTCTGCAGCTATACCGAGCAGATCGGAGACCGTCTTCAGAATCTTTTCCACCGCCGTGACAGCAGCGCTGAAGAGGACCAGCAGGCTGCCGACCCGCGGGTTCGCCTCCACCGAACTGACCCCCGGAGCGGCCAGGAGCGCTTCCCTGACCCGGGAGGCCAGCGGCTCCTTCTTCAGCCCCTCGTCCCTGATCCGTATCCTGCCGTCTAAAAGGCTTGCGACTACCATAACCACCTCCAGCAGCTTGAGTTATCTCTTCCTTTTCGGGACGACCTTCTCCACTTCCTGTGTCGCGGCCAGCTCCGACAGCATCTGCTCCAGGCGCGAAAGGCTCGACTCGGTGTCCTGCTTCTCACCTACCCGGGAGAGGAGGTAGGCGCCGCCCAAGGCAGCTCCGGCACCGAGGGTGACTTTGAGAGCGTTGCCGAAGTAGGACATCCCCTTGCGCATTCCGTTGTTCATTCCCTCTTTTTCCATGACTACCCCTCCCCCTGCTCAGGCTTGATCTTGGCGAGTTTACCCTCAACCAGCTTCTCGATTTTTTCCAGGATATCCTTCTCGCGTTTCACGGAGTCGGCCGTCGCTGCGAGGTCGCTCTGGTACTGGTGCACCCCCTCGGCGACGATGTCTTCCACGTCCTCCTTGACCTTCTCGGCCTTGCCGGCCAACCACTCCTTGAAGGCGTATCCCTCGCGGACCGCGCCTACCGCCGCCGGGCGGACCTTCGTTGACATCTTGCTGAGCCCGAGTGCGGCAAGCGCGCCCAGAGCGCCCCCGGCCACCAGCCAGAGGTCTCTTTTCTTCAAGTGCAGACCTTCCATCTTCACGCCCTCCCCTTTTTCTTTATCGAATTCCATCTCTTTATCCCCTCCTTCGCTTTTCTCGTAGCGCTTGTGCTCCTTGTGCTCCTTGTGCTCCTTGTGCTCGTGGTGCTCGTGGTGCTCGTGGTGCTCGTGGTGCTCCTCGCTTTCCATCGCCGCCCCCAAGAAAAAAAAGGCACCTGCTGGGATGCCTTTTGATTGGAAATACACGCAATGTTATCGTCGCACTTACTCCTGTCAAGAGTGAGAAAGACTACTTACATTGAATAAAGTAGCCCTTGGACAGGCCTGATCACTTTTGTGAGGAATTATCGCCATTGATTGCGGCATGAACGCGCGCTCTCTCTGAAGAAATGTGCGTGAGTCATTCAGGATCTTTGTCTGCCCCCCTGTGTCATTACTTTAGCTGATTGGCGTCAATCCGCTGCAGAAACTCCCCCTTTGGAAAAGGGAGGAGTTAGGGGGATTTGAAGCAGGTGCGAGCCAGGAGCAAATCAGGTGAATCTGCATCCACTGGACTACCTGCGGAAAGCGGTTGCCGCCGTGGGGAGGAGAAGGTCGAGTGGAGCGGGGAGGAAGGCGTGGAGGGCCATTTCCATGACAAAGTGGCCGACACCGGAGGATGATGCAGTACGGGAAGCGGCGGAGCGCCGCAGTTCGGAAAATTCCGGTCCCCTCTCCTTTTGCAAGGCAGCAGCCCGCAGCGCCTCGTCCAGTTGCGTTTCGATCTCGCTGCGGGTGACACGGGTCTCGTCGAATCTCACCAGGATGCGCCCTGTCCGGTGACTGGCGGCGACTTCGGTCACCCCCTGCAGTGCGGAGATGCTGTCTTCCAGGAGAAGGCACCCGTCACTGTCACCAACGAGACTGTTAGTTTCGAACCGCAACCTTCCGGGTAAAACACTCAACGGCGCCATCTGCTTGCCCCCATATACTGAAACTAAGATGCCTCTTTCGAAGAGGCGGATGATCAAAGACTGCGGTTGATCACGGCCCGTCTCAAATGAAAATGATTATTACAATCCCGCCGTTTTTATGTCAAGGAAAAATGATATCCGTTTTCATAAAATTGATTTCCGCCGACAAAACTGTTCGTTTCAGAGTGCCGCGCATGGGGGAGACTTCACTGCTGCTGGCAGAGGATTGACGCTAATCAGGTAAGTTTGAGAGCGAGCACAAGAAGAGAGCGGATAGGTGAGAAGGAGGGGGCTTGACCAGGGACGACTTTCGAAGTTGTGAACTGCTATCCTACGCTGCTAGTCCTACGCGTGTGCGGAGTGCGCAAACTCGCCCACCCCCTGTTGCCAGACCAACAACATCCGGTTGCCAACCTCTGCGAATTCCGGATGGTCATGGATGTAAGGACTTATCGAACGGGAGACCTCGAGGACCGACTCCGCAACCCTGGCAATGATCTCGTTTGCGAGTCGCGGTGAAAGGGAAAGCGACTGCAGAGCGAACTTCTCCAGAACTTTGCGTGGCCACCACTTCTTCGTGCCTGCCAGGTGAAGCGCGGGGATGTCGTGCTGCAGGTACGCCGTTGTGGTGACGATGTCGTAGACCGGAGCAAGCCAAACCGGACCCTGTGGATGCTCATAGAGGACGCCGAAATTTTTCAAGTGGGCATCGCCGTTTCGAACCATCGCCGACAGCACGAGCGTGGCGAAGAACTGCTCCCGCGCCCTGGCGAGGTTTTCCGGCGACACAAAATCCTTGATGGTACGTGCCGCCCGTTCATAGGTACTGTTGTATTTCCTGTCTGTCCCCAGCGCCTGCAGCGAGCAGAAATCCTCGAACCCCAGGTTCTCCCCCGCGTGAGTCATGTCGAAACGTCGCATCACGAACAACCGGCCGTTTTCAGAAAGCGAGAACTCGGGAACGGAGAGTCCTGCACGCTTTGCCGCGGTCATGCAGAAGAACTCGTTCGCTGCGAGCTGTGGGAATTCATCCCCCCACGACTTTACGATATAGGATGATGCCGTGACCGTCGCCCTGTCCGTTGCCTCAACGATCACCTTGGGCTGAATGCCTGAGACCCCCGAGTGCTCCGCATGTCTTGCCACCAGTTCGTTGAACAACTCCACTGCATCGGGGTAGGTGAGGATCTCCTCCAGGGACTCCGGTTTTTCCTGGATGGAAGGGCTATCGGAATCAGGCAGCGAGAAGCGGTTTCGGCCGATCTGGTTTCCGCCCGTGATGCGCAGCAGGGCGATGTCATCGACCGTCAGGAGTTTAGCGAACGCGCTCCTGATCGCCTCGCGCAACGCTCCCTCGGGAATGTTCATTTGGAAGATGGGATGGAGGGATTTTTCCGAAATCCAGCTCTGCAGACGGTAGGGCATGGTCAACGAGACCAGGTGCTCCTGCGGGTTTTCGCAGGGGAGATAATTGAAAAAATAGTTTTCGTCCTGGCCAAGGATACCGGTCTTGCTACCGGCGTTCCAGACGGCGAGTGATTGAGAGGTCATGGCGATCGTTCTCCCTCTGCAGTTCCTCAAAAGTTGGTGGAGCGCCGAAAGGACGCACCGTCAGCTCCAGTCCGAGGACTTCAAGCACACGTTCGACCTTGCGGATGCCGATGTCGACCACGGTCCCGGCTTCAATCTCCCCCAGGGTTTTCCTGGAGATAGACACCATCTCGGCCAGTTGCGCGAGGGTCAGCTTCCGCTCTTTTCTGGCGATGCGCATTCTTGCGCCCAGCTCCTGCATAATGTCACCTATATTTCACAAAATCGTGTTACGCACGGAGAATGTAACATATATATCGCAAAACGGAAACCGAAATTGCAGACATGGGAGAGGATGTTGCTTTGTGCGGAAAGAGAATTTAGATAGTGGATAAGATCCGAGAGGACGGTTTTGGTAGCGTCCCTCCCCCTTCAAGGGGGAGGACAGGAGGGGGATGGGGTGCCCCTCCCCTTGAAGGGGAGGGGGAGTTGATAGCTGGTAGGCGCTTCCTGTTATTTGTAGTTCTTCAAGAGGCCCACGACCTTGCTGAACTCGTACTGCTCCGCGTAATCGATCGCCCTTTTCCCGGTCCTGTCCACCACGTTCGGATCCGCGTTCTTGTCCAACAGGGCCTGCACCGCGTTGTCATGCCCGTAGGCGGCAGCGATGATCAGGGCCGTCGAGCCCGGCTGGTAGTTGCCGTAGCTCTGCTCCGATTTCACGTTGGGGTCCGCGCCGTTGTCCAGAAGCCATTTCGTGATGGGAAAATTGTCGTAATAAACAGACCACATCAGCGGAGTCCAGCCCCATTTGTCGATCTCGTTCACCTGCTCTCCATGGCCGACAAGCGACTGTACTTGCTGAAGATCGCCACTTATAGCGGCGTTGGACAGCCCGCTGCTCGCACAACCGGACTGCAAGGCCACCAGGACCACGAACAGCGCAACCAATGCCATCTTTTTCATAAGATCCCCCTTGGAAAAGTTCGTTTACCATTCAACCAAAACGACCGCATTAGCGTGCGATTATATATCCTTATTTGCCATGCAAGTCAATACCATGCTGCAAATTCTCGCCCCGTAACCACACCTGCGGCGGTCGTTGACATTCGGGTTTGTAATGAGAGTATATTAACGGCCAATCGACCGCATCGGTCATGCCGTATTGCCAAAAGAGGTCGTGCCCATGCCGACAAGCAGGAACAAAAATGGCGGCGTCATCGATCCCATGCCGGCCGGCTCAGGCCGGAGCGTGAGCCGGCGCCGGGGGCTCCCCTCGACCCGCAGCGAAGCAGGTAGCGAGGCGGAAGCTTCGCCGAGCCAAAACTGCGGCAGTAGCTGCCGGGGACACGCATCCCGGTACCTCTTGCTGCTTCTGATCATGGTCATCCTCGGTTGTTCGGTCCTGAACCGCTACATCTTCATACCGAAAAAGATTCTCCCCGCCACCCCTGAAAAGTACGCCATCGCCTATCGGGAAATCTGGTTCCGGACCAGCGACCGCGTGCAGTTGAACGGCTGGTTCTTGCCCGGCGCAGCAGGCAGGTCTCTTGTGCTCTTTTTCCACGGCAACGCCGGAAACCTTTCGGACAACCTGGAATACCTGAACCTGCTGCATCGAGCAGGTTTCCCGATTTTCATCTTCGACTATCGCGGTTTCGGCAAGAGCGGTGGAGAACCGCTGCAGGAGAACGATCTCTACCTGGATGGGCGGGCTGCTCTGGCGTACCTCGCCCGGCAAGGATGGCCCCAAGAGAAGATCATTTTCTTCGGGCAATCGCTCGGGTCCGCTGTGGCGTTGCAGATGGCCTTGGAGACCAAGCCGGCGGGGCTGGTCATGGAGGGCTCCTTCACCTCGATGAACGACATGGTGAGACATGTCTCGCCGCTGGCCTACTATACGGTCGGCTGGTGGGGCATCCATCTCCCTTTCGACAACAGCAGGAAGATAGCCCGGGTGGAGGTGCCGCTGCTGCTGATACACGGCGAAAAGGACCCTGTCGTACCGGTGCAAATGACCCGGCGCCTGTTTGCCCTGGCCGGCGCGCCCAAGATGCTCCACATAATCAGCGACGGCGGGCACTGCAACGCCTTCGATCGGAACAGCTCGGCCTATCTCGCCGCTTGGAGCGGCTACCTGCTGTCGATATCGGCCACAACGGCGGCATCAGGACGTAAGACCATGATATTCAAACCTTAGTTTGACTTTCCGGAAGATTTGAGTCATATTCCAGACTCTTAATGGAGGGGACTTTGGCGCCGGGGGCGAGGTCCCATGAAGCAAAGGAATGATTCATGATCTGTCCGCTGTCACCTGCCCATTTTTTTGCCCTGGGTGCCTTCCAACTTTCCGTAGCACTTCTCTTTATCAACGCAACCCTGGCACCGCTGCCGCTTTGTCTCTTTGTCCTCCTCTGTTTTATGACTCCGCTCTCCCCCCGGCTCAGCTTTTTCCTGCCCATCGTCAGCAAGGGGAAAAAGGGGGCTGAGGGAGTGGCCCTCACCTTCGACGACGGACCGGACCCCGAGGTCACCCCGCGCCTGCTGGAACTCCTGGCGCGGCACGGCGTCAGCGCGACATTTTTCGTGACGGGCGTGCGTGCCGAGCGCTACCCGGAGATCATGAAGGCGATTCTGGCGGCCGGGCATACCGTGGGCAACCACTCCTACAGTCATTTCCCTTTTCTGATGCTCAAGGGGCGCGCCACCCTGGAGCGGGAGGTAGCGCTCGCCCAGAGCGTCTTCCTCAAGTTCGGGATCGTGCCGCTCGCCTTTCGCCCTCCTGTCGGGATCACCAACTCACGTCTCTGGCGCGTCCTTTTGGAGAACGGCATGTTCTGCGTCAATTTCAGCTGCCGCGCCGCCGACTTCGGCAACCGGCGCGTCGCCGGGCTGGCCAGAAGGGTGCTCTCCAGGGTGGTCCAGGGCGACATCGTCCTGCTCCACGACGTGGCGCCGCGACAGGGAGACGCGACCGGGCTGCTGCGAGAGTTCGCGGCCGTGATCGAGGGGGTGAAGCAGCAGGGGCTGGCGATCGTCCCGCTGGCCCGGCTGATCGGCAAGGAGGTCATGCAGAGCGACACCTCGGACGGCGCGCCGAACGCGGCCCGGCTCTTTTACGACGGGCTCGCCCCCAGCTACGACCGGGAGCAATTCTGCTCCACCGTATCCATGTCGCGCTCCACCGAGCACCGGCTCTTCACGGACCGGATTCCGACCCTCTTCGCAGGCGCGGACCGGGTGCTGGAAATCGGCGCCGGCACCGGCATCTTCACCCTGGACATCGCCCGCAACTGCAAAGAGGTGCTGGCGGCGGACATCTCCGGCAACATGCTGGAACTCCTGGAGCAAAAAGCCCGGGAGCAGGGGATTGGCAACATAAAGACGGTGAAGGGGAACGTGGAGACCATGGAGATCGCAGGCCCCTTTTCCGTGGTCTGCGCCTTTTCGGCCCTCGAGTACCTGGCCGATCTTCCCGGCTTCATCAGCCGGCTGGCGCCCCAGGTCGAGCCGGGGGGGGCGGTCTACTTCATAACCGCCCGCAGCTCCTTTTTCCGGTTCTTCACCCAGGTCGGCAACGCGATGAGACAGGGGCTGTGGCTGCGGGCCCGCAGCGCCCGGGAAATGGAGGCGATGCTCTCCGCCGCTGGCTTCGACCGGATCGCGGTCTCCTCGCACCTTTTGAAATCGCTGTTCTGCCGCGGCATGCTGCTGGAGGTGGTGGCCCGCAAAGCCGGCGCACCGTCGGGCTCGATGCTGCCGGCGTCCGGCCGGGAGGGGGCGTGAACCGGACGCGAACAAGCCGCCCGGCTGCGGCACCGGATGCACCTGATGCACCGGATGCACCTGATGCTCCGGCCGCCCCGAAAACCGTCGCGGTCATACCGGTGTACAACCACGCGGGCACGCTGCGTCAAGTGGCCGAGGGTGCCCTGGCACAGGGGTTGGCCGTCCTCGTCGTCGACGACGGCAGCACGGACGGCAGCCTCGACACGGTCGACGATCTCCCCTTGGTGCGCCACCGGCTGCCGGTGAACCGGGGCAAGGGGGAGGCGATACTCGCGGCGGCGATACTGGCGCGGGACCTGGGTTATGAGGCGATGCTTACCATCGATGCCGACGGCCAGCACGATCCGGCCGATGCGGGAGGTCTCTTGCAGACAGCCGCAACCGCCTGGCCCTGCATCGTGATCGGCGCCCGCCGTATGGAGACCCTCAACGTACCGCGCTCCAGCCTTTTCGGCAGGGACTTCTCCAACTTCTGGGTGCGCCTGGAATGCGGCCAGACGCTCCCCGACACCCAGAGCGGCTACCGGCTCTACCCGGTCGAGTTTCTGCAGCGCTCCAGGTTTCTCTCCCGGCGCTACACCTTCGAGATAGAGGTGCTGGTGCGCGGGCGCTGGGCCGGGCTCCCGGTGTTCTCCACGCCGGTCTCGGTGTACTACCCGCCGGGGGACGAGCGCGTCTCGCACTTTCACAAGTTCAAGGACAACCTGCGCCTTAGCTGCCTGCACACTTTTCTGGTGACCCGCTCGCTGATCCCCTGGCCGCACCGCAGGCTCTTCTCCGGGGCGGCCGGCGCCGAACGGCAGCCGGGGATCTTCGAGCCGCTGCGCTATTTCCGGGCGCTCAGCCGGGAGCATTCCAGCGCCGGGCAGCTTGCCGCAGCCGTCTGGGTCGGCATCTTCCTGGGATCACTCCCCATCATCCCGTTCGGGATCGCGGCGATACTGTACGCGAGCCACCGGCTGCACCTGAACAAGCTGGCGGCGGTCGGCGCCAGCAACGTCTGCTGCGCCCCTTTCGTGCCGTTTCTCTGCGTCGAACTCGGTCATTACCTGGTCCATGGCGGCTTCTGGACCGAGTTCAACCGTCACACGCTGCTCGAGGAGCTGCACCACCGGCTCTGGGAGTGGCTGATCGGGGCGCTGTTCATCGGACCGCTCCTGGGCGCCGCGGGCGCGCTCCTCACCTATGCCGCGGTGCGGGCGCTGCGCAAGGGGAAGGGTGGCGCCGCTTCGGACCGGGAGGCCGTGGTGAAAAAGGTGCAGGCGGGATGAAAATATTACTGATCAATCCGCCCAACTGCGGCAAGAGCATCCCGGAGGAGCGCTACGGCATCGAGTCGATACGCCAGATCTTCCGCGGCGAACCGCTGGCGCTCGAAGTGCTGGCCGGCAACCTGGCGGGGCACGAGGTGCGCATCCTCGACCTGAAGGCGGAGCCGGACGGCATGCAACGGACCCTCGACGCCTTCAGGCCGGAACTGGCCGCCTTCACCGCGGCCACCTGCGAGGCGAACACGGTCCTGAGGCTCGCCGGGGAGATCAAGGAGAGCTGCGGGGCGCGGATCGTCGTGGGGGGGATCCACGCCAGCTCCGATTCCGAATTCTTCAACCGGAGCGCGGTCGACTACGTCGTCGTCGGTCTCGGCAAGGGAAGCTTCGCCGAACTGGCGGCGGCGCTCCAGGCGGGGCGCCCGGCCGGGGCGATCCCGGGGATCGCCGCAACCAGGCCGGGAGGAAGGCTCGAATTCGCCCCCCGCGTCTTCGGTGCGCCGGATCTCGCCGAGCAGGCGCCGCCGCGCTACGACCTGGTTGCCGGCAACCGCGACAGCTACGTGCTCTCCTCGGTGGGCGCCCGGCTCGGCATGGTCGCCTCCGCCTTCGGCTGCCCCTACAGCTGCTCCTTTTGCTGCATCGGCTCACTGACCGGGGGGCGCTACCTGACCCACTCGATCGAGACGGTCCTGAGGGACATCCGGCTTCTGGGCGACATCCCGGTGATCCGGCTGGTGGACGCCAACACCTTCGGCAATACCGGACACGCGCGCCTGCTGGCCGAGGCGATCATGGCGGCCGGGATACGCAAGCACTTCATCGCCGACGTCCGTTCCGACACGGTGGTGCGCCATCCCGCCCTGCTCCGGCTCTGGAAGGAGGCGGGGCTGCGCTCGGTGGTGATCGGCTTCGAGGAGATCAGCGACGGCGAACTCGCCTTCATGAACAAGGAGAACAGCGTCGCGCTCAACGACCAGGCGATCGCCATCCTGCACGAACTCGGCATCACCATCGTCGGCGACTTCATCGTCTCGCCCGATTACGACGACGCCCGCTTCGACGCGCTGGAGCGCTACGTCACCGGCAGGGGCATCGACCTGCCGATCCTGACCGTGCTGACCCCGCTGCCGGGAACCCCGCTCTACGCCGAGATGCAGGGGCGGATCACGAACCGGGACCTGGACTACTACACGCTCACCAACGCGGTGGTAGCGACGCGCCTCGGGGAAAAACGCTTCTACCAGCAGTACGCCAGACTGATCACGACCTTTCACGCCCACGCAAAACTTTAGGGGAGCCTGCAATGGATGCCTACATAACCGACATGGCGGTTTTTCTGCCCAACGAGCCGGTGGACAACCAGAACATCGAGAAGGTCCTAGGCATGGTGCACCAGACCCCCTCGCGCACCAGGGCCGTCATCCTCAGGAACAACAAGATCCGGGAGCGCTACTACGCCATCGAGCCCGGCACCGGCCGGATTACCCACAGCAATGCCGCACTCACCGCCGAGGCGGTGCGCCGCCTCGCCCCCCACGACGGCTTCACCCCGGACCAGATCGAGTGCCTGGCCTGCGGCACCTCCTCCCCCGACCAGCTCATGCCGGGACACGGCCTGATGGTGCACGGCGAGCTGGGGAGCGCCCCGTGCGAGGTCGCGAGCATGTCCGGCATCTGCCTCTCCGGGATCAGTGCGCTGAAGTACGCGGCGCTGAACGTCGCCTCCGGCACCACCGGCAACGCGGTGGCGACCGGCTCCGAACTCGCCTCCAGCTTCATGCGCGCCGAGCTGTTCGAGGCGGTGACGCCCGAGCGCGGGGCCGAGCTGGCCGCGAACCAGAGCCACTGCTTCGACGCCGACTTCCTGCGCTGGATGCTCTCCGACGGGGCGGGAGCCGCGTACCTCAGCGCGGCCCCCGCAGCCGGGCGAACCTCCCTGCGGATCGAGTGGATCGAGCATCTCTCCTTCGCCGGCGAGCTGGAGACTTGCATGTACAGCGGCGCGCTGAAAAACGGCGACGGCAGCATCACCGGCTGGCGCTCCCTTTCCGGGAGCAGCGGGTCCGCCCCTTTCCTGGTCCGGCAGGACGTGAAACTCCTGGACCGGGAGATCATCAGCACCATCGTGAACCGGACCCTGACCCGGGTCGTCGCCAAACACGCGCTCACCCCCGAGGCGGTCACCTGGTTTCTGCCGCACTATTCGTCGGATTACTTCCGCCCGAGCCTGCACGACAGGATGGTCGAGATCGGCTTCGGCATCCCGCAGGAGCGCTGGTTCAGCAACCTGGCGACCAAGGGGAACACCGGCTCGGCCTCGATCTACATCATGCTCGAAGAGCTGTTCCACTCCACGCGCCTCAAAGCGGGCGACCGCATCCTCTGCATGATCCCGGAAAGCGGCAGGTTCTCGGTGGCGTACATGATGCTCACCGCGGTGTAGCGGCGCTAGCCGCCGGCTTCGCCCGCTCAAGCCGGGCCTGAACGACACATTCCGGAGCAGACTCAATGATCATCCTCGGCATCTCCGCCTTCGTCCACGATTCGGCCGCCTGTCTGATACGCGACGGCGAACTCATCGCAAACGTGGAAGAGGAGCGCCTGAATCGCGTCAAACATACCGAGGCCTTCCCGGTCCATTCGATAGATTTCGTCCTGGCCCGGGCGGGGGTGCGGCTTTGCGACGTCGACGTCATCGCCTTCAACTGGAACCCGTACAAGGCAGCGGCGGCGGAGCTGTTCAAACTGGCCGTGGCCCCGCTGATCTATTTCCAGATCCTGCGCAACTCCAGCGCCCCGAAGAACGCCCGCTCCGTGCTCGCCTCCTTCAGGCTGAAAAGGACCTTGAACAAGGCGTACCACGGGGAATTCAAGGGGCGCGTGATCTGGGTCGACCACCATCTCGCCCACGCCGCTTCCAGCTACTACCTCTCCCCCTTCAACGGCGAGGCCGCCGATGTCATCGTCGTCGACGGGCACGGCGAGAACTGTTCCACCTCGGTCTTCGCCATGGAGAAGGGGCGCTTCCGGCTTAAGTGGCAGGCGCCCATCTGGGATTCCCTCGGCATCCTCTACACGACCTTCACGAATTTCCTCGGCTTCGACATGTACCAGGAAGGAAAGACCATGGCCCTCGCCTCTTTCGGGCGGGAGACCCAGGCGTACCGCGACGCCTTCGACAAGATCATCGGGCTCAAGGACGACGGCCGCTACACCCTCTTGAACAAGAAATACCTGGGACTCTGGAACTTCAGGGAGGGGGGGCTGGGGAGCGAGTTCGGCGCCAAAAGGCGCCCGGAAGAGCCCCTCGAAGAGCGCCATTTCGACGTCGCCTGCAGCATGCAGAAGAGCATCAAGAGGGCGATCCTGCACGTGGTCCGGCACGCGGCGAGGGCGACGGGAAACAGGCGACTCTGCCTGTCGGGCGGGGTGTTCCTGAACTGCGACATCAACAGGGAGATCCTGCAAGGGGGAAGCCATGAAAGCGTCTTCGCCCCCCCCTTTCCCTCCGACAGCGGCGGGGCGGCGGGAGCCGCCCTCTATGCCGCCTTCGCCCGCTGCGGGGAAACGGTCCCCGACTCCCCCTGGTTCTCCCCCTATCTCGGCCCCTCTTTCGGTTCCGGGGAGATCCTGCACGCCCTGCGGCAGCGGCAAAAGGGGTACCGGGAATCGCTAGAGCCCTGGGTCGAGGCGGCGCGGGCCCTGGCGGAAAACAAGGTGGTCGGCTGGTTCCAGGGGCGCATGGAGAGCGGGCCTCGAGCGCTGGGCAACCGGTCCATCCTGGCGAACCCGGGCTGGAGCGGGATCAAGGACCATCTCAACAAGACGGTGAAGAAACGGGAGGCGTTCCGCCCCTTCGCCCCGATCGCCACCGAGGAGGCGGCGCTCAAATATTTCGAACTGCAGGAGCCCGTTTCGGAATTGACGCGATACATGCTGGTGACGACCGAGGTGAGAAGCGAATTCCGGGAGATGCTCCCCGGGATTACGCATGTGGACGGCACGGCGAGGATTCAGATCGTCACCAGGGAGTCGAACCCCGAGATCCATCTTTTGCTGGAGGAGTTCGAAAAGCTCTCCGGCTACGCGGTACTCATCAATACCAGCTTCAACATGCAGGAGCCGATCGTCTGCACCCCCGACGACGCCCTCTCCTGCTTCGAGCGGGCTCCGCTCGACGCACTGTTCATGGGGAACTACCGGGTGGACCGGTAACCCAAGCCTCCCCCCGCCCCGCAGCTAGTTCTGCTGGCTTCTGATGTAGGCCGCAAGACTCCTCAACGACTGCAGCACCTCCCTGCTCGTCTCCTGCGCCTCGATCCTGATTTGGTAGTTTTTCTGGACCGCGACGACGATCTCGACCGCGTCGAGGGAATCGAGGCCGTACGGGGAATCGGGACCGATCAGCGGCGCGTCCGGCGCTATCTCAGCCGCAAGCGGACCGGCCACCCTGCAGGTGTCGATGATCATCTCGGAAAGTTCCTGCTCCAAACTGTCTAACATTTCGCACTCCCCTGCGACCCGCATCCGCCCTAGCATGGCGGGTCCGATTATGCCCCCGTGCGGTTGCGGCGCAGCGCAAGCCAGGAAGTCGTTATAGTCACGATAAAAAAGAGCAAAAGCAGGGAGATCTCCCGGGCAGCGGAGCCGATATCGCCCCCCCGCACCAGCACCTCCTGGAAAGCGTTCAACCCCCAGGCCAGCGGCGAGACGCCGCTGACCTGCTGCATGTAACGGGGCATGACGTAGACCGGGATCATGATCCCACCCACGGCCGCCGCGATGACGACGGATACGGCGCCGAACATCGAGCCCTGCTCGTAGCTGCGGGCCAGGGTCCCTATCATGATGCCGTATCCGGCCGCGGCGAGCGCGGCGGCCAGGGCGATCGGAGCCAGCGTCAGGAGACGATGGTCCAGGACCAGGCCGGAGGTGCCGAGCAGCGGCAGCACGAAGCAGCCGGCAGCGAGCATCAGGGTGAACTGGGCCAGGCAGACCAGGAGGTAGGCGCAGAGCTTGCCCGCCAACAAGGAGAGCGCCGAGACCGGCATGGTCATGAGCCTCGTCATGGCGCCGGTCTGCCGCTCCCGCACCAGGGAGCCGGAGAGCGGCACCACGATGAAGAACATGCCGAAAAGGGCCCAGGCCGGCACGTTTTGCTGCGCGGCGGTCGGTCGCTGCAGCAGGCGGCTGTTGAAGGCGACCTCCTCGGTCAGCTTCAGCATGGGAGCGGTTTCGATCCTGAAGCTCACCTCGGGCGCGAAGCCGACCGCCATGAAGGGGTTCATCGTCCCCGACATCGCCTTGCTCACCTCCGACGGCAGCGTTTCGGCGAGAACCCTCGCCTGCTCCTGGAATTCGATGCCGAGCACGACCCGCTGCAGCGCGTTGCTCACCGCCGTGCGGAAGGAGCCCTGCACCGCGGGGTCGAAATAGACGGTGACCCCCGCCGCTGCCGCACCCGGGAGCGGAGCCGCTGCGGGCGCCGGTTCCTTCCCCTTGGCGACCACGGCGCCCTGCGCCCTTTTCCTGACCATCTCCTCGAAAGCGGCCCCGGTGCCGGCCGGGATGATGATGGTGAACTGGAAATCCCCCTTCACGACCGCCCTCTTGGCACCCTCCGCGTCGACCGGGTTTCCCCTGAGCCGGGTCACCAGGTCGAAGCCGCCGCCGGCCTTCAGCTGCTTGCCGATCCTCTCGCCGAGGAAGCTGCGGTCCTGGTCGACGAAGAGTACCCGGATCGGCGCCTGCCCGGTGGCCTGCATGACGTTATCCTGCACCAGCGAGACGATCAGCACCAGCGCCATCGGCATGACGAGGAGCACCAGCAGGCCGGCGCGGTCCCGGCGCAGTTCCAGAAGTTCCTTGATGATGGTGGCCCAGACGGTCAGCATGGTTCGGCGCTACCTCCTGCCGGCTTGGGGCGCCGGGACCGGCGGCGGATCTCTGCGGGTTCTGGTCGTTTCAGTCGCGGCAAAAGGCGCTCCTTCAGGGGGTCGCTGACCGGGTTCAATCGCGAAGCTCCGTACCGGTCAGGTGCAGGAAGTAATCCTCCAGGTTGGCGCAGCCGTCCACCTGACGGACCAGCGCCTCCGGGGTGCCGGTGGCGATGATGCTCCCCCGGTCCATGATGGCGACCCGGTCGCAGAGCTGCTCCGCCTCAACCAGGTGATGCGTGGTGTAGACGATGGTCATGCCGGCGTCACGCAGCCCTTTCAGGTTTTCCAGGATCATGTTGCGCGACTGGGCGTCGATCCCCACCGTCGGCTCGTCGAGGATCAGCAGGCGCGGCGTGTGCAGGATGGCCGCCGCGAGGTTGGCGCGCCGCTTCATCCCCCCCGAATAGGCGTCGACCCGCGTGTCGGCATGGTCGGCGAGGCCGACCAGCGCCAGGCACTCCCCGACCCGGCTGGAGAGCGGCCGGCCGGTGAGGCCGTAGAGCCTGCCGAAATAGGAGAGGTTTTCCCGCGCGCTGAGGCTCGGGTAGAGGGCTAAATCCTGCGGGGCGAGGCCGAAGAGGCCGCGCACCCTGGAGGGATAGAGCGCCGTGTCGTGCGAGCAGAGCAGCACCCGGCCGCTGGTCTGGCGCAGCAGCGTGCAGACGATGGAGATGGCGGTGGTCTTCCCGGCGCCGTTGGGGCCAAGGAGCCCGAAGATCTCTCCGGCGGCGACGCTGAAGTCCAGCCCGTCGACCGCGGGGACGCCGGCGCCGCGATACACCTTCACCAGCCGCTCCACCTGCAGGACGGGGGGGCGGGGAGAGGCGTCCGACCCTTCTTTTCGATTTTCCGTGGAGCCTGGCTGAACTATGGATGACCTCCGCGTTTCGAAACCGGGGCGAATGATGATTCGCCCCTACACGTCCCAGGAACCGGGGCGAATGTGATTCGCCCCTACGTTATCGCGCCGGGGAAACGTCTAGCGCACCAGCGAGGCGAGTTCGCGCAGCAGCGCCCCCTCCTCTTCGCCGCAGCGGCGCAGCATGCGGGCCAGATCGCCGAAATCCTCCCCCTCCCCCGCGCGCCCCTTGCAGTGCCGGGCCCCCGCCACGGCGAACTCGCGCCAGAGATCGCCCACCGCCGTCATCCGTTGCGACAGATCGAGGAGGCGGCTCTCCCCGAGGACATCGGCCGCCTCCTGGAGGAAAGCGGCAAAGATGAAGCGGAACCCGCCGCCGCCGGTGCCGATCTCCTCCTGCATCCGGATCAGGTTGCCGAGGTAGAGGATGGCCCGCCGGTCGCCCAGCCTGGCCGGCCAGCGCTCCAGCTGCCCGGCGAGAAAGCGTATGCCGCGGGTTCCGATGAGCGGAAACGGCGCCGACATCGAACGGCAGACGCCGCGGATCGACTGCCGGATCGCCGGTGCGAGGTCGAGCGCTTTCGGGACGGCGGTGATGCAGTACATCCTTCCCTTCGGCGCCAGCGCCCCCTGGGCGAAACGGGCCCGCGCCAGGTCGGAGGCGGCGCAGACGACCGGCTCGGGGAAGACCGGATCGCTGATCAGGTAGTCGTCCCCCTTTTTGCCGAAAGCGATCATGTTGTGGGCGTTGAAATGAAAACGGAGCGCCGGCGGGAAATAGGGGAGCCAGTACACCCCCGTCTGCATCCCTACCGGCACGCCCCGGCCGAGGTAGCTGTCCAGCTCCGCCATCGCCTGGTCCGGATTCTTGAAGTTTTTGCACGCCACCCCGATGCCGAGCCGCTTGGTGACGCGGTTGAAGATCCCCCCCGGCGTGGTGCGAAAGGTCGTGAGCGGCAGGCCGTTGATCCGTATGAAGGGAAGGTAGCCGAAGAAGAGCCCCCCTCCGATGCCGAACGCCATCGCCTCCGACATCGGCAGACCGTGATGGGTGAGCAGGTTGGCGATGACGCCGCTTTCGCAGTGGGCCGTCTGGCGGTGGGGAAAGGGAGTTTGCACGTAATCGGTCCTTATGGCGTTGGCTACCCCTCCCTCGACGGGAGGGGGGGCTCGGTATCGACCCCTGCCGCCCCGGAGCGTTCCGGGAGGCGGCAGAGCTCTTCGGTCGTGGTCTTGAGGATCGCCGCGTAGCGCGCCAGGCGCGCCGGGTTCAGATTGCGAAACGGTGCCGGCTTCATGTGCCTGCGTACCTGCCAGCAGAAGAGTCCGGCGTAACCGGCCAGCAGCTTGGCATCCATCTGGTGGCGCGCCATGTGAAAGGCGAGCGGGCTCAGCTCGCCGGCGCGCACCCGGGCAAGGACCGCCGCCACCTCCGCGTGGATCACGTCCCACGCCTGGAGGTTGGCGATGTTGGCGGGCTCCCAGCCGGCGCTTTTGGCGAGCACGTAGCGCCCCGACTGGTCGAGGGCGTAACAGACCTCGCTCATGCCGTCGAAGAGCGCCTCGTCCTGGGGGACTTCGTTTTCTTGCATGGTGTCACTCCCGATTCCGGCCGCCTGCTGGCCTAGAAGAAACGTCCGACCTGCAGCTGCACCGAATTGAGCCCGCGGTTTTCGCGGGAAATGCCGGCGTTGGAGACGTGATGCAGGCGGATCGCGGCGAAGGGGTGCCTGCCGTCGGCCCGCGGCAGCTCGCAGCCCACCCCGAGCAGCGGGTTGAAGTTGAAGTGCAGCCCCTGGCCCGGCACCCGGAACTGCGTGTATATGACGCCGATCCCCCCTTCCAGGTACGGGCGGAAGGTCGTGCCGCTCAGCCGGCCGGGGTAATACAGGGCGAGCATGTTGGCCGAGGCGATCAGGTCGCTCGCGGGGGTGAGCGTGCTCCCTGCGGCGGCTTCCACCTTGAACCTCAAGGCCGGCGGGCGGTCCTGGTGCCAGACCGTACCGTAGTCGTAGCTGGCGAACACCCTGGCCAGCATGAAGGTGATATCGCGCCGGGGGTCGTAGGTGTAGCCGTACTCGATCGACATGCCGTGCTGGTCGGGAAAGGGCCCAGGCTTCGAGACGCCGGCGCCCATCGGCGCCTCGCCGGTCAGGCCCGGGGAAACGGCGGCTGCGGGGGGCGCCGGTTCGGCGGCGCACGGCGGCGTCAGGCCGGGCGCCAGGAACGCGAGGCAGAGCGCGCCGAGGAAAGCGGGTAACGCCGAGGCGCGTCTTGCCGGAGGTACCATGTCCATTCCCTTTCCCGATGCTGCCGTAGGGGCGAATGATCATTCGCCCCTACGCGAGAGCGTTACCGCCGCGTACTCGTTGTCGCCGGCGAGCCTCAGGGAGCAGATGCTTTCCGTCTCGAGCGGCACGGCGTTGCCATGCATGTCACAGCCGGCGGCGCCGGCGATCGGGTAGGCCCTGCCGCTCCGCAGGATCAACGCGGCGGCGGCGAGGTCGAAGGCTCCGGCTGCCGGCATGCTGCCGTAGATCGGCGCGTAGCAGGCGACCCGGGATTGCGCAGGCACGGCGGCGCGGTAGCGGGCGCAAAGCTCCCGGCGCCCGTCGGCGCCCAGAAGCCACAGGGGATCGCCGGGAGCGGAGTACTCGCCGTGGTACAGGCTTCCCGTTTCGACCGCGTCGATCGAGCAGTAGGACGGGGTGTCATCCTTTCGGGTCAGGAGCAGGAAGGCGCTCCCCTCGCCGATCACGGAACTCTCCCCGCCGGCCAGGGGCGCGATGGCGCCCGCGTGCCGCGGGCCGCACCGGCGGTGCTGCAGGTAGCCGATCAGGTCGGAGGCCTCGTCCACCGCCCCGAACAGCACCGCGTCGACCCTCGCTTCGGCGAGCCACAGGCGGGCCGTCACCAGGGCGGAAGGGACGGACATGTCGAACTGGCTCACGGTGAGGCTCGGCCCCTTGGCGCCCAGCATGATCGAGATGTTCGCCGCGGCCGCGTTGTGCACGGAATTGGCGAAATGGGTGGGCGAGGCGCAGATGTCGCCGTCGCCGATGATCGAGTCGAGGAAGGCGAAGGTGGTCGAGGTGGCCCCGTAGCCGCTCGCTACCACGACCCCGAGCCGGCTCAGATCCGAACCGAGGAGGCCGCCGTCCTCGAGGGCCAGGTAGGCGCCCAGAAGCGCCATCTTCGAGTAGTGATCGATCCTGCGCAGGGCGCGCTTGGGCACGAACTGTTCGAGACGCTCGGTCTCGGCCCGATAGGCGGGGAGCTGCAGTTCCCCCTGCGCCGTCGGCACGACAAGCCCGGTGACCCGCCCGACGCCCCGCGCAAGCGCCGCCGCCAGATCGGCCGCGCCGCAGCCGAAGCCGCCGACGGCCCCGATCCCCTTGATCGCGATCCGCATCATTTTGCACCCCTTGTGCCGAGCAGAATGACCGAGTTGTTGCCGCCGAAGGCGAGCGACTCGGAGAGCGCGACCGTCCCGGCGATCCCGGTGCACCCGGTCACCGGCGTCCCCCCCAGATCCGGGTCGGGGGTCGAGAACCCGGCGCTGGCCGGAATCCTGCCGCGCTCCAGGCAGGCGACGGTGAAGACCGCCTCGATGGCGCCCGCAGCACCGAGGGTGTGCCCGGTGTACCCCTTGGTGGAGAGGAAGGGGACCCCGGGGAGCAGGTCGGCCAGGACCCGGCTCTCGACGCGGTCGTTGTCGGGGGTGCCGGTGCCGTGCGCGTTGACGAAGGAAACGGCCTGCGCGGGGGTGCCGCAGCAGGAGAGCGCCTCGGCTATTGCCGCCCTCAGCCCCTCTCCGTCCGGTTTGGGCGCGGTGAGGTGGTGCGCGTCGCAGGCCGAGCCGTAACCGAGCAGGAAGGAGCGGGCGCGCCCACCCCGCCTGGCGCGCAGCTCTTCCGACTCCAGCACCAGCATGCCCGCCCCTTCGCCGAGGTTCAGCCCCTTGCGGTTCGCGTCGAACGGCTTGCAGGGGGATTCGTCGGTGATCATGAGCGAGATGAAGCCGTTGTAGGTGATCCTGCCGAGTTCGTCCGCGCCGCCGGCGATGACCGCGTCGCAGGCGCCGCTCCTGATCCACGAGGCGGCCAGGCCGACGGCGTCGGTCCCGGAGGCGCAGGCGTTGACCACGGTCTGGCAGGGGCCGGTGAGCTTGAATTCCCGGGCGATGACCGAGGCGGGGTTGCTGCGCAGGATCCGCTCTATAGGCGCGAGGTCGGGGTCACCCCCGGCCCGGTAGTCGCGGCAGAACTGCTCGTTGTTCAGGGCGGAGCCGACCGTGGTGCCGACGCAGACCCCGACCCGCACCCCTTCCAGCGAGCCGGCGTCGAGCCCGGCGTCGGAAAGGGCCTCCCGCGCCGCGTGCAGGGCGAGCGCGCTGGTCCTCAGCAGCTCCGGCGGCTCCTCGAAACCGGGGGCCTCGAAGACCGGGTAGCGGGTCGGGTGGCCGCTGGTGAAGCGCGAAGGTGCCGCAGGTCCGCGCCGGCCGCTGTAGAGCGCCTCCATGCAGCTCTCCAGATCGTTCCCGGCGGCGCAGATGCACCCCAGTCCGGTGATGGCGACGGGCCAGGGGTGCGTCATGCGGCGAGGCGCGCTTCGATGTAGGCGGCCAGGGCGTTCACCGACTGGAATGCCGTGCGCCCCTCCTCCATGTCCTTGATCTCGATGCCGAAATGCTTCTGCACCAGCACCACCAGCTCCACCGCGTCGAGCGAATCGAGGCCGAGCCCGTCGCCGAAGAGGGGCGCGCTGTCGTCGATCTCCTCGGGTGTCAGTTCCTCCAGGTTGAGATCCTCGACGAGTATCCTTTTCAGTTTGTTCTTGGTATCCATGGCAACGGCTCCTTGAAATTGGTGGTGTTCCGGATTGATACGCTCTTTATTCCTTGCCGACCGGCTTGCCGCTGACCGCGGGGGCCCACATGTCGAAGAAGTTGAAAAACTGGTACGGATGGTCGGCGACGAACCGCTCCAGCGCCTCGGCAAACTCGGCCGCGTAGGGGCGGTAGGCCCGGGACGACCGGCCCAGTCCCTCCGGCACCCGGATCACCCTTGCCACCTGCAGGGCGTACCCTCCCGCCTCGGTCTGGTAAGGGAAGATGACGGCCACGGGCGCCCCGGTCGCCGAGGCGAGCTTGTAGGGGCTGACCGGCAACGCCACCGCCCCCCCCAGGAAATCGACGCTGACCGTGCCCGACTCCCCCCCCATGACGCGGTCACCCATAATACAGAGGACCTCCCCATGTTTCAAGACCTGAAGCATCTCCAGGGTGCCGCCCAGGTAGCCGGCCGGGTCGACGATGCGGTAGGGGGCGCTCCCGCCGCCGTGCTCGAAGAAGTGGCGGTCGAGATCCCCCTCTTCCCGGTGTATCAGCAGGCTGACCCGGGTATCGAGCGCGCTCAGGCTGGACATGGCGAGCTGCCAGCAGCCGACATGGGCCGGCACCAGCAGCAGACCGCGCCCCTCGGCAAGGAGCGCCTCCAGCTGCTCCCGCCCGGCCAGGCTCACCTTGAGCCGCTGCGGCCCGAGAATCCCCAGGACCGCCCGGTCCACCAGGATCCGGCCGATGCCGAGGTTCAGGCGGTAGCTGTCCCAGAGCCCGAGGAGCGCGCTCCGGCCGGGAAAGCGCCGCTTCAGGTAAGGGGTCGAGCGCGCCCGGACCGCGGGGCGGAACAGGGTATAGTAGGCGACCACGAAGAGGAGCAGGAGGTAGGCCCCCTGCCTGCCGGCGAGCCGGATCAGGAGATAGAAGACCCCGTGCTGCCAGCCGCTGCCGATGCTACGGCTGGTCCACTGCCGCCCCCTCGCCTCCCCCGTCTCCTGCCCTTTGGGCGCCGCGTCCCTTTCTCTCTCCTGCGGGCGCAAAAGCTACTTCTCCTCATCCATGTGGCGCGTCGTCGTCCTGGTGAACTTCAAGAAGTTCGACAGGTTGCCGAGAAAACGGAGCCAGCTGTCCGGCGAGCGCCAGAGCATGGTGACGTAGCCCCAGAGCACCTTGGGGCGCTTGAAGTGGTTCCGGTAGAACTCCTGGAACAGCGACTCCAGCCGCTCCCGGGTCATCCCCTTGGTGACGAAGAGGAAATTCATGCAGTCCATCTTCTCCCAGTCCTCGTCGAATTCCCCCAGCTCGTGGATCCTCTCGTAGATCGGAGAGCCCGGGAACGGGGTGAACTTGGCGAGGTTGAAATCGTCGATCGGGAGCGAGAAGACGTAATTCATGCTCCGGCGGATGCTCGCCTCGGTCTCCCCGGGAAGCCCCATCATCAGGAGCCCCTTGGTCCGCAGGCCCGCGTCCTTGATCATCCGGATCTTCTGCGCCAGGTGGTCCAGGTCGGCGTTCTGGCGGTGCTGGGCCAGGAGTTCCTCGTCGCCGGTCTCGATGCCGAGGCTCATCATCCAGCAGCCGGCGCTGCGCATCCGGGTCAGGAGTTCCGGGTCGATGTGCTCGGCCCGGACGGCACAGTTGAAGGTCATGCCGAGGGGACGCTCGATCATCATCGAGGTGAACTCCTCGACCCGCTGCCGGTTGAAGGTGAACTGGTCGTCGTAGAAGTTGATGTGCCGTATCCCGAAGCGCTCCCTCAGGTAGCGCAGGTGCTCGTAGAGATAGCCGGCCGAGTTGTAGCGGAAGCTGCGGCGGAACACGGAGCGGTCGCAGTAGCTGCAGGAGTAGGGGCAGCCGCGGCTGGAGATGCAGCTCGTGTTCGGCGTCTTCGGGTAGTTGAAGATCGGGAGCATGTAGGACGACGGGAAGCCGGCGAGCTTCTCGTAGGCCGGGAAGGGGAGATCGTCCAGCACCAGCCCCTGCTCAGGGTAGCCGGTGAAGACCGCTTCGCCCCCCCGGCGGTAGATGATCCCCTTAACGGAGGCGGGGTCGTCGTTTCCCTTCAGCAGGAGCTGGGACATGGTCTCCTCCCCCTCGCCGATCACGGCGAAATCCATGGCGGGGAAGCCGGCGAAAAGGCCCTCCTTGAGCGCGGAGACGTGCGGGCCGCCGAACACGGTCCGGATGCCGGGTAGCGCCTGGCGCGCCATCTGGGCGATCCGGATGCCGTCGTGGAAGCTGGAGGTGGTGCAGCTCAGGCCGATGAAGGCCGGCTTTTCCGCCAAGAGGTAATCCCGGATCACCCGGTCCGAATCGGGACGCGCGTAGCAGTCGACGATATCGGCCCCGGTGCCGCGCCGCTCCAGGTAGGCGGCGATGCTCGCCAGCCCCAGGGGGGGCATGATGTTGGCGATGCGGGAGATGTCTTGGCCGGCCGCCCCCGCCCGATAGCCGAGCGGGTGCACCAGGAGGATCTTCTTGTCGTTCAGCATGGTGTTCCTCTTGTTGCGGTTACGGGTACTTGATCAGGGTGTCCCAGAGCAGGCCGCGGTAGCCGAAACGCTGCATGACGGCGAGCCTCTTCTGCCCCTCGGCCGGCGGGAAGACCCGGTCGCGCCTGTTCCTGAAGGAGGCCTCTATCATCTCGTTCATCAGCTGCACATCCACGCCGGGCGACAGGTAGTAGACCGGGTCGCGCAGGGAGGCCCCCTGGGCGACGAGCCCGTCCCTGACGGCGCAGGCAAGAAGCGGAGTCCCGGGAAGGATCCTTATCCCGGAAAAGGCGAAGACCACCGTATGCTCCAGCCGCTCCAGGTTGGCGAGCCCCTCGGCGACGGTCTCGACGGTCTCCCCGGGGCCGCCGAACATGACGAAGTGGGCGCAGGGAAGCCTCTCGGCGACGCAGGCCCGGTTCACCTCCAGGGCGTCGGCGAAGCTGAACCCCTTGCCGAGCGAGCGGAGCGTGGTGTCGCTCGCCGCATCGGTGCCGAGTTCGGCGGCGTAGAGACCGGCCCGCTTCATCAGGGCGATCTCCGGCCTGCCGAGCCCCTCGGGGCGCAGGTAGCAGCACCAGCGCAGCGAGAGCCCGCGGCGGATTATCTCCTCGGCGATGGCCAGGTAGTGCCCCTCCTTGTCGTTGAAGACCGAGTCGGTGAAGAAGAAGCTCTCCACCCCGTGTTCCGCCTTGGCCCGCTCCAGGTCGTCCGCCACCGCGCCCGGCTCCCGGAACCGGTAGCGCTCCCCCTCGAGGGCGGGATAGCTGCAGTAGATGCAGCCGTGGGGGCAGCCCCGCTTGGTCTGCAGGTTGAGCATGCCGCTTTTTTCCAGGTAGAACCCGATGCTGCGCTTCGAGTAGAGCGGCGAGCCGAACCGGTCCCCGGGGAGGAGCGCCTCGCTTCTCAGGAGCCTCGGCGGGGTCTTCCCCTGCGAGAGGTCCCGGATCAGTTCGCAGACCAGGCGCTCCCCTTCGCCGACGATGCCGTAGTCGGCGCCGGTGTAGCTCAGGAGTTCCTCCGGGAGGATGGAAAACGCCGCCCCCCCGATGATGACCGGCGCCCGGCACCCTTCCCGGACCAGCTCGACGAGCCGCCTGGCGATCCCCGGGTAGCCGGTGGCACTCAGTGAGTCGCAGTTGTCAAGGTTGCGGACCGAGAGGCAGACGAAATCGGGCGCGACCTCGGCGATCCGCGCCGCCAGCAGCTCTTCCGATTCGCCGCAGGCCAGGAAGTCGAACTGGTGCGTCTCGTGCCCGGCAGCCGCCAGCGCCGCCGCGATCACGGCGAGCCCCAGCGGATAGACCGGGTAGGGCTCCGTGGTCACGTTCGAGGAGACCAGCAGGATCCGTTTCATAGCGCTCCGGCGGTCGCCTTGGCGAAGGAGCGCTTGCGGCGCGGGTTGTAGCGGTAGTAGGTGTCGTCCGCCATCTCCCGCTGGATCACCTTCTTGAAGAGGTCACCCATCTTCAGCTGGTGTCCGCCGCCGGCATAGAAGGTGTCCCAGGCGTAGTAGTACATCTCCTGGAGCTTCTCGGGGGTCATCAGCTTAGGCTGGAACACCACCTTGTCGGCGGAGTAATCCTTCCAGTCGCTGCTCAAAAGCCTCCCCTCGCCGGCGAGCTGGGCGCGGCAGGGGGAGTGGGGGAACGGGGTCATGATAGTGAACTCGGCGACGTCCAGCTCCACCTCCAGCAGGAAGTCGACCAGCCGCTTGATGTAATCCTCGTCCTGCTCGTCCGTGCCGAGGAGGATGGTCCCCTCCACGCCGATGCCGTGATCCTTCAGGCGCTTGATCCGGTTGCGGATCACGTCCGAGGTGTCGAAGACCGCCTGGTAGACGTACCAGGCGCCCGCGTCTGCGGCAAGCTTCAGGATCTTGTCGTCGTCCATGATCGGGTGGGAGACCCACTTCTTCTTGAGCGGCGCCATGGCGGTGAAGAGATCGATCAGCCAGTCGCGGTCCTGGGCCAGCGAGTTGTCGACGATGAACATCCGGTTGTTGCGGATCGCCTCCATCTCCTCGATCACCTTGTCGATCGGGCGGGGGCGGAAGCTCTTCCCCCCCAGGAACCCGGTGCAGCAAGGGAAACAGTCGAACTTGCAGCCGCGGGAGGCGTGCACCAGGTCGAGCATCTGCACCCCCCGGTAGTTGTAGAGTTCCCGGTTCAGGATCTCGCGCCGGGCGGTGCCGATCAGCGCCGCCTCGGGGGGCTGGTTCATGTAGTTGTAGAGTTTTTTCATGCCGCCGGCGCGGAAGTCGTCCAGCACCCCCGCGAAGCGCCCCTCGGCCTCTCCCAGGAATACCGAGTCGGCGTGCAGCGCCACCTCCTCGGCGTGCAGCATGGTGGCGATGCCGCCGAAGATGACCGGCACGCCGCGCCTGCGGAACTCGGCCGCGATCTCGAAGCCGCGCGGGAGCTGGCAGGTGAGCATGACCGAGATGCTGACCAGGTCGTAAGAGGCGTCGAAGTCGATCAGTTCCAGGTTCTCGTCGATGAAGGTCAGTTCCACCTCTGGCGGCACGCAGGCCGCGAAGACCGCCGGACCGTGGGGAGGGAGGTGGAATTCGGTCTGCCGGTCCAGCTTGGGCCATCGGGGGTAGATCAGGATCATGTTCATGGGCGTAATTCCTTGCGCTCGCTAGTGGCATGCCCGTTGAGGCATCCCGACATAAAAACCACCAATCGTGGAGGGAGGCGCACCGTTGCGGTGCCTGTGCTGCTGCCTGCTATCTTGCCGTCCGCCCGGCGAGGGCGCTGTCGATCAGTTGCTGCAGCCCCACCTGGGGCGAGCCGTTGAAAAGGACGCCGCCGTCGCCGCCGGCAAGCGCGACGCTGCCGTAGGGTGCGGGTGCTGCCGGCGCCGCGAGGGTCAGCACCAGGAACGCCGCGCCGGGCGCCTGGCCCGTCTCCCCGGCGTAGCGCCGCGGGGCCGGGAGGTCGCAGACGCCGGCCAGCATGGTGTCGGCTTCCCCCATGAGCAGCGCCTCCAGGGCCAGGCGCAGGGCGCCGAGCCGATCCTCCCCGCTCTCGTTGATGGCGACCGAGGAGCCGGTCAGACCGAACTGGATGGCGGCGTCGCCCAGGAAGCAGTTGGCGAGGGTGTAGGCGAACAGGTTCGGGCTCGCCAGGCCGCCCCCCTGGAGCTGCACGGTGCCGTGGTAGTCGAGGTCGGTGGCGAGGCAGCCGAAGCGGGTCGAGGCGACCACGCCGATCGGGCGCTTCTCGCTCCAGGCCTCGAGCCCGGCGTCGCGCAGGGCGAAGGCGGTCGCGGCGAGGCCCAGCTTCGCGTAGTCCGACATGCGGCCGAAGCGCTGGTTCGGTTCCGGGAAGACGTCCTTCCTGGTCAGGGAGGGGAGCGGCAGCTCCGGGAAGCTGCAGTCGCCCCCCTGGCGCCCCGTGCCGAACCCCGCGCCGGTGACCCAGCCGATGCCGGTCAGAAAAGCTGCCATCATACCCCCCCCTGGCGCAGGATCAGGGCCGCGTTGACGCCGCCGAAACCGGAATTGGTGCTCAACAGGTAGCGGCCGCGGATCGGCTGCGCCGAGCAGCTCACCGCCCCCTCGCCCATCTCCTCGGGCTCCCGCAGGCCTACGGTGGGGGGAAGCGTCCCCGCCTCCAGGCAGCGCAGCCCCAGGGCGACCTCGATGCCGCCGGCGGCACCGAGGGTGTGCCCGATCGAACCCTTGACGGAATGAACGGGGAGGCGGCGCCCACCGAAAACGGCGCCGAACGCGGTCAGCTCCATCAGGTCGTTGTACGGCGTCGCGGTGCCGTGGGCGCTGATGGCGGCGATCTCCCCCGGCTCGATGGCCGCCCGGCAAAGCGCCTGGCGCACGGACTGGATCAGGCCGCAGCCGTCGCGGGCCGGCGCGGTGATGTGGGTGGCGTCGTTGGCAGCACCCCACCCGGCGACGACGCCGAGTTCGGGGCGCCCCTCGCGTGCGGCGCGCTCGCGGCTCATCAGGAGGAGCGCCGCCCCCCCTTCGCCCAGCGTCAGGCCGTCGCGGTTGCGGTCGAAGGGGCGGCAGACCCCGGGGGAGAGGGCCTGCAGCGCGGAGAACCCGGAAAAGACGAACTCGCTCACCAGGTCCATGCAGACCACCAGCACCGCCTCGCTCCGCCCGGCGGCGATCAGGGCGGCGGCGCGCGCCACGGCGATGGTCGACGAGGCGCAGGCCGCGTTGATGTTGAGCGCGGGGGCGCCGAGGCCGAAACGCTCCGAGATGCGGCGCAGCAGATCGGCCATCGGGACCTGGCCGGGAGCGCCGGCACCCAGTTCCTGGACCGTTTCCATGACGTCGACGCACCCCTTGGTGCTCGCCGTGATCAGGAGACAGTCGCGGGGGACGGCGGGGAAGCCGTCCAGCAGGCGCTCCAGGAGCGGATAGAGGCGGGAGCCGCCGGCGGCTTCCAGCCCGTCGACGCAGGAGGCGTTCCCGGAGAGGTAGCGGCCGGTCGCGAAGCGGTTCAGCGGCCGGATCGCGCTCTCCCCCGCCAGACAGCCGCGCCAGAGGCTCTCCAGGTCGGGGCCGAGACCGGTAACGGTCTGGGCTGCGGTGATGCAGGCTTCGATCACGAGATCCCCCCATCCTGCCAGCGCTGCAGGAACTCCTGCACGAACGGGGGGGGGATCAGCATGATTTCCTGTTTCAGGTCGAGCATCATCTGCACCGTGTAGCCGGTGGTGGTCACCTCCCCGGCGGCGTTCCTGATCACCAGTTCGAAGTTCAGGCGCGCGGCCGGGCTCCAGTGCAGGATCCCCTCGACGGTGAAAGGCTCCGGGAAGCGCAGGGGACGCAGGTAGTCGATGTGCATCTTCTTGATCGGGGTGAGGATCCCTTGCCCGTAGAAGTCGAGGTAGCCGAGGCCGAACCTGTCGCCGAAGGCAACCCTGGCGTCCTCGAAGAAGCTCGGATAGCGCCCGTGCCAGACGATGTTGAGAGGGTCGACCTCCTCGAAGCGGACGTTGCGCTCCACGGTCACCCTGAGCGGCGGCGGCGCCCCCTCTTGCACCGGAAAGTAGGGACGGGTCATGGCGACTCCTCGAAACGGGCCAGCTCCAGCAGCAGGGTCGCGGCGGTCGTGTCGCCGACCTTGAGCTGCGCGTCGTGGCAGAGCTTCCCTTGGACCGTGCGCGTCTTGCAGCGTACCAGCAGCTCCTGGCCGGGGCGCACGGGGTTCAGGAACTTGGCGTCCTGCACCGCCACCAGGCGCTGCCGGCACCCGAGGGCGTCGCCCGCCAGCGCCACCACCGTCATGATCTCCACGATGGCCGGGAGGATCGGGAAGTCCGGGAAATGTCCGCCGAACCCGGCGAACCCCTCCTCGAAAAGGTAGCGCCCCTCGATGGTGCCGGCGGCGTCGGTGGTGGCGGCGCAAAGGGCGGCCGCGGCAATTCCGTGCGAGATCTCATTCATCGGTCTTTTCCACGCTTTCAATCCATAGGGTCAGGCGGTATCCCGCCTGGTCGTCGTCGAGCACGATGCCGCCGGGAAAAAGAAGCCCCTCGCGGCGCTGATACAGGTAGTAGCGGACCCGCCACGATTCGGCCGGTCCCCGGCACGATTTTTCCAGGAGCTGCGCCTCGGCGCCCCCCAGGGTGAAGCTCAGCTGCGCGCCGGCGCCGGCCTGCCGGGTCAGCAGGTAGCTCTTCGGGAGGAGTTCCAGGAGGTCGCCCGGGGCCGGCTCGGGGACCAGGAAGATCCTCCGGACCGAGACCGCCACCGCCTCGGCGAAGCCGGGGTAGCGGGCCAGTTCCGGGACGACGAACTGCGTCCGGCTCGAGTCGGCGTCCACCGAGATGTCGTAAAGCTTTACCCCCATGTCGTTCATGCCGACCAGCCGGGCCTGCTTGGCGCCGAGGTCGAGCCGCATCATCCCCGCGATCGGTACCCGCATCCCCTGGAGTTCGAAGAGGGCCGACTGGCGGATCAGCAACCGCTCCTTCCCCGCGGACCAGAGCCCCGCGGCAAGCTGCGCGGCGGAGCGCTGCGGCGCCGGGACCAGCTCGGTCCGCTCGAACGGCACCGTGGCGCAGCCGCCGAGCAGCAGGAGCAGCAGCAGGAGGGCGCCGACATGGGAGCGGCCGGGAAGGGTCATGCCGGCTCCTTTGGGCAGAGCGCCGGGATCACCAGGAGCGCCGCCGGTATCCCGGTGCCGATGCCGAGCAGCACCGTGATCCCGATCGAGTGCATCGAGGGGTGGCGCGCCAGGGCCAGGGCGCCCAGCCCGGCGAGGGTGGTCAGCCCGGAGACCAGCACGGCGCGGTTGGCGATGCGGTCGGAGCCTTCGGTTATCCGGCAGACCATGAAGATGCCGTAGTCGACGCAGAGCCCGATGATCAGGATGGTGGCCGCTATGTTGAAGATGTTGAATTCCATGCCGAACAACCCCATGGCCCCCAGGGTGCAGATGACGCCGGTGACCACCGGGACCAGCACCAGCATGACCCGGCGCAGGTTGCGAAACAGCAGCAAAAGGAGCGCCAGCACCAGCGCCGAGGTGACCGCAAGGTAGCGGGTGAAATCGTGCAGTATGGCGCGCCCGACGTTGGCGCCGAAGCGGGACTGCGACACCAGCCGCACCCCGGAAAGATCCTTCAGCTCGTCGGTCAAGGCCGCCACGAGCTGCGGGTTGTCCGGCACCAGGGTCAGCACCCGCACCGCACCCGGGGTCGTGATCACCAGCGAGTCGACCAGCTCCCCCATCCCGGCCTGGCGCAGCCCCTCGACGGTGGCGGCGGGTGGCGGGGCGGTGAGGCTCGCCAGGAACGGTGCGAAGGCGTCACGGGAGAAGCCGAATCCCTCCCCCTCGCGGGCGAGGTCGCGTCCCAGGCGCGCGGCGCGCCCCGCTCCCCAGAAGGAGAGCCAGCGGCGGCGGTTTTCTTCCTGCCGCCCCGCGCTCGGCAGCAGCGGCGCGAGGCTGACCAGGTCGCCGGCGGGGATGCGGCCGGAGAGCCTGGCGAAGAGCCGCTCGTTCAGGGCGAGTGCCCCCTCCAGGTCCTTCCCCTCGGAGAAGATGAGCGCCTTGCCGCGCATGTCGCCCCAGGTCCGCACCAGCTCGTCCTCGGCCCGGCGCAGATCCGGCGTCACCATGCTGACCGCCTGCAGGTCGCCGTTGAAGCGGATCTTGGTCGCCTGCCAGGCGCAGAGGGCGAGAAGCGCCAGCCAGATGCCGATCACCGTGCGGCGCGGGAGCCGCCAGTTCCCCGTCCGGGGGTCGAGCGGGATGCCGCCGTCGGGCGCCGGCTTGATCAGGTGCGGCAGCACGAGAAGCGATATGGCGAGCGCCGCCACGATCCCGGTCATGCTGTACACGGCGAGCTGCCGCTGCCCCGGAAGCGACGACTGCAGCATGACGCCGAAGGAGAGGAGCGTCGCCAGGGCGCCGAAGAGGACCGGGCGCGACACCTCACCGACGATGGAGGCCGGGTCCTTTCCCCCCTGGCGGCAGGAGAAGTAGACCATCATGGCGTACTCGTCCACCATGCCGAGGAGCACCCCGCCGAAGCCGAGCGTCACGCCGAAGACCTGCGGCGCCCAGAGGGCCATGGCCCCGGAGGCGATCACCAGGATCGAGGAGGGGACCAGGAAGACGAAGACGGCGCTCATGCTCCTCAGAAAGAGGAGGTAGATGGCGAAGACGGCCAAGACGCTCAAGGAGAGGACCAGGTAGAGGTCCCGCTTGATGGTCTCGGCGTTCGCCAGCGTGTAGCGGTGCCCGGAGACCACGGTGGCGCCGAAGCCCGCCGGGACGCTGGCGGCGATGGCCCGGTCGATCCGGTCTATGAGGTCGCGCGACGCTCCCGAGTCGGTCATGGGAACCGTGCTGTCGACGGTGAGCAGGGCGCTCTTGCCGTCCGCGGAGACGAAGTGGTTCTGGACCAGCCGCATGTTGGGGACCAGGTTCAGGAAGCGGAGCTTCTCCAGCGCGACCGTGGAGAAGGAGAGCGGGTCGCTCTGCAGCTTCCCCTTGAGCGCCCACCCCTCCGGCGAGAGGAGCTGCTCGTACCCCGCCTTGAGGCTCCCCCGCACCTGCTGCGGCGTGCTGGCCAAAGCCACCCGCTCCAGGTCCTCTTCCGTGCCGAGGCTCCCGAGCGAAGACCCGAGCCAGACGAAGAAGGAGCCTGAGAGGTCGGCCGGCCCGGTGCTGACGTTGCCGACCCTGGCGCCCCGCAGCCGCTCGGCGAGAGAATCCGCCACGGCGACCAGCGCCGCCGTGTCCCCCTGCCGCGCCTTCACCGTGATCACCAGCTTCTTGGTGAAGGGGGCGAGCTGGAGCAGGCGGAAATCGCCAGCGACCGTCGAGGAGTCGTCGGGGAGCATGGCGACGATGTCCTCCTGGATGGAGAGCCGCGACGAGGCGAAAAGCGAGAGCACCACCAGGAGCAGCGTTACCCCGAAGAGGGCCTTCCTGCTGCGGCCGGCAAGGCGGCGGTAGAGCCGCTCGAAGATGGGGAGGGACGGCACCGCCATCTAGAAGAGGTCCGCCGAAAGCTGCTTGTTCACCGCCGTGTTCTGGAACTTGATCCGGGTGAAGTCGCCGTCCTTCTCGTGCAGCTCGACGCTCCGGACGTACCTGCCGTCGGCGCTGAAGCCGATCAGGAGGTGCTTCAGGAAACCGGCCGTGGGACCCCCCTTCGGCTCCAGCCGGAGCAGGACCGGCGACTCGGTGAGGACCGTGATCCGGTACTCCTTCTTGAGCCAGGCGAAGTCCGGCCGCGCCCAGGCGAAGAGCTGCTCGGCGACGATCTTCATGACCGGGTCCTGGCTGATGACGAAGCTCTCGGTCCGCCCGGTCCGCTCGTGCCAGCGCCTCCCCTTCTCCCCCTTGAGGACGAAGCCGGAGGCGACCGGCGCCGTCAGCTCCCAGCGGAGCTGGTAGGGCTTCACGAAGTAAAAGCGCCCCTTGGAACTCATGACGCTCTTGAACATGCTGAGGTGCTTCTCCTGCACGAAGTCGCTGGAAAGGGTCTTCACCCCCGCAGCGGTCCGCGCCAGCGAGTCTAGAAGCGCCGGAGATGGGGCGGTATCGGCTGCGGCGGCCGGCATGGCGCTGCAGCAAAGCAGGGCCAGGATGAGAAGGAAACGGATCACGCCGCCCCCCCGGCCGCTGGGTCCGAGGGAACGATCCAGAGCTTGATGCTCCCGCAGGCGAGGATCTCCCCCTCCCGCTCGACCTCCCCCTCGGCCACGGCGAACCCCTCGAATCTCCCGACCGTCCTGATCCGGATCAGCAGCCGGTCGCCGGCCGCGGCCCTTCCCTTCACCTGGATCTTCTTGATGCCGACCAGGTACCCTTTGGAAATCTCCTTGCCGTTGAAAAGATCGTCGTACCCCTTGATCACCGCGTACCCCTGCGCCAGGAGTTCGACGAAGGCGACGTCGTCGAGCGCCCCGTCCGCACCGGTCAACGGTCCGTTGGCGGCGACGGCCGTCTCCACAACGCCCGCGGCGTCCTCGCAGGAGAGGAGCGTCTCCACGAGCCTCATGGGGAGGCGATGCGGGATGAACCGCTCGGCGGGAAGGGGGAGCGTCAGGTCGGCCTTCATGGGCGGCAGTACCCTTCGAGGTCGTCGAGGATCTGGCTGGAAAAGAGGATTTTCCTGAACTTCACCAGGCTCTCGTGGAAGATGGTCGTGTTGTCGTAGACGGAGAAATCCCTCTCCAGGATCTGGTAGATCCGGCTCGTTCCGCCTCCGAGACGGTCGGCGTTTCTGAAGGAAAGCGCCTGGAGGTCGGCCAGGACCTCGAGGGTCAGCACGTGCTTCGCGTTACTGACCGACTTGAACGCCTTCCTGGCGGCGACGGTCCCCATGCTGACCACGTCCTGGTTCGAGGCGTTGCTGGAGATGGAATTGGTGGAGACCGGGTTGGCCAGCTGGCGGTTCTCGGCGGTGGTGGAGGTGGCCAGGTACTGCGCCCCCATGAAACCCATGGTGAGCCCGAGGGTCCCGGGGATCAGGAACTCCGGGAGCCCCTCGTTGAGGTTGCGGTCCAGGAACTTGTTGGTCCTGCGCTCGGAGAGGGTGCAGAGGGTGGCTATCGCCATGCAGAGCGTGTCCATGGCGAGGCCGATGCTCTGCCCGTGGAAGTTCCCGCCGTGGATGATCTTCTTCTTATCCGGCACGATGATCGGGTTGTCGTTGGAGGAGTTCGCCTCGATCTCCACCGTCCGCGCGGCGGCCTCGATGACCTCCATGACGGGGGCGAGGATCTGGGGGGTGCAGCGGATGGAGTAGACGTCCTGCACGTTGATGCTGGTCTCGTAGACCGGCCCCTCGGTCTCGTGGCCGCGGATTCTATCGTGCATGTCCTTTCTGAGGGTGATGTTGCCGGAGCCGGCGTAGAGGTTGCGGATGGTCTCGGCCACCTTGAGCTGCCCCGGGTGCGGTTTGACCAGGTGCAGGTCCTCGTCGAAGGCGTCGTCGATGCCGCCGAAGATCTCCAGGGCGAAGGCGCCGGTGACGCAGGAGAGACGCAGGAGCTTCTTGGCGCCGAACAGGGCGAAGCCGGCCAGGGCCGTCATGGCGCTGGTGCCGTTCATGAGGGCGATCCCCTCCTTGAAGGAGAGCTTCATCGGGGTGATGCCGAGCTTCTTGAACAGTTCCGCCGTGTCGTGCAGCTCGTTTTCGTAGTACGACTTCCCTTCCCCTATGACGGTGAGGGAGAGGTGCGCCAGGTGGATCAGGTCGCCGGAGGCCCCGACCGAGCCGCACTCGGGGATGTAGGCGGCGACGCCGCGGTTCACCAGGTCCCTCATGAACTCGAGGAGTTCGATGCGGACCCCGGAATACCCCTTCACCAGCGTGTTGAGGCGCACCGCCATGATGGCGACGGCGATGTACGGCTTTAGCGGGTCGCCCAGGCCTGCCGCGTGGCTCCTGATCAGGTTCACCTGGAGCGCCTCGATCTCGGAGTCCTCGATGATCTTGTTGCACATGGGGCCGAACGAGGTGTTCACGCCGTAGATGATCCGGCGTGCCGCCACCTCCTCCTCGAGGAAGGCGCGGCTGGCGCGGCAGCGCTCGACGGCGGCCGGGTCGAGCGCCACCTGCTTGTCTCCGATGCCGATGGCGACGATATCTTCGACGGTTAGGTCGTAACCGTTGAGAATTACTGCGGGACGGTTGGGCATGGTAGTGATCCTTTTTCTGTAGTGAACCTCCCTCCCCTTCAAGGGGAGGGGCGGCCTTTCCCCCCTTTAGCAAAGGGGGGCGGGGGGGATTTGCCTTCCGAAGCTGCAGGAATGCCGCTCCTACAGGACCGGGTACTTCCCGCGGGTCAGGGGGTGCGGCGGTCGAAGAAGACGACCGGCTTTCGCTTGTCCTCCCGGATGGTCACACGGAGCACTTCCTCCGGCGGGACGATGACCACCTCGGGGGTGACCCGGATGGCGGCCGCGATCTGCCTGGCGACATGGGAGGCGTCGAGCCCGGGGTCCCCGGAGCCGACCACGACCCGTATCCTGTCGGAGAGGGCAAACTCGCTCTCCGCCTCGATGTAGAAACCCTGCACCCCCTGCATCCCCTGGAGCACGGACGCTATGGCGGGCGGGTACACGGTCGCGCCGCGATACTTGAGCATCTGGGACTTGCGTCCCACCACGGGACCCAGGCGCGGGGAGTTCCTGCCGCAGGGGCAGGGGTCGCTGTGCAGCGAGGCTATGTCGCCGGTCCGGAAACGGATGAGCGGCATGGCCGATACGCCAAGCGGCGTCGCCACCACCTCACCCGGGCAGCCGTCCGGAACCGGCTTCCCGTCCTCGTCCACGATCTCCACCACGATCAGGTCGGGGTGCAGGTGACCTCCGAGGCCGCAGGGGCAGTCGGTGAAGGAGGTGGCCATCTCGGTACTGGCGTAGGTCCCGAAGATCTGGCAGCCCCACCGGGCGAAAAGCCGCTCCCCCAGGGGCGACAGGGCGAAGTCCTCCCGGCGCACCGGTTCTCCGATGCAGACGAGGCGGGTGACGCCGAGCGTCGCCGGATCGACCCCTTGCTGCCGCAGCTTTTCGGCGACCCCCAGAAGAAGCGACGGGACGCCGACGATGGCGCTGGGGCGACACCCTTTCACCAGTTCGGCGTGAACACCGGAGCTGCCGGAGCCGCCGCGGATCACCGTCGCGCCGATCCTGGTCAGCCCGAGGAAGTAGGCGAGTCCCGCCATGAAGCAGCGGTCGATGGCGGCGGCGACCAGCACCCGGTCCTCCTGCGTGATCCCGACGCCGCGAAACGATATCTCCTCGTTGTAGGCGAGGCGGTCCAGGTCGCCGTTGTCCTGCAGCATGGCGACCGACTTGCCGGTAGTGCCGGAGGTGAGGCAGAGATCGGTCACCTCGCGCTGCGGGACGGCGAGGAAGTCGCCGTGGCGGCTTTCCAGGTGGTGCTTTTCCGTCAGGGGGAGCCGCGCCAGGTCGCTTACCCGCAGCACCTCCGCCGGCGCCACCCCGGCCCGCTGCAACAGCTCACGGTAGAAGGGGGAGTGCGTGGCGCAGTACCGGACATGCCGGTTCAGCAGTTCGTCCTGCCGGTCGGCGATCAGCTGCCGGTCGGCGCGCGCGAGCTTCGCGCCTGCGACGGCATCCCATGTCCCGCGTCCGGTTTTCACAAGCACGATTCCCCCTGCATCTCCTTCAGGGTCTGCGCCATCTGCTCCCGCACCGCCCGGCGCATCGCCGCGTGTCCGTTATTCCCGGGAAAGGCGGCGGGGTCGACCGGCGGGAGCGCCCGCAGCCGCACCCGGGCGGGGTGCAGCGCGAACTTCCCCGGGGGGAGGAGCTGATCGGTGCCGGTGATGCAAAGCGGCACTATCGGCACGCCGGTCTCCTTGGAGAGCCGGAACGCCCCTGTATAAAAAGGCTGCAGCTTCCCGGTCCTGGAGCGGTGCCCCTCCGGGAAGAAGAGCACCGTCCCCTTCCTGGAGAAGCTCTCCGTGCAGGTCCGCGTTACCTCGTCCCAGTCCCCCTGCTCCACGTCGAGGTAACGCGCCAGGCGCATGAAGAGGGTGTACCAGTACATCTTGAACGGCCATGCCCCGACGGCGAAGATGATGTCGTAAGTTGGGAGCGCTGCCATGAAGTAGCTGTCGAAGAAGGAGAGGTGGTTGACAACCATGATGCAGGGCCCCTCGACGTTCTCGAACTGCTCGCGGGAGAAGCCGACCAGGGGCGAGATGATGACGATCAGACCGTAGCCGTGGATCGCGATCAGGTAGCGGGTGACCCGCCCCCAGTCCCAGCCGGTGACGAGCTTGCAAAGGACCAGGCAGAGGGGGGACGCGATGATCCCGGCCACGATCCAGAGCGTCATCAAGGGGTAGAACAGCAGGTTCAGCAGTACGACCTGGACGGGGTTGCTTTTTCTGGCCTCTGATCGGCGCCTCTCGTCTAAACGTCCCGTCACTTCTCTAGGCACCCTCGGTCTGACGTTTCTTGCCGATGACGAAGGTGTGGATGTCCCCCAGGGTGCTGATCTTCCGGATCGCCTCCTCCTCGCGCACCTTCATGCCGAAAGCCGTCTCAAGCACGATCACCAGATCCACTATGTCCAGGCTGTCCAGCCCCATATCCTCGAAAAGAGTCGTCTCCGGCGTCATGGCCGCGAGATCGTACTCGAACTCCTCTGCCAGAGAGCTGTTGATCCGCTCTATGATTTCCTGGTCGGTCATTGATGGTATCTCCTTAAAATTATGGATGAATTTACGCCACCCAAGGCAAAGTTGTTTTTGATTACCGTTTCGCACCGCCCTACACCCACCTTCCGGGGATGCAGCACGTTGGCGCAGCGCGGGTCGACGTTGTCCAGGTTCAAGGTCGGGATCAGCATCCCCCGGCGGATCATGCCGACGCAGGCGGCAAGCTCCAGGGCGCCGCTGGCCGCCATGGTGTGCCCCAGGTGCCCCTTGAGGCTGCTGGTCGGCGTCGCCCCGCCGAACACCTCGGCAATGGCGGCACATTCCGCGATGTCCCCCTGCTCGGTCGCCGTGGCGTGGGCGTTGACGTAGTCGACCTCCCCCGGCTCCAGTTCGGCGTCGGCCAGCGCCAGCCGCATGCACTGCGCGATGCAGGACGCGTCGGGGTTGGCGATGCTGCCCGGGTCGGAGTTGGTGGCGAAACCGGCGACCTCCGCCAGCACGTCGGCGCCGCGCGCCAGGGCCGAATCGAGCGACTCGAGGAGCAGTATCCCGCTCCCCTCGCCGCAGACGATGCCGTCGCGGTCCCTGTCGAAGGGGCGCGGCGTGCTGGTCGGCGAGTCGTTATACGCCACCGAGGCGGCGTTTATGATGTCGAAGGTGCCCGAGGTGAGCGGGTGGAATTCGTCCGCCCCGCCGCAGAGCATGAAGTCCTGCTTGCCGAGGCCGATCATCTCGGCCGCGTAGCCGATCGCGTGGCTGCTGGTGGAGCAGGCGGCGGCCGGCGCCAGGATCCGGCCGGTGACGCCGAGCGCCTGGGCCACGTTCGAGGCGCAGCTGTGGTTCATGATATGGAAGAAGAGCGTCGACTTCATCCGCTCCAGGCTGTTGTCGGCCCCGAAATCCTTGAAGAACTCCTCCATGGTCTGCGGGCTGCCGGTGGTGGAGCCGATGGAGACGCCCAGCCGCCCACCCCCGAACTGCTCCGGGCCGACTCCCGCCATGGCAGCGGCATCCTGGCAGGCGAGGGCGGCAAAAACGGACATGCTCGACATGGAGCGCCGGAACTTGCGCGGTATCTCCATCGGGTCGACACCGGTGGCAAGGGCCGCCACCCGGGTCCGCATGCCGGTTATCCCGGCCAGGGCAGGCAGCGGAACCACCCCGCTCTCCCCGGCGACCAGGGCCGCCATCAGCTTATCGAGGCCGCGACCGAAGGGGGATACCACCCCGATCCCGGTTATCACCACTCTTCTCAGCAGCATGCCTTCAGCTCCTTTCTCATCTGGTCGTGTCCGAGCACCGTGCCGCAGGCGAGCAGGCCGGAAAGCACCGCCCCCATCAGGCCGGGAGCCACCACCGCCTGGCCGGCGAGGAAGAGCCCCGGAATCCTCGTGGCCGGCTGCGGGTTGTACTGGCCGACCATGTGCTTGACCCCGTACAGCCCACCCAGGGGGGTACTGCAAAAGTCCCGGATGGTGAGCGGGGTGGAGGCCTCGATGGAACGTATCTTTCCGGCCAGGTCGGGGTAGGCCCGCTCGATCTGCCCTTGCATCAGCCCCAGCGCCTGCTCCTTGTACTGCCGGTACCCTTCGGAGCGCCTGCCGGCCGCGGACTGCCAGGCCGCGGTTTCGCTGAAGAGTACCGGACAGATCCCTATGAAACCCCGCGGCTCGGTCTCCCCTTCCCGGTACGCGCCACTCAGGTAGAGAGCGGCGCTGCCGATCGGCCGCTTGCCGAGTTCGCGCATGCAGCCGGCGTCCGGCAGCAGGAACCTGTTCGCTCCGGCAAGCGCCGGGATGGTATCTTCGGACGTGGCAAAGCAAAGAAACGCGGAGACGGTCTCTTCGAGTGCGCCGAGGCGCTTGCGGTATGCCGGGCGGAAGGACCCTGCAGGAGCCATATCCAGGAGTATCCGGGGGTGGACCGTCGAGATCGCGGCGCTGCAGAGAAGCGTCTGGCCGTCGGAGAGCCGCAAGCCGCTAAGCGCTCCGCCCGGTGCGACCTCGATTCCCGCCACCTCGCGCGAGCAAAGGACATCGACGCCGAGTTCCGCGAGCCTGGCGTCGAAGGCGCGCGCCAGGCTCAGGCCGCCGCCGCGGATGCCGCGCACCGAATCGTAGTAGCTCCCGACGATCGCCGCGTGCTGGGCAAAGGAGACCTCGTTGCTCGGGACACCATACAAAAGGCAATGCATGGAAAGCAAGCTTTTTAGCATCTCGTTGCCGGTCAGCGCGTCGAGGGTTTCCCGCAATGTCGCGCCGAAGATCCTCTGCAGGCCGGAGTCGTTTCTGATCTCGGCATCGAGGTTCAGGTACGGCATGGTGGCGCAGGTGAAGCGGACCTGGCCGAGGTAGCTGTCGATCGCGGCACGCTCGGCTGGAAAGGCCTGGCACAGGCTCTCCCGGAGGTTCTCGAAACCGGTCGGCACCCGGAATTCGAAGCCTGGGTTCTCGCACCGGAACAGGTCGAAGCCGTCTTCATTGAAGGGGAAGGTGGTGACCCGGTCCGAGATGCCGAGATAGCGCAGGAAGATGTCGAGCGGCTCACCCTTGGCGAGCCCCCCCGTGTAGTGAAAGCCGGTGTCGAAATGCACCCCGCGGCGCGAGAAGCCCCGCAAAACCGGAGCGGTGCGCTCCGCCTTTTCCAGAAGCGCCACGCGCAGCCCGTTTTGAGCCAGGGTGATGGCGGAGGTGATGCCGGAAATCCCCGCGCCTATGACGATGAAATCGTAATTCACCCGGCGAACCTGAGCACGAGGCAGGAGTTGGTGCCGCCAAACCCGGCCGAGTTGCAGAGCACGTGCTCGGGAGAGCGGTCGATCCGCTCGGTCGCGATGTTGAGAGCCGCAGAGAACTCGTCCGGTTGCGTGAAGTTGACATTGGGGGCGATGAACCCCTGCTGGGCCATGATGGTCGAATAGACCACCTGCGAGGCTCCCGACATCCAGAGTTCGTGCCCGGTCATCGATTTGAGGGAGGAAACAGGCGGGGTGCGCGGACCGAACACGGCCGAGATGTTGCGCGCCTCGGCCCCGTCTCCCGCCGGAGTGGAGGTCGCGTGGGCGCAGATGTAGTCGATGTCGCACTCCTTGATGCCGGCCAGGGAGATCGCCTTGCGCATGGCGCGCTGCAGGCCGTCCTGGCTCGGTACGGAGATGTGGTTGCCGTCCGAGGAGAAGGCGTACCCCCCGATCTCGCCGAGGATGACCGCGCCGCGCGCCCGGGCCAGGTCGTAGCGCTCCAGGACTACGGCCGCCGCGCCGCCGCTGGGCACCAGGCCGTCGCGTCCGGCGTCGAAGGGGCGGGAGGCGCGCTCCGGGTCGTCGAGGCGGGTCGAGAAGGCCCCCAGGCCGTCGAAGCTGCACATCGACTCCCAGTTGATCTCCTGGGCTCCCCCGCAGATCACCCTCTCCTGCCGCCCGAAGGCGATCAGGTCCGCGGCCTGGCCGATGGCGTGGCCGCCGCTGGAGCAGGCGGAGCTGATGGTCCAGCAGGCACCACCGGTCTTGAAAAGGGTGTTGAGATTCATGGTGATGCAGGAGGTCATGGAGCGAAAGACGTGGCCGCTGCCGATCAGCGTGGTCTCGCCGAGGGTGCGCAGCAGGTCGACCTGCTCGATGGCCGCGATACAGCTGGAGTCGCAGCCAAAGATCAGGCCGGTCTCCGGGCTCTGCACCAGGTCGTCGGTAAGCCCCGACATGACCACCGCGTCGCTGGCAGCCGCGTGGGCCTGCACGGCGAAATCCGGCATGGTCTTGCACTGCTTCTTCGACAAGAGCGCGCGCGGGTCGAAACCCGCAATCGCGCCGGTGAGCGGGCTTCTGAAGCCGAGCCTGCGGCGCTCCTCGTCGAGGACGATCCCGGAGCGCCCGGTCCTCAGGGCTTCGCATACAGTTTCAACAGTGTTGCCCAGGCAGGATACTATCCCTATCCCGGTAATGGCGACTCTATGCACGGCACCTCGCAAAGTTGATTCTGTCGATGGGTAAAGCGGCATCAGGGGCGCGGCCCCCGCCGGTTGCTACATGTAGGCTCCGCCGTTGACCGAAATGACCTGGCCGGTGATATAGGAGGCCTTGTCGGAGCAGAGAAACGACACGACCTCGGCCACTTCCGCCGGTGCGCCGATCCGTCCCATCGGTATCATCGGGAGGATCTTGTCCATGGGGAGGCCGGCCACCATCTCCGTCTCGATGAAGCCGGGGGAGACCGCGTTGACCAGCACCTTGCGCTTCGCCGTCTCCGCCGCCAGCGATTTGGTCGCCCCGATCAGGCCCGCCTTGGCGGCCGAGTAGTTCACCTGCCCGGGCATGCCGCTTTGCCCGGAGGTCGAGACGATATTCACGATCCTGCCGGCCCTTTTCTTGAGCATTCCCACCAGCACCGTCTTGGTCACCAGGAAGAACCCGTCCAGGTGGACGGAGAGCACGTCCTTCCACTCGTTGTTCGCCATCCAGACCATGAGGGTGTCCTTGGCGAAGCCGGCGTTGTTCACCAAAACATGCGGCGACTCTTTCTCGAGAAGCGGCGCCAGACTCTCCTGCACCGCCGTCGGATCCGCGACGTCGAAAGGCAGGAGGCGGCACGATCGTCCCATTGCCTCGACCTGACCGGCTATAGCTGCCGCTGCGTCGTGATCCGAGCGGTAATTCAGCCAGATATCGAAACCGTCACGAGCCAGGACGAGCGCTATGGCGGCGCCGATTCCCTTGCTTGCCCCTGTGACGAGGGCTATTTTTTGCTCTTGCATCGTCTGTCCGTTGAAAAGCCGAGATCGTTGTGAAAACACCCATGGTTATACTAGAGATTCACTTTTCGAGCAATACAATTTACCCCCCTTGGCTGGCGCTGGGAGCGGATTTGAACCTGCAGGACGTCGATTCTCTCATTATCGGCAGCTAAGAAAACGCAGAAGGGTAAGGTCGACTAATGAAGCGAGGGGGAATACACCGGAAACGGGGCAGCCGCAAGCTGCTCGACAGAAAGAGGAAGGAGGAGAGAAGTGATTGCTCATGGCGGAGTAAGCACGCAGCAGTTCACGACCCTTACAGAAACACGCGATAATCCACGTTTAAAACCCTGGCGAGCTTCTTCGCATTCTCTTTGCCGATGGGCCTCTTTCCATTCTCCATCTCGGAAAGATGCCTCTGTGAGATGCCTGTCAGTTCGGAGAGAGCAACCTGGGTGATGTTTTCTTTACTGCGCCCCCCCCTGATGCAGATGCCTCCGCTATTAGCAGACATCTCGGGCATGATCTGCTCAAGGGAAACCGTCTTGGTCGTCTCCTTCAGACCGAGTTTTCTGGCAAACATTTTCAATTCCCTGATCTTTACGGAATCGCCCACGAAACGGGCCTCAGCAGTGCCTGTTTTCGCTTTTTCAGTAGGGAGCTTTTTCGTGTGTACCAACATAAATGACCTCAATCAGTTCAATCCCGCCAGGTTCTTCTCTCCAAACTGCCACGTAGCTCGGCTTGCCTTTCTTCAAGTGGCAGTGATTCCGAGAGCCCGGAAGTTTACTGTAATTCGACCAATTGCCGCGTACTGGTCCTGCTGTCTTCATTTCAGCGACCAAGAGCGCAACAGCATCCTTGATGCCGTTCGGCAGCTTTTCCCACTTCTTGGCGACTTTCTTGGATAGGTTGACCGTCCAGGGCATTCACATCTTATACTATTTTTTAGTATATTTTCAACATTCCCGTTGCCGCATCTTCTCACTCACTCAAAAACCACTTCAGCTTTTCCATCGCGCCCAATTGTGCTAAGAAAGAGGCAAGTTGCAGCGGGTCAATTTTTTCTGTTACACTGTGCAAGTACAACTGACATACGTGGCTTAGGAGGTTATGTATGCAGGTTCTACGGTTCGCTGTTACCTTCATCTTCCTGGGCATCGTCGCCCCCGTTTCCCTCCTTGCCATGGTAACTCCCTGGCCTTTTGCCAGTATCTTGTCAGGATGGACCATTGTAGCAATCCTCTCTCTCCCTTACCTGATCCTAGTCGTGAAAAGAAGGCGAGAGAAACAACTACACTGAGTTCTGGATTTCCCGGGGGAGCCGCATGCACACCTCACCTATTCCGCATCCGGCTTCAAGTACTCGACCTCGTTACAGGACATGGTGTTATGGGGGTGTTTCAATTTCCCCACCACCGCGTCACTCCAGTCTTCCACCGGAGGAATGTCGGAGTAGTCGATATCCTCATCCGCCATCCCTGAGAGTTTCGCGATCTCCTCCATCTGTTCCTTAGACAGTTCCTGCTCCTTATGCTTCCGTGGCTCGACTCCGTCCTCTGCGCACATTTCCAGGAATGCCTTCAATGACGTTTCTCCCTCCTTGCGAAGCTGGTCGACGCTGGAGGCATAAAAATCGGCTCCGCCGTTTATTCCAACAAACTCACCTCGAAACATGTTGATCTCAGGATCGTATGAAATAACCGCATGGTAACCGTTAATTTCCATGATGTTCATGGTTTGACTCCATTTTCCTCTAACCACTTTTGGTAAATTACGAAAGCAGCAACTTCGAAATGACGACCCTCTGCACTTCGTTGGTCCCCTCGTAGATCTCCGTTATCTTCGCATCGCGGTACATCCGCTCGACCTCGTAGTCGCAGATGAAGCCGTAACCGCCGTGGATCTGGATCGCTTCCTTGGTCACGAAGTTGGCGGCCTCGGAGGCGAGCATCTTGCACATCGCCGACTCCATCGTGTAACTCTTCTTCGCGTCCTTCAGACAGGCGGCCTTGTAGGTCATGAGCTTGCTGGTCTCGATCCGCGCGTACATGTCGGCAAGCTTGAACTGGATGGCCTGCAGCTCGCAGATCGGATGGCCGAACTGCTTGCGCTCCTTGGAATAGGCCAGCGCCAGATCGAAGGCTCCCTCGGCTATTCCCAGCGCCTGGGACGCGATCCCTATCCGGCCGCCGTTCAGGGTGTCCATGGCGATCTTGAACCCCTGCCCTTCCTGGCCCAACAGGTTCTCGACCGGGACGCGCACGCTGTCGAAGGCGAAGGCGGTGGTGTAGCTGCCGCGAATTCCCATCTTCTTCTCGTTCTTGAGGATCTCCACTCCCGGGGAGTTGAGGTCGACGATGAAGGCGGAGATCCCTTTGTGCTTGAGGCTTCTGTCGTGGCTGGCGAAGAGGACGCCGGTCCCCTTGTAACCGCCGTTGGTGATGAAGATCTTGGAGCCGTTGATGACGAACTCGTCCCCCTCGCGGCGGTAGGTGGTGGCGATGGCCCCGGCGTCGCTGCCGGCCTCCGGCTCGGTGAGGAGGAAACAGCCGATGATCTCGCCGGTGTTCAGCGCGGGGAGCCACTTCTTCTTCTGGTCCTCGGTGCCGAAGGTGTAGATCGGCCCGCTGCAAAGAGAAGTGTGCGCCGAGATGAGGACGCCGCTCGACCCGCACGCCTTGGAGACCTCCTCGACCACGATGACGTACGAGAGCATGTCCAGGCCGGCCCCGCCGTACTCCTCGGGGAAGTAGCTGCCGAGCAGGCCCATCTCGCCCATCTTCCGCACCAGTTCGTCGGGGATGGCGTGATCCTCGTCGATCTTCATGGCGATCGGCTTGATTTCCTTCTGCACGAAATCGCGCACTGCGGACTGCAACACCTTGTGATCCTGGCTTAGCTCGAAATCCATGATTACCCCTCCATTTGAGAACCCGTTCTACGTTCTACGTCGTTGTCAGACCCTCTCGAAGATGGTCGCCACCGCCTCGCCGCCGCCGATGCAGAGGGTGGCGAGGCCGTAGCGGGCACTCCGGCGATGCAGCTCGGCGATGAGCGTTGCCGCAAGCCGCCCGCCGCTCGCGCCGATCGGGTGCCCGATGGCGCAGGCGCCGCCGTTGACGTTCACCTTGTCGAGCGGCAGGTTCAGGGCCTTGATGGCAAGGAGCGGCACCGAGGCGAAGGCCTCGTTGATCTCGAACAGGTCGATGTCCGCAATGGACAAGCCGGCTTTTTTACAAGCGTTTTGGATGGCCCCAACCGGCGCCTCCGGGAAGTAGTCCGGATGCAGGCTTCCCGTGGCCGACGCGACTATCCTGGCTTTCGCCTTGAGTCCGTATTTCTTCAGCCCCGCCTCTCCGGTCAAAAGCGCCAGCGCGGCTCCGTCGCTTATGGTCGAGGCGTTGCCGGCGGTGATGCCGCCGTCCTTCCTGAAGGCGGGCCGCAAATCGGGAAGCTTGGCGATGTCCCCCTTGAACGGCTCCTCGTCCCTGTCCAGAATCTCCTCTCCCTTTCTCCCTTTCGTGATGACCGGGACGATCTCATCGGCAAAGATGCCGCCGTTGACGGCGGTCTGCGCCAGCCGGTAGGAGCGGGCGGCATAGGCGTCCATGTCGGCCCGGCTGAGCCCTGCCCGGGCCGCGCTCTCCTCGCCGATCTCCCCCATGTGCCTGCCGCTGTACGGGTCCTGGAGCCCGTCGTAAATCAGCAGGTCGAGCAATTCCCCGTGTCCCATGCGGTAGCCGTTGCGCCCCTTTTTCAGCAGGTAGGGGGCAAGGGTCATGTTCTCCATGCCGCCGGCTATGACCACCTCGGATTCGCCGAGACGGATGCTGTCGCCGCCGAGCATGATCGCCTTCAGGCCGCTGCCGCAGACCTTGTTGACGGTCATCGCGTGGGCGGAGTCGGGGATGCCGGCGTGTCGCATCGCCTGCCGCGCCGGAGCCTGGCCGCAGCCGCCGGAAAGGACCTGGCCGACGATGACCTCGTCCACCGCCTCGGGCGAAAGCCCGCTCTTCTCCAGCAATCCCTTCATGACCGTCGCCGCCAGTTGCGGCGCCTCGACCGTCCCCAGCATGCCGCCGAAAGACCCGAATGGCGTTCGCAACGCCTCAACCACGAATACTTCTTTCATCGTTCTTCCTCCCCAGCATTGTTCGCGTTGCAGCTGCCTTTAAGCTCCCCCCTCCCGTCAAGGGAGGGGGGGAGTTACTCCTCGACCATGAGGAATTCCCTGCCGCTCGGCAAGGACCTAAACATGCTACATCATTTCCGCATCCGCCGCCAATCGCTGAAAAAACTACAGGTTCAGGATATGCCCGAGTTTCTCCCTCTTGGTCGTGAGATAGCGCAGATGGGAATGCGACGGGGAATCGCTACCAGTTGAAGCTCAAGTTTACGCACGCAGCCCTTCCGCGACCACCTCGGCCAGGTCCCGGACCCTGGTCCCGCCGGCCTGCAGGTCCTTCAGGCCATCCTCCATCATGGTCATGCAGTAGGGGCAGCTGACGCAGATGGTGTCGGGCTTCTTTTCCAGCGCCTCTTTCACCCGGTTCAGGTTGATCCGCTCACCCTCCTGCTCCTCCTGCCACATCCTGCCGCCGCCCGCCCCGCAGCAGAAGGATTCCTTGCCGCTGCGCCCGAACTCCCCCGGTGCCTTGCCGGTGGCCATTTGCAGCGCCTCCCTCGGCGCGTCGTAGATCTCGTTATGCCGCCCCAGGTAGCAGGAATCGTGGAAGATCACGCTCCCGAGGTCGGTCACCTGCTTATTCAGCTTGAGCCTCTTGTCGGCGAGCAGCCGGGAGATCAGTTCGGTGTGGTGGATCACCTCCAGGTCGAGGCCGTACTGCCGGTAATCGTTCTTGAGCGTGGTGAAGCAGTGCGGGCACTGGGTGACGATCTTCTTCACCACGCTCTCCTGCAGGAGGCGGACGTTGTCCCGGGCCATCTGCTCGAAGACGAACTCGTTCCCGAGCCGACGCAGGCTGTCGCCGCAGCACTTCTCGTCCTTGCCGAGGGTCCCCCACGAGAGTCCCGCCGCGTCGAGAATGGTCGCCATCGCCACCGAGACCTGTTTCTGCCGGGAATCGAAGGCGCCCGCACAGCCGACGTAAAAGAGGTATTCCGTCTTCCCCGCCTCGAACGGCTTGACGTCGATGGTGGGGTGCCACTTGGTCCTCTCGCTCGGGGCGATCCCCCACGGGTTGCTGCGACCCTCCATGTTCTCGAAGAAGGCGAGCAGCTCTTCCGGGAAGCTCGATTCCATCTGGACCAGGTGGCGGCGCATCTTGACCATCTTCGGCATGTGCTCGATCAGCACCGGACAGACGCTCATGCAGGATCCGCAGGTGGTGCAGGACCAGACGGTCTCCGCCGTCGAGGTCGCCTCTCCTTCCGGCCCCACCAGCGGCGCCGTCGCGGGCATTCCCTTCCGCAGTCGCGGACCGTTCTCCAGGAGGTTCGTCTTGATGGCGTGGATCACCTGGCGCGGGTTGAGCGACTTTCCGGTGCAGGCGGCGGGACAGGCGTCCTGGCAGCGGCCGCACTCGGTACAGGCGAATCCATCCAGGAGGTCCTTCCAGGTGAAATCGCCGACCGTCGCGGCCCCGTAACTCCCGCCCTTGACGAAGCGCTCGCGGGGCTGGGTATTGCTCTTGCCGAGCGCGCCGAAGAAGATGTTCGGGATGGCGGTGAGGATATGCATGTGCTTGCTCTGCGGGAGCAGGCAGAGGAAACCTAAGAGCGCCGCCGCGTGGAGCCACCAGCAGAAGAGGAATACCGACTCAAGCGAGGCGGGAAAGTTAGCCGCGACCAGCTTGGCGGCCAGCGCCGAGACCGGCAGGTAGGCCGCCCCCTGCTCCTTCCCCATGGCGAGTTCCGCTCCGTGCAGACCGAAGTAGGCCAGCATGAGCAGGGCGATGAAGGAGAGGATCAGGAGCCCTTCGACGCTGCGCGCCTTGACGTAGGCGCTGCTCATGGAGGGGTGCGGGAAGAACAGCCGCCGCGCGAAGGCGAAAAGGACCGCGGCGAGCGTCAGCAGCGAGACCAGGTCGAAGGCGAAGAGAAGCGCGTGGTGGAGCGGCGCCGGAAGGAGCGCGAGAGAGAAGGAGGGGAACAGCCCGTGCAGCACGAAATCGCCGTTGGCGAGCAGCAGGACCAGGAAGGACCAGAAGATGACGGCGTGGTTCAGGCCGAAGAACTTCCCCACCACCTGCTTCTGCGCAAAGGCGTGCAGGAACATCTGGCGCAGGCGCTCTCCAGTCGAGTCGAAGCGCTCGTCAGGCTGCCCCAGCGAGATCAGGGAGAGGCGGCGATAGCAGCCTGCGCAAAAGACAAAGAGTGAAGCAAGAAGCAGTGCTCCGAAGAGCATCGGATTGGGTGACATGGTGACATCCCTCGTTGCGTGATTGTTGTTTCAGCGTTGTATCGGGCGAAGATACCGCAGGGTTGGGACGCCCTCACCCCTGCCCCTCTCCCGGAGGGCGAGGGGAACCGGACCCAGGCCACCTCTTCCACCAGCTCTCCCTCGCCCAGCGGGCCCTTCGCCCGCCGTAGCCTTGGCGTAGGCGGGAGAGGGCCGGGGTGAGGGAGGTTTTACCCGTTGATGCAGGCCTTCTCCGGCTGCGGCTGTCCCTTGAGCGAGCGCAGCCGCTGGATCAGGGCCGGCACTACCTGGAACAGGTCGCCCACTATGCCGAAATGTGCCACCTCGAAGATGGGGGCGTCCTTGTCCCGGTTGATGGCGATGACCAGGTCGGAGTCCTGCATGCCGACCAGGTGCTGGATGGCGCCGCTGATGCCGCAGGCTATGTAGATCTTCGGGCGCACCGTCTTTCCCGTCTGCCCCACCTGCCGCTCGTGCGGCATCCAGCCGGCGTCCACAGCGCTTCTCGACGCGCCGACCACCCCGCCCAGCTCGTCCGCCAGCTCCTGGAGTAACCCGAAGTTCTCTTTTCCCATCATGCCGCGGCCGCCGGAGACGATGAACTCGGCGCCGGCTACGTCGACGTGGTCCTTGTTCCTGTCGGAGACGATCTCCAGGACCCGGGTCAGCATGTCCGCCTCATTCACCCTGAAATCGACCAGGATCGTGGCTCCGCTCCTCCCCTCCCGGCGCTCGGCCATCTGCATGACGTGGGGCCGGACCGTGGCCATCTGGGGGCGGAACTTGTCGCACATGATGGTGGCCATGATGTTGCCGCCGAAGGCGGGACGGGTCTGCATCAGGTTTCGTTTATCGTCAATGCCGAGCCCCGTGCAGTCCGCCGTGAGGCCGGTGCCGACAACGGTGGCGACGGCCCCCGCCAGGTCGCGCCCCAGGCCGGTAGCCCCCATCAGGATGACCTCCGGCTTGTACGCGGAGATAAGGTGGCACATCGCCTTCAGGTACGCCTCGGTCCGGTAGTAACGGAAGACGGTAGCGTCCAGGAGATAGGCCTGATCGGCGCCGTAGCAGAACGCCTCGCGGCAAAGCCCCTCGACATGCTCGCCGATGACGACCGCCGACAGCTTCACCCCGAGGGTGTCCGCCAGCTCGCGCCCCTTCCCCATCAACTCCCAGGAAACCTTGGCGACCTCCCCCTCGGTCTGCTCCACGAAGACCCAGACCCCGCGGTAGGCGGCGAGCTTTTCCGCCAGCGCCTTCGCCTCCGGGTCCAGCTCCTCCTCGACCGGCGCGTCACCCTGCTCCCGGGCCAGGTCGTCCAGTATCTTCTGTTCCTCGGGGGTGAAGGACATCTCCAGCGCCTGGGCCGGGCAGACCTTGACGCACTTGACGCAGCCTATGCACTTCTCCGCCAGGATGAGCGGCTCGCCGGCTTCGTTCATCTCCACCGCGCCGACCGGGCACGAGCTCTCGCAGCGGGCGCCGCAGGCGATGCACTTCCCCTCGATGACGCGGGCCTTGCCGCGCGGTCTCTTTATCGGTTTATTCGCTTCGGTCATCATTCGCTCCCTTAGACGGCGATAAGGTCCTTGCTCAACAGCTTGTCGATCAGCAGGTTCGCCGCTGCCACCGGGTCGTTCAATCCGTCACCGACCACCTCCCCCTTTTCACGCTCGGGCGAGAAGATCCTGCTGACCCAGGTCGGAGAGCCCTTGAGGCCGATGGTCGCCACGTCGAGCTTGAGCACCTCGTTGTTCCAGACCGTGACCTCGGCGTCGGCCGAATCAAGTCGCATCGGCACCGTCGGGTAGCGCGGCTGGTTCAGCTCCCGGACCACCGTGATCATGGCCGGGAAAGGGGCCTCGACGATCTCGTGCCGCCCCTCCAGCTTCCTCCGCACCCGGATCTTCCTGCTGAGCGAATCGACCCGTTCGACCCGGTCCACCAGGGTGAGCTGGGTGTAGCCGAGGCGGGTTGCGATGCCGGGGCCGACCTGGGCGGTGTCGCCGTCGATGGTCTGCTTGCCGCAGAGCACCAGCCCGACCTCCTCCTGCTTGTTGAGGAGCTGGATCGCGCGGGTGAGGACGTTGCTGGTGGCGAGGGTGTCCGCGCCGCCGAAGACCCGGTCGGAAAGAAGGATCGCCTTGTCCACCCCCAGCGAAAGCGCCTTTCTCAGCGTCGCCTCCGCGTTCGGGGGACCCATGGAGATCGCCGCCACCCGGAAGCCGAACCGGTCCTTCAGTTGCAGGGCGGCCTCCAGGGCATGGGTGTCGTAGGGGTTGACGATGAAGGGGATCCCGTCCCGCACCAGGGTGTTGGTGACGGGATCAATCTGTACCTGGGTGGTGTCGGGGACCTGTTTTATGCAGACGACGATAAGCATGCCGGGTTCCTCATTTCTCGATATATACAGCCCCTCCCCCCGGAGGGGGGAGGCTGGGAGGGGGGGCGCTCCAGTTGCAGAAAAGCCCCCCTCCCTGGCCCTCCCCCTCCGGGGGGAGGGGAAGTGGGATAAAGCTGAGGCTTGGTGGCGACTACTTCTGCAGCTGCGCCGTCAGGGCCGGTACGAACTGCATCAGGTCCGCGACCACCAGGACGTCGGCCACCTCCCCGATGGGGGCATCCTTGTCCTTGTTGATGGCCAGTATGAAGTCGGATTTTTTCATCCCCGCCAGGTGCTGGATGGCGCCGGAGATGCCGCAGGCGACGTAGAGTTTCGGGGCGACGGTCTGGCCGGTGGTGCCGACCTGGTGGTCGTGGGCGACCCACTCCGCATCGACCACGGGGCGGCTCGCGCCGAGTTCGCCGCCGAGCGCCTTGGCGAGGGCCGCGATGATCTGGACGTTCTCCTTTTTCCCGACCCCGCGGCCCGCGCTGACGATGATCTCGGCCCTGGCCAGGTCGATTCCCTTGGCCTCGGCCGGCTCATACCCGACGAACTCCATGGGTGAAGCGGTATCGTTGCTGAGCTTGGTGACGCTCAGGGCGCCGGTCGGCTGCACTCCCTGGAAGGCGCCGGCCTGGATGGTGAGAACGGCCTTCGGGCCGGCGGGCTTCACGCTCCTGCGCATCTTGCCGTTGCAGCAGCCAACCTCGAAGACGCCGTCCTGCACGCCGATCACCTCGGAGACCTGGGCGAGCTTGAGGGCCGCCGCCACCCGGGGGGCGAGGTCCCAGCCGTAGGAGGAGTGCAGGAAGACCACGTAGTCGGGGTTTTCCCTCTGCACCGCGTCCAGGATCAGGAGCTTGTGCAGGTCGGGGTTGTATTCGCCGCAGGAAGCCGCGTCGGCCAGGTAGATTGCGCCGCCGGCCGGAAGCGTGCTTTCGCTTCCCACCAGGAAAAGGGAGGTCTCGGCGCCGAGCTGCGCCGCGAAACCGAAGAGCTCGTAGGTTGAGTCGAGGAACTTCCCTTCTCTGTATTCGCCTATCAGTAAGGTTTTCATGGTCGCCTCCTAGCGCAGGACCGCGGTCTTTTCTTTGAGTATGCCGATGACCCTGGTCACCAGGTCGGCGATGTCGCCTTCCAGCACGAGGCCGCTCCCCTTCTTGGCGGGAGCGTGGAAACTGGTGGTGATGGCCAGCGGCTCGGACTTCAGGAGTTCCGCCACCGGCACCGCGGCGATTTCCTTCTTCTTCGCCTTCATGATGTTGGGAAGGGTCGGGTAGCGCGGCGTGTTGAGACCGAGCTGGCAGGTGACCAGTGCCGGGATCTTGAGCTTCACGACCCCCTTCAGGCCACCCTCCAACTCGCGCTTGGCCGTTACGGTGCCGCCGTCGTAGCTGAAGCCGACCAGGGTGGTGGCGCAGGGGACGCCGAGGATCTCCGCGACGGTGACGCCGACCTGCGCCGAGCCGCGGTCCTGGGACTGCATTCCGGTCAGGATCAGGTCGAAGCCCTGGTCCTTCGCGTAGGCCGCGATGATGGAGGCGATCTGCCACGGGTCCTTCAGGTGTGCGGCGGGGTCCTGGACGTGGACGGCGCGGTCGCACCCCATGGCGAGGGCCTTCTTGATGACCTCGACCACGCGGTCCGGCCCGATGGAGAGGACGGTCAGCTCGGGGGCGTCGCCCAGCTGTTCCTTGAGGCGGACCGCCTGCTCCACTGCGTACTCGTCGTATTCGTTCATGCGGAAGGCGAGGTCGGTGTCGGAGAACCAGACGCCGGCCTGGTCGGGCTTGAAGCGGGATTCCAGGTCCGGGACCTGTTTGATGCACACTAGAATCTTCATGATTTCCTCCCTTGATCTGTCAGCAACTGTTGTTGAACCCCGACCGTCCCTATCCGGCGAGCCGCTCCGCGACCATCTCCGCCAGGTCCCTCACCCTGATTTCTCCCTCCACGCCGCCGGTCTTGATGCCGTCCTCGAACATGGTGAGGCAGAAGGGGCAGTTGGAGACGAGAAGCGGCGCGCCTGTCTCCTTGGCCATCTGCACCCGGGCGACGTTGATGCGGCTCCCTATCTTCTCCTCGGCGAAGATCCGTCCGCCTCCCGCGCTGCAGCAGAAGCTCTCCAGCCCGCTCCTCGTCATCTCCGTGATCTGCCCGCCGGCCTGCTTCAGGATCTCGCGCGGCTCCTCGATGATGTCCATGTAGCGGCCGAGGTAGCAGGAATCGTGGTAGGTGAACTCGAACGGCTCCGGGGAGAGTTTCAACCTCTGCTGCCGCATCAGGCCCGAGATGTAGGTGGTGTAATGCTCCACCGGGACATCGAGCCCCAGGTCCTGGTAATCCCTCGCCAGGGTGTTGAAGCAGTGCGGGCAGGTGGTGACGATCTTCTTGACGCCGTAGGCCTTGATCAGCTCGATGTTCTCCGCCGCCGTCATCTGGTACAGGTATTCGTTACCGAGCTTCCTGGCCGGCTCGCCGCAGCACTTCTCCTCCTTGCCGAGGATGCCGACCCGGACCCCGGCCGCGTTGCAAATCTTTATGAAATTGGCGGCGATTTCCCGGTTTCTCTTGTCAAAGGATGGGTAGCAGCCGACGAAGTAGAGGACGTCGACCTCCGCGCCGCTCTCCATGACCGCTACGTCCAGCCCCTCAGCCCAGTCGCCGCGGGCGGCATAGGCGAGCCCGAACGGGTTGCCGTTCACCTCTATGTTGCCGATGGCGGTGCGCACCTCGTCGCCGGGGAAGGAGCCTTCCATGAGGGTGAGGTTTCTGCGCATCTCCAGGATCTTGTTCACGTGCTCGACGCTCGCCGGGCAGGTCTCCTGGCAGGCCCGGCAGGTGGTGCAGGACCAGAGGACGTCCTCGCCTATGGACTGGCAGAGGTTAGCCTCCGGGGTCTCGCGGGCGATCTCGCCGATTTTCTGCACCAGCTTCATCGGGGAGAGCGGCTTGTCCGTCGCGTAGGCGGGGCAGCGGTCCTGGCAGCGCTTGCAGGAGGTGCAGGCGTCGGCGTCGAAGATGTCCTTCCAGGTCAGGTCCTTTATCGAGGCGGCGCCGAACTGCTCGACGCTCTCGTCCTCCAGGTTGATGGTGGCCAGGGCGCCCTTGGGACCGAGGTCGGCGAAGAGGTAGTTCGCCGAGGTGGTGAAGATGTGCCGCAGCTTGGTGTAGGGAATGGCGGCGATGAACCCCATGGCGAGGAAGAAATGCACCCACCAGGTCGCCTTGTGCGCCTGGGAGAGGACGGCCGGCGTCATGCCGAGAAACATCTGCCCGAAAAGAAGACCCACGGGCGACAGGCGTGCCAGCTGCGGGTTGGCGCCGATCTCCGTCGCGGCCATCCGGATCCCCTCGGCGAAGAAGCCGGTCAGGATGATCGAGAAGAGGAGCGCCTGCACCACGTAGTCGTCGCGGATGGTCTGCAGCCCTTCGGGTTTGACGAAGAAGCGGCGCACCATGAGGCCGCCCAGCATGAGGAGAGCCAGCGCCCCGGCTACATCGAGCGACAGCGAGAAGAGCTTGTAGAAGGCCCCCTTGAGGAAGACGATCCCGAGGACCGGGGCGGCGAAGTCGGCCTGCGCCATGATCAGCAGCGTGCCGATGAAGAGCAGGGCGAAGCTCCAGAAGAACAGCGCGTGCAGCGCGCCGGGATCGAGCACCCTCAGCACCTTGCTCTGGGCCAGCATCGCCTTGACCATCAGGGCGATCCGCTCGGGAAGCCGGTCCAGCCGGCTGAGCGGCTTACCCTGGCGGTAGACCGGCAGGCGCGTCCAGAAGCCCCAGGCGCAGATCCCTATGGCGATGAAGGCGAAAAGGTACATGCCCCACACCACCCCGTGGCCGACGTTCCAATAGATCTCTCGTGTCGCTTCCATGCCATCGCCCCTTGGTTTTATTGTTGACGGTCTCTTTTTACTTCTTCTTGACGTTCATGTCAAGTATTAAAAATCGGTCCCTCACCATTTTTCTCCGCGGAAAATCGCATAAATGCCTTCCCGCCCGCCCGATCCGGTCAAATACCTTGACAAGGAGGTGCGCATCTTTTATAGCTAACGTACTTAACATTGAGGTGAAGTATGCGATTGAGCAATGAAGACCACATGCAGATCAGCGATCTGGCGGAGAAGCTGGGGATCACGACGCGGACCATCCGGCTCTATGAGAAGATGGAACTGGTCGATCCACCAAGGCGGACCGACGGTCGGGTGAGATATTACGAGAAGGCGGACGTGAAGCGTTTCAAGTTCGTCCTGAAGCTGAAGGAACTCGGGCTTTCCCTGGAGGAGATGAAGGGACTGGCGGACATCTACTACCGGGAGCAGCAGGTCCCGTCGAAGATCATGCCTCGCCTGATCGAGCTTCTGGAAACGCACCTGAAGAACATCAGGGAGAAGGTGAGCACGCTGCAGTCCCTGGAAAAGGACATCGCGGCGTACCAGCAGCGGATCATCGACGAGTACGACCTGGCGAGCGCCCCGGCCTCAGGCGCGGAGCAGGCCGGAGATGCCGCCGCGAAGACCACAGCAGGGAAGGCAAAACCGGCTGCAGCCGCGAAGCCCCCCAGGAAAGCCCCCGCCAAAAAGACAGCGACCAAGGCATAAACCAGTGAACCTCCCTACAATCTCCCCCTCCCCTTCAAGGGGAGGGTCGGGGTGGGGATGGGTCTAGCCCCCGTCGGCTCATCGTTTGCGTCCGTTTCCCGGCAGAAAACTCCGGAGTTTCTTTTTGATGCCGCTCACCACGTAGGGGGTCAGCCTCCCCTTCTCCTTCAGGATGGCGCGGTACAGGTCGTTTCGCTTCAAGGGGGGGAGCGGCCGTTTGGCGACCGAGACCATGGTGAGAGCCCCTTTCTTGCAGGCGGAGACGCAGGCGCCGCACCCCAGGCAGACATGGCTCTTGACGGCGGCATGGCGCGATTCTTTATCCGCGAAGGTCACGCCTTCCGGCGGGCCGATCGCCTTCACGTTGCACGCCTTGAAGCAGGCGCCGCAGTAGTCGCAGAGTTCCGGGTCGATCACGGCGGTGTACCCGGTCTTGCCGATCCCTTCATGAAAGCCGTGCTGCACCCCGGACATCAGTTCGCAGCAGCAGCCGCAGCAGCTGCAGACAAAGGACGGCTTCTCGCGGATATTGTCGGTGACGAAGGTGAGGTTGAAGGAGCGGGCCCGGTCCAGGATGGCCAGCAACTCCTCCACGCTCTTCTCTTGCGCGAATCCCCTCCGGCAGAAGAACTTCGCGGCCGCACCGAGGGAGATGCAGATCTCCTCGACAGGCGCGCCTTTCTTGCAGTTCTCGTTCAAGTGCTCCTTCTTGTGGCGGCAAAAGCAGATGCCGACTGCGCCGCCCCCCGCGTTCTTTATGATCTCCCGCGCGGTCTCGTAGGTCGTGATCTCGGAGGTGACCGGGATGTGCTCCTCGTAGACCAGGGATCGGGTCAGCGGGGTCTTGCTCCCGAAGAATTCGTCCCCCTGCCCCCGCCCGGAGCCGTCGTGCATGTACTCGGACATGAGCCGGGCGATCTTTTCCTGTGGGAGGTCCGTCCGGTTCTTCATGAAGGTGAATTCGAAGAAGCCGATCAGGCCGGGGATGAGGAGGTAGTAGGTCACGCCGTTGTACGGCATGTCCATGAGCAGCCCCTTGTCCGCCATGCGGTCCAGCATCGGTTCCAGCTCGGCCGCCGGGATGCCGGTCAGCCGTACCAGTTCGGGAAGCGTCGCCTCCTCCAGCGGGAAACGCGAGGCGATGAACGCCTCCCGCTCGTCGAAGAGAAGGGAAAGGATTTCGCGCAGTTTCTCGTTGTCGACCAGGCCGACCGGGAACTTGTTCAGGCGGTCAATAAGCGGGACGATGCTGCTTTTCGAATCCAGGTGGTGTCCCATCGTTTCTCCTTGATCGCGGCAGGAATGCCGCTCCTACAGCGGGGCCGTTGCCCTTCGCCAGCTTCCTTAAGCTCCCTTCCAACTCTCCCTCGCCCAGCGGGAGAGGGCAGGGGTGAGGGCGCCGATCGCGGCAGGAATGCCGCTCCTACAGACAGGGGTCGTTACCATTTGCCAGCTTCATTCAGCTCTCCGCCAACTCCCCCTCGCCCTCTGGGAGAGGGTCGGGGTGAGGGCGCTGGCCCCTGCAACTCTTTATCTTCGTGGCACCGCCCTCACCCGCCCTCCGGGCACCCTCTCCCGGAGGGCGAGGGTTAGTTGATGGACAGCCCCCAAAAGGAGGCGACTTGCAGCATCGAGGCGTCCCCACCTTATCCAGCTCAAGTTAGGATCTCCCTCGCCCACCGAGAGAGGGCTGGGGTGAGGGCGCTGGCCCCTGCAACTCTCTATCTGTCGTGGCACCGCCCTCACCCGCCCTTCGGGCACCCTCTCCCGGAGGGCGAGGGTTTAGTTGGTGAGGGGGCCGCGTTACCGCCTCCGCGCCCCTACGCGAAGCGGGAGAAGTCGGGCTTGCGGCGCTGCATGAATGCCTGCAATGCCTCCGCTGCCTCGGGGGACTTGAGCCGCGCGACGAACTGCGCCCCCTCTTCGGCAATGGTCTCCTGCAGTCGGTCCGCATACTCGCGCTTTAAGAGCGACTTCGCCAGGCGCACCGCCGCGGCGGGCTGGGCCGCCAACTGCAGCGCCTTGGCCCTAGCCGCCGACAAAAGGTAGGCGTCGGGGTAGACGGCATTGACGATGCCTACCTCGCGCGCCTTTTCGGCGTCGAAGGTCTCGCCCAGAAGCAGCAGCTCGGCCGCGCGCTGATGCCCCATGAGCCGCGGCAAAAGCAAAGTCGAACCGGCCTCGGGGCAGAGCCCCAGGTCGACGAACGGCATCTGGAAGGTCGCGCCGCTTCCGGCGTAGACCAGCTCGCAGTGCAGCAGCATGGTGACGCCGACGCCGACGGCCGCCCCCTTCACCGCCGCCACTATCGGTTTTCGCGCCTGGCTCAAGGCCAGCAGGAACTGCATCACCGGGCTGTCCAGGCCGGTGGGAGGCGCTGCCAGGAAATCGGAGAGGTCGTTGCCGCTGGTGAAGCAGTCGTCGCTCCCGGTCAGCATGATGACCCGGACGACGTCATCGTCGTCGCCCTTTCTGATCCCGGCGGCGAGCGCCGCGTACATGGCCAGGTTGAGCGCGTTCCTCTTCTCAGGGCGGTTGAAAGTGAGGGTGAGTATCCCCTCGCTCAGGTCGGTTTCAACCAGTTCGGTGCCACACATGTCGCTTCTCCTTGTCGCCTGCAGCGTGGGCCGCCGACATATCGTTTCTTTCCGTTTCGCGGGAATGGCCGGGTCAGGCCATCACCTTGATGCTTTCCGGGATGGGCACGGCCTTTTTGTTGACGGCGTCGAAGCAGACCATGGTCGTGAGGGCGGTGGCGTAGGTGGTCCCCTGCTCGTTGTGCAGCCGGTACTCCAGGTCGAAGCTGGAAGAGCCGAGCCGGGAGACCCAGACGGTGACCACCACCTCGTCGTAAAGTAGGATCGGCACCTTGAAGTCGCACTCGGCGTGGGCGACCACGGTGAAGATCGCCTGCTCGGACACTTCCCTGAAGAAATCGCTGAAGAGCTTCACCCGCGCCGTCTCCAGGTAGGTGAAATAGATCGCGCTGTTCACATGCCCGTAGGCGTCGAGATCGGAAAACCGCAGTTCTATCGTGGTGGAATACTCTTTTGCCATCGCGCCCCCCTGGTCTCTTCGCTCTGCCCCGTTGCATGCTCCCGCAGCCATTCCACTACCTGTGGGAAGTGATCCCTTTCTTCATCACTCTTTGCCGAGCATGCCCTGCTTGAGGGACTCGTCAGCCGGCCTGTCGCCCAGGTAGATGGCGAGGACGCCGGTGGCAAGCCTCTGCGATGCGACGCTGCCCAGGAGCTTGCCGTTGTGCTTCACAGTCACGGTCCCGTTGGCGGCAAGGGAAATGTCCACCACGTCCCCTTTCTTGAAGTCGTCTGTGAAGAGCGCCAGGAACTTCTTCACCTCGGGCGAGTTCGCGATATCGGGCGTGTTGTTGGCGAACCCCTCCTTGAAGGCGTCGGTGATCTTGGACTTGTCTATCTTCGAGTGCAGGAAATTCATCCTGACCAGCTTGTCGCCGTTGTCCCGCATCGCCTCGGCGGCGGTCGGAAGCCGCTTCGTCGCGTACAGCGAACCGATGTACACCTTGATCATGAACTTCTTCCGGACGCCGCTGCCGTTCAGCTTCAGCGCCTGGTTGTTGACGGCCACCGTCGGCTCGATCTTCACACCGGCGATCTCCGTGGCGCACACGGTCCCGGCGAGGGCCAGTGTCAGTAGCAGCGCAAGAGCCATCTTCATATTCATTTCTCCTTGTCGGGCGGTCAGATTTCACTGCCGGCCCTGAATCCCTCGTGAATGGCGTCGAAAACCATGGCGGGGGTCGCCGCATCGCCAACGACACGAAACTTTATCCCCTTTGCCGCCAATGTCTCCTGCAGCGGGTCGTACCTGCGGGTACCGACCGCCAGCACCACGCTCTCCGCGGGGATCTCCTCGACCGCGCCCGCCGTCTCCAGCTTCACCGCGGCGGCCGTGATCTCCACGACGCGCGCCGCGACCCGGGTCCTGACGCCGTAGCGCTCCACGTCCTGCATCATCCCCCAGCGGGTGCTCCTGCCGAAGTTCTTGCCGAGATCGTCCAGCATCTCGACGACCGTCACTTCCTTGCTGCCGTGCGTCGCCAGCCCGTACAGCTCCTCGACCGACTCCGCCCCGTGGACCAGGAGGAACTTGAGCGCCTCGCCGGAAAGGGTCCCCTTCTCGGCCAGCATCAGCGCGGTCTCGATACCGACCGCGCCGCCGCCGATGACCACCACCCGCCTGCCGGTGTTCTCCCGCCCGGAGAGGAGTCCCCAGGCCTGCAGCACGTGCGGCAGATCGGCTCCGGGGATGGCCGGGGTTATCGGCGCGCCGCCGGTGGCGAGGATGACCGCGTCGGGGCGGTCCGCCTCCAGCAGGGACAGGTCGACCTCCGAGTGGAGCAAGACGGTCGCGCCGGAGAGTTCCAGCTGACGTTGGAGGTCGCTGGCGAGTTCCAGGAATTCGCCCCTCCCCGGAGGAGCCCCGGCCAGAAGGAGCTGCCCCCCCAGGCGTCCGCCTTTTTCGTGGAGCGTCACCCGGTGCCCCCGTTCGGCCGCGGCGATGGCGGCGCTCATGCCGGCCGCTCCGCCCCCCACCACCGCTACCTTCAGCGGCAGCTCGGCCTTTTGCACCGCGCGCGCCTTTTCGTAGCCGGCCCTCGGGTTGCAGAGGCACTCCACCGCCTTCATCTTGAAGAGGTTGTCGAAACACCCCTGGGCGCAGGCGACGCAGTGGACGATGTCCGCCTCGCGCCCCTCCCGCGCCTTCGCCGGGAACTGCGGGTCGGCGATGAGCGCCCTGCCGACCGCGACCATGTCGCAGTAGCCGTCCGCGATCAGTTCCCGCGCCACATCCGGGTCGTTGATCCTGTGACTGGCGATGACCGGTATCGAGACCCGCTCCTTGAACCCCCGGGCCAGGTAGGCGAAGACGCCGCGCGGCACCTCGGTCACGATCTGGGGAACCTGCGCCTCGTGCCACCCCACGTTGATGCAGAGGGCGTTGACGCCTGCGGCGGCGAGCCTTTCGGCGTACGCCAGAAGCTCCTGCCGGCTGGAGCCGCCTTTCATGAACTCGTTGCCGTTCATCCTGACCAGCAGCGGGAACTCGCTACCCACCGCCTCGCGGACCGCGGCGATCACCTCCAGCCCGAAACGTACCCGGTTGTCGAAGCAGCCGCCGTACGCGTCTTCGCGCCGGTTGGTGAGAGGGGAGAGGAATTCGCTGATCAGGTACCCTGTGCCGGAGAGGATCTCCACCGCGTCGAATCCCGCTTCCTTTACGCGCCGCGCCGCCTGTGCGAAGGAGGCGACGATCTCGGCGATCTCGGGAAGCTCAAGCTCCTTCGGGGTCTCGCGGGTCAGGCGCGATGCGATGGCGGACGGCGCCACCGGCTGCTTTCCCCCCATCAGCATGGAGTGGTTGTAGCGGCCGGCGTGGTTCAGCTGGACCGAGGAGCGCGCCCCGTTATCCTTGATGGCTGCGGCGAGCCGCGCCAGGCCGGGGAGGTAGGCGTCCTTGTGGGCGCCGATATTTCCCGGGTTACCCGAGCGCTCGTCCACCGTGGCGTATCCGACCGTGATCATCCCCGCGCCGCCGCGAGCCCGTTCGGCGTAGAAATCGACCAGGCGGTCGGTCACGGCGTAGTTGCCGGCCATGTTCATGTGCATCGCGGGCATGAAGATGCGGTTCTTCACCACCATGCGGTTGATCGTTATCGGCTGAAAGAGTGGATCTGACATTGGTTTCTCCGTTTTCCCGTGCTACTGCTTCGCCACCGTCATGAAGAGTTCGGCGACCTGGTCGAAGAGCCCGATCCCTTCGAGCGAGGTCCTGAGGAGCGCCGGGTCTTCCAGGAAATCCAGCATGAAGACGATCTCGGAGACCTTCAGGTAGACCAGGAAGGGATCGACCAGTCTCCCCTGGAACAGGCGCTCGACGATCTGGTTCACCGCTAGCCCCCTGAACGGGAGCAGCTTCACGGATCGCTCCAAGAGGGTCGTCACGTAAAAGAGGATCGCTTCGTCGACGCCGCCCACCGATTCACGATGGCCGGGCATGATCCGGTACCCGCGCAGCCGCACCAGTTTTGCCAGCGAGGCGCAGTAGGCGTCGTAGTTGCGGAACCGGTCGGCGAAGGTCTCCAGGTTGATGTCGAGGAGCGGCGCCTGGAAGATGTTCCTGAGCAGCAGATCGCCGGTAACGGCGAAGCCCCCGACCAGGTAGACGAGGTCGCTCTGGGAGTGCCCCGGACAGGCGAGCCAGTCGACGCCGAGCCCTTTCAGCTCCGGCGACTCCTCTACGATCCGGTACCGCTCCGGTATGGTGGGAAAGACCTTGTGGCGGTCGAAGGATTCGCGCAGTTCTCGGACGAACCTGGCGTCGAAGCCATAGCGCCCGAGCAGTTCGCCCATGCATCCCATGCGGTCGGCGTGGCGGGCAAACTTGATGGCGTCCAGGCGGGGGATGTAGACCTCTGCGGAAGAGTTTCGCAGCACGTGGTTGGCGAGGCCGTAGTGATCGACATGGCAATGGGTGACGAACAGGTACTTCACCCGGCCCAGGTCGACGCTGTCCGTCAGGGCCTGCTCCCCTTCGGGCGTGGGGGGACCCGCGTCGAAGAGCGCCAGCGCGCCGTTGAGCTCGGCGCTGTAGAAGTGGACTTCCCCCACCAGGTAAGGCGTTGGTACCGTGTGCTGTAGCATCTGTGCGTCTCCGGACGGGGCGGCAGGGTTTCCCCCGCCGCCCCGGCGCCTCTAGAAGATGTACTTTTCCGCCTCGCTCGACGCCTGGGCCAACTGGCGCTTGGCCTTCAGGAGCCCGGTGGCGTCGTACTTGGTGAACCTCCTGATGCCGGCCAGGAGCATGGTCAGGTTGTCCCCCTCCTCGATGTAGTAGGCTGCGCGGCGCGCGGCCGTGGCGGCCTTTTCGCTCGCGTTGAAGGCGTAGACCTTCACCGCCGAGGTGATCGCGGCCTTCTTGTTCTCGCTCAGCGAGGGAAGCATCTTCTCCGCCCTGAGAACGGCGCTCTCGATGGCGAAGATGTTGATGGCGACGTCGGCCACCGCCAGCAGGGTCTCCTGCTCGTCCTTGATGTTGGCCATGAACTTCTGCACCCCGGAGCCTGCCAGCACCAGGAACGCCTGCTTCAGGCTCGCCACCAGCGCCTTCTCGGCGGCGAAGGGAACCGAGTCGTCCAGTTCGTCGAAGCTCGGCGACATGAGGGATTCGAAGGCCTTCATCGCCTCCTTCTGCAGCGGGATCTCCCCTTTCATGGCGCGCTTCAGGATGATGCCGGGGATGAGCAGGCGGTTGATCTCGTTGGTCCCTTCCCAGATCCTGTTGATGCGCTCGTCGCGGTAGTAACCTTCGGCTGCGTACTCCTGAATGAAACCGTAGCCGCCGTGGATCTGCACCACCGCGTCAACCGTGTCGGCGAGGATCTCGCTGCAGCAGACCTTGGCGATGGCGCACTCGACAGAGTACTCCTCGATCCCTTCCTGGTACGCCTCGTAGTAGTTCGGCGTCTCCTTGCCGATGGTGGCGAGCCGGTCGTCGATCAGGCCGGCCAGGCGGTAGACCACGGAGTCGGAAGCGAAGATGGCGGCGGTTGCGTCGGCGATCTTCTCCTGGATGGCGCCGAAGCTCCCGATGGGGACGCCGAAGGCCTTGCGCTCGTTGGCGTAGCGGATCCCCTCGGTGATGGCGCGTTTCGATGCGCCGGTGGCGCCTGCGCCGAGCTTGAAGCGCCCGACGTTCAGCACGTTGAAGGCGATCTTGTGCCCCTTGCCGATCTCGCCCAGGAGGTTCCCGACCGGCACCTTGGCGTCCTCGAGGATGATCTGGGTGGTGGAGGAGCCGCGGACCCCCATCTTGTTCTCCTCGGGTCCGACGCTGAGCCCTTCGGTGGTCCGCTCGACCAGGAACCCGGTGAAGTGCTGCTTGTCGATCTTGGCGAAGACGGTGTAGAGGTTCGCGATGCCGCCGTTGGTGATGAACTGCTTGGTGCCGTTCAGGATGTAGTGCTTGCCGTCCGCGGAGAGGGTGGCGGTCGCCGAGGCGCCCAGGGCGTCGCTGCCGGAGCCGGGCTCGGTGAGGCAGTAGGCGGCGATCCATTCGCCGGAGATGATCCTGTTGAGGTACTTCTCCTTCTGCTCCCTGGTGCCGTAATATACCAGCGGAAGGGTGCCGATGCCAGTATGCGCGGAATAAGTCACCGAGAAGGAGCCGGCCTGGGCGAGCTTCTCCGCCGCCAGCATGCTGGTCGCCTTGTCCAGCTCGAGCCCGCCGTACTCCTCCGGCGCGTCGATCATCAAGAGCCCCAGCTCGCCGCATTTCTTCATAAGCTCCACGGTGAGCGGCAGGTCGTGATGCTCGATCTGCTCGCGATGCGGGAGCACCTCGTTCAGGACGAACTGCTCGGTGGTGTCGCCGATCTGCCTGTGCTCGTCGGTGAAGTCTTCCGGCGTGAATATGTCGGCGCACCCCGCCTCGGTTATCAGGTACTCAGCCCCTTTGAATAGTCTTGCAGCCATTTTGTCACCTCGCTATTTTGAGTTTTTTGATCATCTCAGTTACATCCTCTCGAAAATCCCTGCCGCGCCCATGCCGCCGCCGATGCACATGGAGACCATGCCGTAGCGGGTCTTGCTGCGCCGCATCTCGTGGAGCAGCGTCGCGGTGAGCTTGGCTCCGGTGCATCCGAGCGGGTGCCCCAGGGCGATCGCGCCGCCGTTCACGTTTACCCTGGCCGGGTCGATGCCGAGTTCCTTCACGCAGGCGATGGACTGGGCGGCGAAGGCCTCGTTCAGCTCGATGAGGCCGATGTCGTCGAGGGCGAGCCCGGCGAGTTTCAGGGCGGCCGGTATGGCGGCTATCGGGCCGAGACCCATGACCTCCGGCGCCACTCCCCTGACGGCGAAGGAGACGAAGCGTCCCAGCGGTTTCAGGCCGTTTCGCTCCAGGTACTCCTCGGAGACGACCAGTACTGCGGCCGCCCCGTCGGTCATCTGCGAGGAATTGCCGGCGGTTACCGTGCCGGTCGCCTTGAAGGCGGGCTTCAGCTTGCCGAGCCCCGCCGGTGTCGTGTCGCCGCGGACACCGTCGTCGGTGTCGATGGTCTCCGTGCTCTTCTTTATCTTGCCGTTCACCAGGGCGCAGTTCTCGATCTCGACGGCGATGGTCTCGTCCCTGAACTTGCCCTGGGCGATAGCGGCTGCCGCCTTGACGTGGCTTGCCGCGGCGAAGGCATCCTGCTCCTCGCGGGTGATGCCGTACTTGTCCGCCACCAGCTCGGCGGTGATCCCCATGGAGGCGAACGCCTCCGGCCAGCTCGCCATGAGCCCGGGGTTCGCGCTGTACTTGCCGCCCCCCATCGGGATCATGGTCATGCTCTCGGCGCCGCCGGCGATGATGCAGTCTGCGAAGCCGGCGATGATCCGCTCCGCCGCCGAGGCGATGGTCTGGAGCCCCGAGGAGCAGAAGCGGTTCACAGTCTGGGCCGGGACCTCGACCGGCACGCCCGCCTTCATCGCGGCGACCCTGGCGAAGTTCATCCCCTGCTCCCCTTCCGGGAAGGCGCAGCCGAGGATGATGTCCTCCACGTCCAGGGGATTGATCCCCGTCCTGTCCAGGAGTCCCCTGATGGCCGCAGCCGCCAGGTCGTCCGGGCGGACGTCCTTCAATTTCCCTCTTTTTGCCTTGCAACCGGGGGTGCGAAAGGCTGCCACTATATATGCTTTTCTCATCGGTATCCTCCGTAGGTTAAAGTCCGTTCTATGTTCTACGTTCTACGTTGTTTAAAGGCAGTTCCACGTTATATCCAACCCCGTTTACGTTCTGTAACAACGTAGAACTTAGAACGTAGAACGTAGAACATGCTTCTTAGTTCCTAAGCGGCTTCCCTTTCTTCAGCATGTGCTGGATCCGCTCCAGGGTCTTTTTCTGTCCGCAGAGCTTCACGAATCCTTCGCGCTCCAGGTCGAGCAGGTACTCCTCGGTGATCAAGGTTCCCGCCGGGACGTCGCCGCCGGTGATCACGTCCGCAACGGTACCGGCCAGGAACTGGTCGTACTCGGAGATGAACCCGCCCATCCTCATGTTCCAGAGCTGCGACTTGATGGAGGCGGCGACGCTCCTGCCGGGGGCCTTCAGGTCGGTCAGCGGCCGGCCGGGACGGTAGTTCGACGCCAGCGAAATGGCCTTCAGCTTCGCGTCGTGGATCCGCTTGTCGATGTTCATGGTGATGGCATCGCCCTGGCGCATGAAGCCCATAGGCCCCAGCTCCGCGGCGGACATGCTCACCTTGGCCATGGCGATGTTCATGAAATTTTTGAAGATGAACGGGGTGGCGTCGATCTCGTTCTCCTCCGCCAGCTTGATGGCGCGGATGGCCATCTCCTTGGTCCCCCCGCCGGCGGGAAGAAGCCCCACCCCGATCTCGACGAGCCCCATGTAGGTCTCCGCATGCGGGATGATGGCGTCGGCATGGAGGCAGGTCTCGCATCCGCCGCCCATGACCAGGTTGTGCGGCGCGGCGACTACCGGGATCTTGGAGTACTTGATCGCCATCATCGCCTTCTGGAATCCCTTGACGGTCATGGAGATCTCGTCGTAGGCCCCCTCGGCTATCGCCATGGCGAGGAGCATCAGGTTGGCGCCCGCGGAGAACATCGCGCCGTCATTGGCGATGACGAGACCCACCCCTTCCTCTTCCGTCCGCTTGATCGCCTTGTGCACCATGGAGAGGATCTCGTTGCCGATGGCGTTCATCTTGGTGTGGAACTCCAGGCAGAAGACGCCGTCTCCCAGGTCGACCACGGAGGCGCCGCTGTTCTTTTCCACCACGCCGCCGGTTTTCTTCAGGATGGAGAGGCTGACGTGCTCGGCCTTGGTCGGCACCTCGCGGTACTCCCTGTCCTGCACGCAAAAGTAGTAGTTCCGGCCCCCCTCGAACTTGTAGAACTGCTCGACTTCCTTCAGCCCTGCCGGGACCGGGACCCCGTCCTTCTCGGCGCGCTGCACGAAGTACGGGACGCCGATGGCGTCGAGCATCTCGAAGGGGCCGATCTCCCAGTTGAAGCCCCACTTCATGGCGTTGTCGATGTTGACGATGTCGTCGGCTATCTCGGGGATCCGGTTGTAGGTGTAGATCAGGGTGTCGCGCATGTTGGCCCAGGCGAACTGGCCGGCCTTGTCGCTCGCGCCGACCAGCGCCTGGAGACGCTTCGCCGGGTCGTCGATCGACTTGGCCGCCTCGATGGAGGCGAACTTCGGGCGCTGCGACGGGACGTAATCCCCTGTCGTGTAGTCGTAGTAGAAGAATTCCTGCCCCTTCTCCCCCTTCACCTTCTTGAAGAAACCCTGCCTGCTCTTGTTCCCCAGGAGCCCCTTGCCGATCATCTCCGTGACGAAGCCGGGGAACTTGAAGATGTCGCGCTGCTCGTCGTTGGGGAGGAGATCGTAGGAGTTGTTGGCCACGTGCTGCAGCGTGTCGAGCCCGACCAGGTCGGCCGTGCGGAAGGCGGCGCTCTTGGGGCGGGCCGTCGCCGGTCCCGCGATGGCGTCGACCTCCTCGACCGTCATCCCCATCTCCATCATGGTGCGTACGCAGTTGCAGATGGCGTAGACCCCGATCCTGTTGGCGATGAAGTTCGGCGTGTCCTTCGCGGTCACTATCCCCTTGCCGAGGCGCTTGGCGATGAAGTCGCCCATGAAGGTCGCCACGGCCGGGTCGGTGTCGCGGCAGGAGACGATCTCCATGAGGCGCATGTAGCGGGGCGGGTTGAAGAAGTGCGTCACCAGGAAGTTCTTCCTGAGCGGCTCGGGGAGTACCTCGGAAAGTTCGTTGACCGAAAGGCCGCTGGTGTTGGTGGAAAGGATGGCGCCCGGCTTCAGGTTCGGGACGATCTTTTCCGAGAAGAGCTGCTTCTTGATCGCCATGTTCTCGATGACCACCTCGACGACCCAGTCGCAGTCGCGCAGCTTGGACATGTGGTCCTCGAAGTTGCCGGTCTCGATGTAGCCTGCGTGGGACGGGAGGAAGAAGGGTGCAGGCTTCATCTTCTTCAACCCCTCGAGCCCGGCTGCGGCGATGCGGTTTCGCACCGCGGCATCGGCCAACGTGAGCCCCGCGGCCAACTCCGCCGCGTTCGGCTCCCTCGGCACGATATCCAACAGCAACACCTGGATTCCGGCATTGGCGAGGTGGGCGGCGATCGTCGCTCCCATGACCCCTGCCCCCAGAACTGCCACCTTGTTGATCTGATTCATTTCATTCCTCCCTGTCTGTAATGACGCGGCAAGCCTAGTTGCCGTTGTCGGCGTAGAGTTCCTCTATCTTTTCCTTGTATTTCTCGTAAATGACCTTGCGTCTCAGTTTGAGCGTCGCCGTCAGCTCTCCGGTGTCGACCGAGAAGTCGCGCGGCAGCAGCACGAATTTCTTGATGCTCTCAAACTTCGCGAGCTTCTGGTTTATCTCCTCGATGCGCAGTTCGAAGAGCCTGTACACCGCCTTGTGTATCACGAGGTCGTCGACGTCGACGTAATCTATATGCTTTGCCTTGGCGAATTCAAGCACCCTTTCGATGTTGGGGACCACCAGGGCCACCAGGTAGGGCTTCCGGTCGCCGTAGACGAACGCCGAGGAGATGTACTTGTCCATCTTGAACTCGTTCTCTATCGGCTGCGGCGCGATGTTCTTGCCGCCGGCGGTGATGATCAGCTCCTTCTTGCGGTCCGTGATGTACACGAAACCGTCGTCGACGTGCCCGATGTCGCCGGTCCTGAACCAGCCGTCCTGGACCGCCTCCGCCGTGGCCGCCTCGTCCTGGTAGTAGCCGAGCATCACCTGCGGCCCCTTCACCAGGATCTCCCCGTCTTCCGCCACCTTGATCTCGGTCTGCTTCAGCGCGACCCCCACCGACCCGAACCTGAGGTTTTCGAAGCTGTTGAAGGAGACCGCGGGGCTTGTCTCGGTGAGGCCGTACCCCTCGAAGATCGGGAGCCCGATCACCCAGAAGAACTCGTTGATGGTCTTGTCCAGCGGAGCGCCGCCGCAGCAGCACATCTTCATGCTGCCGCCGAAGCGCGCCCTGATCTTGCCGAATACCAGCCGGTCGCAGAGGGCGTATTTGAAGGCGAGCAGGGAAGAGTGCTCCTTCCGGATGTACTTCGCCTCGACGAACTTCTTGCCGACCTCCACGGCCCAGTGGAAAAGGGTTCGTTTCAGGAGCGGCATGTGGTGGGCGTTCTCGTAGATGCGGTGATAGATCTTCTCGAAAAGCCTCGGCACGCTCACCATGACCGTCGGGCTCACTTCCATCATGTTTTCCGGGATTTTCTCGATGCTGTCGGCGAAGACTATCAGGGCGCCGTTTCTGACCGCCATGTAGTAGCCCGCGGAGCGTTCCAGGACGTGGGAAAGCGGCAGGAAGCTCAAGAGGATGTCGCGGTCGCCCACCGCGCCGCTTTGCTCGGTGAGGAAGCGGTTGTTGGAGAGGATGTTGCCGTGGGAAAGCATGACCCCCTTCGGCACCCCCGTGGTCCCGGAGGTGTAGATCAGGGTGAGGAGGTCGTCTTCCCCTATGCCGTCGATGCACGCCTCGATCTCGTTTCTCTCCGCTTCGGTGATGGGATCGTCTATCTCGGAAAGCTGGTAGAAGCTGCAGACCGGGAGCCGCGCGTCGCCCAGGAACCTCTCGAAGGAAACGACCAGCTCCACCCCGGGAATCTCGTCCCTCACCTTCAGGAGCTTGGCGTACTGGAACTTGCTCGACACGAAGACGACCTTGGCGCCCGAATGGTTCAGCATGTACTGGACCTGCTCCGGCGTGTTGGTCGGATAGATCGGGACCGTGACCGCCCCGGCGCACAGTATCCCCATGTCGGCGATGACCCAGCCGGCCCGGTTCTCCGAGAGTATGGCAACCCGGTCTCCCGGCTGCACGTTCACCTTCTTCAGGCCGCGGGCCGCCATCAGCGCCCTCTCGTAAAACTCCCCGTAGCTCAGGGTGACGTATCTCCCGCGCTTTCTGTACTTAAGCGCCAGATGCCCCTCAAACCTCGAAGCGTTTTGGCGAAGCATGTCCGGAATCGACCTGTATGAATTTCCCATCGCCAGCCACCACCTGTTGAAAATTAATTTAACCGAACCATACTCAACCTTGACGCTCATGTCAAGTATAATTCTATTTTATTTTTCCGTAATACCAACGCAACACAGGCAAACGCCAGGGATGGCGCAGAGTTGTGGCGGTACCAGCAGGGGTGCCGAGGGGGGGTCGGAGCGGCTGGTCATTGCCGCGCCGGACGCCACCTCCCCATAGCGGCGGCCCCGTTTTCCGGCGGTCAGCACCCCGTGCGCTACGGGACAATGCCGCCAATTTTCAGTATGTTACTTGGTCAAACGCCTCCGCACCGCCCTTCATCACCTCACTTCACCCTGCGCACGGAATTTATTTACGGCTGTCGTATTTTTTGTTCTTGACATGGACGTCAATGTAATTTATCTCTATCCCAAAATATTGTTTTACTTTCATGACGGGATAGGCCAACTCACGCAACGAACTGTCTTCGCGAAGGGAAAAGGAGAAACCAATGGAAAGAGGACTGTTATGCTCCGCCGTCTGCGCCGCGATCATGGCAACGGCATCCGTGTCGTTCGCAGCGGGTCTCAAGATCAACGAGCAGGGGGCAAAGGCGATGGGTATGGCAAACGCCTTCACCGCGCAAGCTGACGACCCGAGCGCCCTGTACTACAACCCGGCGGGCATCGCTTTCCTGAAGGGGGGGCAGGTGAGCATGGGCTCGGTGAACATCCTCGTCCCGCAGACCGAGTTTGAGGGGACGACCGGGCTCTCCGGATCCGCGGTGGTCTCCGAAAAGGCGAAGAGGGACCTTTTCATCGCCCCCAACCTTTACGCTACCTACACCCTGGAAGCGCTGCCGCTCACCCTGGGGTTCGGGGTGAACTCCATCTACCCCCTGGCGAAAAGCTGGGACAACAGCAGCGCCTTCAGGAACCAGATCCAGGAGATCGCGGTCAAGCCGATCAACTTCCAGCCGACCGCCGCCTACCTGTTCGAGGACCTGAACCTCTCGGTGGCGGCCGGTCTCGATATCACCCACGCCATCGTCACCCTGTCCAAATCCGTTTACACCGCAGATGCCAGCAACGGCAACGCGCCGGTCGAACTGGGGGTGATGGGGCTCGACGGGACGGCCACGGACCTGGGCTACAACCTGGGGATAAAGTGGAAGCCGATCAAGGAGCTCTCCTTAGGCGTCGCCTACCGAAGCGAGGTCACGCTCCACATCGACGGGGACGCAAACTTCCTCGCCACCTCGCAGGCGGGCGCCGCGACCATCGGGCAGTCGGCCAGCGCCACTTCCTACAACCCGCAATTACGCGCGACCTCGCCGGTCACCACCACCATCACCCTCCCGGACAGCCTCGCACTCGGCGTAGCCTGGCAGCCGACCGAGAAGCTGACCGTCGAGTTCGACGCCGAGCGGACCGGCTGGAGTTCGTTGCAGGAGTTGGAGTTCAATTTCCACAACTCCCAGTTCAACAACTTCAACAACAAGCCGGAAGAGAAAAACTGGCACGACGCCTGGTGCTACAAGCTTGGGGGGCAGTACGCCATCAACAAGAACCTCGATCTGCGCGCCGGCGTCGCCTACGACAACAATCCCATTCCCGACTCCACGCTGGGACCGATGCTCCCCGACTCCGACCGCTACAACGTCACCCTCGGCTCTGGCGTGCACAACGAACACTTCTCGGTAGACCTCGCCTACATGTGGGTGCACTGGCTGGAGCGCACCGTCAACAACCAGAACAGTGCGACCCTAATGGGCGAAAACGGGACCTTCAAAAGCGACGCCCACCTCTTTGCGGCAAACATGACCGTCAAATTCTAGGCACCGGCTGTTTCCATCGGTGTTAACAAACATTTCGAGGTGATGATATGAAATCGCTTTTAGCTAGAGCCCTGACCTATCTGTTTTTCCTGCTGGCGGTGGGTTGCAGTTCCGACACGTCCCAGACCGGCTCCACTAGCACCAACGCGGCCCTCTTCGACCCGGCCGCCAGCATCATTCCGCTGCCGAACGTCCTTGCCACGGCGACCGCGAGAAACCCGCTTACCAACTACATCGACCCGTACTCCTCCTACACCGGGGCTCGCCCGGCGAACAAGCCGATGACGCCTCCCGAGGCGCTCTCCTACGTCAACCTGAAGGAGGTGGGGAACACCAACGCCGTCGCGGGCCTGAACGCCCCGATCTACCTCCGCTTCGCCGCGGCGCTCGACCCGACGTCCGTTACCGCCTCGACCGTCAAGGTATTCCAGGTCACCGGCGACAGCAGTGCCAGCTCGGCCACGGAGAACAACCCGCTCACCTTCACCGATGTTTCCGGGATGTTCAGCCGCAAGTACACCGCCGGCGGGACTGATGTCTTCTTGTTCCCGAACTTCCCCATGCTTCCCGGGACCCGGTATCTCTACGTGGTTACGAGCGGCGTAAAAGACGCAGCCACCGGCAAGCCGGTATGCAGCTCCACCTATTTCGACGCCCTGAAATCGCCGATCCCGCTCCTTGGCCCGCTGGCCCGCCTGGAAGCGATCCGCGCCAACAAGACGAGCGGGACCACCGTCGTATTCTCCGGCTACGCCAAGGTCATGGACGACCTCATCGCCGCATCCGCCGTCACCGGGATCGCGAGCCGCAACGACATAGCACTCATGGGGAGGTTCATAACGACCGCAGCCGGATACGTCGCCAAGGACGCCACCAGCGCCGCCTCGCTCATCCCCGTGGAGAGCGCCCTTCGCGCCATGGCAGCCGGCGCGACGCTTGGGGGGCTCTCCGGCAAGAGCTGGACCAACGACGTCACGAGCACGGCGACCACCCCTGCTGCGACCTTCTGGGCCGCCGCCGGCGCCCCCGGCAGCGCCCCCGCCTCCCTTGCCAGCGTCGTCACCGGGAGCATCAACAGCGCCGAACTCTCCGTCGACCCGGTCGTAGTCGCAGCCAACAGCTCCACCAGCGACCTGACCGGCGTGACAGGCGCCTACAACCCCGCAGCAGGGGTCGTGCAGCCCTTCCGCTCCGGCGCCACCCTGACCAGCTATTACCATGTCCCGAGGACGGTGCCGTTCATCTACCTGGTGCCCGCCGCTCCGAACGGGAAACTGGTCATCTTCCAGCACGGCATCACCGGGCAGAAGGAGCAGGTCCTTGCCCTGGCACAGTCCTTAACCGGCACAGGTTATGCGGTCATGGCCATCGACCTCCCGCTGCACGGCGCGCTCGCCGTCACCGGGCACACCACCGGCTCGCTCTGGGGCCAGGATTTCCTCGCTGTGGGTGCGCCGCTTGCCACCCGCTCGAACATCCAGCAGGCCGCTTTCAACCTGAACCGCCTGGAGCTGACCACCAAGACAGGCGGCCTCGTCGCCGCCGGCATCACATCGGCCCCGCCGACCGAGGTCACCTTCGTCGGTTTGAGCCTCGGCTCCATCGTCGGCTCCTATTACCTGGCCGGCAACACCACGCTCGCCACCTCAGGGATCCCGTACCTCCAGTCGACGCTGAACAGCGACATGAAAGGGTTCCTGAGCGTCCCGGGCGGCAGGCTCGCTTACCTGCTGAAGGACAGCCCCGCCTTCAGCGGCAGCATAGACGCCGGTCTGGCGGCGATGGGGATCGTCAAGGATTCGCCGACCTACAACCAGTTCTTCCAGGTCACCCAATCGGTCGTCGACCCCGTCGATCCGGCCAGCGTCACGACTCCCCTGGCAACCGGTCTCCCTTCCCGTCTCTCCGGCAGGACCGTGATGCTGGAGGCGGTAGGCGACCAGGTCATCCCCAATGAGAGTACCCGCTACCTGGGCAACGCCCTGGGAGGGAGGGAAATCCTCGGCTCTGCGGGCGCCGCAGTTGCTCCTGGGTTCAACCAGCTGGCCTACCTGAACGGCACCGCGGTTCCGTCCACCTTCATGTACACCCTGAGCGGAGCGAACATGGTGCCGAAGACCCTCTCCGCGCGGAGCATCGACATTGCCGGGACTTCGCCCGCCGAAGGGTACTTCCAGTTCAACCAGACCGGCATCGGCCACGGCTTCCTGATCGACAACGCCATTCCGAGCAACACTCAATTGGCGCAAACGCAGTTGGTCGCCTACCTGCTGAAGGGGGTGGTAGTCGATCCTACTTCTTCAGCTTCCATCGCGGCGCTGGCGAAGGTCCCGGCAGCCGATAGCGAAATACGCCTGCCGTCCGTTCTGGAAATACTCGGGTACCGGTAGGGATAGAGGGCGTTTGAAAACGATGCTTCGGAAAGTGAAGAAACCGTCCAGCAAAACAGGTGCGACAAAGAGGAAGGATGCCGTGGGGAGGACGAAGGACTCCCCACGGTATCACGTGATTTCGTTGAGGATCAGCGACGAGGAGTTGTCCGCGATCAAGATCGTCAGGGAAGGATCGGAAAACATCTCCGACTTCATGCGGAAGGTGCTGGCTTCATTTTTAGACGATGAGATCTGCGGGAAAAGGAAAGAGTACCGCTGAGGAGGAATCGTAGCGGTTGCAGGGAACTCCGCTGGAGCGTGCCGCTGCCCGTCAGGCTAAAAGCTGGTAGTATAACCCCGAGGGGCGGAAGCTACCCTATGACGGACGGTTTGCCTGGGGGTGACTATGAAAGCAACCAATGGGAGTAATGGGAAGAATGGGAAGGCCTCGTCGTCCCATGACTCCCATGACTCCCAGCCCCCCCAGAACTCCCAGAACTCCCACAACAACCTTTTGCCTCCCCGCGGGGACTACCGGACGCTGCTTTCCTACCAGAAATCGGTGGTGATCTACGAAATCACCTACCGCTTCTGCCGCCGCTTTCTCGCCAGGGGTGACCGCACCGTCGACCAGATGGTGCAGGCTGCCCGGTCGGGCAAACAGAACATCATCGAAGGAAGCAAGGCTGCCACAACCTCCAAGGAAACTGAAATCAAACTGACGAACGTGGCCCGGGCGAGCCTCGAAGAACTGCTGGAAGATTACGGGGACTACCTGAAAGTCCGCGACCTGCAAACCTGGGACAAGGACGGCCGCGAAGCACGGTACGTACGCAACCTGGCTAAAAGCACCCCGCTCTCTTTCGAGCTTTTTCGCGAGTTTACTGAAACGCGCCCCGCCGAAGTACTGGCAAATATCGCCATCTGCCTCATCCACCAGGCAAATTTCCTCCTGGACCGGCAACTGAAGGGACTGGAGAAGTCTTTCCTGAAGGACGGGGGACTGCGCGAACGGATGACCCGGGCACGGCTTCAGGCGCGGGAACAGCAATACAACGTGCTGGCAAAGAAATAGAAGACTCCTACCGCCGCCCTGTCTCCTACCGACCCTCTCCCGTTATCAAAATCGCCCTGAAATCGTTGACGTTGGTGAGCGTAGGCCCGGTAACGAGGGAATCGCCCAACCCCTGGAAAAAGCCGTGGCCGTCGTTGTTGTCAAGGCTGACCTTTGGGTTCACCCCCTTCTCCCAGGCGCGCTGCAAGGTGTCGGGAGCGAGAAAGGCTCCGGCTATCTCCTCCTGACCGTCCACCCCGTCGGTGTCTCCCGCCAAGGCGTAAATCCCCGCCGCTCCGTCCAGGGCCACTCCCATTGAAAGCAGGAACTCGACGTTGCGACCGCCGCGGCCCGTGCCACGGACCGTCACGGTGGTTTCGCCTCCCGAAAGAAGCACGCAGGGAGGGACAAACGGCTGCTGTTTCTCGGCGACCTGCAAGGCGATGCCCGCCAGCGCCTTCCCCACGTCCCTCGCCTCTCCCTCGATCCGGTCGCTCAAGATGTGCGGCGTGACGCCGTGCTCCTGAGCCACCAGCGCGGCGGCCTCAAGTGCTCCCTGCGGCGTGGCCACCAGCCGGTACTCCGCGTTGGACATCCGGACATCGCCGGGCTTCACACTCTCCCCCGATCCGGACTCCAGGCAGTGGAGCAGCGGGCCGGGAAGGGATATCTTGTAGCGCCGGATGATGGCCAGGGCCTCGGCGCAGGTGGTGGGATCGGCCACGGTCGGTCCGGACGCGATGTCCGCCGGGTTGTCGCCGGGGACGTCGGAAATGGCCAGCGTCAACACCCGCGCCGGATGGCACGCCGCGGCCAAGCGCCCCCCCTTGATGGCGGAGAGGTGCCGCCGGACGCAGTTGATCTCGCTTATGCTCGCCCCGGACTTCAGCAACTGGCGGCTTATCTCCTGCTTGTCCGCCAAGGTCACGCCGGGCAAAGGAAGCGGCAGAAGCGCCGAACCGCCCCCAGAGATCAGGCAGAGCACGAGGTCTTCCTGCCGCAGCCCCTGCACCAGTTCCAGCATGCGGGCGGCGGCGGTCATCCCGGCCTGATCGGGGACCGGATGCGCTGCGGCGACGACTTCGATACGCGAACAGGGAACCTCATACCCGTAACGGGTCACCACCAGACCGCCCGAGATCTCACCATCCCAGGCCTCCTCGAAGGCTCGCGCCATTGCCGCGGACGCCTTCCCCGCACCGATGACGATGAGCCTCCCGTAAGGGGGGGCGGGGAGGTGCTGCGGGATGCAGGCCTCCGGCCTCGCCGACCTCACGGCGGCTTCGAACATCTGCTGCAACAAATGGCATGGTTCCATATAGCTCCCCTCCACCCATCCCCCACCTGGCCTCCCCCTTGAAGGGGAAGGGACGTATAGCGGAAGATAGCCGCTAAGGCATGCTGTCTACTCGTTTTGCTCAACGGGACCGGAGACAGATGTGATGCCACGCCCTATTTACAGCAACGCCTGACAATATTCAACAGCGTTCTGCACCAACTTAGCGATGACTTCACCGCTTGGCGTGTGCAAGGCAAAACAGAGGGGGTGCTGTGCCGGCAGGGGTTAGTTCAGGAAGTTCGAAGAAAAAGGCAGGCGCGGGTTCAGTACTGTTCCTTTCTCATCCAGCCGTACTTCTCTCCCGCGTAGAAGTGGCCGTGACACAGGTAGGGGCCGCCGTTGTAGATGTTTATCATCTGCACTTCTCCGCACTCCGGGCAAGGCAAAGTCGGTACTTCCCTCCGCTGCGCCTCTTCCCGCAACGAGGTGAGGCGGTTGTCCAGTACCTCGATCCACGCAACCAGATCGCGGTCAAGCAGGTGCTCCAGGCATCCCCGCACACCGCACTTCCCCTCTTGTTCCCCGGTGAAAACAGGATGTTCGCATTCAGGGCATGTGCAATCGACACAGAGGTTGCCACAGAGGGCGCAGCGGCGGCTCTCCAACTCGGGAAGGCCGAAACAGGTCGGAGGGTAGATCCAGCTGAAAATCGAGCGGGGCATGGTTTCCCTCCTCATGAACGAATGGACCGCCAAGGCTTTGTAACTTTAGAATTTTGTCATGAAAGAAGACGTATGCAAGGTTGCCTCCATAAAAAAAGCAAAGCGCCCCTATCCCGTAAAGCGGCTTCTTAGGCGACTCCGGGGGCGACCTCATACCTTTGACGTCCCCTGGACCTGGCCGCTACGGCTCATGAACGTATCGACCAACTTTTTACTGCCGCAGCCACTCGATTGATCCGCCCGCAAGCCGTACTGTCTCGACGCCAAGTACAGTAGGAGTTATCGAAGCGGCAAGGGAGAAAAGACTCTCTACCTCAAGTTGTCAATAACAGTACCGATGAGACCAAGCATATCCCTATTAGGAAAACGGAGGGTACATGTTCAACAACTTCAAGGTTGGGACCAAGTTGCTGTCGGCGTTCATACTCATTGCCTTGATCAGCGCCATAGTGGGCACTGTCGGTGTAAGGAAGATACACGAAGTGGACGATGCAGATACGGCCCTATATGAGAAAATGGCCGTGCCTCTCGCCGGACTGGCACAGATCTCCATTCACTTTCAAGAGGTGGGCGTTGATCTGCGCAATCTGGTCGAGGCAAAGGAAGATAAGGAAAGGCAAGCAGCGATGGAGAGCATCAGCAAGCTCCGCCAGGAGATCCGCAGCCGAGTCGAAAAGCTGGAAAAATCAATCTCGAGCGAGGAAGCACGTAAACTCCTTACCGATTTCAAGGAAGCGCGCAAGGTTTACGGCGGCGATATCGACAAGGTGCAGGAACTGGTGAAGAGCGGCAAAGGGGATGAGGCGCTGGCGCTTCTACAAGGCGACCTCAGGAAGGCGGCGGCTCACGAGATGCACACCATCGACATGATCATCGACTCGCTGGAAAAGCAGGCGAAACTGACCTCGGACCATAACACGGCTACGGCCAACTCGGCCTCCACGCTGATGATAATCCTGGTCGTCGCAGGCGCGCTGACTGCCTTTGGCTGCGGCATATTCATGACCAGGATGATCACCTCGCCGCTCCAGGAGGCGGTTTCCGTCGCCAACGCGATCGGCGCGGGAGACCTGACGGTCGACATCAAGGTGAACTCCAGCGACGAGACCGGCGAGCTCATGGCAGCCCTTATGAAGATGACCGCGAACCTCCGAACGATCATAGGGCAGGTGGCGGACACGTCGACCCAGGTGGCCTCCGCCTCGAACCAGTTGCACGCCACCTCCGATCAGATCGCCACCGGGGCCGAGGAGGTCGCCTCTCAGGCGGGCACCGTCGCCACGGCGGGAGAAGAGATGTCCGCCACATCTTCCGACATTGCACAGAACTGTCAGATGGCGGCGGAAGGGGCGCGGCAGGCCTCCGAGACGGCACAAAACGGCGCGGCGGTGGTCGAGAGAACGGTCAGGGTGATGGGGCAGATCGCGGACAAGGTGCAGGAGTCATCGAGGACGGTGGAAAACCTCGGGGCGCGCAGCGACCAGATCGGGGCCATCATCGGCACCATCGAGGACATCGCCGACCAGACCAACCTGCTGGCGCTGAACGCCGCCATCGAGGCAGCCAGGGCGGGCGAGCAGGGGCGTGGTTTCGCAGTCGTGGCAGATGAAGTCCGCGCCCTTGCCGAGCGGACCACCCGGGCGACACGGGAGATCGGGGAGATGATCAAGGCCATCCAGAGCGAGACCAGGGGTGCGGTCACTGCGATGGAGGAAGGGGTAAAGCAGGTTGAAGCCGGCACGGCCGAAGCTGCCAAATCGGGAGCAGCCCTGCAGGAAATCCTGGAACAGATCAACAACGTCGCGATGCAGATCCACCAGGTGGCCACGGCCGCGGAGGAGCAGACCGCTACGACGAGCGAGATTTCGTGCAATATCGTGCAGATAACACAGGTAGTGCAGCAGACGTCGCAGGGTGCCCATGAATCGGCGGGAGCTGCGGCGCAGCTGCACGCCAACTCCGAGGAGTTGCAACGCCTGGTCAGGCAGTTCCGCCTTTAAACGAACAGGGAGCCGGCTCAATGCCGGCTCCCTGTTTTTCCGGATCATGCAGATCCGGCATCCCCTTTCGAAGTCCGCCTACCGTGGTATATCGAGGGTGAAATTCTTGGTCCCGCTTCCCTTCTCGTCGATTTTCCACTCCCCCAGGATCTCACGTTCCTTCCCCTGCCGATGACGCGAAATTTTGATATGCACGCTCAACAGTGACTGCTGATGGGAAGGGAGCTCGGCGTAGTTCACTTCGATCTGGTTTGGTCCGTAGCGAAGCGAGCGTCCGAACATGTTGTAGTTGTACTGCACGTCCGGCTTCCCTTCCAACTCTTTGAGGACGGCGCCGTTGGCCCTTACTGTTCCGGTGTAGTTCGCCGCATAGATGAAGATGCTGACGTCTTTGGGTTCCTCATCGCCCGAAGCCTGCGGCTGTGCCGGGACTCCTTGCGAGGCGGGTGACGGGGACACGGCTGCGCCTCCTGCTGCAGTCGTTCCAGCCTCGGTCGTTCCTGGCGCAGTCGTTCCTGGCGCGGCAGGCGCCTGCTGCGGGAAGGTTATCACCCTGTACCCCTGTTGGTCGGGAGCCGCTTTTGGTGCAGGAGCGGCAGGTTGCAGGGTGATGCCCTCCTTCGATGCCAGTTGTGCGATCGGCCCGAGGGCCCCCAAAATGGAGGCACCCAGAATCGAGAAGAGCACCACCGGAAAAACCAGGTAACCGACGAGCGCCGCCCCCGGCCATTTCACCTTGTCCGATATGCCGCAGGCAAACGGAACGTCACCTTTTATCTCACGCAGATCGCGGTAGATCAGGTAATGGAAGATCGTCAAGTAGGGGAGAAAGACGATGCTGAGGATCGGCCCTGCCAAAGGTATAGCTCCGACCAGCAGCGAGGCTGCCCAGACCAGCAACAGCCTAAGGGCGACGTTGAACCACTCCCCTCGTATGTACTCCTTGCTCTTCAGCAACGCGTCCATGCCGCGAGAATCCTCACATACCAGCACGAACTGCGCAAAGCAGAACCAGACCATGAAGACGATACCCGGGATGACGAGAAGCATGAAACCGCCGGAAATGACGAAGCCGGTCAGCAAGCCGACCCACGCCAGCGGGAGGACCATACCTTTTCCGCGCCCGAGAGCGTCTTTCAGGCAAAGGCCCTCATCGGCAACCGCGTGCAGAAAGCCGGCAAGGCAGCGGAATCCGAGATAGATGCTTGCCACCATCCCGGCCATCCCGATCGCCACCATGACAACTTTTCCTGCCACCATGCCGACGACCATCCCTAGCGCGACCGCAGCACCCCCCGGACCGACGAAAGCGAGCACGCTCAGCAGGAACAGTCCGATCAAGGTGGAGAATCTGCGCTGGAAAACGTCCCAGCTCTCTTTAAAGAGGTCCACCACGTCGGTCAGCGCCCGGGGTGATGCCGGCTTCGTTCCCCTCGCCCCCGGCGGGGCGTATGGGTTAATGAGCGGCGAACGCGGCGGCGGAGGTTGAGGTTGAGGTTGAGGTTGAGGTTGAGGTTGAGGTTGAGGTTGAGGTTGAGGTTGAGGTTGAGGTTGAGGTTGAGGTTGAGGTTGAGGTTGAGGTTGAGGCGGCGGCGATTGCAGAGAGTCCGACTGTCGCCCGTCCAGGGAAGAGGCAGGTTCATGAGCGGCGGAGGTCTTGGGAGGAGAGTCCGTCGTCTTGTTGAAAGTGAAGACGGACTTGCACTGCGGGCAGGTAACCTTTCGGTCTCCGTCCGGCACCCGGTCTTCAGGCATCTGGCGGGACAGTCCGCAAGAGGGGCAGGAAATGGTCAGCATTTTCATGTGATTCTCCCGGCGAGCCTGGCTCGGTTCACAGTTTGAAACGGACCGTAAGCCCGCTGCGCGACATGGAAAGAAGCTTCACCTGTTGTCCTTCGATGGTGATGCTGGCGCCTGCTGTGAGCTTCTCGTCATCTTCCGCCTTACCGTTGTGGTTGACGTCGATGACCACCGGGTCGTTCGAATAGTCGCCATCGCAGTTGCCGTCAAACGCCACTACCTGGTATCCCGTGCCGTTGACGGTCAGGATGCCCACCCAGTGACATGCCGGATAGAAGCGGACCCCGCCCATGTTGCTGCCGAAGACCCAGAGTCGATACGGCGCGACGACCTTCTCCTCGTCGTAGCGGATCAGGATGGAGTAAAAGTTGGGGAGAAGTGATGCGGCCTTTTCACCCTCGGACGGCGGCCGGTCATCGGTGAGGTCTCCGTTGTGGTTCTCGTCGAAATAGAATCTGGGGGGACTGGACTCCTCGGTTATGACCAGGTGCTTATTGCCGGCGATGGTGAATTCGTCGAAGTACCGCTTGGAACCTGTTTCGGCGGGGAATTTCTTGAACCCCTGGCTGGGGCTGGGCGTTTCGAAGAGATTGAGGGCGAATCCCTGAGAGACTGACAGGCCGAGAGGAAAACCCTCGGGAGAGGGGGTAAGCTCGATGGCGGTGCCGTCCGAAGCTCCCTTGGTAACGGATACTGCGGCTGGAGTGGCTGGAGTCGCATCGTTCCTGGCACTTTTGCCGGTATCGGATTCGGAGCAGCCGACGCAAAGCAGGGCGAAGATCATCAGCAAAGGCAAAGCTCTCAATGCCACGATTTCTCCTTTCTCATCCCCGATGTTGGGTGATCGAGAAATAATAACTCAAAAACGACGGGTACAATAGATAAAAACAGCCAAGGGTGGTTATCTGCAATATTACTGCAGGCTATGGCTACCACGAGAGTTCTCACTATCTTCAAAGAGGCCGGCAAAGAGAGAAAACGGATGACCTGAATGATAAGCCATGATAGTTTTTTAAGGACTCATTGAGTCAAAGAATCTGTGAGGCGGCACCCGATGGCAAAGCTGCTCCATGTCACGAAGCGATACATCCACAACCGACTCCGGAGGCACCTCTCCCTGACCAGCGACGATCTTCCGCTATAAAAATCTCCCCCTCCCCTTCAAGGACAATCCCCCTCCTGGCCTCCCCCTTGAAGGGGTAGGGACGTACAGCGGAAGAGGTTTGCTACGGGTAAGTATTTAAAGCTGTCGCGCTTGGATGACCAATGAGATATACTCGACCGGAAAACTCATGAGGGAGACAGGCGGAGTCCGATGCGTATCCTGATCATTGAAGACGAGCAAAAAGCTGCCAATTACCTCAAAAAGGGGCTGATGGAAAACGGCTTCAGCGTCGACATCGCCAACGACGGCGAGGACGGCCTGCACCTGGCGACTACCGAGGCCTACAGCCTCATCATCCTCGACGTGATGCTCCCCATCAGGGGAGGGTGGTCCATCATCAAGGAACTGCGCGACGGGGGGAACGACGTGCCGGTCATCTTCCTGTCGGCGCGCGACGCGGTGCACGACCGGGTCCACGGGCTGGAACTGGGCGCGGACGACTACCTGGTGAAACCGTACTCTTTCTCCGAGCTGCTGGCCCGAATCCGGATCATCCTGCGCAGGCACCCCCTGCAGCAGCCCGAGGTGATGAGGATCGGGGATCTCGAACTTGACCTGGTCCGGCACAAGGCCCGGCGCGGCAGTGTCTCCCTCGACCTCACCGTCAAGGAGTTCCAGCTCCTCGCGCTCATGCTGCGCCGCCGGGGCGAGGTATTGAGCCGCACCACCATCTCCGAGCAGGTATGGGGGATCAACTTCGACAGCGACACGAACGTGGTGGATGTTGCCATCCGGAGGCTGAGGAAAAAGGTGGACGACCCATTCCCGTTCAAAGTCATACACACCATCAGGGGGGTGGGCTATGTCCTCGACGACAAAGCCTGACGCCCCAACGGCGGGGTCGATAACCACCCGCCTGGTGGCGTTCTACATCGTCACCACGCTGCTGATCCTGTTCTGCACCAACTGGTTCCAGTTCAGAGCCCTCTCCGACGACCTCGACTACGAAGACAACGACTTCCTGGTGGACCGGATCGCCACGCTGCGCACCCTCGTAGCGCGCCACCCGGACGCGCTGAAGGAACAGATTTCCTCGGTCGACACGGGACAGCCGACGAGACATCTGGTCCGGGTGCAGGACGAGGAGGGGCACATGGTGCTGGAATCTCACGGCATGGCCCAGCTCGAGGTCGGGCTCTTCCCGCCGGCGGTGACGGCGGACCAGAAGATCGGGCACGGCGCCAAATACCGCAGCGCCGACAACCGGCAGTACCTTCTCAACTCGGCCTGGGCCGAGGCGCACGGCAACCCGCACTACCGGCTCTTGCAGGTGGCTCTCGACGTCACGGACGAGGACGAACTGATGTCGAAGTACCTGCTCCGGACCGGCATCGCCGTCGCGGTCGGCCTGCTGCTGGCGACGGGTCTCGGGATCTTCATCACCAGGAGAGGGCTGCGCCCGCTGAAGGCGATGGCGGCAACGGTGGCGGAGATCACGGAGGCGGACCTGCACCAGCGGATCAGGACGGAGAGCTGGCCCAAGGAGCTGGACCAGTTGACGATAGCCCTGGACGCCATGCTGGGAAGGCTGGAGGGATCGTTCGCGCGCCTCTCCGAGTTTTCGGCGAACCTCGCGCACGAACTCCGCACGCCGATCAACAACCTGCGCGGCGAGGCGGAAGTCGCCCTGTCCCGGGCGCGTTCCGACGAGGAGTACCGCCGGATCATCGAGTCGAGCATCGAGGAGTACGAAAGGCTCTCCAGGATGGTCGGCGACATCCTCTTCCTGGCGCGGCCGGACCGCGGCCATCTCCCCCAGCTCATCGACGCGAGGCAGGAGATCGAAACGCTGGTGGAGTACTACCAGAACGTGGCCGACGAGCAGCAGATAGACATCTCCGTTGAGGGAAGCGGGAGCATCAGCGTCGATCCGAGGCTGTTCCAGCGCGCCGTCGGCAACATCATCTCCAACGCCCTGCACTACACCCTGAGCGGCGGCACTATCGAGGTCCGCCTCGGGACGGCCGACGACGGCTGGCTGGAGATCGCCATCGCGGATAACGGCATCGGGGTGGTTTCCGCAGAGCTGCCGCTCCTCTTCGACCGGTTCTACCGCTCCCCGCAGGCCCGCCTGATGTACAACCAGGGTAGCGGCCTTGGCCTTGCCATCGTCCGCTCCATCATGTCGCTTCACGGCGGGACCGTCTCCGTCGCGAGCACCCCGGGCGAGGGGACGGTGGTGACGCTCCTGTTTCCCCCGCCCGGTGCGTATCCGGAGTCGGCGTAGCGGCGGTGAGGTGAGGTTTTTCCCTGGATGACAAAAATGTCATCTCCCTGCAATCTTTCGGCAAGACTGTTTACCGTATCTTCAGGTGTCGCAGAAATCCAAACACCCGAACTACGGAGTAATTGTCCATGCCGCAGCGCCGCCCCGGGCTTATCGCCTTTGTTTCCTGCACCTTCCTGACCGTTTCCGCCGCCATCCGCATCATGCTCTGGGGGATGACCCCCGCCGGATCGGGGCTCAAATTCCACCTCCTGGTCAAGGCTGCCGTCGCCGGGTTCTATTTCGACCTGGCCACACTCGCCTACGCCATACTGCCGCTGGCGCTCTACCTGATCCTGGTCCCGCGCCGCCTGGCGACTCACCGGTGGCACATCTGGGTGTTGCGCGCCCTGTTCACAACCTTCCTCGCCGTGCTGGTCTTCGACGTCTGCGCCGAGTACCTCTTCTTCGACGAGTTCGGCACCCGGTTCAACTTCATCGCCGTCGATTACCTGGTCTACACGCAGGAGGTGATCGGCAACATCCGCGAGTCGTACCCGCTCAAGGCCATCTTCTCCGGCATCGCGGCCGTCGCCCTCGCCGCGTCCTGGCTGCTCAGAAAGCCGCTGGAGCGCGGAGCCGCGCTTACCTTCGGCGGCGCCTATCACCGCGCCGGTCTCCTGCTCCTTCTCCCGGCTCTCCTCTCCTTCAGCGTCGTCAACGTCTCCCAGTCCGCGGTCTCGTACAACAACTTCGCGAACGAGCTGGCTGGCAACGGCGTCTACAACCTTTTCGCCGCGTTCGTCAACAACGAGCTCAGCTTCACCCGGTTCTACCGCACGCTGCCGCAGGACAAGGTGAACGGGCGCCTGAGGACCCTGGTAGCCGAAAGGAACAACAGCTTCGTGAACCCGAAGGACGAGCGGTTGACGAGACAGATCCGCGGCGAGGGGACGGAAAAGCGGCTGAACCTGGTCGTCGTCGTCGAGGAGAGCCTGAGCGCCGAATACCTCGGGGTGTTCGGTAACAAGGAGCACCTGACCCCCAACCTGGACCGGCTCGCCTCCCAGTCGCTCCTCTTCACCAACCTGTACGCCACCGGCACCCGCACGGTGCGCGGGCTGGAGGCGCTCACCCTCTCCATCCCGCCCCTTCCCGGCACCTCCATCGTGAAACGTCCGAACAACGGCGGGTTCCGCTCGTGGGGGGAGATCCTGAACTCCAAGGGGTACCAGTCCAAGTACATCTACGCCGGGCACGGCTACTTCGACAACATGAACGCCTTCTTCACGGCGAACGGCTACTCCATCGTGGACCGGGCCGACTTCGAGAAGCAGGAGGTGACCTTCTCCAACATCTGGGGGGTCTGCGACGAGGACCTGTTCCGCAAGGTCATCAAGGAGGGGAGCAAGTCCTACGCCGAGAAGAAACCGTTCTTCTCGATGGTGATGACCACATCGAACCACCGCCCCTTCACCTACCCGGCGGGGAGGATCGACATCCCCGTGAAGAGCGGCAGGAACGGGGGGGTGAAGTACGCCGACTACGCCATCGGGAGGTTCATCGCCGAGGCGAGCAGCCAGCCGTGGTTCAAGGACACCATCTTCGTCTTCATTGCCGACCACTGCGCCGGGAGCGCCGGCAAGACCGACATCCCCGTGAAGAAGTACGAGATACCGATGCTGGTCTACTCGCCGGCACACGTAAAACCGGGGCGCGTGGAACGGATGACCAGCCAGATCGACGTCGCCCCCACCGTGCTCGGCCTGATGAACATGAGCTACCGGAGCGACTTTATCGGGCGGGACATCCTGAAGGACTCAGGCCAGCCCGGGCGCGCCTTCATCTCGACCTACCAGAAGCTCGGGTACCTGACGGAGAACGAGCTGCTGGTGCTCGGCCCGCGCCAGTACGCGGCGCAGTACAAGGTGGACCGAAAGAGCGGAGACGCGAAGAAAGAGCCGGTGACCGACGCGCTCCTGACCGACATGCTCGCCTACTACCAGGGAGAGGACTACCTCTACCAGCAGAGGCTGAACAGGATTCGCTAGATGACGAAACAATTGAACGCAAACTTCTGGGTACGGCATCTCGCCGTACCCATTTTCATTTTCCTGGTTGCAGCGACACTCTGCGAGACGACAGACGTCGACATCACCCTGGCGGACCGTTTCTTCGATTTCCAGAAGGGGATCTGGCCGGCCCGCGAGGCATGGTGGGCCGAATGGCTGGTTCACGAGCGTGGCAAGGACCTGATCCTGGCGATTGCAGCGGGATCGGTTTTGGGGTGGATCGGGTCGTTCAGGTGGGAGAGGCTCCGCCCGTTGCGCTGGCGTCTTTTGTACCTGGCGCTCGCCATCGTCATCGGCACGACCACAGTTTCGATGCTGAAGAAGGGGATCGGGCGGCACTGCCCATGGGACGTGCAGCGCTACGGCGGGAGCGTGCCGTACACCCGGCTCACCGAACCGCCGCCGCAGGCGTGCGCGCCGGGGAACTGTTTTCCCGCCGGGCATGCCTCCGGCGGGTTCTCGCTTTTCGCAGGCTACTTCGCCTGGCGCGACCGGCGCAGGAAGGTGGCGCGGTACTGGCTCGGGGCGGGGGGAGTGCTGGGAAGCCTTTACGCCTACGGGCAGATGGCGCGCGGCGCCCACTTCCTGTCCCACAACTTCTACAGCGCCATCATCTGCTGGGTGATGGCGCTGGCGCTTTACCTGGCGATGCGGCCGCGGCTGTCGGACGGGGCGAATGATCATTCGCCCCTACGGCGGCGCCCGCATGCGGCACCGAGCAGGTCGGAACCAAAAAAATGATTGTAAATTAATTAGCCTCCACGTAGAATCCCCGGCATTTCCATCCACCAGAAGGGGCCATACTTCATGAAAGCGTACGCCGACATGAGCAGGGAAGAGTTGCTGCAGGAGCTGGCCAAAAAGGACGCGGTGATTGCCGTGTCGCAGCAAAAGGTCGAGGATCGCTTCCTGGAGTTCTTAGAGGACCTGGATCTTGCCTGGGCCGAGAACGAGATCATCTGCGACGAAAAGGGGCAGCCTCAGGATTACCGGCTTCTGCGCGTGACCCCCGGTTTCGAACAGGAGACGGGAATTAAGTTTACCGAGGGGAAAACCATCCTTGAGATTTTCCCCGCACTGGACCTGTGGTGGATCGAGACCTTCGGCAAGGTGGCCCTCACCGGGGCCGCGACCAGATTCGAGAACTTCGGGGAGGTAACCGGCAATTACTACGAGGTGTATGCCTTCAGCCGGCAACGCGGCAAATTCACCACCGTGTTCACGAACATATCCGAGCGCAAGGAGATCGAATACGCCCTGATCCAGAAGCAGACCGAACTTAAATTGGCCAATGAACTCCTGGAGCAAAGGGTCAGGGAACGGACCGAGGAGTTGGAGGAGGCGATCAGGGCGCAGGAATCCTTCAGCTATTCCGTTTCCCACGACCTGAGGGCGCCGCTTCGCCACATGAACAGCTTCAGCTCCATGCTGGTCGAGGACTTCGGCGAGGTGCTTCCAGCCGAGGCCAGCCGCTACCTGGACCGCATCAGGGGAGCCTCCGAGAAGATGGGGACCCTGATCGACCATCTCCTGGAACTGTCGCGGATGAGCAGGGCGGAACTCAACCTGGAGACGGTCGACATGAGCGAGATCGCGGAGTCCACCATGCGGATGTTCCGGGAGACGGACCCGGCGCGCCGCGTGGAGCAGGTCGTAGAACCGGGGATGAAGGTGCTCGGGGACAGCTCGCTGATGAGGCAACTGCTGGAGAACCTGCTGGGGAACGCCTGGAAGTACACCTCGAAGAAGCCGCTCGCCTCCATCCGGTTCGGCAGGTTGGAGGCGAGCGGCCAGGAAGTCTATTGCGTCGAGGACAACGGGGCCGGCTTCGAGATGCTCTATCAGGACAAGCTTTTCCGTCCCTTCGAGCGGCTGCATGGCTCCGAGTTCGAGGGGGTCGGCATCGGGCTGGCGACGGCCCAGCGGATCGTCCAGCGTCACGGAGGCAGGATCTGGTGCCAGGGAACGGTGGGCCAGGGGGCCAGCTTTTATTTCACGCTCCCCCATAGCGGCTAGCGCTTCCAACTCCGCAGGTTTTGGCGGCCGCCTCCCCGTCGATGTCGGCAAAGACGACGCGGCAACCCTCCTGCAGCAACGAGACAGAAAAGGGACAGAAAAGGGGACAGGCTGCTTTTTCCAGCGATGTCACTAAAAGTAGCCTGTCCCCTTTCCCCCCTAACTTAACGGCAGTGACCCCGTCCCGCCCCGGTCACAACCGCGACCTTGACGGATATGCTGGCTGTCAGGTCGGCTCCCGCTTCGTCATAACAACTACCGGCTCTGTCACAGGCAGGACAAAACGTACAACAGGGACCGCCTGCAAGCAATCGGCAAAATGCGGAGTTGGCTCTGCGGGGGACCCGACAATCACAGCGAAACCGGCTGTAGGAGCGTAATCCTGCCCCGATCTCACAGAGGTACTGCGACAGGACCGCCGCTGCTGCAAAACTTGACCAAAGTTGTCACCATCTCGTTTTTTTATGCAGCCAACGGCCCGCTTCTATGCTAGCCTTTATGCTATTTTCCGATCCAGGGAGGCGGGACCCGATTCATGCAAAAAAAGGCGATTGAAAAGATCCTGGAGGAGGTGAGCCGGGGGACGGTGGACGTCACCCAGGCGATGGAAAGACTGAAACACCTCCCATTCGAGGACCTCGGCTGCGCCACGGTGGATCATCACCGCGCGCTGCGCCAGGGGTTCCCGGAGGTGATCTTCGGCCAGGGGAAAAGCATCGAGCAGATGCGGACCATCGTCGCGGCGCTCCTCGAGAAGGGGGGGAACGTGCTGGCCACCCGCGTGAACGGCGCCAAGGGGGCGAAACTCAAGGAATTTTTCCCCAACGCCGTGTACCACGCCGACGCCCGCGCCCTCACCATCGAGCAGCACCCGGTGGAGCTGCGCGGCAAGGGGAAGGTGCTGGTGGTCTGCGCCGGGACCTCGGACATACCGGTAGCGGCCGAGGCGGTGCTGACGGCGGTTCTCATGGGTAACGAGGTGGAGAAGATCTACGACGTGGGCGTGGCGGGGCTGCATCGCCTGCTGGCACGTCGCGGCGCCCTTGCCGAGGCATCGGTCATCATCGTGGTCGCCGGGATGGAGGGGGCGCTCCCCTCCGTGGTCGGCGGCCTGGTGGCGAAGCCGGTGATAGCGGTGCCGACCTCGGTCGGTTACGGCGCTTCCTTCGGCGGCGTCGCGGCGCTCCTCGGGATGCTGAACTCCTGCGCCGCCGGGGTGACCGTGGTGAACATAGACAACGGCTTCGGAGCGGCCTACGCCGCCAGCCTGATGAACAGGATATAGCGATGAAGGTGATCTATTTCGACTGTTTCGCCGGGATCGCCGGCGACATGACGGTGGCTGCCCTGATCGAGCTGGGGCTACCGCTGGAGACGCTGCGCGAGGCACTCGCACTGCTGCCGCTCTCCGACTATGAGCTTTCCAGCCGCAAGGTGGAGCGCCACGGCGTCTCCGGGACCTCGTTCAAGGTGACGCTCACCGAAGCAGACCAGCCGCACCGCCACTACTGCGGGATCGCGGCGATGATCGAGCAGTCGGAGCTGAAGCCGCGGGTAAAGGAATTGGCACAGCGGATCTTCCTCAGGCTCGGCCAGGCGGAGGCGACGGTGCACGCAGTGCCGCTGGAGCGGGTCCATTTCCACGAGGTCGGCGCCGTCGACTCCATCGTCGACATCGTCGGCACGGCCATCGGCCTCGACTACCTCGGGGTGGAGAAGGTCTACTCCTCCGGGCTTCCCTTCGGGCGCGGCTTCGTCCATACCGCCCACGGCAAGCTCCCGGTCCCAGCACCCGCGACGGCGCAGCTCATGAAGGGAATACCGCTCTCCTCCGACATCGGCGAGGGGGAAAGGGTGACCCCCACCGGCGCCGCCATCGTGGCCTCCCTCGCGGAAGGGTTCGGCCCGCCCCCGAAGATGACTCCGGAAGGGATAGGCTACGGCGCCGGCGAAAAGGATTTCCCCGAACTCCCCAACCTGCTCCGGCTGGTGCTGGGAGAGGCCGCCGGGATCGGCGCCGCCGAGGAGGTCCTGGTCGTCGAGACCCACCTGGACGACATGAACCCGGAACTCTTCGGTTTCCTCATGGAAAGGCTCTTCGAGGCGGGGGCGCTCGACGTGGCATTTTCGCCGCTGCAGATGAAGAAGAACCGCCCCGCCACCCGCCTCACCGTCATCGCCCGCAAGGAGGAGCTGGAGACGCTCTCCGGCACCATCCTGGCGGAGTCCACCGCGATCGGGCTGCGCTACTACCCGGCGGGGCGGGTCACGCTGTCGCGCGAAAGCGAGTCGAGGGAGAGTTCGCTCGGGCCCGTGCAGGTGAAGGTGATGCAAAACGGGCGCGTGACGCCGGAGTACGACTCCTGCCGGGAGATCGCCCTTGCCCTGCGCCTTCCGCTCATCGAGGTGTACCGGATCGTGGAGAGGGAGTGCTGCGGCCGATGAGACGCTTCGTCATCCTCGCCGCCACCTGGTTCGGCACCGGTTTTTCCCCCTTCGCCTCGGGAACCGTCGGGACCCTCGGGGCCATCCCGCTCTACCTGGCGCTGGCCCGCATGCCGCTTACGCTCTACCTCCTCACCACGGTCGCCTTCACCCTCTTCGCCTGCTGGTGCGCCGGTTTCGGGGAGGAGATCTGGGGCGAGCACGACTCGGGCAAGATCGTCATCGACGAGGTGGCCGGTTACCTGGTCACCATGATCGCCGTCCCCCCCACCTTTCAGGGGGTGCTGGTCGGGTTCCTGGCGTTTCGCTTCTTCGACATCCTGAAGCCGCAGCCGGCGCGCTGGTTCGACCGGTCGCTCAAAAACGGCTACGGCGTGGTGCTGGACGATATCGCCGCCGGGGTCTACGCCTGCGCCGCGACCCACCTGGTGCTGAGGTTATTGTGAAGATAGCAACGCTTTCCATAGGGGACGAACTTCTCACCGGCGAGACGGTGGACACCAACGCGAGCCACATCGCGGACCGTCTCTACGACGCCGGCGGGCGCGTCTTCAAGCACCTGACGGTGCCGGACGACGTGGAGGCGATCGCCGCGGCGCTCAGGGAACTCGCCGGGGAGAGCGACGTCGTGGTGGTCACCGGCGGGCTCGGCCCCACCCCGGACGACTACACCGCCCAGGCCGCCGCGGTCGCCGCCGGGACGGAGCTGGAACTCTCGCAAGGAGCGCTCGCCCACCTGGCCCGTTTCGAGGAGCGGATCAAGGGGGGGCTCCACCCGGCGAACCGGAGGCAGGCGCTGCTCCCCAAGGGGTGCACGCTGATCGACAACCCGCTCGGAACCGCCTGCGGCTTCGTCGTCAACATCTCGGGCGCCGACCTCTTCTTTCTCCCGGGTGTCCCGTACGAGATGGAGCGGATGCTGGCGGAGAGCGTCCTCCCGCCGCTAGCCAAGCGGCTTCCCGCCCCCTGGCGGCGGGTCACGCTCAAGCTCTTCGGCATCCCCGAGGCGGCCATCGCCGAACGCCTCGCGGGGGTCTTCCCCGAGAACTCGCCGGTGCAGCTCGCCTACTGCGTCAAGTACCCGGAGATCCACCTGATCCTGAGGAGCGCCGCGGAGCATGCCGGCCTCCTCAAGGAGGCGGTCGAGGCGGTGCGGGAGCGGCTGGAGAGCTTCGTCTTCGCTAAGGACGGCGAGACCATGGACGACCGGCTCGCCCTCCTCTTCCGGGAAAGCGGCCTCACCCTCGCCCTCGCCGAGTCGTGCACCGGCGGCATGATCGCCTCCCGCATCACGGCCGTCGCCGGGAGTTCCGCCTATTTCCTGGAGGGGAACGTCACCTACAGCAACGAGGCGAAGACGCGGATGCTCAAGGTCCCGGCGGAGCTGATCGAGGCGCATGGCGCGGTCAGCTCCGAGGTCGCCCGCGCCATGGCGACCGGAGCGCGCGAGGCGGCCGGGAGCGACCTGGCCCTCTCCGTCACCGGGATAGCGGGGCCCGACGGCGGCACGGCCGAGAAGCCGGTCGGCACCGTCTACCTGGCGCTTGCCGACGCGTCCTGCTGCCTCGTGGAGAGATACAACTTCCAGGGTGACCGGGCCGGCGTCAGGTCCATCACCTGCTTCACGGCGCTCGACTGGCTGCGCAACTACCTCCTCACCCTCCACGGAAAAACGGGCCGCAACTGAACCGGCCCCCACGTTGAATGCTGGTACAGGGGATACGGCCTTGCACTTTGCACCGCTCTTGCTGATAATCGCCTGCGAGTTGCTGCTCCTCATCATCGAGCGGCTCACTCCGCTGCCGGGATGGCTCCACTTGGGGATCTCCATCTCGCTCGCGGTGGTGCTCCTCGCCTTTGCCGCGCTGTTCAAAACCCGCCAGGCACAGTTCGTCGCAGGGCTTCGCCGGGAGATCGACGGCATGCAGCAGGAGGCCGCCAAGGCCGCACGCCGCTACAAGAGCCTCCTGGAGGGGGCCGGGAGCGCCATCTTCATCTTCGACGCGGAAAGCGGGGTCCTTGAAGAGGAAAACCGGGTCGGGAGGGAACTCCTCGGTTTCAGCCGGGAGGAACTGACCTCCATGCCGGCCCGCGATCTCCTGCATCCCTGCGAGCACGACCGTTTCCGTTCCTTCCTCTACCAGTTGAAGAGGCACGGCAGGGCGGAGATGGAGGACCTCCAGTTCCAGAGAAAGGACGGCTCCCTCTTCCTGGGGGAGATCAACGCCCGCCTCATCGACCTGGGTGACGAGCAGGTGGCCCACTGCCTGTTGCGGGACATCACCGAGAAAAGGCGGACCGAACGGGAGATCTGGCAGAGGAACCGGGAACTCTTCATCCTGAACCACATCCTGAGCGGCATGGGCAATTCGCCAGAGATGGAGGTGCAGGAAGCGACGCTCGTCGAGATCATGGAGCTGTTTGACGCAGGCGGGGGGGCGCTGCACCTGTTCGACGCCGACGGGGTGACGCCGCGCCTTTGCATCGCCCGGGAGGTTTCGCAGCAGCTCGGGCAGACCATCTCCGACAAGATCGCACGGGAACCGGAGGCTTACCGGCAGCTCTGCGTGCGGGGGGAAGACCAGGGGGGACTCCTGTCGCTCGCTGCGGCGGCCGAAGGGTGGAACTGCCTCACCTCGATTCCGATAGCCGCGCAGCAACACGTCATCGGGGTCATGCACCTGATGCACTCCGGCATGCACTGCTACACCAAGGAGGAGTTGCGCTTCCTGACCACCGTGGGTAAGCAGATGGGGAGCATCATCGAGAAGGGGCGGCTTTTCGTCGAACTGAACTGGAAGAGCGAGGAGCTGCTCCGCTCGCACCGCCTGCTGGAGAAAAGCAGCCACAACCTTTCCGTTTCGGAGAGCCGGTTGAAGCAGAACCTCGTCCTCGTGGAACAGGCGAACCTGGAGCTGAACCGGCTGGACCGGATGAAGAACCAGTTCCTGGGGATGGTCTCCCACGAATTCAACACCCCGCTCACCAGCATCATCGCCGGGGTCGACCACCTGCTGCAGCACGGCTGGAGCAGCATCGAGAGCGCCGTCGGCGTGCTGGAGATGGTGCGGGACGGAGGCCTGCGGCTGAAGGCGCTGGTGGCCGATCTCCTGAAGCTGGTCAGGCTGGAAGCGCGCAGGGGGGGGCTGGAGACCACGGCGATACACCTGAGGATGTTCATGGAGAACCTGCTGGACCAGTTGCAGCCTGTGCTCGAGGAGCGGGGGCAGGTGGTGATGCTCCGGAACCTGGACTCCCTCCCCTACTTCGACGGGGACCGGACCTACCTGGAGCGGGTCTTTTCCGAGTTGCTCCTGAACGCGATACGGTTCACTCCCAAGGGAGGCGAGATCGTGGTGAGCGGGCAGGTCGTGGACGGGAAGGCGCTGCAGGTGCGGCGGGATACGCTGGAGCGTTTCAACCCGGAGTTTCTCAGGCGCTGCGGCGAGCGCTGCTACATGGAGATCGAGGTGCGCGACCAAGGGATCGGCATCCCGCCGGACGAGCAGCGGCGGATCTTCGAGATCTTCTACGAGGTGGGGGACATCCGGCACCACACCAGCGGCGGCACCAGGGCGCAGGCGAAAGGCGCGGGGATCGGGCTCGCCATCGTCAAGGGGATGGTCGAGGCGCACGGCGGGATGGTCTGGGTCGAGAGCGCCGGCGGAAGTTCCTTCTTCCTGGTCCTCCCCCTGGAGCAGGAGGCGATGCAGCCGGAGCTGTTTTAAACCGGAAGCCGTTCTACGTTCTACGTTCTACGTTCTACGTTCTACGTTCTACGTTCTACGTTCTACGTTCTACGTGTTGAGTGCCACGACATCGTGG
>DNJC01000065.1 GCA_003490025.1 Geobacter sp. | reverse complement strand
CCACGCGCCCTGCCGGGCGCACATACAAAAAGGCCGCTCCCGCGGGGAGGCGACCTTTTACGTTTACTGCAGTTGGGCGAGGGCTCCACCCGTGCTACTCCGCCTTGTAGCCAAGGCGGACGGCCCCCCAGTGCCGGTTGTTTATCGTGACGGGGGTCGAAATGTCGTTCATTATCTCTCCGGTGTCCCTCATGTAGGTCTGCAGCAGGAACGGATCCGTGCTCTGCGCCGCCTTGATCCCGGTCTTGTCGTTGAAAATCCTCTTGGTCCTGTTGTTCACCATGTCGACCGCAGGGTCCCCTGTCATCGGCTTCGAGTAGCGGAGGTTGTGGCACGGGACATACCCCTTGTCGTCGACGCAGATGGCGAAGAAGAGCGCCCCCTGCTTGGAGAGGATCCCTTCCTGGACCGGCGAGACGTTCTGGTCGAAGAAGGCGTCGAAGGCCGTGTTGTACTTCTGGGGCGAGGTGTTCGGTATCGGGCGGTAGTTCCTGTCGAAGAGGTCAGCCACCGTGATCTTGCCGGAGGCGATCCCCTTTTCCGCCACGGCGATGAAGCCGTCTCTGAGCTCCACCGCCAGCCGCTTCATCTCGTCATGGCGGTTGCCGACGCTGAACTTCCCTACCGTGGAGAAGATCTGCTCGGCGATACCGGTGAGTATGCCGAACGCCTTGTCGCTCTCCATCATGTCCTGGTGCACAGCGGAAGCGGACCCCGAAACGTTGTGGATCTTCTCGGATATCTCGTTGGTGGTCGCGCTCTGCTCCTCCGTCGCCGAGGCGATCTGGTTGATGAGTTGCGCCGTCTCCCCGGCCAGCCCGAGGATCCTTTCCAGGCACTCCCGTGCGGCCGTCGACTTCGCCACGCCGTCCTCGACCCGCTCCTGCTCCTCGTTTATCGACTTGGCCGCCTCGCGGCTCTCGATCTGGATGTTGGTGATGATCTTGGCTATCTCCTTGGTGGAGGTCGCCGTTTTCTCGGAGAGCATCTTCACCTCGTCGGCGACCACGGCGAAGCCGCGCCCGTGCTCCCCTGCACGTGCGGCCTCGATCGCCGCGTTGAGGGCGAGGAGCTTGGTCTGGTCCGCGATGTCCTCGATCAGGTTGATGATGTCCCCGATCTGCACCGACGACGACTCCAGCTTGCCGACCGTCGCCAGGGTCTTCACCACGTTCTCCTTGACCAGGACGATGCTCCGGCAGGCGCCGTCGACCACCGACATCCCCTCGCTCGCCGCCGCATCGACCTGCGCCGAGAAATTGGCGGCCTGGTGGGTGTTGCCGGCCACGACGTTCAGGGTGGCCGCCATCTCCTCGGCTGCCACCGCAACCGACTCCGAACGGTCCTTCTGCTCGGCCGCCGAGATTACCGTCTTTCCGGCACGGCTCGAGACCTGGCAAAGCGAGATGGATATGTTCTCGGCCAGGTCGTAAAGCACGGTCACCGTCTCCCGCAGCTTCATGACCAGGTGGTTTATGTGACGCGCGAGGTCCCCGATCTCGTCGCTGGAGTGGATCGGGATCTCCTTGGTCAGGTCCCCCTCCCCCTCCGCTATGTCCCTCAGCTTGTCGGAGAAGAAGAGCAGATCGCGGACGATGGTTTTCTTGAAGAAGAGGTACATGCAGAGCATCATGGCCAGAAAGAAGCAGAACCCCGCCCCGACCAGGATCCCGATCATCTTGATCGCGTTGTTGTAGCCGTCCTGCAGGGAGGTGGTGAGCTGCAGCGCCCCCAGGTACTTGTCCCCCGGGTCATGGCACTGCTTGCAGCGCTCCTCGTTTACCAGCGGCACGATGCTGCGCAGCGTATGGAGGCCGTTCTCAACCTGCCTGGACTCGCTCAGTTTCCCGGAGGTGAGGGACTTCACCACCTCCTGGTTCACCACCCCCGAGGCGGAATCCTTCCCTTCCTTGCCGTAGACCTGGATGCCGAAGCCGAAGTGCTTCTCCTTCGCGACCTGCGCCAGGTTCGACACCGACTTGGAGTCGTCCTTCATCATGAACGCCGAGATCTCGTCGGTGATCACCGCCGCCATGGTGCGGCTGTTTTTCTCCTGCAGGTCCATGCTCGACCGGTACTGAAGCCAGATGGCGAGGCACCCCACGATGGAAATCCCTATGAAGAGATTGGCGCCTATGATCGCCAGGATCTTGTGCATTAACTTGTTCTTGAACATCTGGCCTCCCCCGCTTGGAACTTTCCCGCATACTTGATGACATTATCGGCAAGACATTGCAGTACTTGAGAAATAGATGCAGACAGATCAAATTATGTTACAGGTTATAGAACACTAATTTCAGTACGGGGCTGTGACTGCAGTTATGCGGCCTCACACTGATACCGTCTCGCCACATTATCGTTTTCTAACCGAGTTCCCGCCGTTGTATCTATCGGCATTCTCTTGTCTACGAAACGAAGTATTTGATCGGTTTTGATCTTCATCAAGGATTACGATTTCCGCGGTGCTATGATGTAGCGAAAAGATCTTTGGAGGAAGCCATGGGCGAGATTATTCACGAGGAGCTGTACCGGCAACTGGTCGAGCGATGCAACGACGCCATCATCTACTCGGACCGGGAAGGGATCATACGGCTCTGGAACAAGGGGGCCGAGCAGATGCTCGGATTCACCGCAGATGAGGCGCTGGGCCGGTCCCTGGACATCTTCATCCCGGAAAACCAGCGCGCCCGCCACTGGGAAGGGTACTTCAGGGTGATGGAGACGGGGAGCACGCGCTACGCCACCGAACTGCTCGCCGCTCCGGCCACCTGCAAGGACGGAACGCGCATCTCCACCGAGTTCTCCATGACCATCATCAGGGACGCCGCCGGCGCCGTCGCCGGGACCGCCGCCGTGATGCGGGACGTCACCGCCCGCTGGCAAAAGGAAAAGGCGCTGAGGAGCAGGGTGGCCGAACTCGAAAAGGAATCGGGCGGCCGCTGAAAAAAAGGGCGCCGGAGAAAACCTCCGACGCCCTTGCCGTTGCCACCGCACCGCGGGTCCCGCCGTTTTCGACCGGGTCCCGCCGCTCCCCTCCTACCCCACCTGCTCGGCCAGGTAGTTCTGCGCACCCATCTGCGAGATCTGGTCCAGCTGCGCCTCGATGTCGTCTATGTGCTTCTCTTCCTGGTCCAGAATTTCCTGCAGCAGTTCGCGGGTGCCGTTGTCGCCCAGTTCCACCGCTATCCTGATGCTCTCGTTGTAGCCGCGGATGGCGGTCTCCTCCGCCGCGTGATCGAACTGGTGCATCTTCGGGACCTCCCCGCCGATGTGTATCGGGTCGAGCCTGCTGACGATCGGCCTCCCCTCGAGGAAGATGATCCGCTCGATGAGTTTCTCCGCGTGCTTCATCTCGGTGATGGCCCGCTGCCGGATCAGGGAGTGCAGCTTCGTGTACCCCCAGTTCTCGCACATCTCAGCATGCACCATGTACTGGTTGGTCGCGGTCAACTCTTCTGCCAGCCGTACGTTCAACTGCTCGATGACCCTCTCGTTTCCTTTCATGAACGACCTCCTTTGTGGTAGCGACCCGGCAGCCGCCAAGCCGCTGAATGCTTTGGCAACCGAAAGGGGAACGCCGGCTGACCGTTGATTAATTTAATCTAATTTCAAAACGAGTTAGATTATACCCGCCAAAGGCTGGTTGGCAAACGGCGCCAAGGGTTCTCGGGGCGACGACAAGGCTGGAAGCGGAAAGAAGGGTGAGTTGGATGCGGAAATGGAAACGATTCCCGGTGAGCGGCCGCCTGGAACGGCCGGCCCGGTGGATGACCGCAGGGGCGTTATTTGGTGCCGAAGATCTTGTCGCCCGCGTCGCCCAGCCCCGGGAGGATGTACCCGTGCTCGTTCAGCCGCTCGTCGATGGCGGCGACGTAGACGTCGACCTCGGGATAGGCGGAGGTGATCCTTGCCAGCCCTTCCGGTGCCGCAACCAGGCTAAGGACCCGGATCTGGAGGCAGCCGTTGTTTTTCAGCATGTCGATGGTGGCGGCCATGGAGCCGCCGGTCGCCAGCATCGGGTCGATGATGAGGGCGAGCCGCTGGTCCAGCTGCCCGACGAAACGCTCGAAGTAGACCTGCGCCTCCAGCGTCTCCTCGTTTCTCGCCAGCCCGACCACGCTCACCTTCGCGTTTGGGATCATGTCGAGGACCCCGTCCAGCATGCCGATGCCGGCGCGCAGGATCGGCACCACGGTCACCTTTTTCCCCTTCAGTTGCTGGATTTCCACCTTGCTGCCGTCCC
>DNJC01000150.1 GCA_003490025.1 Geobacter sp. | reverse complement strand
AAGCGGCAGACTTCCCCCTCCCTGCCCCTCCCCCTCCGGGGGCGGGGAACGCTTTTATTGTTCCTACGCTCCAGCGTGGGAACACATTCCTTGACGCTCCCGCGTCGGGGGGCGAACGGTTTCACACCGGGTCGGCACCCTTTTCCTGTTCATACGCTATACTTGACCAGTTTTCCAAAACTTCGGCCGGCTGAACGAGGGGGGAGGTATGGAAAGGGGGAGGATAGGCAGGTGGTTCCACTGGGTCGAGGGGCTTTCCCCTGCGGCTGTCACGGCCATCTACATCTTCGCCAGCTTCCTATGGTTGCTGGCGGCCGAATTCCTCTTCGACCGTCTTCTCGCCAGCCGTCCCGAGCTGCGTCCCTTGGCCTCGACCGCGCTGGAGGCGCTTGGCGTGGTAGCGATGGCGGTCATCATCTATCTCCTGGCGGCGAAGATACAGGCACGGCACCAGGCGAGCGAACGGGCGATACGGGAATACGCGGCCCGCGACGGCCTCACCGGCCTGTACAACCGCCAGGCCTTCGACGACCTGCTGCTGCAGTCCATCGAGTGGGCCAAACGCCGCCGCGAAACCCTGGCGCTCCTTTTTCTCGATCTCGACCGCTTCAAGGCGATCAACGACAGGCGGGGCCATTTCGCAGGGGATGCGGTTCTGGTGGAGACCGCCCGCAGGCTCGGCGACTGCGCTCTGCGCGGGGAGGATATCGTGGCCCGCGTTGGCGGCGACGAGTTCGCCATTCTGCTGCGCCAGCCGGACATGCCGGAAGGCCCGACTGTGGTGGCCAGGCGGGTGCTGGAGGCGACCGCGGCGCCGTTGCAGGTCGAGGGGGAAACGCTGAAGATCGGCGTCAGCATCGGCATCGCCCTTTTCCCCTCCGACGCCGAGGACCATACCCAGCTCTTCAAGATGGCCGACTTCGCGCTGAATCAGGCCAAGCGGCAGGGACGCTCCACCTTCTGTTTTTACGGCGGCGAATGGCGCGAGGAGCGCGACCGGCGGCAGCTGCTCGAGCACGGGCTGCTGCGCGCCCTCACGCACGACGAGATGTTCCTCATGTACCAGCCCAAGATGGACACCACCAGCATGCAGGTGATCGGGGTGGAGGCGCTGGTGCGCTGGAAACACCCGCAGTTCGGCATTCTCAACCCGACGAGCTTCGTGCCGCTGGCGGAGAAGGCGGGGCTCATCTGGCCCCTCACCGAGTGGGTGCTGAAGGCGGCCTGCCGCCAGGCGGCGCAGTGGTACGTCAACGAGGGGCTCGACCTGAACGTGGCGGTGAACATGTCCCCCTCGGTATTCGCCCACGAGGACCTGGAGACGGTGATCGAGAAGGCGCTGCACGAAAGCGGGCTGCCGCCGGACCGTCTCACCCTCGAGATCACGGAGGAATCGCTGATGATCTACGCGGAAGAGGCGCTCGCGATCCTGGACCGCCTGCAGCGGATGGGGATCAACGTCCAGATCGACGACTTCGGCACCGGCTACTCCTCCCTTTCGGCCCTGAAGCAGCACCATTTCCAGGCCCTCAAGATAGACCGCTCCTTCGTAAGCGACGTGGTGACCTCCTCCGATGATGCCGCCATCGCCACCACGATCATGTTCATGTCCAAATGCCTCGATATGGAAGCGATAGCCGAAGGGGTCGAGTCGGAGGCGCAGAAGGACTTTCTGGCTTCCATCGACTGCCGGCTCATGCAGGGCTTCTACTTCGCGCGACCGATGCACGGAGACGAGATGTCGGCCTTCATCTCCCGGCTCATTCTGAAAAAGAAATCTGATTAGCGACCATCTTCCGCTATCACAATCTCCCCCGCCCCTTAACACCCTTCGCCGCCTCCCCTCACGAACCGGCCTCGATTTCTCCTCCCTTGAAATGACCCCTCGCTTAGGTATAATCATGAGCGTTAATTAATATCCAACATTAAAAGGAGTCTCCCATGGCTGACAGGCAGAAAACGGTGGGCGTATTGACGGGTGGCGGCGACGTGCCGGGACTCAATCCCGCCCTGAAGACCCTGGTGACCCGCGCCACCGAAAACGGCTACCGGGTCATCGGCATACGGCGCGGCTGGGGAGGGCTCCTCGGCTTCAATCGCGACGATCCGGAGTCGTGGGAAAAGACCATCATGCCGCTGGACCGTCATGCGGTCCGCACCGTCGACCGCACCGGCGGCACATTCCTCCACACCAGCCGCACCAATCCCGGCAAGGTGGCCAACGTCGACGTTCCCGGCTTCCTGCGCGGCGCCGACTACGACCCGTCCGACTCCAAGCAGCACGACTTCACGGACCACGTGCTGGCGAACCTGGAGCATCTCGGCATCGACGCCCTGATACCGATCGGCGGGGACGACACGCTGAGCTACGCCGAGCGCCTGTACCGCGAGGGTTTCCCGGTGGTGGCGATTCCTAAGACCATGGACAACGACGTCTTCGGCACCGACTACTGCATCGGTTTTTCCACGGCCGTTACCAGGAGCGTCAACTTCATCCACAGCCTGAGGACCAGCGCAGGCTCCCACGAGAGGATCGCCGTGGTCGAGCTCTTCGGCAGGAATTCCGGCGAGACCTCGCTCATCTCCGCCTACCTGGCAGGGGTGGACCGCGCCCTCATCTCCGAGGTCCCCTTCGACGTGGAGAAGCTCGCACTCCTTTTGCAGGAGGACAAGAGGGGCAACCGCAGCAACTACGCCATGGTGACCGTCTCCGAGGGGGCTTCCATGACCGGAGGACAGATAGTCGAGTACGGCCAGGAGGACGCCTACGGCCACAAGAAGCTCGGTGGTATCGGCGTGGTGGTGAGCGAGGCGGTGAAGCGGCTGACGGGGTCCCACATCATCTACCAGCAGCTCTCCTACCTGATGCGCAGCGGCGCCCCCGACTCGCTCGACCTGATGGTGGCCTACAACTACGCCAACATGACCATGGATCTGATCACCGAGGGGATGTCGGGGCGGATGGTCGCCATGCAGGGGGGTACCTACCGGCACATCCCGATCAGTTCCATCATGCAGGGTGAGAAGCGGGTGGACGTGGCGGAGCTGTACGACACGGACGAATACCGTCCCAAGGTGCGCCACGTGCTGGGCAAGCCGATGTTCCTGTACTGATCAAAAGGCCGGTGATGTCATGATCGAGATAGACGGGAGCATGGGGGAGGGGGGAGGGCAGGTGCTGCGCAGCGCGCTGAGCCTTTCCTGCCTCACCGGGAAAGGGTTCCGCATCGGCAACATCCGCAAAAGCCGGTCCAAGCCGGGGCTCATGAACCAGCACCTGATGGCGGTGCACTCCGCAGCCAGGATCGCCTCGGCGGAACTCTCCGGGGACCGGCTCGGCTCGCAGCAGCTCGCCTTCGTGCCGCGCGGCGTGCAGTCCGGCAACTACAGCTTCGACATCGGCACCGCAGGTTCCACGACGCTCGTGCTGCAGACGGTCATGCCTCCGCTTCTCGCTGCCTCCGTGAGAAGCCAGGTCATCGTCACCGGCGGCACCCACGTCCCCTTCAGTCCCTCGTGGAACTACTTCGCGGAGGTCTTTCTCCCGGCCCTCGCCCGGCTCGGGGTACGGGCCGAGGCGGCAGTCGATTCGTGCGGTTTTTATCCCAGGGGAGGAGGGCGGGTGCGCTGCCGCCTGGAGCCCGTGCGCGCCCTCTCCCCTCTATGGGCCATGGAGCGCGGCAGGCTCCTGCGGGTCAGCGGCTGCTCGGCCGTCGGGAATCTTCCTCGCAGCATCGCGGAGCGCCAGCTCGCCTCGGCGCTCTCCCTTTTGCAGGGCGAGCTGGGACGCGACCTCGCGGTGCAGGTAGACATCAGGGAGTTGCAGGTCTACGGGCAGGGGACGTTCATCTTTCTGGCGGGGGAGTACGAGCAGGGGCGGGCGGGGTTCACCGCCCTGGGGGCGCGCGGAAAACCGGCGGAGCAGGTCGGCGAGGAGGCCGCGCGGGAGTTTCTGGAGCATCACCACTCCGGCCTGCCGATCGACCCGCACCTGGCCGACCAGCTGGTGCTCTACCTGGCGCGGGCGCAAGGGAGGTCGACCTTTGCCACCTCGCGCATAACGAGGCACCTGGAGACGAACCTCCAGGTGGCCGGGCTCTTTCTCGAACTGCAGACGCACATCACCGGAGAGGAAGGTGAGCCGGGGACGGTCACCATATCCCCGGCTCGCGCTCCTGGTTAATACCTTTCGAATCCCACCTCGATCAGGCTTCCCGTATCGCACATATTGAGGTCGAGCCCCGCGGCCGCCATGGCCGGAGCGCCGGACCTGGTCAGCTTCGAGAGCTGCACCGGCTGCTGGTAGGCCCCCTTTTTCGCCTGCCTTTGGGCCTTCCTTGGGGTCGCCGCTGCGGCCGTCAGCGCGCTGTCGATCTTGAAGAAGCCTATGGTCGATTGCAGCTGCTCCGCCTGGGACGCGAGTTCCTCCGCCGTCGACGCCATCTCCTCGGAGGCCCCGGCGTTTTGCTGGATCACCTGGTCCAGCTGCTGTATCGCCTTGTTGATCTGCTCGGCGCCGGTGTCCTGCTCCTTGCAGGCGGCGGAAATCTCCTGCACCAGTTCCGCCGTCTTCTGGATGTCCGGCACCAGCTTCTGCAGCAGTTCGCCCGCATTCTCCGCGACCTCCACCGAGGTCAGCGACAGGTCCCCGATCTCTCCCGCCGCCTTCTGGCTCCGCTCGGCGAGCTTTCTCACCTCCGAGGCTACCACGGCAAACCCCTTGCCGTGCTCTCCCGCGCGCGCGGCCTCGATGGCCGCGTTCAAGGCCAGCAGGTTGGTCTGCCGTGCGATCTCCTCGATGATGGAGATCTTCGCAGCGATCTCCTTCATGGCCCCCACCGTCTTGATCACCGCCGTCCCGCTCTGGTTGGCGTCGTTGGCCGACTTGACCGCTATCTTCTCGGTCTGCATGGAGTTGTCGGCGTTCTGGCGGATGTTGGAGGACATCTGTTCCATGGAGGAGCTTGCCTCCTCCGCCGACGCCGCCTGCTCGCTCGCACCCTGCGACATCTGCTCCGAGGTCGAACTGAGTTCCTGGCTTCCCGCCGTCACGTTGTCCGCTGCCGCCTTGACCTCGGCCACCACCTTGGTCAGGTTCTGCACCATGGTCGAAAGGGCCTGCATCAGCCCGTCGTTTGCCGAGCGCTGCTTCACCTCGAGGAGCAGGTTGCCGTCCGCGATCTCCCTGGCGATTTCCGTGGCGCGGTTCATGGCGTCGATCAGCAGGTTCAGGTTGTTCTTGATCTCGTTGAAGTCGCCGTAGTACTGGTCGTTTATCTTGTCCGGGATGTCCCCCTTGGAGATGCGGTCCACGTAGGTCGCCGTCACCTTGATGGGACGGACGAACGCCTCTATCAGCCGGTTCAGCCCGGTCAGGAGTTCTCCCCAGGCGCCCTGGTACCCTGCCGCGTTGCCGCGCACGTCGAGCTTTCCTTCCTGGATCCCCTGTATCAGGACGTTCATCTCCTGCGTCATCTTGCCGATGGTGGCGATCATGACGGAGAGGTTCTTGCCCATCACGTCCCGGTCCGACTTGGGAGCGATCTCGACCGAAAGGTCCCCCTGGGCCACCTTTTCCGCCGCAAGCGACGCCTCCCTGATGTTGTCCGCCATGTTCTTGAAGGATCTCGCCAGCATCGCGATCTCGTCCTGCCCGTCCGTGTCGATGGTGACCTCGATGTCCCCGAGGGCGAGCTTGTCGGCGCAGGCGGAGAGGGCGCCCACCGGCCTGCTGATGCTGCGGGTGGTGAGGTAGGCGATGACGGCGCCGATGACGAGGGCGAGGACCGAAATTATCAGCGCCAGGGCCCGGGAGCTGGACGACACCTGCTCCGCGCTCGTGTAACGCTCCTCTATCCCGGTCTCCTGGTACTGCACTAGGTCGTTGAAGGCGACGAAGATCGCCCTGTCCAGGGGCGCCGCCTCCTTCTCGAAGACGGTGGTGGCGCGCGCGTTGCCGGCGAGGGCTAATTCTATCACCTGGTTGTTGGCCTTGCGGGCCGTGTCCAGCGACAGCTTCGCCTTGGCGATCAACTCCTTCCCCTTCTCGGACTGCTCCAGCTTTTCTAGCTTGTCCATTGCCGCTTTGTACTGCTGCCGGGCGCTTTCTATCTTCTTGTTTTCTTCCTGTCTGGCCGTGGCATCGGAATCGAGGATCATGTTCTGGATGCTGGAGATGATGGAGTTGACCTCTTTCGAGGACTCGTTGGCGAGCTTGATCTTGGCGTAGTTGGTCTTGACGATGGTTTCCAGCTCCTTGTCCATCTTCAGCATCCCGATGATCCCGATCGCGCTGATGGCGAGAAGAAACAGCAGGATGACGCCGAAGCCTGTCCCAAGCCGAAAACCGATTTTCATGTCCTGAATCTTCATCACATTGCCCCCCGTTCAATTTATGGTGCCGCTTTTGCGCTGAAACCCGAGATGTTGTCGATGGTAGGTTCGCCGCAATGCCCGTGTCATTCAAAAAATGCGTACAACTTGTTCACGTCCCTACTTATCGTTAAATGCCATGAAATCTTGAGCTTTTTGAACATGGGGTCGAGTTGTGAAACACTGATTTATTATTTCACTGGCTGTCTTTACGAGGATTTTTATTTCTTCATAAACCTCTTGGACTGTATACTCCAACATTATTTTTAATTAATTGAATCATTGATAACATTGTTCTAGGTTTTTGACACAGCAGGAAAGGCGAATATGGATCCGAAGGGGAGGGGTATTCAAAACAGCGGGAAATAGTGGGTATTACGGAAAAACGAAAGGCACCCGTTTTGGGCGCCTTTTGTTTGGTTACTGTAACAGCGAGGCCAACTGGTCGATGAAACCGGCCTGGCTCTTCAGGATCTTTTCCCTTGCCGGCTCCACCTCGAACCATCCTCCCCGGTCCACCTCGGGAAACTCAGCCAGCCTCCCTGACCTGGGCGGCCACTCCATGGAAAAGGTGTTGCTTTTCAGGTGGGCAGGATCCAGATCCCCCTCGAAGGCCCAGGCCCGTACACGCTTTCCCCCCGCCTGACGGATCGGGGTCAGCTCCCGGAACTCCCCCTGCGCCTCGAACCCGGTCTCCTCGAAGAATTCCCGCCGCGCCACCCCCAGGGGATCCTCGCCGGAAAGGTATTCCCCCTTAGGAATGGACCAGGCCCCGAGGTCCTTCTTCGCCCAGAACGGCCCCCCCGGGTGCACCAGTAATATTTCCAGGCGCCCCCCCCTGAAGCGGTACATGACGAGCCCCGCGCTCTGCGCGGCCATCCCTTAAAGCGCCTGCCCGCGCGGCAGCTGCCATCCCTTCACGATGGCGGCGCACCTGATGATTATCACGGCGAGGGCCGAGACGGTGAGGTTCACCGAGTGGGGGAGTTCGGTCTGGTGCAGGAAATAGAAGAGGGCGCCCCCGACCACGCAGGCGGAGGCGTAGATCTCGCGCTGCAGGATCAGCGGTATCTCGTTGCTGAGGATGTCGCGCACCAGCCCCCCGCAGGTCGCCGTCATCACCCCCATGATGATCGCACCCATGAGCCCCAGGTTGTACTGGAGCGCCTTCGAGGTGCCGATGACGAGGAAGGTCCCGAGCCCCAGCGCGTCGAGAAGGAGCATGGCGCGGTTCATCCTCTCGAAGCTGCGCGGCGTCAGGAATACGACGATGGAGGCGGCTACGGCGAGGTACAGGTAGAGTTCGTTCTTGAAGCAAAAGGGGGGCGTGTCGTTCAAAAGGACGTCGCGCATCACTCCCCCTCCGGTCGCGGTGACGATGCCGAGGACGATGACCCCGAGGAGGTCCATACCCCGGCGGACGCCGGCGAGCGCCCCCGATGCCGCGAAGGCGACGGTGCCCAGGAGGTCGAGCGCGTAGATGATTTCTGCCTGGTTGTTCATGGTGCTGTCGGTCCTGTTCAGTGGGATTTTCGCGAGGTGGGGGGAGGGGCGGTTTACTCCTCGAAACTGTCCTGGTTGTGACCGGGGGATCGGTAGTCTTCGACGTCGTGCCAGAAGCGCTGCTGCAGCTCTTTCATGAGCGGCTCGAGCGTTTTCCGGTCGTGGGCGCTCACCGTGATGGCCGAGTACTTCCGGGTCAGCTGGCGCACTTTCATGAACGCGAGCGGGTCGCTCTTTTTCAGCTCGGGAAGGAGGTCCGCCTTGTTGAAGACGAGCAGACGCGGCTTCTGAGCCAGTTCCAGCTCGGCAAGGATGGTGTCCACCTCGCCGATCTGCTCCTCGAAACGCGGGTTGCCGCAGTCGACCAGGTGGATCAGCAGGTCGGCGTCCTTCAATTCCTCCAGCGTCGCCTTGAAGGCGCCCATGAGCGATTTCGGGAGGCTGCGGATGAAGCCGACCGTGTCGGTGATGATCACCTCGCGGTCCAGCGGGAAGCGGAGCCTGCGCGACGATGTGTCGAGCGTGGCGAAGAGGAGGTCCTCGGTGAAAACGGCGCTCTTGGTGAGCGTGTTGAGCAGGGTGGACTTGCCGGCGTTGGTGTAGCCGACTATCGATATGATCGGGATCCCCGCCTTCACACGCTTCTGGCGTCGCTGGTAGCGGCCGTTGGAGAGTTCCTTCAGCTCCCGTTCGAGGTGCGCGATCCTGTCCCTGATGCGCCGGCGGTCGATCTCCAGCTTGGTCTCGCCGGGGCCGCGCCCGCCGATCCCCCCCATGAGGCGGGACATCTGGACGCCGCGACCGGAGAGCCTGGGGAGCAGGTACTTGAGCTGCGCCAGCTCGACCTGCACCTTGCCGTCCTGTGTCGTGGCCCGCCGGGCGAAGATGTCGAGGATCAGCTGGCTGCGGTCGATAACCTTGAGTTCGGTCAATTCCGATATGGAGCGGACCTGCGCCGGGGAGAGTTCCTGATCGAAGACCAGCATGGTGGCGCCGAACTGCAGCGCCTTGATCACGACCTCCCGGATCTTACCCTCGCCGAGGAGGTAGCGCGGGTTGAACTCCTTGGGACGCTGGATCACCGTGTCCAGCACGCCGACCCCCGCCGTTCTGGCCAGCTCCTTCAACTCCTCCATGGAGTCGAGCGCCTCCTCGAGGGGACGCTGGGTCACGGAGATGAGGATGCCCCGTTCCTGGCCGGTCGCCACCACCTTCCCTTCCTTCAGCCCCCGCTCCAGGGTATGCTCCAGGGTCTCGATGAAGTCCCTGAAGCTCAGGTCGTACTTGGCGAAGGGGAGTGAAGCTTCGACGTGGTAGGGGAGGTTTTGTCCCTCGGGGGGGACCAGCGCCGCGGTCTGGATGGAGAAACGGTCGGGGTTCTGGGTGAGCTGCAGGGCGGCGATCATGTCGAGCCGCAAGAGCGAAAGGTCCGTCAGGTCGTCATCGGAAAGCGGTTCACCCTTGAGGTGGGTGTGCACCAGGCGCACCCCGCGCAGAAGCCTCTTTCCCAGCGGGTAATCTTCAAGGTTCGGGATCAGCAGGCCCCGCTCGTCGCCGACGATCACGTAGGCGACCTCGCCGATGCGGCTTACCATGATGCCGATCTGGCGCCGGATCTCCAGCGAGATTTCCGCCAGTTCCCGGGCCAGTTCCAGGGAGATCACCTCGGCCGGCTTGACCCTGCGGCGATAGAGCCTTTCCAGCCTGTTCACCTGGTTCGGCTTGAGTCCTGTCAGGTTGCCGTGCACTCCTTTGATGGCGCTCCTCCCGTCTGTTTCAGTTGATTAGTTACATTCCGATGATGTTGTAGCCGTTGTCGACGAAGTGTATCTCGCCGGTCACCCCGCTGGAGAGCGGGCTGCCGAGGTACAGGGCGGCGTTCGCCACCTCTTCCTGGGTGATGTTGCGCCGCAGCGGCGCCTTGCCCGCCACGTGCCCCGCGATCTGTCCGAAACCGCCTATGCCCGCCGAGGCGAGCGTCCGCAAAGGTCCTGCCGATATGGCGTTGACCCTGGTCCCCTCGGGCCCCATCGCTTCGGCCAGGTAACGCACGCTTGCCTCGAGGGCGGCCTTCGCCACGCCCATCACATTGTAGTTCGGGAACACCTTTTGCGCACCGAGATAGGTCATGGCGATGATGCTGCCGTTACGCCCCTGCATGAGCGGGGCCGCCTCCTTCGCCATGGCGATGAGCGAGTAGGCGCTGATGTCGAGTGCGGTGGCGAACCCTTCGCGGGTGGTATTCAGGAACGACCCCTTCAACTCCTCCTTGTTGGCGAAGGCGACGGAATGGACCAATATGTCGAGCCCACCCCACGCTTTACCGACCTCGCCGAAGAGCCGGGAGAGGTCCTCGTCGCTTCTCACGTCACAGGGAAGGATGAGACCTGCGCCGATGCTTTCCCCCAGCGGGATCACCCGCTTGCCGACCGCTTCGCCGGCGTAGGCCAGGGCCACCTCGGCCCCCTCGCGGCGATACGCCTCGGCGACGGCCCAGGCGATGCTTTTATCGTTCGCCACTCCGAATATGAGTGCTTTTTTCCCTTCCAGTAAACCCATCCGGTATTCCCCCTCCATCGAGGCGGCAGATTAATATCCTCTACTCTGCCGGCCGACGTATAGCGGGACATAATAATGAAAAATGAACCCCTTGGCAAGCACTCATCTAGAGAGAGCCCGAAAGGTTATTCGGTCACAGGGGGGGGTAGATCGGTTTCTCCGGCTCGTCCGCCGTCATCGCAGCGCGGTTTTTCAGGCTCTGCTCGATGGCCGCCAGCCGCTTGTCCATCTCCTCTACGAGCAAGAGGGTGCGATCCACTCTCCCCTTGATGTTGAAGATCACGAAGGGGAGTATGAACCAGATCACGGTCAGGAAAAATCCGATGATCGAGAGCATCATCATGAAGCCGCCGAAGATTTCCATACCCCCTCCGTGGCTCATGACGCTACCGGGCTTGCCTGCGCCTGTTCCAGCGCCCTTGCCAGCTGGTCGGGGCAGGAGGTATCCCCCTGGCAGGCTATCCCCTTCAGCCGGCTGATCGCCTCTGCCACGGCCATGCCGCGCACCAGCGCAGCAACGGCCTGGGTGTTCCCGGCGCAGCCGTCGACGAATTTCGTCTCGGTGATCACGCCGTCCTCGATCTCTATCTCGATACGGGAGGCGCAGCTCCCCAGGGTCTCGTAGCTGACTTTCATGCTGGTTTCTCCTTTGGTCATTCTATTTTGCAGCGACACTCGCCGTGCCGACAGCGGGACTGCGACACGTTGGCGGCATCGGCCCATATATCGTGAAGCGGGGGAAAAGTCAATCGGAGAGAGAAAGCGCCTCGGCGACGGTGAGCCGTTCCGGGCCGGGGAAAGAGCGCAGGTAAAGGGCGTTGATGGCGGCGAGCATGGTGTTGAGGCGCTCGAGGTCGATGACGGCGCTGCCGGGGATGCTCTCTAGCTCCCGGAAGTTCTCCGGGCAGAAATCGATGCGGCTTTCGCCGTCGGACTGCAAGAGAAGCGGCAAACCGTGGGTGCGGCAGATGACCGGTCGTGCCTGGTAGAGAAGGCAGAGCCCGTCGTGCAGCAGCGGGCAGGCGCCTTCGAAAGCGGCGTGGGCGGCTTTGTCGCGGATCAGCGCCGCTTCCTCGTCGGGCAGGGCGCGCAGCGCTTCCCTGAGGGCCGCCGCCTCGACCGCGAAGACGCTGAGGTGCCGGCAGCAGGCGTCGCATCCGGCGTGGCATGAGATGTGCGAGGCGAAACCGAGGGCGGTGCGGTTGCAGAGTTCCTCGATCCGGCTCAACAGGGCGAGGTAGTTTTCCAGTCCCTGCATCGTCAGTCGGCGCCGCGCAGGCTCTTGCTGAACTCTTCCATGAGCTGTTTGTTCAGGTAGAAGTAGGGCTTTTCGATGGTGCCGCTGAAACCGAAGGTTTGGAAGTCCATCATGACGGGGTCGTCGGTCCGGCCGCTCGATACGTACCCCTTGGCGCCCGGGTCGATCTCCAGAAGGCGCCTCATCGCCTCCTGGCCCCCCATCCCGCCGGGGATGTTCAGGTCCAGGATCACGGCGGCGAAGGGGTGGCCGGCGGCGTGCCGCTCACGGTACAGTTCGACCGCCTGGGAGCCGTCGTTGGCGAATTCGACCTCGAAGCCGTACCTCTTCAGCGTTTCGCCCGCGACGAAGCGCACCATCTCGTCGTCGTCCATGACAAGTACTTTCGCAGCGGTATGCGGAGTGTCATTTAACATAAGAACTTACCCTAGTTACAAGGTTGTGAAGCTAAAGAAGACGTGATATTAATCTATAGCCGGTATGACCCATACTGGCAAGCGTCTTTTTTCATGTGAGAGAAATTTCCCGGGAGTATGCGATGGCCAAGGTTAAATCGCCGGTTACGGCTGCTGTCAGGGTGCTGCGGACGGCAGGGGTCGCCTTCGGCGAACACCCGTACCAGTACGAGGAGAAGGGGGGCACCGCCGTCTCGGCGCGCGAACTCGGCGTGGATGAAAAGAGCGTCATCAAGACGCTGGTCATGGAGGACGACCGGAAGAACCCCCTGGTGGTGCTGATGCACGGCCACCTGCAGGTCTCGACCAAGGAACTCGCCCGCGTCATCGGGGTCAAGTCCGTCTCCCCCTGCACCCCGGACACGGCGAACCGGCACTCGGGCTACATGGTGGGGGGGACCTCTCCCTTCGGCACCAGGAAGCAGATGCCCGTGTACCTTGAGGAGACCATCCTGGAACTCCCGCTCATCTACATAAACGGCGGCAGCCGCGGCTTCCTGGTCTCTATGCCGCCGAGCGAGCTGGTGCGGGCGCTGAAACCCGTGCTCGTCAGGGTGGGGATCTGACCGCCATGAGTGCCGATCTCTGCGGAAAATTCCAGCAGGCGGCGCAGGCGCTCTCCCGCGCCCAGGCGCTGGTGGTGACGGCCGGGGCGGGGATGGGGGTGGATTCCGGCCTTCCCGACTTCCGCGGCGATACGGGCTTCTGGCGGGCCTATCCCCTCTACGAAAGGCTCGGCATCAGCTTCGTCGACGCGGCCAACCCGGAACATTTCGAGCACGATCCCGCCTTCGGCTGGGGCTTCTACGGCCATCGCACCAACCTGTACCGGGAAACCGTTCCGCACCGCGGCTTCCACATCCTGCTCGACTGGATCGCGCGCTACCACTTCGACTACTTCGTGGCCACCTCCAACGTCGACGGCCAGTTCCAGAAGGCGGGGTTCCCCGAGTGGCGGATCCTCGAGTTCCACGGCTCCATCCACCACCTGCAGTGCACCGGCCCCTGCTCCAACCGGATCTGGGACAACGGCGAGACCTTCCGCATCGACCACGAGACCATGCGCTCCGACAACGTCCCCGTCTGCCCCGACTGCGGCGCGGCCGCCCGCCCCAACATCCTCATGTTCGGCGATTACAGCTGGGTCTCCGACCGCACCAACCGGCAGCAGGAGCGGTTCCGGCAGTTCCTGGCGCGCCACTTAGGCCGGCGCGTCGTCGTCGTGGAAATGGGCGCCGGGACCGCCATCCCGACGGTGCGTGCCGCGAGCGAGCGGATCGGCGCACACTCCCCGGCAAGGGTGATCAGGATCAACCCCCGCGAGCCGCAGATCTCCCCGCCCCATATCTCCCTTCCCTGCAACGCGCTGGAAGGGGTGCAGGGGATAGAGGACAACCTGTAACCTCCGCGATTTCCGCCTCTTTTTCCCGTGAAAAACCCCTTGCCTTTTCAATCCCTTGTTGCTAATATGCACATTTTTTAGGCAGACAAGGAATCAACGGCATATGCGAAAAACGGTGGCCATCGGCCCCCTTGAACTGAAAAACCGTCTCTTTCTGGCGCCCATGGCCGGAATCACCAACCTCCCGATGCGACTCATCGCCCGCGACGCGGGGGCCTCGCTCACCTTCACCGAGATGGTGAGCGTCAACGGACTTACCAGGGAAGGACGCAAGAGTTTCGATCTGCTCAAGACCACCCCCGAGGACCGCCCCATCGGGATGCAGCTCTTCGGCGACGAGCCGGAGATGCTCGCCGAGGCCGCGAAGCTGGTCGAGGAGTACGGCGATCTGATCGACATAAACATGGGATGCCCCGTGAAGAAGGTGGTCGGGACCGGCGCCGGCAGCGCGCTCATGAAGGACCCGCTCAAGGTAGGGCGCATCATCAGGAGCGTCAGGAGCGCCACGAGGCTCCCACTCACCGTCAAGATCCGCACCGGCTGGGTCTGCGGCGACGACACCTTCCTGGAGGTCGGGAGAATCGCCCAGGAGGAGGGGTGCGACGCGGTGACCCTGCACCCGAGAAGCCGGGCCCAGATGTTCGAGGGGAAGGCGAACTGGTCCAAGATCGGCGAGTTGAAAAGCGTGTTGAACATACCCGTGATTGGCAGCGGCGACCTGTTCGGCGCGGACGACGCCGTCCGCATGCTGCAGGAGACCGGCTGCGACGCGGTCATGGTGGCCCGCGGCGCGATGGGGAACCCCTGGATCTTCCGGGAGTCCCTCTCCCTGCTGGCGGGCGAAGAGCCTGCACCGCCCACCGTCTCGGAGCGACTGACGGTGGCCCGCAGGCACCTGGAGCTGTTCACGGAGTTCGAAGGGGGCAGGGTGGCCCTCATGGAGATGCGCAAGCACCTCTCCTGGTACTCCAAGGGACTTCCGGGGGGAGCCCAGTTCCGGGCGACGGTGAACCGGATCGAAGACGCCACCGAGCTTGTCGTGGCCATGGAGGAATTCTTTAATGACTGACCGGCTGGAGAGCTATTACGCGAATGTTGTCGACAGCGTAGGCGACGGGGTCATTGTCCTCGACAACACGGGAGCGGTCACCCTGGTAAACCCCGCCGCCGAGGAGCTTGCCGGGGTCTCCCGGCGCCAGGCGATGGGGGTGCCGTTCCGCGAGATATTCAAGGGTGAGGGCCCCCTGAACGACATGGTCGCCAAGACGGTCGAAACGGGGATGTCGGTCTCCGACCACGAAAACATCGTGCTCAAGCGCGGCGGCAGGATCGTCCCCGTCGGCGCCAGCACTTCGCCTCTTTTGAGTTCCAGCGGGGAGAGGACCGGCACCATAGTGCTCCTGAGGGACCTGACCAACGTGCGGGAACTCGAGTGCGCCGTGCGCCAGGCGGACCGGCTCTCATCGCTGGGGGCGCTGGCGGCGGGCCTGGCCCATGAGATCAAGAACCCTCTCGGCGGCATCAAGGGGGCGGCCCAGCTCCTGGAGCGGGAGTTCCCCGAGAACGAGGAACTGCGCGAGTACGTCAGGGTCATGCTCAAGGAAGTGCAGCGGGTCAACCTGATCGTCGAGGAGCTGCTGGCGCTGGCGGCGCCGGGGCGGCTCAAGCTCGGCAAGGTGAACCTGCACCGTGTCCTCTCCGACATCCTCCTTTTGCAGAAAAACGCCAGCGAAGGGGTGGACATCTACCTGCAGCAGTACTTCGACCCGAGCATCCCGCCGATACTGGGGGACGAGTCGCTCCTCACCCAGCTTTTCCTGAACCTGATCAAGAACGCGATGGAGGCGGTCGGCACGGGAGGGGTGGTGAAGGTGACCAGCCGCGTCATGTCCGACTACAGCATGACCCAGAAAGGCGAACGGCGCGCCCGCATGGTCGCCATAGACATCTCCGACAGCGGTCCCGGCATTCCGGACGATGTCCTGGAGAACATGTTCATGCCGTTTTTCACCACCAAATCCCAGGGGACCGGTCTCGGTCTGGCGATCTGCCAGAAGATCGTCTCGGAACATCGCGGCATGATCCGGGTCGATTCCGATCCCGCGCGCGGCACCGTCTTCACCGTGATGCTGCCGCTTATTCAATAAAACCGTTCTACGTTCTACGTTCTATGTTCTACGTTCCATGTTCGAAACGTTAACTGCCACGGTCTCACAGGAACCACGTTCAACGGCGAGCGCGGAAAAATTTAACAGGGTCTTTCGTGATCAACATTGAACGTTGAACATTGAACCCTGAACGTTGAATGCGGTTTCGAGGAGTTTCTCATGTCGATCAACAACATACTTGTGGCGGATGACGAAGAGAGCATGCGCTGGGTCCTTTCCAAGGCCCTGAAGAAAAAAGGCTTCAACGTGGACCTCGCCCGCGACGGTAACGAGGCGCTCAAGCTGATCAGGGAGAATGTCTACGACCTTGCCCTGCTCGACATCAAGATGCCGGGGGTGAGCGGTCTGGAACTGCTGGATCGCGTCAAGGAGGAACGGAGCGATCTCCTGGTGGTGATCATGACCGCCGAGGCGAGCATGAAGAACGCTGTCGAGGCGATGAAGCGCGGCGCCTACGACTACCTGACCAAGCCGTTCGATCTCGGCGTCATCGACGCGGTGGTCGAGAAGGTGAGCCGGGCGCGCGAGATGACCTCGCAGGTCTCCCTCCTGAAGGAGGAGCTGAAGGATCGATACCAGCTGGAGAAGACCATCATCGGGAACTCCCCCGCCATGAGGGAGGTCTACAAGACCATCGGCAAGGTGGCTCCCAGCGACGTGACGGTGCTGGTGCAGGGGGAATCGGGGACCGGCAAGGAGCTGATAGCCCGCGCCATCCATTACAACTCGAAGCGGCTCGGCAAGCCGTTTGTTCCGCTCAACTGCGCCGCCATCCCTAAGGAGCTTCTGGAGAGCGAACTCTTCGGCTTCGAGAAGGGGGCCTTCACCGGAGCCACGGAGCGCAAACTCGGTAAGTTCGAGCAGGCAAACGGCGGCACCATCTTCCTGGACGAGATAGGGGACATGCCGATCGACCTGCAGGCGAAGATCCTCAGGGTGCTGCAGGAGCGCGAGATAACCAGGACGGGCGGCAACCAGAGCATAGCCGTGGACGTCAGGGTGGTGGCCGCCACCAACCAGGACCTGGAGGAGAGCGTACGCAAGAAGCTCTTCAGGGAGGACCTGTACTACAGGCTGAACGTCATCCCAATCCAGCTCGTCCCGCTGCGCGAAAGGTCGGAGGACGTGCCGCTCCTGGTGCAATACTTCATGACCAAGATCTGCGCCGAGCTGGAGGTGCCGCTGAAGCGCTGTTCCCCCGAGGCGCTGAAGCTCCTGGCCGGCTACGGCTGGCCCGGGAACATCCGCGAGCTTGAGAACACCATCAAGAGGGCGGTGATCCTGTCCCCCGACCCGCTGCTGGTCGCCTCCGATTTCCCCGGGTTGAGAAGCCGTAACGGCGAAGGGAAGGGCGAGGAACTTTCGCTGGAGGGGATCGTCGATCTGAAGCTGCGCGGTTGTTTCAGCAACATGGAAAAGATGGAGAGCGGCGACGTTCACGCCATGGTGCTGGAGCAGGTGGAGAGGCCGCTGATCCGGTTCGTGCTGGAGAAGACCCGCGGCAACCAGGTGCGCGCCGCCGAGATCCTCGGCATCAACAGGAACACGCTCAGGAAGAAGATCACCGAACTCGGGATCGAGCTGCGCAAGGAGTAGAAAAACAGATTAAGACAAAGAATTAAGACAAAGAGTTGGACCCTTTAGTCTTTAGCTCAATCTAGTCTTAGTCTTAATCTTAATCTTAATCTTTAAGGGGGTCAGGATGACACTGATGGAGAGATTTTTTCTGGAGAGAGAAAGCGCGCAGCTCGTGGTGGTCGACGTTCAGGACAGGCTCTGCCGGGCCATGGACGAGAAGGTGCTGGAGAAGCTGACCGGCAACATCTCCATCCTTCTCGATACCGCCGCCGAACTCGGCATTCCGGCGCTGGCGACCGAGCAGTACGTGAAGGGGCTTGGCGAGACTCTGCCTGTCCTGAAGGGAAAGCTGCCGGCGGCGAGCCTGGAAAAGATGACCTTCAGCTGCTGCGGGGGTGAGGGTTTCCTGGAGGCGCTGGAGAAAAACGGCAGGAGGCAGGTGATCCTGGTCGGGATGGAAACGCACGTATGCGTGCTGCAGACCGCGCTGGAGCTTCTCTCCCGCGGCTTCGTGGTGCACCTCGTCTGCGATGCGGTGATGAGCAGGCGCAAGCAGAACTGGGAAATCGCGCTGACCACCCTCACAGCGGCGGGCGCCGTGATGACCTCCACGGAATCGGTGCTCTTCCAGCTCCTGCGCGTGGCGGGGACCGAGGAGTTTAAGAAGCTCTCCAAGCTTGTGAGGTAGTGTTCCTGACGCTGTCGATGTAGCGGGAGATCTGCTCCCTTGCCTCATCCGAGAGCGCAATGAACTCGATCCCGAACCCTTCCGGGAGGTCCGATTTCCTGCGGTGCCTGGTGATGTTGAGCCAGGCGACGCGCCCCCTGGTCTGGATGATGGACCCTACCGGCTCGGGGAGCGCGAAGATCAGGTCGATCTGGCTTCCCTTTTCCACCTCGACGTCCGCCACGAGGTAAAGGCCGTTTTGACTGAGGTTTTCTGCGAACCCGGAGAGGGTGATGTTGAAGGCGCGGAACTTCACGTTGAAACGGCAGTTCACCCTCAGTTCGCGGCGGTCGATGGCGGGGAGCAGCTTGCGCGCCGTTTCCAGGAACACCAGGCGGTCCAGCGGCTTGGTGATGAAATCGTCGCAGCCTGCCTCGAGGCAGAGCTGGCGGTCGGCCTCCTTTCCCTCGGAGGTGATAAGGACCACCGGGCATGACAGCCGGGGGTCTTTTTTTATGGCCCGGCAGGCATCCGCGCCGCCCATCACCGGCATATGCAGGTCCATGAAGACCAGGTCGGGGCGCTCGGCCTGGCAGATATCCAGCGCCTCCTTCCCGTCGCGAGCCAGCAGGATGTTGACCGCGGAGAGCTGCAGGTAGCTTCTCTCCAGTTCCAGGAACATGTTCACGTCGTCTACCAGCAGGACCTTTTTTGCCACATTGCGCTCCTTTACAACGGTACCTGACTAGCGAGGATCTTCCGCTATCAAAATTTCCCCTCCCCTTCAAGGGGAGGGACCGCTACTCTTAACTACCCCTTCTTCGCCAGCGTCTTGGCGATCACGTCATGGTTCAGCCAGAAAATCGGCGCCTTCGGAGCCCACGAGGAATCGAACATCAGCTTGCCTACTCCCTGGAAGACCCCCCTGGAGAGGACGGCGCAGATGATCTCCTTGGGGTCGGCGTTCATGCCGATCAGCTCCGCGGAGGTGTTCAGCATGTACTCCTGCTGCTCCGGGTTGTTGTGCTGCGGCCAGCTGTCGAAGTCGCGGGTGCTGGTGATCAGTTCGGAGGTGAGGTAGGTGTTGGCCAACTCGAGCAGGGAGTCGATGGTCGCCCCTTCGCGCAGCATCCCCTGGCACTCCTTGACGATGCTCCGCTCACCCTCGGTCCTGAGGGCGCCGAGAAGCGGGTAGAGGGAGTTTTCCACGCCGAGGAAGAGGGCGCTGGAGTTGGTCAGGATCTCCGGGCAGTTGTAGACGGTGGCCTTGATCCCCTTCTCCCACGCGGCGATGGCGATGTCTTCCAGGCGGATCTTGGCCCACCCCTGGAGGTACGGGGTGTAGGACTGCCAGGTGCTGACGCCGTTGATGAGGACCGCGGTGCCGTGGTAACCGTAGGCGGCGTAGCGGACGGAGAGCTTGTCGCGCAGTCCCGCCGTCGCCTCGATCAGGTAGCCGTAGGTGTCGGCGGTCACTTCGTTGAAGCTCGTGTCGCAGAGCCTCCCCATGTCGGAGTTCCAGAAGGCCTCGGAGGAGAGGAAGCGGTCGCCCTGCCCCTTGAAGAGCTTGTTGAGGATCGGCATGAAGACGCGGGCGCGCGGGATGCCGCCGGCCATGGTATGCACCACCAGCAGGTTGCACGATGCGGGGAGGACCTTCTCCAGCTCGGTCACGACGGCGGCGAGGTTTGCCTTGAACCGCTCTGTGCCGCGCTGTTTGGAGAATTCGATCTGGGCCGGATCCAGTTTGACCGAAGCCCAATCGTCGGGCTTCACGCCCTTGAACCTGTCCACCGGGGTGATGCCGTCTTCGCCCGGCTCCATGTCGAAACCGGCCTCCAGCGGTATGTTGATGATCTTGCCCCCGAGCCCTTCCTCGGCCGTGGCGAGTTCCTCTTCGGTCAGCGCGCGGAGGTTCCCTTCGGAGTCGCGCCTGCCGACGGTGCTGCCGATGATGGTCATCCCCTTGGCCTTAGCCTCGTCCACGATGCCGTTGGCGTAGCCGCGGCCGAACAGCTCGCCGCAGAGAAAAAGTACGTCCCCTTCCTTGAATCCTGCAGTAGCAGGGATTTCCTGCATGGCATTGTATCTGCTCATCTAGTTTCCTTTCCTTTTGGTTTTATAGCCTCCTCAAGCGGAGGAGGTAGGGTGGGGGAGTTCGGGGAAGATGCTAATACTCGTCCCTGGGACTCAGGTTTTCGAACCTGGTGAACTCGCCGCGGAAGAGGAGGTGGACGACCCCGGTCGGACCGCTCCTGTGTTTGCCGATGATGACTTCGGCCTTTCCCTTCAGGTCGGCGTTGTCCTTGTCGTAGACCTCTTCGCGGAAGACGAACATGATGATGTCGGCGTCCTGCTCGATGGCCCCCGATTCCCTGAGGTCGCTCATCATCGGGCGCTTGTCGGTCCGCTGTTCGAGGCCACGGTTCAACTGCGAGAGCGCCACAACCGGGATCCCCAGTTCCTTGGCGAGCGCCTTCAACGAGCGGGAGATCTCGGAGATCTCCTGCTGGCGGGATTCAGGGTTGGCCCCCCCGCGCATGAGCTGCAGGTAGTCGATCACGACGATCCCGATGTCGTGCTCCGCCTTGAGGCGTCTCGCCTTGGAGCGGAGTTCCATGACGGTGATGGACGGCGTGTCGTCGATGAAGATCTTGGCGTCGTGCAGCTGGCCCGCGCCCTTGGTCAGCTTGGGCCAGTCGTTTTCCTGCAGATGCCCGGAGCGGAGACGGGTCAGGTCGACCCTGGAAACGGAGCAAAGAAGCCTCTCCACCAGCTGCTCTTTCGGCATCTCCAGCGAGAATATGGCGGCGGGACAACTCTTCCCCGCCTCGATCGCCGCGTACTGGGCGACGTTGAGGGCGAAGGTGGTCTTTCCCATCGCCGGGCGTCCCGCGATGATGACCAGGTCGCCGGCGTGGAAACCGGCGGTCAGCTTGTCGAGGTCCGTGTAGCCGGACGGCACACCGGTGACGAGTTCCTTCTTCTCGTAAAGGAGTTCGATGTTCTTGATGGTGTCCTTCAGGATGTCGCTGACCTTGTAGTAGGAGGGGCGCAGCTTGTTCTCGCCTATCTCGAAGATGACCTTCTGCGCCGAGTCGAGCAGTTCCTCGACTTCCACCTTGTCCTCGAACCCACGGCTCACGATGTCCGTCGCCGCGGAGATCAGCTTCCTGGTGATGAACTTCTCTTTGACGATCTTGCAGTAGTAGGAGATGTTCGCGGCCATCGGGACGAAGTCGACCAGCGTGGCGAGATAGGCGCCGCCTCCCACCTCTTCCAGTTCCCCCTTCTTGCGCAGGATGGTGGTCATGGTGATCAGGTCGCACGGCTCCCCGCGCTCGTTCAGATCGATCATGGAGCGCAGGATCTTCCTGTGGCTCTCCCGGTACATGTCCTCCGGGGTGAGGATCTCGAGCACGCGGTTGATCGCCTCGTTATCGACGAGGATGCCGCCCAGGATGGACATCTCCGCTTCCAGGCTCTGCGGGGGCAACTTTCTCATGTCCGTCTGGTTCATTCAAAACCTTCTCAAGGGGGAAATCGCAGCAGCGTTAGCCGTCGAATACTACCCGTAACCGGCTCGCCGGTCAACAAATTTGGAGTCCTTGCGCTGCTGCTTTTAAACCCCGCACTCCTTCAGGAACGCGAGCGACTTGAGTTCCCGGTCCAGGTGGAGGTCTATCGCCGGGTTCAGGAGGAGGTCCGCCTCCCTCAGCAGCTGTTCGGGGAAGACGATGGCGCCGAAGCGGCCGGTCTGCATCGCCCTGGTCAAAAGCTGCGCCGTCTCCACCGAAATCCCACGGACCTGCAGGTCGGGCTGGTAACCTAGTATCTTCAGGAGGTTGACTGCGAAGAAACGGCGGTCGGAAGGGGATGGGGGGGCCTGGTCGAGCCTTTCCAGGTAGCGGTAGAGCAGCCGAAACAGGCGTGGGTTCGGCTCTTCGTCAGGGGTGAGCCGCTCGACCAGTTCGCAGGCGTAAGCCGCGCAGCCGATCTTGTCGAGTTCGCCGCGGATCCCGGGAAAGACGCTGACGATGTCGGCGCAGCAGAGGGTGGGGAGTCCCTTCCCCGCCTGCAGCTGCAGCTTCAGGTGCGCAAACGGCTCCAGCGCGCCGCCGAAACGCTTGCGGCTCCGTTTTGCCCCATGGGCCACCCCCTGCAGCTTTCCGTGCTCCAGCGTGAAAAGGGAGACTATCCTGTCCGCCTCCCCGTAGTCGGTAACGCGCAGCACTACAGCTTGCGCCTCGGTCTTTTTCATCGGTCGAAATTAGCACCTGGCGGGAGGGTAAGTCAACGGCAATACCGCACCTGGCGCCATTGCATCGGTAGTGAACCTCCCTCCCCTTCAAGGGGAGGGTCGGGGTCACTGCCATTAAGTTAAGGAACTTGAACCCCTATCTGTCTTGACAAAGCGGTCCCCGCCCCCGGAGGGGGAGGGTCAGGGAGGGGGAAGTCTGCCGCTTCTTTGCTGAAGCCGCATGTCTTCCCCCCTCCCAACCTCCCCCCGCTGGGGGGAGGAGTAAGTGGTCAGTAGTGGGTAAAGCTCTTAACTTAACGGCAGTGAGGGTCGGGGTGGGGATGGGGGAAGGGACTTCTGGTGATCATTGACGCTTCGGTGGGTCGATCCTGTGCATCAGCAACCCGAGGTACCGGTTCAGCGGGTGGCTCCTTGGCAGCGACTTGATCGGCCGGTCATTGCGTGTGCCGCACCTGGTCAACTCGGTCAGGAACTCTTCGCCCCCGCCGAGCTGCACTCCCTTGCGCAGCGTGTCGAGTCCCCTCTCCTTGGCGCCGGCCAGGATCTGCACACGGCCGACGTTGAGTAGGATGCGGAGATTTTCCGGATCTCTTTGCAGGGCCGTCTCGGCGAGCGCCTGCGCCGCTTGGCTGTCCCCGCTGCTTTTGACGAGGCAGAAGGCGTAGTCCGAAGAGGTCTCTGCGCTCTCCTCGAGGGTCAGGGCCTGCTGGAAACAGCATCTTGCGAGGAAATAAAGATGCCGGTTCACCGCTTCCAGTCCCTTTTGGCGCAGCTCTGCTGCGTCGGCGCCGGGCTGGATCCGGTCCGCCTTCTCGAGCACCATGAAGCTCGTGGGGGGAGAGGCGTCGGGATTCTCCTCGCGGTGCGACTCGACGAAGCATCCCGGCAGCTCCGGGAAATAGATATCCCCCTGGTAGCTGCCGTGGACGATGGTGAGGTAGATCCTCTGGCAGATGGGGAGCGCCTCGCGGAAAATCTCCTCGCCGCCGCAGATGAAGATCTCCTCGTCCCCCTCGACGGCGGCGATCCCCTCCCGCAGCGAGCGGGCCACCTGGCACCCCTCGATCTTCGAGAGCGTTCTGGTCAGGACGATGTTCTTTCGTCCTTCGAGGGGGTGGCCGATCGACTGGTAGGTCTTTCTCCCCATGAGCACGGCGTGTCCCATGGTGATTGATTTGAAGCGGGCGAGGTCGGCGGGGATGTTCCAGGGAAGCCTGCCGTTCGCGCCGATAACCCTGTCTTCCGACATGGCCGCTATTATGGAGATGATCATATGATCCTCCTCTCCTGATCTTACCGCAGCGTCACCACCGTCACGCCGTCGCCGCCTTCGAACCTCTCGCCGGTCCTGAACGAGGCGACCAGCGGATGGCCGTTCAGGTAGCCCCGCACACCCTTCATCAACGCGCCGGTCCCCTTGCCGTGCACGATCCGGAGTTCCAGGATCTGCTCGAGCGACGCGTGGTTCAGGAACGGCTCCAGTTCGCCGATAGCCTCCTCCACCCGCATGCCGAGGAGGTTGATGCTGGAGGCGGGCTCCGCGTGCTCCTCTTCCTGCTGCTTGGCGCGCTGCTTCCTGACCCTCTTGGGTTCCTTTCCCTTGGGCATTAGCAGCGCCGAGGTCGGAACGTCCATCTCCATGCTGCCGGCGCGCACACGGACCCGGTCGCCGCGCGGATCGACGGAGAGGATGGTGGCGTCGCAGTTGAGCGGCTTCACGAACAGCACCTTTCCCACGGCGATCAGGTCGGCCGACGCCTCCTCCTCGGGGTGCAGCTCGGCCAGCTCCTGCTCGACCCTCGCCGCCTCCTGGTCCAGCCTCGCCTTCGCCTCCCGGGCCTTCTCGCGCTTCGCCTCGTCGATCAGGGCGGCAACTTCGCGTCGCGCCTTGCCGACGATCTGCTGTACCTCCAGAAGGCCCTTTTCCCGCGCCTCCTTGACCAGCTGGCTCGCCTCGTCGCGTCGTGAGGCCAGATCCCGTTCGCCGCGCGCCAGTTTCTCCTCGCGCTCTGCCAGGTCTTCGAGGGTGGTGTCCAACTGCTCGCGCTTCTCCTTCAGGTCGCGCAAGAGGGCGTGGAAATCCGCCTCCATGGTGCCGATCATCCCCCTGGCGAAGCGGACCACCCGCTCGGGGAGACCGTAACGGCTGGCGATCTCCAGCGCGTGCGACTCGCCCGGCTCCCCTACCACGAGGCGGTAGAGCGGGGCCAGCTTCTGCCGGTCGAACGCCATGGCCGCGTTCACCATACCCGGTTCCCTCTGGACGAAACCGATGATCTCCGTGAGGTGGGTGGTCGCGACCACCAGCGCCCCTTTCCCCTGGAGCTCCTTCAGGACGGCGCAGGCGATGGCCGCGCCCTGGCCCGGCTCGGTACCGGTCCCGAGTTCGTCCAGGAGCACCAGCGCGCCGTGGTCGGCGCGCTCGATGATGTTCGAAATCTTCGAGATGTGCGCGGAGAAGGTGGAAAGGCTCTCCTCTATCGACTGCTCGTCCCCTATGTCGACCAGGATGCTGGAAACAAACGGCAGCACCGAGCCGGGGTCGGCGGGAACCGGCATGCCGGAAAGCGCCATTACCCCCAGAAGTCCCGCGGTCTTGATGGCAATGGTCTTTCCGCCCGTGTTGGGGCCGGTCACCACCATGACGCTGTTTTCCGCCGCGAGTTCCAGGTCCAGAGGCACCACGTCCTTTCCCATCAGGGTCAGGATCGGGTGGCGTGCCGACTTGAGCGAGATGGTCGGGGGATGGGAGATGGCCGGCGTCTCGCACTTCAGGCGATCGCTAAGCCGCGCGATGCAGTTCAGGACGTCCAGGCGCAAAAGCGCCTCGAACTGCTCCTGTATCCTTTCGGCGTCCTCCCTGATCCAGTCGCAGATCTGCCTGACGATCCTGATCTCCTCGGCCCTCTCGTCCGCGACCAGGTTCTCCAGCTCGTTGGCAAGGCCGATGATCTCCAGCGGCTCCATGAACGCGGTCTCGCCGGAGTTGGAGACGTCGTGCACCACCCCGGGGACCATCCCCTTGGAGTCCATCCGGACCGGGATGACCCAGCGCCCCGACCTCTGCGTGATGAAGTCGTCCTGCAGGAAGATGGCCGTGTGCCGTTCGCGCACGATCTCTTCCAGCCTCCGCTTGATCCTGGCGGTGAGCCCCTTCTTGCGGCCGCGGATGTCGGCCAGAAGTCGCGATGCGGTGTCGAGGATCTCCCCCTCCTCGTTGACCGTGTGCTCGAGGGGGTTCAGCAGGTCCGGAAAACCGGTGATGTGGCCCGCTTCCGCCGTGAGGAGCGGGATATCGGTGCGGAAGCTTATCTGGGCCGCGATGGCGCTCATGACCCGCAGGGTAGGGATGAAGAGCTGCAGGTCCCGCGGGGAGAGCACCGCGCCGGTCGGGCGCACCGCCTTTACCTGCGGGGTTATGTCCTCGAAAGGGGCGAGCTTGAGCGAGATGCCGAGGCGGGAGAGCCTTCTGATCTCCTCGACCAGTCCCATGCGGCGTTCCATCTCGTCGCGTTGCGAAAGAGGTGCGATTGAGAGCGCCAGGTCGTGCGAGGCCTCGCAGTGCGCGAAGCTCGCCACCGTCTCCAGTATCCTGTCAAACTCAAGCCGCTTCAGTGTTTCCTTGTCGATCATCTAAAACAACTCCTAAAAACTGCAATTTCACAGAAACCATGCCACCGGGCTGAACAGCCGCTCCAGGAACCGTACCGGCCAGCCGCGCCTTTCATGTTCGTGAAGCATGATGCTCCTGGCGTCCGCCAGGTCCGTTTCCAGCATGTCGGCAACCTGGGCTCCGAAGTCGTAGCTGTCCACCACCACGTTCAGCTCGTAGTTCCTGTGGAAGCTGCGCGGGTCGATATTGGCGGAGCCGACCATGGTCCAGTTCCCGTCTATCAGCAGCACCTTCGCGTGCAGCACGGCCCGGTCCATCTCGAAGATCTCGACGCCGTTTCTCAAAAGCTGCGCGTAATAGGTCCTGCTGACCAGCCGCACCAGGGGAACGTCGCTTTTCTGGGGCAGGAGCAGCCTCACCTGCACGCCGCGACCGGCGGCACGGAGCAGGGACCGGATCACACGCGGACCGGGTATGAAGTACGGGCTCGCTATGGTGACGCTCTCCGAGGCGCCGGCGATGGCGACCCTGAAGGCGCTCCTGATGAAGCTCCGTTCGTGGTGCGGGCCGCCGTTGATGACCATGATCTTGGCGTCTCCGGCAATCTCGGGTGCAACTGCCGGGTCGCAACCCTTGGGAGGGGAGCCGCACTCGGCGGTCCAGGTGTCCTTGAAGAGCCTCAGCAGTTCCAGCCCGACCTCTCCCTCTATCCTCAGCCCCACGTCGCGCCACTCGGTCTGCTTCTTGCCGAACCCCGAGTAGACGTCCGCTATGTTCATCCCGCCGGTAAAGACGCACCAGCCGTCGATCACCACGATCTTCCGGTGGTCCCTCTTGTCGAACCAGCCTATCCCCCGTTTGAAGGGGGGAGGATTGAAGGCGGCGCAGCTGACCCCGCCCTTGGTGAGCCTTTTGAAGAAGGCGGTCGGGGTGTCGAAACAGCCGATGTAGTCGTACAGCAGGTAGACCCGCACCCCGCTGGCGGCCGCGGCGATGAGCGCATCGGCAACCGCGCGGCCGGTATGATCGTCGGCGATGGTGTAAAACTCGACACAGATGCTCGATTGCGCCAGGGGGATTGCTTCCAAAAGTGCCGGGAAAAATTCCGAGCCGAGACGATAGAGAGTTGCGCGGTTTCCCAGGAAAGATACCGCATCCGTGTTCCGTTTGAAGAAGTTGAAGAACTTCGTCGTCTGGAACAGCAACTTCTTCCTTTTTCGGCGCATGATGGTCATGTCGCTCTTACCCTGTGCCTTCCCGGAAAGCGCAGAAGCGCGGAAATAACGTCTCTTAGGCATTACTTCCGCGCTTCAGGTACTACAATCGAGGTGTGGTCACTACACGGAGATGACTTCTTTCACACCGGGGACCTTGTCCTTCAGAGTTCTCTCGATACCCATCTTCAGGGTCATGGTGGACATGGGGCAGTGGCCGCAGGCGCCAACCAGTCGAACCTTGACCACGCCGTCTTCGCCTACTTCAACAAGTTCCACGTCGCCGCCGTCTGCCTGCAGCGCCGGACGGATCTGTTCCAGAACAGCTTTTACTTCTTCAGTCATTTCTCCTCCATTGATCTATGGCGTTTTGAACAACATTGAGTGTATAGGATTTGTGGCATAAATGCAAAAGGATGTGCGCAGGCTACGGCGGCACGTCCTTCTCCCCTCGCCCCCCGGGAGAGGGGAGAAGGACGGGTGAGGGCGGTGCCACGAAGCGAAAACAGCATCACCATGCATTGCAGAGAGGAAGCGCCCTCACCCCGACCCTCTCCCGGAGGGCGAGGGAGGATGGGAAGCCGTGGATCCCGCGTAGAGAGTCCCGCCCCTGCACGTTACTTCCCATGTACCCCAGGTGTGGTGAGCGGGTAGGGGGCCAGCACCTGGTCCAGTTCCTGCTCGGTCAAAATGCCGCGCTCCAGGATCACCTGCCGGATGCTCTTGCCGCTTTTGGCGGATTCCTTCGCCACCTCCGCCGCCGCCGCGTAGCCTATGCTCGGGGCGAGTACCGTCGCCAACCCGACCGACTGGTCCAGGTAGTTGCGGCAACGCTCCTCGTTGGCGCTGATCCCGGCGACGCACAGGTTGCTGAACTGGTGCAGGGCGTTCTTCAGGATCTCCATCGAGAAGAGCGTGTTGAAGGCTATCACCGGCATCATCACGTTCAATTCGAGCTGTCCCGCCTGGGCCGCCAGCGCGACGGTGAGATCCGCCCCTATCACCTGGAAGCAGACCATGGTGGTCATCTCGGGCATCACCGGGTTGACCTTACCCGGCATGATCGAGGAGCCCGGCTGCATCGCCGGCAGGTTTATCTCCCCCAGTCCGGTCCTGGGGCCCGAGGCGAGGAGCCTCAGGTCGTTGGCGATCCGGATCAGGTTGACCGCCGTCCCCTTCAGCGCGGAACTCAGCGCCACGAAGGGGTCCATGTTCTGCATCCTCTCGACCAGGTTCTTGCTCCGGGAGAGATCCTGCCCGGTTTCCCGCGCCAGGTCCCCGACGATGCGGTCGATGAAGGTCTCCTCGGCGTTGAGGCCGGTGCCGACGGCGGTCCCGCCGATCCCCAGTTCACGCAGTCCCGGTAGGGCGCGTTCTATTCCGGCGCGGTTGTTGTCGATGGCGGCGGCGTAGGCGGCGAACTCCTGTCCCAGGCGGATCGGCACCGCGTCCTGCAGGTGGGTGCGTCCCGATTTGAGGATGCCGTCGAACTCAACCGCCTTCTTCCCGAAATTCCCGGCAAGCCCCTGCAGCTCGACGTTCAGCAGGTCGGCTAGTTCCAGGGCGGCGAGCCGGATGGCCGTCGGGAATACGTCGTTGGTCGACTGGGCCATGTTGACGTGGTCGTTGGGGTTGACGCGGGCATACTCCCCCAGCTTCCCCCCCAGGATCTCGACGGCGCGGTTCGCCAGCACCTCGTTCACGTTCATGTTGTGGGAGGTGCCGGCGCCTGCCTGGAACGGGTCCACGACGAACTGGTCGGCGAACCTCCCCGCCAGCGCCTCGTCCGCGGCCTGCACGATGGCGTTAGCCACCTCGGCGCCGAGCCGCCCGGTCGCCAGGTTCGCCTGCGCGGCGCATTTCTTGATCCTGACCGTCGCGCGCACCAGCGCCTGGTGCGGTTTGAGCCCTGAAATGGGAAAGTTGTCCACGGCCCTTTGGGTCTGCGCGCCGTAGTAGGCGCCTTCGGGGACCTGCACCGTTCCCATGGTGTCCTTCTCGGTTCTTGATGCCATATCTGCTCCTTTGAGCGAGAGAAGCACAATCTTCCGCTGACAGATGATCAGAAAGTCCCCCTTTGAAAAAGGGGGATTTGAAGCTGGTGACATTGGCAGCAAATCCCCCCCGCCCCCCTTTTCCAAAGGGGGGAGACTTTACCGCTGCCTGGCGGAAGTTCATCGCTGATCGGGAAATACTTTTATACAGTGAGCTTCTGCCTCAATGCACCAATTGTGACAGTATCAAAAGTTCTGCCACAGTCCTGGTTTCGAATATAGCACATCCCATTGATTCAGGAAGGGCCAAATCGACTTCGTAACGGTCGCCCACAAAGAGAGTCTCGGCCGGCAGGCAGCCGATCTGTTCCAGGATGGCGTTGATGACCATCCTGTCAGGCTTGGGGAGCCAGAAGTCTTCAATGGTGAAAATCCGGTCGAAGAGCCCGGTGACGCCGATCTGCGCCATGATCCTTTCGGAGAGGTCGCGGTTGTTGTTGGTGTAGATGTGCAGCTGGAAGCGTGTCGACAGCAGCCTGAGCAACTCCGGGACGCGCGGGTCCGCCGGTAAACCGTCCGGATGGATCTCGTCCGCGAACCTGCGGTGCATCTCCTTGAGTTCTCCCCCGAGGGTTTCGACGGCGCGGCTGAGGGTCCCGCCCCCTCCGTTCGCCGCACGGGTCTCGGTCAGAAGGAGGTCCGCTTCGGCTGCCGTTATTCCCTTCAACTTCGCGACGTAGCGGCAGGCGCTCTGGTTCACTTCCTCCCCGAGCCGGTCGTCCTGGTACAGCGTGCCGTCCAGGTCGAAGACGATGGCCCGGATCCCTTCCAGGCGCGCCGGAAGCGGTGTCACAGCCCCATTCCCCACTTTCTCATGCAAAGGAGCTGGGGATTCTCCACCCCCTTCGCCTGGATCAGCACCTTGAAGGTGTCGCCCATTCCCCCCTCGGGGAGCATCAGCTTCTTGAGCGCCAGCCTGTGTTTCAGGCTTTCCTGCTCCGTTTTCGCCTGCGCCTCCAGGCGGACCAACTCCTCCATGAGACCTACGCCGAGGAGGAAACGGTACTGCTCGCCGTACCAGACGGTCTTCAGCCCGACGTCCTTTCCCGCTTCCATGAGCTGGCTGAAGTTGATGTGGGTGGTGATGTCCTGTTCCCCGACCAGCTGGTAGGGGTCTTCGCTGGTGCTGTGGCGGTGGTAGCAAAGGAGGGTGCCGTTTTTCCTTTGCGGCGTGTAGAGTTCCTCGGCGAGAAAGCCGTAGTCGATGGTGAGGACGAAACCGCGCTCAAGCGTGGCCGCGGCGGAGGCGATCCACGCCGGCGCGTTGAGGTTGATCTCCCCCCTTTGCCCCGGCATGAGACGCACCTGGAATTTCTGCAGGTACTGGGCCAGTTCCGGGGTCGATGGCGCGGCCAGTCGCTCGCGGAAGCCGTCGGCGTCGGCCGTGACGTATACCTCCTGCAGGCCGTCCTCGGTCATCTCGACGATGTGGACCGGCATGGCGTCGAAGAGCTCGTTGGAGATGACGCAGCCGGTGAACTTCAGGGCGCCCGAGGCGAGTTCCTCCGGGGTGCTCCAGGCGAGGTGCCCCGAGTGGCGGGCAAGACGTGCGGCCTGCACCTCCTTCAGGGAGGGTTCCTTTTCGACGAGACGGTAGGTGAGCGAGCCGTAGGCCGCCTGGCTGAACTGCGAGATGCCGTCCAGGATGTCCAGCGCCAGTTGCCCCCCGCCCGCGCCCGCTTCCGCGATGGTGAAGGAGGAAGGGGAGCCCAGGAGTTCCCAGAACCGGCAGATCTCCCTGGCGATGAGGCGGCCGAAGGATTCGTGCACGTTCATGCTGGTATAGAAATCCCCTTCCGCGCCGACCTTGCGCCCGGCCGAGGTGTAGTACCCCAGGCCCGGTTCGTAAAGCGCCGATTCCATGAAGGAGGCGAAGGTGATGTCTCCGCGGGTGCGGATGCGGTCGAGAATGATCCCGGCGAGTTGTGTGGTTGCGGCGGCGTCTGCCATTGGAAGCCCTCCTGAGGGTTCTTTATATATACGGTATGACGGGTATTGTCAACGCAGAGGGGGGGGAGGGGAGCGGAGGGTTTACCGGGCCGGTTTCTCTTCATACATCCGCGCGGTCCCGGCCACCATGGCGGCCAGTTCCTCGCGCAGTTCCGCCGGTGCCAGCAGTTCCGCATGCGCCCCGTACGAGAGGAGCCAGGAGAGGATCTCCATCTTCCCTCCGGCGCGAAAGGAGAGGATGAGCGAGCCGTCCGCGTCGTCCTTTACCTGCTGCGACACGTGCCAGACGCGGTCCCTGATGGCATGGGCTATTGCGGGGGAGAACCGGATCCGCACCTCCATGGGAGGCTCGGCGACCAGGCCGAAGGCCTGCTCGAGCGCCTGAGACGTGTTGAACCCCTCGGGAATCTCGAAGCGTTCCTTTCCCGGCTGCACACCGCAAATCCGCTCCAGCGCGAAGGTCCGCAGCGCCTGGCGCTGCTGTGCGAACCCGTGCAGGTAGATCCCCCCCTTCTGGAACAGGAGCGTGTACGGATCGACCAGGTAGTCGACCGGCTCGCCCCTGCCGACGGGACGGTAGGAGATGGTGATGCTCTGCTGGTAGAGAAGGGCGTGGCGGATGAGCTGCAGCGACTCGGAGCACCTGCTGTAGTCGCGCTTCCCCTGGAAGAGCGGGTGGGAGACCTGTGCGATGCGCTCCATGTGTGCGGCGAGGCGCGGAGGGAGGACGGAGTTGATCTTTCTGAAGACGCTCTCCATGTCCTCCAGGAAAGGGGTCCCCTTCAGGAAGTCGAGCTGGGAGCGCATGAGCGACAGGGTCATCAGTTCCTGGAGGGTGAAGCTTATCGGCGGGACGTCCTTGAAGCGTGTCAGGAAGCGGTACAGCTTCTCCCCTTCCTGCCACTGCGAGATGAGAGGGTACCCCGCCTCCTGGATGGCGGCGAGGTCCCGGTGTATGGTGCGTTTGTCGACGCCGGTCTCTTCGGCTAGTTCGGCGATGGAGATGCCGTGACGCGCCTCGATCAGGCGGATCACGTCATGCACCCTCCCTGCTTGGGAATATTTCCGAGCGGGGCGGCCTGTTCGTGTCACGGCTGCTCGGGCTGCGCCGGTTGTTTCGGCTTGCGCCTGCGGGGACGCTTGCGTTTCGCCGCGCCCTCGCCGTCGGCCGCACCCGGCTCGCCGGCCGTCTGCTGTACGGCCGGTTTCTCGACGACGCTCTTTTCGGCAGTGGCCTGCTGCTTCTCGCCGCCTGCGTGCTCGCTTCTGGGCTTGTGGGCGGGCTTGCCCCCCCTGCCGGCCGGCTTGGCCCCCCTGTCGCCGGGCCTGCCTCCTCTGCCCAGCGGCTTCGCCTCGACGCGCGGACGGGGAGTCCTCTTGTAGTCCTTGACGAACATGTCGTCCTCGGCCCACTCGGTCGGGATCTTCTGCTTGATGAAATCCTGGATCGGCTCGATGTAGAAGGCGCCGTCCTCGTCGGCCAGCGAGATCGCCATCCCTTCCGCTCCGGCGCGTGCGGTCCTGCCGATGCGGTGCACGTAATCCTCGCAGTCCTGCGGCAGGTCGTAGTTGATGACGTGGGAGACGCCGTCGATGTGGATGCCGCGCGAGGCGACGTCGGTGGCGATCATGATCGGGAGCTCGCCCGCCTTGAAGTCCGCCAGGATCTTCATCCGCTTTCTCTGCTCGACGTCACCCGAGATGACCCTGCAGGGGAAGCTGTTGGCGTTCAGCCGGTCCTGGAGGAACTCCGCTTCGCGCTTGGTGTTCACGAAGATCATGGTCCGCTCCATCCCCATCTTGCGCAGCAAGCCCAGGAGAAGCGGGAACTTCTCCTTGCGGGAGACATGGTAGAGCACCTGCTCCACCCGCTCAGCGGTCATCTGCTCGGGGGTCACCGAGACCTTTTCCGGCATGTTCATGAACTCGTAGGCGAGTTCCATGACCCGGGTGTTCAGGGTCGCCGAGAAGAGCATGTTCTGCCTCTTGTCGTAGTTCGGGAGCTTCCTCAGGATGAAACGGAGGTCGGCGATGAACCCCATGTCGAACATCCGGTCCGCCTCGTCGATCACCAGCGCCTCGACGTCCTTCAGGGAGTAGACCTTCTGCTTCAGGTAGTCGATCAGGCGCCCGGGAGTTCCGATCACGATGTCGGCCCCGGCCTTCAGCGCGTCGCGCTGCTTCATGTAGTCGACGCCGCCGTAGATCGCCTGGATGTTGAAGCCCGCGTACTTGCCGAGCAACTGGGCGTCCTTTTCGATCTGGACCACCAGTTCACGGGTGGGGGCGAGGATGAGAGCCCGCGGGTGGTGCTCCCCGCCGCTTTTTTCCTGGTTCAAGAGGCGGGTGAAGAGGGAGATGAGGAATGCAGCGGTCTTTCCCGTCCCCGTTTGCGCCTGTCCTGCCACGTCTTTTCCGGAAAGCGCCAGCGGGAGCGCCTTCGCCTGTATCGGCGTGCAGGCTGTGAAACCGGTCTCCGCGATCCCCTTGAGGACGCACTCCGGAATGGGTAATTCTGAAAATTTCATGGTGTTTGGTTTTCCTTTTTTGCCTTATTTCAAGAGGATATAATTAGCACGTTGTTCGAAAAATGGCAATGGAAAGCATGAGCATTAGGGAAAGTCGGCGAAAAAGAGCCCGTGGAAGCCGGTAGCTCGGCGCGGGTGGGGCGAGGTGGTTCGGGGGGCTGCTCGTGCAATCTGAAAGCGAGGCATGACTTTTGCTGAAAACAGTAGGCATGCGTTCTGACTCCCGGCGGCGAAGGCTTGCCGTAACCGACGCCAGTACGGCGTGACTGGAATGGTCACGCCGATCACCAGCTGCGATTCTCTTCTCTGGCCAGCCCTCTGCGCCGGGTAGATTTTCCACAGTGAGGATTTAACGGACAAAGGAGGGACGAGGTGGGGATGGGTGAGAAGGGGGAGGGGACGTACAGCGGAAGGCGGTCATTGATCGGCACAATTAATTGCGCTCGATGCCGTATATCTCGTAAAGATTTTTCTCCGGCACCCGATCAGCATACGGAAGTTTCGTAACTTTTGTAATGAACGACTCGTTTGCACGATTGAGCCACTTTAGATTTCAAACTATCAACTCTGAGGTTTTGCCCATGTCTTTCAACAACCAGAAGATCTCCGTCAAGCTCGGTACAGTATTCGGTTTTTTGCTCCTTATCATCGTCTTGATCATCTGCCTGGCCCTGCTCGCCACCAGGAAGGTGCACGATTCGGTCGAAGCGATCGCCAAAGGGAACTACGTCAAGACGGTCAACGCTTCGCAGGCATCGAAGGCGCTCGACGACCTTTCCGCCTCCATCCAGATGCTGGTGCTGCTGAAGGATGAAAGCGCCCTGAAGGATGAGAAACAAAAGGTAGAAGCCGCCAGGGTACGCTACGCGTCGGCCATGAAGAACCTGGAGGCGCTGGAGACCCGGGAGGGGAAAGGGCGCGAGCTGCTGGAAAGTGCCAAAAAGTCGATCATACCCGCCGCACAGGCCAACGACCGCGTGATACAGCTGGCGCTGGAACGGAAACAGGATGAAGCGGTGGCCCTGCTGCTGCATGAGGCGATTCCGCTGACGCAAAAGGTCCATGAAAGCTTCGACGAGCAGGTGAAGTTGCAACAGCTGGGTACCGACGCCGCCTACCTGGAATCGGTAGCCGTGTACGGCAAGGCGAAATGGGTACTGCTCGGCACCGGAGCGGCAGCCGTCATCCTGGGGCTTTTGTCGGTCTTGTACCTGAGCCGCAACTTCGCCACGAGGCTCAATCGCGTGGCGGATACCATGAGCCGGGTGGCCGACGGAGACCTGTCGGTGCAGCTGAGGATTTTCGCCAACGACGAGATAGGTGAATTGGGCAAAAGCATCAACCGCATGCTGGCCTCCACGGTCTCCATGATCGCTTCCATAAAACAGACGGCGACCGAGCTGTCAGCCTCGGCGGACCAGATGTCCGCGGTGAACCAGCAGGTTGCGGCGAATTCGGAGGAGGTGGCGGCACAGACGGGGACCGTCGCCACTGCCAGCGAGGAGATGGCAGCCACCTCGATGGAAATCGCCCAGAACTGCAGCATGGCGGCGGAAAGTTCCCGGCAGGGAAGCAAACTTGCGATAGAGGGCGTTTCCGTGGTGCAGGAGACGGTCGCCGGCATGAACCGGCTCGCCGAAAAGGTGAAGCAGAGCGCCGCCACCGTGGAGAGGCTCGGTACCCGCTCCGAGCAGATCGGGGAGATAATCGGAACCATAGAGGATATCGCGGATCAGACCAACCTTCTCGCCCTCAATGCCGCCATAGAGGCCGCCAGGGCAGGCGACCAGGGGAGGGGCTTTGCGGTTGTGGCGGACGAGGTGCGCGCCCTCGCGGAGCGCACCACCAGGGCGACCAGGGAGATCGGCGAGATGATACGGGCCATTCAGGTTGAAACCAAGGGTGCCGTCACATCCATGCAGGAAGGCGTGCATGAGGTCGAGCGCGGGACAAGCGATGCCGCCAGGTCCGGCGAGGCCCTTAGCAACATCAGCAACCAGATCGACGCCGTCTCCGAGCAGATCAACCAGATAGCGACCGCAGCCGAGCAGCAGATGGCGACCACCAACGAGATCACCGGCAATATCCAGCAGATCACCGAGGTGGTTCAGCTGAGCGCAGGCTCCTCGCACGATTCCGCCGATGCCGCCAGGAAACTGCAGAGCCATGCAGGCCAGCTGCATCGCCTTGTGGAGCACTTCAAGGTGGCGGCCTGAGAATCAGTTTAGAAATCTTCACTTCACCGCACGGCGCGGCTGTGCTATCTTCCCCCCGAGAAAAAATCGCAAGAGGGGCAGATGACGCAAACATTCATTCACATCGATTCACCGAATTACCTCAGACTGGAAAACCTGCCGACCCCGCCCGACTGGAAGGGTGTGTTCGGCAACGACAATCCGCTCGCGCTGGAGATAGGTTGCGGGGTGGGCGACTTCATGCTGAAGACGGCGCTGGACCAGCCGGAAACCAACTTCATCGCCATCGACTTCTACAACAAGGGGTGCTACAAGACCTGCCGCAGGCTTGACAGGCACGAGGTCAAGAACGTGCGCGTGCTGCGCGACGAGGCGCGGCTCTTCGTGACCGACCGGGTCCGCAAGGGGAGCCTTTCCGCCGTGTACATCAACTGCCCCGATCCGTGGCCCAAGAAGCGGCACCGCAAGCGGCGCCTCGTCAACCGGGCCTTCGTCGAATTCCTGATGGATTACATGGTCCCCGGCGGGGACTTTTTCTTCGCCACCGACTTTGACGACTACGGCCTCGACGTGGCCGAAATGCTTCCCGAGGTCAGCTCGCTGCAAAACCAGTTCGCGCCCGACCTGTACCGGCACGAGTTCGAGGGGTACCACCTGTCGAAGTACATGCGCAAATTCATGGCCGAGGGAAAGAAGATCTATTTCCTTCACTACAAGGTGAAGTAGACGCCGAGGCACGCCAAGGGAAAAAAACGCAAAGAGGGGGACCCGTAACCAGGGTCCCCCTCTTTTTTATACAGGTTGTTGCAAGACAATTAGAACATTGCGTAATCACCCTGTAGGAGCGGCATTCCT
>DNJC01000087.1 GCA_003490025.1 Geobacter sp. | reverse complement strand
AGTTGTTACTGCGAACGGACGCCCCTGAAATTGTGCGTTTCTCAATTGATCATGGCTGTCTTCCCCATCTTTGCAGAGGCATGCTGCGCCGCATGAACTCGTCGAAGAGTGGGACGGTGAAGTCGAGCGCCCCGTGCTCCGGGCTGTAGATCATCCCCTTGCCGATCAGCGAGGCCCGCACCGGACTGAGCCTCCCCACCGTCGTGCCCAGCACTGCGGCTATATCCCCCATGCGGTACGGACCGGGACCCTGCTCTGCCATCCCCCTCAGCAACTCCTTCTCCTTAGGGGTAAGCCGCTCGAAGCGGACCCGGAAGAAGTTCTGGTCCAGTCGCTTGATGATGTCGGTGGTGGCGTCCTGCACTGTTTCCACAGTGATCGGGGAACTCTCCGCTCGGTTCCACGACATGTAGCCCCACTCTTGGAGGAAATACGGATAGCCCCGAGTCAGCCTGAAGATCTCGGCCAGCGCCTCTTCGGTGAACTCCGCCCCCTCTGCGCGCACCGGATCCTGCAGCGCCCGATCGGCGTCGCCCCTTTCAAGCGTCCCCACCACCGGGTACTGTAACAGCCTCTCGGCGTAGGATTTAGAATTTCCGGTCAGGGCGGGGAGGATGGGAAGCCCGGCCCCAATCAGCACGAGGGGAAGCTGGCGCTGCTGCATCAGGTGCAGGGCCATGACCAAGGCGCTCAATTCCTGCTCCGTAAGGTACTGTACCTCGTCAATCAGGATGGCGATGCCGGTTCCCCGCTCAAGGGCGGCTTCGGCCACCGCGCAGAAGAGACGGGGGAGATCCGCCTCGAGGTCACCACTGTCGGCGCTACCCGTCTCCGGGTCTATGTCCAGCCCGACCTCCAGTTCGCCGTATTTCAGTTTGACCGCACCCAAGAAACTCCTGAATACCCCCAGGGCGCGGCGGGCTTGGTTCCCTGCGCCGGCCATCCGGTCCAGCTCGAAGAGTAGCTGGCGCAGTGAGGGGGCCAGAAGAAGCGGCAGCGGCTTGTCTTCGTGAGCCTCAACCAGTACCGTACGGTATCCGGCTCTCACCGCCAGCCTCTCGATCTCGTTCAGGAGCACGGTCTTCCCCACCCCGCGCAGCCCCGTCATGAGGAGACTCCGCTCCGGTCGCCGGGCCAGTGCCCTGCCGAAAAGCACCTGAGCGTCCTCAAGGATCGCATCGCGCCCGACCAGTTCCGGGGGCGGGCTGCCGGCCCCTGGAGAAAAGGGATTCCTAATCCTGTCCATAACGGCCTCCTTTGCTGAACGTAAAGGGTTATATCCTTTTATACCGAGTTATACAAGAAATCATGTATAACTCGGTATAATCTCCAGGGCGGGACCCCATCTCGATTTACCCAAAGCCTCTCCGCCGCCCACCCTGCAGCCGTTGACGACAAGAGAGCCTGGCGTCGAGGACTTCATCCATCCTACCGGTTCTCGACGCCAGGCCGTTCTTGAACGCCAGAGACCACACGAAAAAAACGGCCCCTCCGACTGGTGCGGAAGGGCCGTTCTCTCTTTAAGTTTGGTGCGCCCGGAGCGATTCGAACGCCCGGCCCCAAGATTCGTAGTCTTGTGCTCTATCCAGCTGAGCTACGGGCGCAAACTGAAGAATAGTCGAGGGGTGGAACCCCTCTTTTTTATGGCGCGCTCGGAGAGATTCGAACTCCCGACCTACGGATTCGTAGTCCGTTGCTCTATCCAGCTGAGCTACGAGCGCAACTTGTTTTCAATTGGCCGGGATGTAATCGACCAGGGTGAAACCGAACTGTGGATGCTGAAAGGCATGAGTCGTAGGGTAGAGCGAAAATAGCCACCCCTTGAATATCTCGCTATCGCCTTCGCGTATGCTGAACTGCGCTGCCGGGTTCTTCAGCTCGTTGGACTGGGAGGTGAGCGTGGTCCCCTCCATCCCGAAGTGCGGCAGGAAATTCTCCACCTTGATCGTCAGGTTCGAGTTGGGAAGCCTCAGCGCGGAACCGATGTTTATGGTGTAGAGCTTCTGCTGGTTCGCGTTCTTGTCGGCGACGGCAATCTGCACCGCCTTCCACTTTCCCTTCACGCTATCCGGAACAACAACTGAAGATGCCGCCCTCGCGGGCTGGGGCTTGGCTACCGCCGGTTGTTGCTTCGCTTTTTCGTTGCACCCTGCTGCGAAACCAATAGCGACCAGAGACAAAACCATCAGTTTCATCAACCGCTTCACCCAAACCTCCGCTGCCGTTTGCAACAACTGCCCTGCTGCCCCTGCTAAAAAATGGCGGAGAGCGAGGGATTCGAACCCTCGATACCGGTTTCCCAGTATACACGCTTAGCAGGCGTGCGCCTTCGACCTACTCGGCCAGCTCTCCGTTTGAATCAGTCCTGCATATTGCTGCAACGTTTGGCGGAGGAAGTAGGATTCGAACCCACGGAACTTTCGTTCAACGGTTTTCAAGACCGCCGCCTTCAACCACTCGGCCATTCCTCCAAAGCCTAGCTGATCCTATCAGCCCCGCCCATGTACGGCCTGAGCACTTCCGGTATCAACACCGAACCGTCAGCCTGCTGGTAATTCTCCAGCACGGCAACCAGGGTCCTTCCGACGGCGAGACCGGAACCGTTCAGTGTGTGGACGAATTCCGGCTTGGCCTTCTCGTCCGGCCTGAAGCGGATTCCCGCACGGCGCGCCTGAAAATCCTCAAAACAGCTGCAGGAGGAAATCTCCCGGTAGCAGTTCTGACCCGGCAGCCAGACCTCGATGTCGAACGTCTTGGCAGACGAAAAACCTATGTCACCGGTGCAAAGCTCTACCACCCGGTAGGGTATCTGAAGCCTGCGCAGAACCTCCTCGGCGTCAGCGAGCAGTTTCTGCAAATCCTGGTAGGAGTCGGCGGGGTTGGCAAACTTGACCAGTTCGACCTTGTTGAACTGGTGCTGCCTGATCAGGCCGCGCGTGTCCTTGCCATACGACCCGGCTTCCTTGCGGAAACATGGGGTGTAGGCAACGTAGCAAATCGGGAGATCTGAACCCTTCAGGATCTCACCGCGGTGTATGTTCGTTACCGGAACCTCGGCGGTAGGGATGAGAAAAAAATCGACCCCTTCCATGTGGAAGAGATCTTCCTCAAACTTGGGCAGTTGGCCCGTGCCGGTCATGCAGTCCCTGTTTACCATAAAGGGCGGGAGCATTTCAATATATTTATGCTCCGTTGTATGCAGATCCAGCATGAAATTAATGAGAGCTCTTTCCAGCCGTGCGCCCGCGCCGCGGTAGAGGGTGAAACGCGCGCCCGCGAGCTTTGCGCCCCGCTCGAAGTCGAGGATGCCCAGCTCTTCGCCCAACTCCCAGTGCGGCTTCGCGGCAAAGGGGAACGTCGGCACCTCGCCCCAGGTCCTGACCACGACGTTGTCCGCCTCGGATTTGCCCACCGGGGTGGTCGGGTGCGGGACGTTGGGAACGGTGAGGAGGAAGCCCTGCAGCTCCTCTTCCACGCCGCGCAGAGACTCGTCGATACCTTTTATCTGCTGGGAAACCTCGCGCATCTCGGCCTTGCGCTCGGCCCCTTCGCTCTTGTCCTTGAGGCGTGCGATCTCTTCGGTAACCTTGTTGCGGAGCGCCTTGAGCGTCTCGCTTTGCTGCAGAAGCTCGCGACGGCGGTCGTCCAGTTCTTTGAAGCGGGCAATATCCACACCCTCTCCCCTGGTCTTCAGCCGGGCTTCCACAGTCTCAAGATTTTCGCGTATGTATCTCGCGTCGAGCATTATCGCGCCTTTACTTTGGGTTCACCAAAGCTATACTATCTAACATTCCGGCTTACGTTAGTCAACTATTTATTATGACAGAGCGCCACAATCCCGTTTTTCCCGCGACAGGAGTTCGCCTTGCCCAGACTATTCGTCGCAGTCGACATCCCGGAACCGATTAAAACCGATCTCGCCGCTCTGGCAAGTACCGTCGCCGGCGCAAGGTGTGTAGGCGCGGCCGAGATTCACCTGACCCTGAGGTTCATAGGCGAGATCGACCCGCACACCTTCGCAGCGATAAAGAACGCTCTGTCGGAAATCGGCTTTCCGCAGTTCCCCCTTTCCCTGCGCGGCGTCGGCCACTTCCCTCCGCACGGGCATCCGAGGGTGCTCTGGGTCGGCCTCGATGCGGGGCGCGAGCTGACCTTGCTGCAGCAGGAGATCGAGTCCGCGCTTAAGCGAAGCGGCATACCCGGCGAGGAGCGGCGCTTCTCACCCCACATCACCCTTGCCCGCTTCAAAGAACCGTCTTCAGCCGCGGTGGCGCGCTTCGAGGCATCCTATCGGGAACTGGCCTTTCCGCCCTTCGAGGTCAACGAATTCATCCTCTACTCCAGCGTCCTCTCCCCCCGGGGGGCCGTCCATTCCAAAGAAGCGGTCTACAGTTGCAGCGGGACAGCATCCCTTTAATGATTCTGCAACACATCCTGCCGCAACGCTTTCCCATCTACTCACCACCTTCGGGATTCAAGCACGACGCACGGCGCGAAACGGCCGCGTTGCACCTGAACCGGTACTATCTTCAACCGCTGCTGGGATGGGAGTCAAAAAAATCGGTGGGATCAAGGTTGGGGAGGAATCAGGGGAGGGAGCCGCGTGATGCCGGACTGGAGGGGTCGCCCCCTCCAGTCCGGGTTGATGGTTAGAACAGCTTGAGGACGGACTGTGCTGCCTGCGAGGACATGGAGAGCGAGGTGGTTCCCAAGCTCTGACGTGTCTGCAGCATCAGCATGTTGGCGCCTTCCTGGTTCATGTCGGCCAGAGTCAGGTTGTCGGCGCCGGTTTGCAGCGTGTTGATCATGTCGTCGGTGAAGTTCTGGCGCGTGGTGATGATGTTCAGGTTCGCGGCCAGGGTCTGGGTGTTGGTCCTCAGGGTCGTGATGGCGGAATCCATCTTTGCCGTGTCGGTGGTGATGTTGGAGGTCGACTGCCAGTTGCCGCTCACCGCGGTGAGGCTGAGCCCCGAGGAGTTGGCCAGGAAGCCGATGACGTTCAGCTTGGAGGTTGCGCCCTCGTTGAAGTTGACCGTGAGGGTGTTGGCGGCGCTCAAGAGGTTCAGGCCGCGGTACCCGGAGTCCGACGAGATGTTGTCGATCTGGCTCCGGATGGTGTCGTACTGCGCCGCCAGCTTCGACTGCACGTTGGTGTCGCTGGTGGACATCGCCGACTGCGCGATACCTTTTGCAGCGTTGATCAGGCCGGTGATGGCGGTGATACCGGCGTTGGTGGCGGAGACGGTCTGCACCGCCTCGGACATGCCGTCCTTGCGGTCGTTGAGGTCGCCTGCGCGCTGGTTCGCATTCTGCGCCGCAAAGTAGTTCGTCGGGTTGTCGAGTGCGCTGTTGACCCTTTTGCCTGAGGAAAGCCTCTCCTGTGTTCTGTTCAACAATGTGCTGCTCTGCTGCAGGTTAAGAAGGTTGGTCCTCATTCCTGCGGTTAATGAGATATCGCCTGTTGACATTGTGTTCTCCCCTTTCTGGTGTTTTCCCGGCGTTTCTTGCCGGTTTGTTTACTGCGGCGGCCGATGGGTGGGGACCACTTCACCGAGCGTGCCCATTTTTTATAAAAATCTCCAATGTTTAGCGATTTTACCCTTCGAACGCAGTGGCGGCGTTTTTGTCCGCAGGCTCCTGCAACGGAAAGGAGTTCCGTCCTTTCACTGACTTAGCCATTGCCGAGCTGCGCGAGGAAGGGAGTTATCCTGGACGGATATTTTTTTTCGGCACCGGCAACAAAGGCCGCCGCTGCCGCCGCCCGGACACGCCACCTGCCGCCCTGCGCCCCCCTTTTGTCAAAATCCCGTCGCGCCCCCGGGAGCGCCTCGGCAGCTGTCAAAAAAACGCAAAAAGGCCCGCCAAGTCGTGCTGCGCTCGGCGGGCCCCATTTTACGGCTACTGCTTTTCCCGATGCTACTCCACGACCATCGGCCCCTTCTGCAGTCTTTTATAGTAGAAGTTCTGGCCGTAGAGGACGGCGGCGGGGTTGTGGCCGGTGACGCGGTCCTTGACAACCAGCGTGGTCACCGGGGCTTCCGAGTGCTTGTTGAACAGCATGTCGTGCCCCACGCAGAGCCCGACGATGATGTTCATGTCGGTTTCGAGATCGTTGCAGATCCGGGCTTGCGCCACCGGGTTGCAGGCGGGCTCGAAGGTTCCCGGTCGCACCTTGTCCGTTTCCTTCAGGCCGAGTTCCATCTTGTCTATGCTCCCTGCCTTGCAGCAGACGCTGAGAGGGGTGAATCCCTGCGCCTTCAGGATTGCCGAGAGCCTCTCGCACTCCTCCAGAAGACCGATGCAGGTCGCGATACCGATCCTCTGGTACCCCATCAGCTTGGCAAAGGCGATGGTGTCCTCGACGCGGCTCCAGCGCGCGTTCACCGCGTCGGAGCCGGGGATCGGCTGGTAGCAGAGCCCCTCGACCCGCGCCGCCACGAAGGCTATCCGCGCGTCCTCCCCCTCCCCCGTCAGCATGGCAAACGACTCTTCCACGATTTTGGCATGCGCACCAGCGGGGCAGTTCCCGGGACGCGGCGGCGCCGTCTGCGGATCTCCGCTCCAGCAGTTGGTGGTGCCGCTTTTTTGCCAGACGGCGCTGCAGCGTGAACAGGATACCTCGGCACTACGCTCCTTTTCCATGAACCCTCCTTGTCACCCCTTTGTCGGGGACTCTTCCTGGGCCAGCACGTAAGGGGAAACGATCAGGCAGAGAAAATTCTTCCCCTTCTCTGCGTCCCAACTCTGTATCTGCTGCGCCGACGGCTTGGCGATCAGCCCCGACGAGAGCCACCGCTCCACGCTCTTCACGTCGTCCTTGGCGAGCGCAACCCCCACCTCGGCAAGGTCGAGCAGGGGATCGACTATGACCACCCCCCCTCTCTCCAGATGGGCCCTCAGCGCTTGCCAGTCGGCCGTATCTATCTTGGCGGCGAGTTCTTCCTTCTCAACGGACATGCGCTTACTCCTCTCACTCGAACGATTTCTTGAAATCCGCAACGGTCTGGCGCAGAGCCGCTACCTCTTCGCGCAGCTCCGAGAGTTCCAGCTCCAGGCGGGCGATCTTGTCGCTGTCCGCACTCCCTCCCCTTGACTCGGCCTGCGCGGCAAGCTCGGAGAGATCCGGCTCGCCGCTGAAGAGCTGACAGTAGCGCGGCTCCTTGCGCCCCGGCTGGAGGGGCAGCTTGGCGACCAGGGGGGGCGTACGCTCCAGCAGTTCCCCCAGCACGGACTCGACCTCGGCCAGGTCGGTGAACTGATGCATCCTCTCCCCCCTCCCCCGGAGTTCTCCGATGGTCTGGGGCCCTCTCACCATCAGCTCGCACAGGATGGCCAGCTCGGCCGGGGTGAAGCGGAACTTCTCGACCAGCCCGTGGCGGTACTTGGCGACCCGGCCACCGCTCGCCGAGACGATGGCGTACTGCTTGAACCTGAGCGAGTCGAGCGCGCGGGTCACGTCCGACTCATCCAGGGTCATCACCGGCTCCCGGTTCGACTTCTGGTTGCATGCGTTCACCAGGGCGTTCAGCGAAAGCGGGTAATATTCAGGCGTGGTGAGCTCCTTCTCTATCAGTGAGCCCAGCACCCGCAGCTCCGTGGCGTTCAGCGTCACATCCATCGGCACACTCCTTTGGGCCCGCCGCTCATCCGGGGCCGGCGTTAGTCCCGCAAAATTACTCGATTCCGGCTGACGGATCAATGCAAAAATGATAAAAGATTCCGAGGGCTCCCCGCCAGGCGTCCGGACCTTTGGGATTGTATAACATCATTATATTTGTTATGGTAGCCCCCTACCCAGCGCCTGAAGCGAGGCAAAACCGATCAGAGGAGAATTCATGACGAGCACCTTGGACTTGAAGAAGATCAACAAGACCATCAAGATTTTTGCGGCGGTCCAGTGCGCGCTGGTGGCGCTGCTTGTTTTCATGGCTGTACAGTTCCAGGTAAAGCTCCAGAGCATCGGCAGGGGAAGCCAGTTCATGACCGGCGTTGTGGTAAGTTTTGTGGTCCAGCTGGTGCTCTTCTATCCGATCTTCAGGTTTGCCGCCAAGGAAGCCAATCGTGACTTTTCAGTGATCGGCAGGGATCTCAGTAAGGAGGAGACAAAGGCCTTCATCAAGCAGAAAAGATGGGCAGACGTCATCAAGATCTCCGTCTTTGGTTTCTTCTTCATCTTTTTCATGGCTCTCAAGGCGAGCACCCCTCCCGTCGTGATGAGCGTGATCTATTACAGCTTTATCCTCACCATCCTCACCTACCTGCAGTGCTACAACTTCGCCATCAAGCGATGCAAGAGGGAACAGACGAACTAGGCTGACGGGGGGAGGCTCCTCCTCTCTCGGCGTCTGTCGAAAAATTTATCGCTAAAGTAGATTTTGCTGGACTACCGGGCACGGTCGCACGTACCATCCGGATGATAGCTCTGGCTAAAAATCAAAAGACATAGAAGGAAATAAAGAAATGGCAACTGCAAAACAAGGCGACAAAGTACGTATCAACTACACTGGCACCCTCGAGGACGGCTCCGTTTTCGACAGTACGATCCACGACCACGAGGCCGGCTGCTGCGAAGACGACGACTGCGGCTGCGACGATGACGGCTGCGGTTGCGAGAGCGGCCCTATGGAGATGACCATAGGGAACGAGGACTTCTTTCCCCAGGTCGAGGAAGCGCTGGTCGGCATGGCTCCCGGCGAGAAGAAAACGGTTGTGATCCCGGCCGAGGACGCCTTCGGCGAATACGACGAGGATGAGGTGTTCGCCATCAGCCGCGAGCAGCTCACCGGCGACATCGTTCCGGAAGTGGGGATGGAACTCGAACTGACCGGCGACGACGACGAGCCGGTCGAGGTCGTTGTTGTCGAAGTCACCGAAGAAACCGTCGTCGTGGACGCCAACCATCCGCTCGCCGGCGAAGACATCACCTACGAGATCGAACTGCTCGAGATCCTTTAGGGTACTGACGCAATTCCTTCGACAATGCACTCCCGCTCCGCCTGCAGGCAGTAACGCGCAGGCGGGGCGGGAGGCATAACGTTTCCCGTTCGGCAATCTTTCTGCTGATAACCTGTAGGAGCGGCATTCCTGCCGCGATTGCTCCAGCGGATCGCGGCAGGAATG
>DNJC01000106.1:3628-29755 GCA_003490025.1 Geobacter sp. | reverse complement strand
TGACTTATTTTCAACGACCTGCTAAAGACGACGACAAGGTAACCAACGGAGTAGCCGTATATTATTGATATCTGCTTTCTGTATCTACCGTATCTATCAAGCTATACCTAGTAAAGTTCAAAGTATACCTCAATATGTTGAGGTTCTATCAAATATGGAGGGCTGTGTGGCTTAATTGAACTTGTCACCAAAGCGATTGCAACCTACCTAATAGGCTGTTATCACAAAGTAAATATTCTCCATGCGTTTTTATGGTTGCGGTTGGCGAGGTATTTGCTCTTAGCTTCTCATTGTCTATGCATATCCACATCCAAAAACATCTTTCAGGTTCGAAATAATAGTCGAGTCGAGAAAAATGATCTTGTGCTTATGCTAATTAAATAGGAGGGAGAGATGTAGTCAGAATGATGGAAACCAGAAATCGTGAATGACTGATGTTTTGCAGGAATACCAAGGAGTATCAACCATGAAGAAGCTCATCGTAGCAGCATGCATCGCATCAACCGTAGCTCTCACCGCCGGGGCCGCCATGGCGGACAGCATCAAGGGAAGGCTCGGCGTTACCGGGAAAATCGGCGTCCTGGCCCCGGCCGACAACGATTCCGATTTCTACAACAACAAGACCGATGCCGGCTTGGTCGGAAGCGCCGGCCTCATCTACGGTCTCGATGACCACTTCGCCGCGGAGCTTGAGCTGAGCCATGCCGCTTTCGGCTCCCAGACCGGCGACTTCGGAGTTACCGACCTTTCTTTCGGAGGCCAATACCGGGTAGCCCTTGCCAACCATCAGCTGGTCCCGTACCTCGGGGTGGGACTGGACATCCTTTTCAGCGACTACGATCCCAACGATGGGGAAAGGCGCGACGTCGACACCACGATCGGCGCCCACGCCAAGGCCGGCATCGACTACTTCCTTCTCAAACAGTTGGCACTGAGCGCGGAGGCAAAGCTGGTCCTTGCCCCGAACGCCGACATTACAGACAACTTCGGGGACCACAGGGGCAATTTCGACCCGTCGAGTTTTGCCACGACCGTCGGCGTCAAGTACTTCTTCAACTAACCCCCCGCCGTTCCGTTTCACTACCCCTCATCGGGCCACCGCCATCGTTCCCACGCTGCGGCGTGGGAACGTTTTCCGACCTTCAGCTGTCGCTGCACTTGTCAATTCTGCAGCCCGTAACCTGGGGCGGCACTCTTCCCTAGCTTCGAACAATCCCGTTGTATTTGGCGGCTTCGTTATATACGACGGAAAAGCTTTGCCGACCGTCTCTTTCTGCTTCGCTTCAGCAAAAATTAATACAGCAATACCGGTGGCTTGACACGACACCGTCCGGACCAATTCCCTGGCACGTTAGTTGTAATATCCTTTCCGTGACAGTTGTGACTTTATCAAACTGCCACGAATACAGTATCAAACAAAAAAGGAGTTCCCAATGCGCACCAAAGCTATTCTCTCCATGCTGATACTGACAGCGGCCGTCCTCTCCTTCACCTTCGATAACGCCGAAGCGGGGGGCGTACCTGGCATTCTCATCCCGCCGGGTTTGCCGGGTTCCAGTGTCAATGTCCACGTCAATGGTTATCTGCCGGCGCCTCCTGGCGTAAACGTCCAGATCGACGCAGGCCGCCCCTACTACGTCGAAAGCAACCGCCGGGTCTACATAGAAAGGGAACCTTCCAGGCACGACAACCGTAGGCACTATAAAAAATATAAGAAGCATCACAGAGATCACGGCGACAAGCACGGACACTACAAAGAGGAACACGGCGGGCACGGTGGACGTGGCGGTCACGGTCGTTAGGATGTACGGCTCGCGCCGAATCTGTCGCCTGAGCGGCAAACAGAGTCACGGCCCTGCATAAAGAAAGAGAAAAGGAGGACCAAGATGCGAAAGATACGTTACGGATTCATCGTGTTGGGGATGTTATTGTGCCTGGAGACTTCGGCCACGGCAGGAGTCAGCGTCGGTATCGGTATCGGATTACCCAACGTGAGCATCGGCATCAACCTGCCGTTGTTCCCGGAACTGGTTCCGGTACCGGGCTATCCCGTCTACTATGCTCCAGGAATCGACGGCAACTACTTCTTCTACGACGGCATGTACTGGGTGTACCAGAATGACAACTGGTACGCGAGTTCCTGGTACAACGGCCCCTGGGGCTTTGTCGACCCGGCGGTAGTGCCGCTTTTCGTTTTGCGGGTGCCGGTGAGCTACTACCGACAGCCTCCCGTCTACTTCGGCGGCTGGCAGCGCGACAGGGCGCCGCGCTGGGGTGACCACTGGGGCCGTTCCTGGCAACAGCGCCGAAGCGGCTGGGACCGCTGGAATCGCACCGCCGCACCGGCGCGCGCTCCCATTCCCGTCTACCAGCGCCAGTATGCCGGAGACCGGTATCCGCAGGTAGAGCAGCAAAAGACGCTGCGCAGCCAGCAATACCGATACCAGCCGCGCGACAAGGTCGTCCGCCAGCATCTGAAACAGGTGGAACAGAAAGCGCCTGCAACTCAGCCGGTCAGAGCGGAGCGGCCGCAGACGAGAGCTCCGCAAGAGCGCCAGCACTCGGCGCCGCAGCAGCAGGGCGTCCCGGCAGGCCACGCACAGCCGGTCAACTCTCCAGCCAAAGCCCAGCCGCAGCAGCAGCGGGGCCCGGCGGCCCACGAGCAGAGGCAGCAGCAGCCGGCCGCACAGCGCGAACAGCACGCGCCGCAGGGTCGTCAAGGCAAAGGTCAGGGCCAGGAACAGCAGGAGAGGGGTGGTGGACAGGGACAAGACCGCGGCCACGGCCAGGGACAGAATAAAGATGAAGGACGAGGCCGGTAGTTTGTTCGGGCGCCCCTTGGGGGCGCCCGATGCCGTTCCCAACTATCTAACGACGTGGTAATGTTACCCGAGGCGAATTCAATTGCCGCATTACCAGGCAGAGCTAAAAAGAAGGAGACCCGCATGGACAAGCGAACCGAGTACATCGAGAGACTCTCGGCGCAGATGGTCGAATGGGATAACGAGATCGACCGGCTGAAGGACAAGGCTGAAAGCGCCACCGAGTCAAAGTCGGATTACCTCCAGGCCATCGCGGCCTTGCAGGGGAAGCGGGACCAGGCCGCGCTGAAGCTGCAGGGGATTTCGGCGGCCAGCGACGACGAATGGGAAAACCTGAAAACCGGAACGGACCAGGTCTGGGGCGAGGTGCGGTCCATTCTGCGCGACGTGGTAATGAAAATCAAATAGGCGGATGCCATCGCGCACCCGGAGGCCGTGATGAAACCGACAAAATCAACCTCAAGGTTTACCGCCTTTGCGAAGGCGACGTCTCGTGCCACAGGACGCCCCTACGCTTTTGGTTTGGCGGGCGCTGTTATCATAGTCTGGATCGTCACCGGGCCACTGTTCCACTTCAGCGACACCTGGCAGCTGGTGATCAACACGGGAACCACCATCGTCACCTTCCTGATGGTGTTCCTGATCCAGAATACCCAGAACCGGGACTCCGAGGCGCTGCAAATCAAGCTGGATGAGCTCATTCGCTCCCAAGCGGGTGCGCACAACGCGCTTTTGGACCTGGAGGAATTGGAGGAGCACGAACTGGATAGCATCCGTGAAAACTATGGCGAGTTGGCGAAGAAGGCGCGGGAAGAGCTGAGGCAGGGCCGAAGCGATACCGGCAGCCCCGACATGGACAGGAAAGGTATGCGCAGGGGAGACGAAGAATATGCGAACCCGGCAACGAAGCAGTAACGTCGAAGGCCGCCCCAAAAGGGCGGCCTTTTTGTCGGTGCCACATACGCCCTCGACCTTCCCCTCATTCCAAGCTACTCAAGAGTTCTTCCCTCTGCCCGCGCCGCGTCCCTTATCACGAACCTGCCGCAGACGAAGCATAGCAGCCCCGCCAGCACCATGGCAAGCGGGGTGATCAGCAGGGCGCTGCGCAGTCCCCACCGGTCCGAGAGCCAGCCCAGGATGGAAGGGGAAAAGGCATCGCCCAGGGCATGGATGAAGAAGATGTTGATCGCAAAGGCCATGGCACGGATGGCGGGGTCGGTGACGTTGATGATGACGGTGTTAAGCGGGCCGGTGTTGAGGAAGAGAAAGAATTCGGCGATGAAGATCGCGGACATGCAGGAGGTAAGACCCGGGGCGAGGATGGCCCAGGCGGCGAAGGGGGCGCCGATCAGGAAGCCCCAGCCGGAGACCAGCAGGTACCCCTTGCCGCTCTTTTTCTGCCAGCGATCGCCGAGCCAGCCGCCGGCCAGGGTTCCGAGAATCCCCGCCAGCACGGTGGTGGCGCCGAAGAGCGTGTTCCCCCTGGCCACGTCGAGCGAGTGGGCGCGGTACAGGAAAGAGGGGATCCATTGGGCCAGCCCGCCGATAGCGAAGGTCATCGCCGCCATGGCGAGGGTGTTGCAGACAAAGGAGCGGTTTGCGAACAGGGCCGAGTAGGCCGGGCTTTCCTTTTCGGGGCCGGGCGCCGCCTCGTCGCCACCGCGGGGAGGTGTGCGCAAGAGGGCGATGGGAATGGCAAGGATCAGTCCGGGTATGCCGACCAGCAAAAACGCGGCATGCCAGCCGTACCTTTGTCCCAGCACCCCTCCCAGCAGATAACCCAGGGCGCTCCCCACGGGAATGGCGACGTAGAACCAGGAGAGGATCTGGCCGCGGCGCGCCTTGGGGAAGAAATCCGAGATCAGCCCGGGCGAAACCGTGCCGAAGCTCGCCTCGCCGACTCCGACGGTGGCCCGGGCGGCCAGGAGGGTGCGGTAGCCGGGGGCGAAACCGGCAAGGGCCGTCGCCAGGCTCCAGACCACGAGGCCTCCCGAGGCGAGTTTGACCCGGCTCCAGCGGTCGCCCAGCCAGCCGAAGAGCGGAGCGAGGAGCAGGTAGCTCAGCATGAAGGCGCTGCCGAGAAAGCCCAGTGCCGTGTCTGAGAGGCTCAGATCGATCTTGATGAGGGGGAACACCGCGAAGAGGACCTGCCGGTCGATGTAGTTGAGCAGGTTCACCGCCAGGAGCAGGGCCAAGGCGTAGCGGCGGTAGGGTAGCGAGATGGTTCCGGCGTCTGCCATGGTGGATTTTCCCTTTGTTGAAATTTAAAGATTTTCCACCGCCTGGCGTGCCAGCTCGACGATCTCCGCCGGCTCCTCGAAGCGGAAAGTAAGCGGCGCGCCGAAGGTGACGGTCACCTCGCCCCGGGTCGGGAAGCTCGCACCGTGCGGCAGGACCCGGTCGGTGCCGCTGATTTTTACAGGCACCACCGGAATTCCCAGCGCCTTGACCATGATGCCCAGGCCCATCTGGAAGGGAAGCATCTTCCCGTCCTTGGCATGCTCGCCTTCGGGGAAGATGAGGATGCTGACGCCGGCGTTCGCCAGCTTTCCCATGTATTTCAGCGAGCCGCTGAAGCCCTGGCTCTGCGGCAGCGGGAACAGGTTGAAGAGCACCGTGGCGTACTGGTAGGCCAGGCGCCTCAAGACCAGGTTGAGCCCGTGGTGGTCTCCGAAGAAGAACTCCTCCCAGGCGGCGGTGGCGCAGCGGTAGCGAAGCTTCGGCGGCAGGGCGAACATGACCGAGGGCTGGTCCAGGTAGCTTACGTGGTTGGCCACGAAAAAAACCGGTCCCGCCAGTTTTTCCAGCTCCGCACCGCCCCGCACCTGGAGCGTGGCGAAGCTTCGGAAGATGGGGCCGTGGAAGACGGTGTCCCAAAACTGCCGCAGCGCCGTGCACCAGGTGGCGTTGGTCCAGAACCGGAAGTGGTCGCGCCGGGTGAGCTTTTCGCGCTTGGCGATGATCTGGCGCAGGTCCGAGACGCGCGCCTCGGGCCCGATCTGGGAGTCGTCGATGTCGAGCCGGTATTCCTGTTCCAGGAAATTGACCAGTTCCAGCCGGTCGATGGAGGTAAGACCCAGATCCGCCATCAGCAACGAGTCCTCCCGGATCTCCGCGGCGCTGGTGCCGGTCACCTTGGCGAGCAGGTTGAGCAGGCTGTCCCGGCTCGCGGTGGCATCGCCTCCCTGCGCTCCTTTTTTGACCGCCTCCTTGACGGCGAACTTCTTTATCTTGAGCGTGGTGGTTTTGGGAAACTCCGGCTCCGGCCAAAGGGTGAAGCCGGTGATCCGATGCAGGGCGTCCAGATTCTTGTTGGCCTGGGCCACGATGTCCTCAGGAGCTATGCCGCCGCCGTTCAAGAGCAGCACCGCATGCACCTCCTCCCCGCCGCCCCGTTCCAGCCCGATGACGCAGGATTCCTTCACGCCCGCTATCTTGTTCAGCACCGCCTCCAGTTCGTCGGGATACACGTTCACCCCCGAACCGGTGACGATCAGCTCCTTCTCTCGACCCTTGATGACCAGCCCCCCGTCCGGGCCGATCTCCCCGATATCGCCGGTCCGAAACCAGCCGTCGGGCGTGAAGGCGTCGCGGCTCGCTTCTTCATTGCGGTAATAGCCGGGAAAGACGTTGTCGCCGCGCGCCAGCACCTCCTTCCCCTCGATCTTCAGCTGGACACCAGGCAGGGGAGGCCCGACCGAACCGGCCACCTGGCTCTCCATGGTGTTGACGCAGAGCACCGGGGAGGTCTCGGTGAGACCGTAGCCCTCCAGGACGACGAACCCCATGGCGCTCCAGAAAGTGAACAGTTCCGGATCGAGGGGGGCGCCGCCTGAGACGAAGACGGTGAAATTGCGGCCGAACTTTCTCTGTACCGGCAGGAAGAGCGCCCGGCGCAGCGTCTTGGGAAGCTTCAGGGCGAGCCTCGACAGAAAGCCGAAGGCTCCCGAGAGATGCTTTTCCTCGAGCTCCCGCTCAACGGTCGTTTTCAGCAGTTGCATGAGGCGGGGCACCGCCATGATGACGTAGATCTCCTCTTCGGCGAGCGCTTCCATGATGGCGGAGGGCTTGAGGGTGCCGGGATAAACGACCGCCGCGCCGCGGTAGAGCGGGGTGAAAAAGCCCCCCATCTGCTCGAACATGTGGGACAACGGGAGCAGGGAGAGGAAGTTGAACTCGGGAGTGATGATCGGTATCTGGGCGTTTATCTGGGTCATATTGGCGACCAGGTTCTTGTGGGTCAGGATGACCCCTTTCGGGTTGCCGGTGGTTCCCGAGGTGTAGATGAGCTGGGCGGTAGCTTCGGGTGCGCAGGTGGCGACGGTGCCGGCCGGCGCCGCGTCTTCCAGCAGGTACTGCAGGTCTTCCAGCAGCAGCGAGGCGCCTTCGGTCATGCGCTCCGGTTTGAACCGGCTCTGCAGCACGACCCTGGCCTCGGTGAGGCCGCGGATGGAGTCGGCGCGCGCGAGATCGGACATGAAGTCCACCGGGACCGCGACCGCGCCACGGATGATGATCCCCCAGTAGGCCACCGCCCACCATGAGGAGTTGGGGCCCCAGATCAGCACCCGGTCCCCCGCGGCGACGCCGTTTTGCGCCAGCAGACTCGACATCTTCAGGGCCAACTGGTGCAGTTCGCGATAGGAAACCGGCAGGCGTCGGGTGCCGGTGCGGTTCACAAAGGCGGTTTTATCGCCCCTTGCCTCAAAGCTATGGAAAAGATCGATGAGAGTCTTCATTGCCACTCCTTCTGACTCCGGCCTTTACGGGGATTCCGCCTCAGGCGCTTTGCCGGTCTCGATTTCACGGCTTTGGTGATAGAGGAAGCGGACCATGTAGTACTCGAAGGGGTAGCCGCTGTCGTAGTAGCGAAAGCCCTGCTGATGCCGCAGGTCGACCGTCTGCAGGGCCGCTACCCCCGAGTCGATCGCGGTACTGTGGCCGGTGCCGGCAAAGGGATCGACAGCACTGTAGACCCCGTAGGTCAGGCCGGTGTCGAAAGCAAGCCCCCCCGCGTCGCGCACGGACGAGGGGCCGAAGACCGGCAGCACCAGGTAGGGACCGGAAGCCGTCCCCCAGTAGCCCAGGGTCTTGCCGAAATCCTGGTCGTGGCGCTTCAGGCCGAACTTGGCGGCGGGATCGAACATGCCTGCCAGCCCCACGGTGCTGTTGGTCACGAACCGGCCCAGCGTCGTCGCCGACTCGATCCCCTTGAGCTGGAAGATGCTGTTGGTGAGGTTTCTTATTTCACTGAGGTTGTTGTAGATGCCGGAGACGCGCTCCTGAACGAAGGTGGGAGTTACATACTCGTAACCGTTCACAACGGGAATCAGGAGGTATCTGTCGAGGTAGAAGTTGAACCGGTACATATTCCTGTTGAAGCCTTCCCAAGGGTCCTCCACATCGGCGAAACGCTGATCCCGGAACTCGTTTATCGAGTGCCAGGGCCGCACCTCGGCTGCGGTGTTCATACGGGTAGCGGAGCAGCCGGTAAGTGAAAAGGCCAGCATCAGGGCGAGGGTTGTCCGGCAGGCACGGTGTCTCATGGCTGCGCCTCCCTCTCGGTGAAGAATGCGACCATGTATGCCACGTTTTCCTTGTACTCCAGGTTCCCCAGGTGGCCGCCGCGGGGGTAGATCTTGGCCCGTTCGCCGAAGATCTGCTCCAGGTAGGCAAGCTCCGCCTTGGAGAGAATGAAATCGTTCTCGTTGGCCATGACGCCGAACTTGGCGGAGGACTTCAAGTACCCTTCGATGCTCCTGAGGGTCTGGGATTCCAGGAATGCCTCCCTGGTGAGCCCCTGCCGCTTCTTCTGGAAGTGGGGGTAGAAGTACTCGTTGACGTAGTCGAAGAAGCTCAGATGGGTGGAGACCAGGAAATAATCGTCAAGGGGGTCGGCGGGTCTCAGCACCCGGTTCTTCGGCACCACGTAGCCGCTGTTGGTGATAACGTCGGAGGCGAAGATCATGCCGGCCAGGTTGATGCGGAAGGTGAGGCCGATCAGGCCGGCGGTTTCCTCGTGGGAGAAGAGTTTTTCCTGGTAGATGGAGTAGAGAAAGTCGTCGTTTATGGCGACGAAATTGCCGGCGCTGTAGTACTCGCTGAACTTGGACAGCATCTTGTTGAAGAAGATGCCCTGTTTCTTGGGTCCGCCGGGAATCTGCTGCAGCATTTCTTCTATCCTGGTCACCGAGGCGTAGAGGCTTACCGGTGGATTGATCATGAGCACCTTGCGGAAGTTGAAGACCCGGCGCTCCTCGTCCAGTTTCGCCACGAAGGCAGCCTCGGCAGCTCCCAGGCTGTAGCCCCCCAGGTAGAAGGAGGAGACCTCGATCTCGCCTGCCACCTGCTTCCACGCGGTCTCCATGACCCGGTACAGGTCCGCCGAGTCCTCGGTCAGGTCGCCGGGGACCCCGCTTTGGGATGCGGAGATGATGAAATTGGCATGCGAGGGCGAGGGGAGAGTTATGACGTGGAACCCGGCCTGATGAAGCGCCTTCATCATGGTGATGAGCTTGCCGGACCGGTCGTTGGCTCCGGCTCCGGCGATCAGGAACACCAGCGGCGCCTTCTGCTTCTGGTAGGCGAAGGTACAGCGAAGGCCCTTGTCGTAAAAGAACACCGGAGGCTTCCGCCGCTGCGGCAGGACATCGAGCACGAGTTGGCGGATGCGCATTTCCCCGGTAAATACCGGCATGACGCTGGCCGGAGTCCCGAGGATGGTGGCTTCGTAGGAACCCGGGATCGGGTAGCCGTAGCCGCCATCAGCCGCAAGGCTTGGCAAGGGGAGCAGGAGAAGGCAGCAGATGATCAGTAGCTTCAGGTACATTCAGGCCTCCTGACAGGACCTCTCGTTATGAATGGAGTACCGCGCCGTCGGCACAAGGAGTTGCTCATCGTCCGCGGCGTCCGTTATCATGGTGCTCATAACCCCGGTAGCCGTCGCCACGTCTACCGTCATACCCGTTGTCCCAGTACGGGTAAATACAGCCAGACAGCATCATGGCTGTCACTAAAAGAACCAGAGAGGACATCATCGTTGTTTTTTTCATCGCGTACTCCTTTTGCTCTTGTTGCTTTCTGTCAGTCATCTGCTGCGGCCAAGCACACGATCCACCCGACAGTCTTGAATTATATCTCCACTGTCAGCTTCACTCCTGCAGATAAGGAGGTAAGAGCAGTTAACGTGCCAGTGGCCTGCCGGAGCCGCTGTCGGTGCAAGGGTGCAATCGGACTTGGTAAGTTCGCAAGATAAGGCGCACGCTGGGGGAAAACCGCCAGGCGCGGCCGTTACATGTGGCATAACTGTGACATATGACGGAACCGATTCCCTCATCTGCCGGAGACGGGGGGACGCGAAAGGAAACCAAAGGTGCAGACTCTGACAAAATAATTTTTTACAAAAATGCCCAAATAGTGTAAAGATGCACAACCAGCTGCTGTCAAGTACTACCGTAGCCGCCCTGAACCATTGGGGGCTAGTGGTTGCTGGCTGGTATCCAGTCGCATCGACCATTTAAATCAGCCGTCTGGGACTTCCCGGGCGGCTGTTTTGCTCCCCAGTCGGAATGGGCGGTGGTCGCCTCTGCGGCTCGGTGCCTGCCGGTTTTCCCTGTAAATCCGGCAGGTCCGGCAATCTGTGATATGTTATGATCTGTCTTTTGCTGCCGGGCCTGCACCACTTGCGGCGCCTGCGAGCCGTCCGCAGCGCGGAAGGAGCGATTCTCCCGATGGTCGACCGACCAGCACAACTCATCGCCTGCCACGACTGCGACCTGCTCCAGCGCGACATTCCCCTCAACCCCGGGTGTACGGCGAGTTGCAGGCGCTGCGGCGCCGTCTTGTACCGCAACGCCACCGACAGCGTAGACCGCACCCTCGCCTATACGCTCGCCGCCGGGATGCTGTTCCTCGGGGCCAACCTGTTTCCGGTCTTCAGCATCCAGGTGCAGGGCGACAGGAGCGCCATAACCCTATTTGGCGCCGTCCTCTCTCTCTGGGAGCAGGGGATGAAGAGCATTTCGCTTCTCGTCTTCATCACCGCGATCTTCGTTCCGGCGCTGGAACTCCTCTCGCTGACCTATCTGCTGCTGCCGATTAGGCTCGGGCTGGTCCCTCCCGGTTACTCCCGGTTCATGCGCACCCTGCAGTTCATAGAACCGTGGGGGATGGTCGAGGTTTTGATGCTGGGGATGCTGGTTTCCCTGGTAAAGCTCACCAACAACTTCAAGGTTATACCGGGCATGGCCTTGTGGTCTTTCGGCGTCCTGACCCTGCTTCTTGCCGCCGCTGCCGCCTCGTTCAGCGCGCGCGACGTATGGGAGCGGCTCGACCCGAGATCGAGAGGGGAGACGAAGCCATGAAAGGGACGACCAGCGCAGCCGCCCGCGGGCTCTGCTCCTGCCACGTCTGCCGGCTCGTCTCCAGGAAGAGCCGGTTCTCGGAGCCTGCGCACTGTCCCCGCTGCGGCGCCACGCTCCATTTCAGGAAACCGGGGAGCCTGCAGCGCTGCTGGGCGCTGGTGATCGCCTCGTACATCCTTTATATCCCGGCCAACACGTTGGTCATGATGGAGACCGGCTCGCTCCTGACCTACCGCAGGGACACCATCGTGAGCGGCGTGGCCCACCTTTGGAAAACCGGCTCCTGGCTGATCGCCGTCATCGTTTTCATCGCCAGCGTGGCGATACCGCTGCTCAAGCTGTTTTCGCTCACACTGCTGCTTTTCTCGGTGCAGCGCCGCTCCGCCTCGCGCCCCAGGCAGCGCACCCGGCTTTACCGGATGGTGGAGCTTGTGGGGCGCTGGTCCATGCTCGACATCTACGTGGTAACCCTGTTGGCGGCCCTGGTTCAGCTCGGCTCGATGGCGACGGTGAAGGCAGGGCCCGCCGCCGTCGCCTTCGGCTCCGTCGTGGTCCTCACCATGTTCGCAACCATGGAGTTCGATCCGCGCCTGATCTGGGACCCGCTGCAGAAAGAGGAATTTCATGACTGAAGAACCGGAAAAGTATCGAGACGACATCCCTGACGCGGTAAGCGAGCCTAAGCGGCGCTTCTCCATCCAGCTGGTCTGGATCATCCCCATCGTCGCCGCGCTGGTAGGGCTCGTCATCGGCGCCAAGGCGTTCATCAACCGTGGCCAGACCATCACCATCACCTTCAAGACAGGCGAGGGTCTGGAGGCCGGGAAGACCAAGCTGAAGTACAAGGACGTCACCATCGGGGAGGTGAAGTCGATCGCCATCTCGGACGACCGCAGCCACGTGGTGGTCACCGCGGAGGTGTCCAGGGACGCCAAGGGGCTGATGGTCAATGACACCCGTTTCTGGGTGGTCCGCGCCAGGATATCCGGCGGCAACGTCTCAGGCCTCAGCACGCTCCTTGGAGGCTCCTACATAGGCCTGGAAGCCGGCGCCTCCAAGGAACCCAGGGAGGATTTCACCGGGCTGGAATCGCCTCCGGCGGTGCTGATGGACGTCCCCGGGCGCCAGTTCGTGCTGCGCGCGGCGGACGTGGGTTCTCTCGACACGGGATCGCCGGTGTTCTACCGGCGCATGCAGGTGGGGCAGGTGACCTCGACCGAACTTGACCGGGAGGGGAAGGGCGTTACCATAAAGGCTTTCATACGGGCCCCCTACGACAGGTTCGTGAAGGCCAATGCCTATTTCTGGCATGCCAGCGGCATCGACATGACCCTCAACACCAGCGGCGTCAAGATCAACACGGAGTCGATGGTGTCGGTACTGCTCGGGGGGATATCGTTCCAGGCGCCGGACGGAAAAATCGAGGCCCCTCAGGCCCCTCCCAACACCTCTTTCGCCCTGTTCGCTACACGCGACGACGCGGTGAAAAATTCGGCCCTGGTCGAGCCGTTCCTCCTCGTCTTCAAGGAATCGGTGCGCGGCCTTGCCGTCGGTGCGCCCGTGGACCTGCGGGGGGTGACGGTAGGTGAGGTGACCGGCATCAACGTCATGCCCGATCCCAAGCGAAGCGACTTCACCGTGCAGGTCCAGATCCAGTTCTACCCGGAGCACCTGCTCGGCCAGTCGCGCGACACCCTGCAGGTCAAGAGTCAGCAGGCTCGCACCGAAGAGTTGCGCGGGCTCTTGAACGACCTGGTGGCGCACGGTTTCCGCGCGCAGATCAAAAGCGGGAGTCTCTTGACCGGACAGCTCTACGTGTCGCTCGACTTCGTTCCCGTGGCGCGACCGGCCAGGATAGACTGGAACAGCGCTCCCCCCCGTTTCCCGACCGTGCCGGGATCGATGGAGAAGCTGCAGAAAAACCTGGTGGAGCTGATCCAGAGGATAGAAAAACTGCCGCTGGAACAGATCGCGGGAGACGCCGGCAAGACCATAAGGTCGCTGGACACGACGCTGAAGAGTGCCGACCGGCTCCTTAACAGCGTGGACAAGGCGGTCCCCGAGGCGAGGTCGGTGCTGGTCGAGGCGCGGCAGGCGATCGAGGACGCGAAAAAGACGCTGGCGGAGGCGAGGAAAACCCTGGGCGGCGCCAGCGACGTCCTCTCGGCCGATGCGCCGGCGCAGGTCGACCTGCGGGACACGCTGCGCGAGGTGTCGCGAGCCGCGCAGTCGCTGCGGGTACTGGGCGACTACCTGGAACAGCACCCCGAGTCTCTGCTGCGCGGCAAGAAGGAGGAAAAATGACCACCCGCACCAACGTCACCGCCGTGACGCTCATGGCCATCGCACTCATGGTTTCCGGCTGCGCCAGGTCGCCCCGCGTGAGCTTCTACACCCTGGCGCCGGGTGTCGCTTCGCAGGCGCCTGTACCCGGCGAGACCGCCCCGTCCATCGTGGTCGGCCCGGTGACCGTGCCGGAGGTCGTGGACCGGCCCCAACTGGTTGTCCGGGCAGGGGAGAACCGGGTCGACGTGCTGGAGTCCCACCGCTGGGCGGAGCCGCTGAAGAGCGAGATTCCCCGCGTCATGGCGCAGGAACTCGGGAGGGTGCTCGGATCGGGGCGGGTGGCGACCTACCGGGAGAACGCCGGAACGGACGCCGAGTACCGCGTGCTGGTCGACATCACGCGCCTGGAACTGTTTCCCGGCGACGCGGTGGTCGTCGACGCGAACTGGAGCGTGCGCCGCAGGGGTGGCCCCCGCAGGAGCGGGCATTCCCTGTTCAGGGAGAAGGTCGGCGGGGGAGGGTACGACGCCATGGCCGCCGCGACCGGGCGCGCACTGGCCGGCGTCAGCGGCGACATAGCGAGGGAAATCGGCGCCGAAGCAGGTGTTCAACGTTAGAAGGAAAGAGTGAAGCGGATCTAGCGCGACCTTCTACAGAGCGTCCCACGCCGCCGTGGGCAGCCCCTTATCGATGAGTAACAGCTCCTCCCCCCGGAGGGGGGAGGTTGGGAGGGGGGAAGAACCGGCTGGCTCGAAGTTACTCAAGAGGAGGATCTATGCTCGTTCTTGCTGGAGACGTGGGCGGAACCTCGACGCGGCTGGCGTACTTCCAGGCGGAGGCGTCAGGCCTGACGGTCCTGGCGGAGGGGCGCTACCAGAGCCGGGAACACAGCAGTCTCATCGAGATCGTCCTGCGCTTCTCCGAGCAGCACAGGCTCGCGCCCGAAAGGGCCTGTTTCGGCATCGCCGGGCCGATCCTGGAGGGTAGGGTGAGGACGCCGAACCTCCCCTGGAACATCGAGAGCGTGGAACTGGCGGAACTCCTTGGCCTGCCGCGGGTCAGGCTCGTCAACGACCTCGAGGCGAACACCTACGGCATCGCCGCCCTGCAACGGGAGGACCTCGTCACGCTCAATGCCGGAGAACCTGATCCGACAGGGACCATAGCGGTGGTTTCGGCCGGCACCGGCCTCGGTGAGTCCCTGGCCTACTGGGACGGCGGCACGCACAGGCCTCTTCCCAGCGAGGCCGGTCATGCCGATTTCGCCCCCCGCACGGAACTGGAGGCCGACCTGCTCCTCTATCTGCAGGGAAAACACGGCAGGGTCAGCTACGAGCGCGTGCTCTCCGGTCCGGGGCTGCTGGACATCTACCGCTTTCTGCGGGACAAGCACTACTTCGAGGAAGATCCCGCCATCATAGCCGCGATGAACGCGGGAGACCCTCCGGCGGTCATCGCCGGGGCCGGGCTGGACGGAAGCTGCCCCATGTGCAGCAAGGCGCTCGACATCTTCGTCGCCGTATACGGAGCGGAAGCCGGCAACGCCGCGCTGCGCTTTCTCGCCACCGGCGGCGTGTACCTAGGCGGGGGGATCGCCCCGAAGATTATCGACAGGCTCCGGGGAGCACCTTTCATGGTGGCCTTTGCCGCCAAAGGACGACTTAGTTCACTGGTTCAATCCATTCCTGTGCACGTAATACTGAACGAACGCACTGCTCTGCTGGGAGCGGGAAGGGCTGCCTACTTGTCGCAGTCCTGAAACAATCTGCTAGATCTGTCCTGGTTCCTGTCTCAGCTCGCCAAGTTTCGCGCCCTATTCAGGCACCTGCTTGGCTACTCGCCATTTCTTCTTGTTCTTCGTCGGCCGAACAGAACCGCATAATAGTGTATACCCCACCTGTTACTCCATGGCACTTCCAAATCTCCTACGCACAAAAAGTTTATTTAGTATTTTAGAGCACTCTTTCAGCATATTTGTGTAGTTTGTAGTTGACAATATTTTAGTCTCTGCTATTAATCGGGAGAGTATATTAACAAAGGAGGATGGTTAATGGCGACTTTGGTAGAAATAGCAGCGCAGCTCGTATCATCGCACGCTTCCAGCACGCCGATGACTTCTGATGAACTTCTCGCAGAAATAAGCAAAGTGCATGCAGCACTGAAAAGTCTCGAAGCAGGACAGACAGTAGAAGGTGCGGAAGAGGCTAAACCCTCCCTGACCCTGAAGGAAGCTTTCAAGAAGAACGAAGTAGTCTGCCTCGTATGCGGCAAAGGCGGCTTCAAGACCCTGGCGCGGCACCTGAGCACGGCACACGGGATGAAGCCCGGCGCGTACAAGAAGCAGTTCGGCATATCGAGCAAGCAGGCGCTTTCGGCCAAGAGCTACTCCGAAGCCCGCAGGAAGATGGCCCAGGACCGTGGGCTTGCCGACAACCTCGCCAAGGCCAGGGAAGTCCGCATGGCCAACATAGAGGCGAAGAAAGAGACCGTTGCCAAGCCGGCGAAGGCCGCAAAGGCTCCGGCAAAAGCAGCCAAGGCGCCCAAGGCTGCAAAGGCGCCCAAGGCGCCCATGGCGGCAAAGGCCAAGGCGGCACCCAAGGCCAAGAAGTAAGAATTTTCCAGCTGATTGACTTGAAGAAGGCACCTCGACCAGAGGTGCCTTTTCTCGTGGTGATCCGGCAAAGGCGGCTTTTACTGCTATAGTTCTGTTTTCGTAACTACTACATCTGGAGGGACCAGACATGCAAAGGCTTATCATCGCGGCACTCGTTGTACTCATTGCAGTTCCGGCCTTCGCAGCCGAGCAGAAGAAAGACGACGACAAGAATACTTTCTACGCGGTGGGACTCGTCATGGCCCGGCAGTTGGCCGTCTTCAGTCTGGCTCCCGACGAACTCGATCAGGTGAAGAAGGGACTTGACGACGGTATCGCAGGTAAAGCGCCCATGGTCGATGTCGAGGCCTACAAGGGGAAGATCCAGCAGTTGGCGATTGACCGGCGCAACGCCCAGGGAGAGAAGCTCTCCGCCCAGACCAAGGAGTTTCTGGAGAAGGCAGTCAAGGAGAAGGGAGCGATCAAGACACCGTCAGGCCTGATCTACAAGTCGCTCAAGGAAGGAACCGGACCGAGCCCGTCTGTGACCGACAAGGTGAAGGTGAACTACCGCGGCACCCTGATTGACGGCAAGGAGTTCGACAGCTCCTATGCGGCAGGCAAGCCCGCCGAGTTCCCGCTGGACCGTGTCATCAAGTGCTGGACCGAGGGGGTGCAGAAGATGAAGGCCGGCGGCAAGGCTCAGCTCGTATGTCCGCCCGAACTGGCCTACGGCGAGCGCGGTTCCGGGTTGATTCCGGCCAACGCCACCCTCGTGTTTGAAGTAGAGCTTCTTGAGGTCGTGAAGTAGAGGACAGTCGCAAAGGATGACGGGCCGGCTTGATCAGGATGAGAAACTTTTATCGGAGTTTTTTATTGACAAAAAGTCGGCCCTGCACTATAAAAGAAAACTCTTGAGGCGCTGCAGCGAAGCGGTTTGGGTAGCAGGTAGATATTCGAAATTATTATGAATAAAGCTTGGCGGTTTAGCTCAGCTGGCTAGAGCAAGCGACTCATATTCGCTAGGTCCGGGGTTCGAGTCCCTGAACCGCCACCATTTTACATAAGTAGTCCATTTGGCTGCTTAGAACGCATGAAACCCTTCATTTGCAACACAACTTGACACATACGTCAGGTGAGTTGCGATGAAGGGTTTTTTGCGTTTAAGGGTGGCCTTATTGTGGGTGCCAGGTGCCTCACGACCGCGGGCATTTTTCCGGCTGGCAGACGCTGAGATCGTTGCGCGCCAGAGATCAAGGATATCGTCCTAGCGGAAATACTAAGAAGGTTTCATCACCCTTGGTACAAAAGGAATTCTTTCTGTCTAAAAAGAGCATGCTCAATCTGTCTCGCCACTCTCTTTGATGCTTATATACAGAGAGCACAAGGTCTGCTGGCTGGAGAAGTCCTTTGACGAAGTTGCCTACTCGCATGGCCTTGCTGTTGACGTAATCAGCAACTTCCCAAATCAGAGTGCCCCCCCTGAAGTAATCAAATACGGCAATCACGTGCAGCACCGGAACCTTCAGCATCTCGGGGGGCTGACTAACACCTGTATTCTGCCAAAGGATAAGCGTGTAACGTCAGATGTCGCGACCGCCTCGTTGGGGAAAGGCTCGGGGGGCACATCTTGACAGTCAATTGATACAATATAACCTATCCCAGAGTTAATAAGTTTGAAAAACTGCGGCGTATCTTTGAAGTCAATCAATCTAATTAAATAATCACTTATCAAGCTATCATTGGAACCTTATGCAATTTTACCATATATCAGCATATGTCAATCGTTGTGGTGGTTCCATAAAGCTTCTAAATATTCAATTGGTTTTAGGTAAGTTCACAAGATAAGAGCAAAAAATGCTTAGCCACTTATGAAGTAGCTACTTCTTAAGTTCAGAGGGGGTGAAAGGTGACGCCAGAAACAAATACTCGTGCACACAGAAGTAAACTCGGGAGTAATCTTGCCTTTTTACTCCTGGTTTTCCTTACTTGCTTCGCTTCGGTATCGGAAGCTACCTATACTCTCCCTGTGGCTCGTTCTGTCACTTGGGAAGGAAATGCAGGAGTTCAAGGAGACATTCCTTTCAGGAGTGTCATCTATACGACCTTGAGTCCGTCTGGAAACGACGATGCTTCAGCAATCCAGACAGCTATCAACAACTGTCCGTTTGGCCAGGTGGTAAAACTGACTGCCGGTATATTCAAGGTTGGAAGTCCGGTCATTGTGAAATCAGGCGTTACGCTTCGCGGGGCAGGAATGGGAATTACCATAATACAAGGTGTGTCCGGCATGTCGGGGGCTTTTTTAGTAGGGATCGGCGCTGGCTCTACAACAGGACCTGTTATGTCTTTAACTGCTGGAATCAATGCAGGGTCTACTACTATAGTTACATCAACTGAACATGGATGGGTTTCTGGGGATATCATACTTATAGACCAGCTGAATGATGCCAATAACGATCCTCCTGTTAGCAATATTGGTAATAAGGGAAACTGCACGTGGTGCGGTAGGTTGTCAGGAACTAGGTCATTGGGACAGTCAGTGAAAGTTCTAGCTGTACCCACTCCAAATACAGCTACTTTAGAAATGCCATTGTATTGGAATTACAATCCAGATTTGTTGCCGCAAGCCGTAAGTCTAAACGGTTTGACCACTATGGCAGGTATAGAGGATTTAACTGTTGATAATAGTTTAAGCGGCGGAAGTTCACAGAAAAGTACTATGTTGCTGTCAGGCACATCAAATTGTTGGGTGTTGAATACCGAAGTTGTTGGCTCTTATCAATCGATATTAGGCTTGAATTATGGTGCATATAGAAATACTGTCAGAGGTTGTAAGTTACATGAAGGGATTCCTGTTACAGCAAAAGATGGCAGTAGCTCTTTTGCTCCAAACCGTGCCAATGGTATAGTCTCAAACCTTTATTCTTCAGCAAACCTAATTGAAAATAACCAAATGTACCATTTGTCAACTGGCATAGCGACTGCCGGCCCTTTTTCGGGCAACGTTATGAGTTATAATTACATTAGTAGTCTATACCTTAGTTCTCTCAGTTTCAATCCTTACGCTATAACCTTCCATGGTGGCCATGCTTTTATGAATCTGGTTGAGGAAAATTATATTGATAGCAGATTAGCTTCTGATTATGTATGGGGGACAAAAAGTCATAACACTATATTTCGCAACAAATTAGGTATTGCTCCCAACAGAACAGGTGGTGCTTGGGACGTAGACATTCAATATAACAGTAGATATTATAATATTATTGGTAATGTAATTGGTAGGGGCACAGAGGGAATTTATACTTTGGAAAATTTGGATTCAAATTCTCCCGCAATATATCGGTTTGGATACTACAACGATGGCGATAAAACGGCAGCAGGTAATGATGCAGCTGTGGGTAGTACTATACTAAGGCACGGCAACTGGGACAGCTACACTAACGGAGTCGTCTGGAACGGCTCAGACGATCACCTTTTGCCTAGCTCGTTATATCTGAGAAGTAAACCGAGTTGGTGGGGGACTCTGCAATGGCCGGCAATCGGTCCGGATGCATCTCCCATGTTTCCCGCCGCCCCGGGCGCCGGCAATGGAATGCCATGGGACACTTCTAAAGGGATAACTCCTCCAGTTTTAAAACCGGCCAGCCCCAGTCCGCTCGCAGGCTCTGTAATCCTTACTTGGGATGCTCCGACCACCTATACGGATGGGACGCCCATAATGAGCCTGGGCGGCTATAAAATAGGCACTGGCACCGTTTCTGGGAGCTATTCACAGACTATCGATGTCGGCAACGTGACTTCCCATACCTTGAGCAACCTTGTCGACGGCACAACCTATTATTTTTCTGTAAAGGCCTACGACACAAACGGAATTATGAGCGTCTTTTCCAACGAGGAGTCCTATACCATCCTAGCACAGCCAGTTCTGTATACCATAATTGCCTCAGTTGGGACTGGGGGGACCATCTCTCCCTCCGGTTCGGTGACAGTGGCCTCCGGTGCGAGCCAGACATTTGCCATCACCCCGAATCCCGGCTACCAGATTGCAGCGGTAACCGTCGACGGCGTGTCAGTCGGTGCGGTAACCGGCTACACCTTCGATAACGTCACGGCAAATCACACCATCGCCGCCACCTTTGCCGCCATAACGTACACCATCACTGCCAGCGCCGGGACAGGCGGCGCGATCTCTCCCTCCGGTTCGGTGACANNAACCGGCTACACCTTCGATAACGTAACCGCAAACCACACAATTTCTGCCAACTTCATGAGTGCTCAGGCTGACCTGGCAATTTTCAAGTTATCCGACAAGGACACCTATGTGAGATCAAGCCTTATCATCTACTCCATCACCGTGAACAACTACGGACCCTCGGAGGCTCGGAGCGTAGTCGTGAAGGATAACCTGCCAACGACCCAACAGGCGACCTACCTCTCAAATACTGGCGGCTGCACCAAAAGTGGTAATATGCTGACCTGCAATCTGGGAACAATCGCGGTCGGCCAAAGCAAGAGCTTTAATATCACCGAAACTGCTAAACATGGTACTGTGACGAACTCGGCAAGTGTGACCAGCTCGACAATTGACCCTAATTCGAGCAACGACTCTTCTACGAGGGTCGTAACAATCACAAAATGAAGTAATGCAGTATTTAATAGTGCTGTCTTCCTGACGGTCTTGCCAATCGGCCCTTATTCGCTTTTCTATCTCTACTGGATCACCTTCCGGGGGGGGCGCTCCGGAACTGCCGCCTGCAGGGAAGGAGTCCTGAACAAAGAGGCTGGATGGTGTGGAAATTTTAATTTTGTGGTAATCTGGAGGTGGAAAACCCACAAACAAAGGAGTGCGCTATGAAAAAGATACTTCTACTGGTCAGCATGCTGTTGTTCGTTATGGCGGCTGGGTGTGCATCCCGTGAAGGAAGCGCGGTAGGTGGAGCTTTAGGTGGAGCCGCGGTTGGCGCTGGGGCTTACGAGTACAGCGCGCATCGGCAGTTGCAACAGCTTGAAAGCGACTACAAGGCGGGGAGAATCGACAAGAAGGAATACCAGATCCGCAAGAACCAGATCGAAAAAGGCTCCATTCTGAAGTAGCCGGTGCTGTTGCTGCCACTTTACCTGAAAAGCCGCCTGTGAAGGCGGCTTTTCAGGTTTATAGCAAGTGATCGGACCGATCGGTCCGATGAACACCCCCCCCGATGAACACCCCCTCCAAACAACGCTGGCGTGCCGCAGCAAAAAAGGTTAATATCTCCGGCGCCGTTATGCGCGCTGCCACATGGGGCGCCGCATAAACAAAAAGTGCACTGCAATTGAAATGGAGTGAAAAGGTGAAAAAAAAGGCAGCCTCGGGGAAGGTATTCCCGATGAACGCACTGGAGATCGAAGTCGCCATCGCGGCTCTCCATTCCACCGGCGATTACCTTGTCCTGCGCCGCCTGAACCTCGCGCGGGACAGCCGCCTGGCCGGGAAGGGTCCGGGCAAGGCACACGTCGCCCTCTGTCTCGATACCGAGACCACCGGGTTGAACCACGCCTGCGACAAGATCATCGAACTCGGCATCGTCGCCTTCGAGTTCGACCCCGATACCGGGGAGATCTTCAGGATCTCCGACCGTTATTCCGGCTTCGAGGATCCGGGCGCGCCCCTGTCGGATGAAGTGAAGGAGATCACCGGCATAACCGACGACATGCTGCTGGGAGAGTCCTTCGATAATGATCTGGTCAACGCCATGGCGCAGAAGGCGAACCTGGTGATCGCCCACAACGCGGCCTTCGACCGCAAGTTCGTGGAGTCCCGCTTCCCTGCTTTCACCAAGGTCCCGTGGGCCTGTACCGTATCGCAGATCGACTGGAATGCGGAGCGGATCTCTTCGAGGACCCTCGAATACCTCCTTTTCAAGACGGGAGCCCTGACCATCAACGCCCATCGTGCGCTCGACGACGCTGAGGGCGTGCTCGGCCTCTTGTTGGAGCGTCTCCCCGTCTCCGGCACGCCCATTTTCCAGACTTTGCTGAAGAGGGCTCACGAGGTCACCTCCAGGCTATTCGCCGTCTCGGCCCCCTTCGACAAGAAGGATGTCCTGAAGGACCGCGGTTATCGCTGGAACGACGGTTCGCAGGGTGGGAGCAAGGCGTGGTGGCGGGATGTCCCGGCTCAGGCGGAGAGGGAGGAACTGGATTACCTTGCCAGGGAGATCTATCCCCGCGGCAACACCAGCGCCGTCCAGATCGTGAAATGCGACGCCTACGCCAGGTTCTCGGTGCGTGAGTAAGCTAATTGGAGACGTTTTCAATGCTGGAAAAAGATGACGACATCTGGGGCTATCTCGGCAGGGCGGTCATTGCCATAACGACCAGCGGATCGCTGACCCGCGCCGGCAAGGCCGTCATGGGGAGAGGTGTTGCGCGCCAGGCAGTGCAGCGTTTCCCGGGACTCCCGGAAGAACTGGGGGGCTTGTTGCGGCAAGGGGGCAACCACGTGCATCCCTTGGGCGACGGGCTGGTCAGCTTCCCGGTCGAGGAGTCCGCCTGGGCCTGTCCAGACCTGCGCCTGATCGCCAGGTCCGCAAAGGAGCTGCGGGCGTTGGCCGACCGCGAAGGGTGGCGCACGGTCGTAGTCCCGAGGCCGGGATGCGGCGGAGGCGGCTTGGTGTGGAAGGAGGTCCGCCCGCTGCTGGTCGAGCATTTCGACTCCAGGTTCGTGGTAGTCTCCAGCGCGGCTGCAGAGGCCAGGAATCAACCTGAAAAGGAGCATGCAACGTAGATGGAAATCCAGGGGCTCACAGAGGAAGGACACTCGCATATATTTGATGAGGGGAACCCGCTAGCCGAAAGGAACACCCGCTGGGCCGTCATGCTGACCGCCACGATGATGGTGGCCGAGATCATCGGCGGCTGGCTGTTCAACTCCATGGCGCTTCTTGCCGACGGCTGGCACATGAGTTCCCACGCGCTCGCGCTTGGACTCTCCGTTCTTGCCTATAGAGCCGCCCGCCGCTTCGCCTACGACCGCCGTTTTGCCTTCGGGACCTGGAAGATCGAGGTCCTGGGAGGTTACACCAGTGCCATTTTCCTGGTCGGTGTCGCCGGCCTGATGCTGTACCAGTCCGTCGAACGCCTCATATCCCCGACCCCCATCAGCTACGATCAGGCCATCGCCATTGCCGGCGTCGGCCTCGCGGTCAACCTCGCCTGTGCCTGGCTCTTGAAGGACGGGCACGACCACGGGCACGACCACGGCCACGATCACCACCACGCACACGAAGACGAGGGACACGGCCACCACGGCCACGACCTCAACCTCCGTTCCGCCTATCTCCACGTGGTGGCCGACGCCGCTACCTCCGTCTTCGCCATCCTGGCTTTGGCAGGGGGCAAGTACTGGGGCGCCAGTTGGCTCGACCCGGTAATGGGGATCGTCGGCTCCGTCCTGGTCGCCGTGTGGGCCTACGGTCTGATGCGTGACACGGGGCGCGTGCTGCTCGACGCCGAGATGGACGTTCCCGTGGTTGCGGAGATCCGGGAGGTGATAGACTCCAGTCCGATCAAGGCGGAGATCACGGACCTCCACGTGTGGCGGGTAGGGAAGGGGAAGTTCGCCTGCATCCTCTCGCTGGCAGTCGAGCAGGCGGCCGAACCGGAACAGTTCCGGCAGCAGCTGAGCATCCACGAGGAGCTGGTGCATGTCACCGTCGAGGTAACCCAGCGCCGTGTCGGCCCGGAGTTAGTGCGGGTGACAGGGGCCTAGCAGCTTCTGGTGGAGGTCGCCGCAGGTAAAACCCGTATCGGCACAATTCTCTCTGACATCTGGTACCCTTAGCGTGGCCCGTCGGTTGGGCGATTAGCTGCGGAAGGGGAGGAGAGCCTGGTATGAGCTTCGAGAAAGCCGAGATACTGATAGTCGGCGCCGGGATCATCGGGCTTACCATTGCCCGTGAGCTGGTCAGGACCGGCCACGGCGACATCGTCATCATCGAGAAGGAACCTGAACTCGGGGTGCATGCCTCGGGACGCAACAGCGGCGTGCTCCATGCCGGGATCTACTACTCGCCGGACAGCCTGAAGGCCAAGTCGTGCCTGAACGGCAACTTCCTGATGCGGGCCTACTGCAAGGAGAAGGGACTGCCGCTCTTGGAGAACGGCAAGGTCATCGTGACCCGAACCGCTGCCGAACTCCCGGTGCTGGACGAGCTGATGCGCCGCGCCACTGCCAACGGCGCGAAGGTCGAGATGATCGACGAGAGGCGACTGGCCGAGATCGAGCCGAACGCCAGGACCGTGGAGCGGGCCCTTTTCTCCCATTACACGGCGGTGGTCGATCCCAAGGCGGTGCTAAAGAGTCTGAAAGAGGACCTGGAGTCCAGCGGGCGGGTGAAGATCCAGCTAGGTTGCAGGCTGACCGGGCTCAAGGGGAGCTGCAGGGCGCAGACGAGCCGCGGGGAGATCGAGTTCAAGCGCTTCGTTAATGCCGCAGGTGCGTTCTGCGACAAGGTGGCGGGGCTTTTCGGCATCGCAGGGAAGTACCGCCTGATTCCTTTCAAGGGGGTGTACCGGCTGCTCAGGAAGGACGCCCCGTACACGGTCAATTCCAGCATCTACCCGGTCCCCGACATCCGCAACCCGTTCCTGGGGGTGCACTTCACCCGCAGCGTCCACGGTCACGTCTACCTCGGGCCGACGGCGATCCCGGCGCTTGGGCGCGAGAATTACGGCATCCTGAGCGGGATCGACTCCGATGCCTTCGCCATCGCCTACGAGGACCTGGTCCTTTTCCTGGCGAACCGGCAGTTTCGCAGCGTCGCCTTGACCGAGCCGGTGAAGTATCTGCCGTCTTTCTTTTACCGGGACGCCGCGCGGCTGGTGAAAAAGCTCTCGCCAGATGATCTGGTGCACGCCTCGAAGGTGGGGATACGGCCGCAACTGGTTGATTGGGAGACCAAGGAGATGGTGATGGATTTCCTGGTGCTGGCGGATGGGGACTCGCTCCACGTGTTAAATCCCATCTCGCCGGCCTTCACTTCGTCCATGGACCTGGCGCAGGAGATTGTCGCGGAGCACTTTGGTAACGGGTAGAAACGTTAAAAGCAGTTACGCAGAGTACGCTGAGTACCGCGAAGGACGCGGAGAAAACCTTTAAAATCGTTTCTGGTTTTCTCCGCGTACTCCGCGCGCTTTCTTTGCGACCTCAGCGTAACTGCTTTTTGATTTTCCCGCTTACCCTCTCTGTTTATTCAGGATTCTGCGTCGGCAGGGTGAAATAGAAACAGGCTCCCTGGTCCACTTCCCCCTCGGCCCAGATCCTGCCACCGTGCCGGTGGATGATCCGCTGCGCGGTGGCGAGCCCTATGCCGAACCCCTTGAACTCACGCTCTGAGTGGAGGCGCTGGAAGGGGCTGAAGAGCTTGCCTGCCTGCGCCATGTCGAAGCCTGCGCCGTTGTCGCGCACGAGGAAGACCTGCTCGCCGTCCCTCGCGATGGCTTCGAACTCGATCAGCGCCTCCTCCCGGATTGTGGAGTACTTGCAGGCGTTGGAGATCAGGTTGTCCAGCACCACCCGAAGCAGGTCCGGATCCCCTTGCGCCGTGATGCCCGTGGCGATGGCGAAGCGGAGCCGGCGCCCCGGATCACTCAACTGCTGGGCAGCGGCGACCTGGGAGACCAGCTCGCTCAGATCCACCGACCCGTGTTTCAGCTCCGAACGGCTCACCCGGGAAAACTCCAGCAGGGTCCTGATCAGCTGGTTCATGTTGATGGTCTCGTTGTAGATGACCTTGATGAACTCCCTGCACTGCTCCTCCATACCGTCGCCGTAGAGCTCGAGGATGACCTGGCAGTAGCCGTTGATGTTGGTGAGCGGGGTACGCAGGTCGTGGGANNGGGCGGCGCGGATCCGCCCCGTGATATCCTCCTGCACCGCCACCATGTTGGTGATCTTCCCGGTATCGTCGCAGACAGGGGAGATGGAGGTCGACTCGAAGGTGGGCTCCCCGTCCTTTTTTCTCCCTTCCAGCTCGCCGTGCCATTCGAACCCGGCCGCCAGCGTGGACCATATCTCCGC
>DNJC01000106.1:0-3570 GCA_003490025.1 Geobacter sp. | reverse complement strand
GCGCAGAAGAGCTTTTGGCTGTCAATCGGCTTCAGGACGTAGCGGCTGATGCCGAGTTCGATGGATTCGATGAGGTAATTGACGTCGCTGTGGGCGCTGGTGACGATGACCGGAAGCGAAGGTTTGAGTTCGATGAGCTGCCTCGACATCTCGATGCCGCTCATCACCGGCATCCTGATATCCGTCACCACCAGGTCGGGTGAAAGCTCCCGGAACAGCTGCACCCCTTCGGCGCCGTTGACCGCGCTCCGGATCGTGAGCGCGGGAAAGCGTCTCCTCAACAGGGTCAGCACCGTTTCCCTGGTGATCTCCTCGTCCTCCACGTACAGGAGGGTGAACGAAGTCTCCGGCGCGGGGTAACTATACATGCTGCACCAACTCCCCATGCTACACCTCGATCCTGAATTCCGCTCCGTCGCCGGTGTTTCGGGCGGTGAGGGAGCCATTCATGCTCTTTTCCACAATGTTCTTGGCCATGAAAAGTCCGATGCCGGTTCCCTTGCCCTGCTCCTTGGTGGTGAAGTAGGGCTCGAAGATGCGCCCGATGATCTCGGCGGCTATGCCGCCGGCGTTGTCCGCTATGGTGACCACGGCCCTGTCGTTGCGAGAGGAGATCTCCACCTTGATCTGCGGGTTGGGACACCTTGTTTCGGCGAAGGCGTCCATCGCGTTGTTCATGATGTTCAGAAGGACCTGGGAGAACTCGTTGGGATGGCCGGTTATGGCGGGGGCCTCCCCTTGCGACACCTCCACCTCGATCCCCTTGTCGACAAGGCTCCCCTCGACGAGCGCCAGGGTGCGGTCGACTACATGCCGCAGCTCGAACTCGCTTTTCTCCTTGTCGGGGGTGAAGAAGTTCCTGAAGTCGTCGATGGTCTGTGACATGTGCCGNNGGCTGCCTCCACTGGTGGGCTATGTTTCCGATCATCTCCCCCATCGCAGCCTGGCGGCTTTGCTGAATCAGCACCTCGTCCTTTTTGCGCAGCTCGTCCATGGCCCGCAGGCGGTCCGCGGTTTCCTGCATGAGCGCCGCGGTCCGCTCCTCGACCCGCTTTTCCAGGTTGCGGTTCAGATTGGAAAGGGAGGCCTTCGCACCGAGCAGTTCCTGGTTCTTCTCCGCGACAAGCTCGTAGGTCGCCAGGAGGAGTTGGATGGTCTGGGAGCAGTTCGCTTTCACCCGGTAGCTCTTGCCCTGGTAGGAAATGGGGATTTCCCCCCCCTTGTCACAGGGAAGGCAGGCCCGCCCACCCTGCAGGACCGCGTCGATGCGCGACAGCAGGAGCTTGTTGCTGTACGGCTTGGAGACGAAATAGTCCGCCCCCGCCTCCAGCGAGCGCAGCACGTGGCCCGGGTCGTTCAAGTGGGTAAGGAGGATGATGGGGATCGACATCATCTCCTCCGCACCTCTTATGCGGCGGCAGAGTTCGAAGCCGTCCATCTCGGGCATCATGATGTCGCTGATGACTAGGTCGGGCCGCCGGGCCCGGATGGCTTGGAGCGCCTCGTTGCCGTTGCGCGCGCCGACCACCCGGTAGCCGTGCGCGAAGAGCACCTGTTCCAGGAGCGCCGCCTGTGTGGGGCTGTCGTCGACGATGAGGATCAGAGGCGCCTGCTCTCGGTTTCCGATGGTTCTTTGCATGACCTTCCTTGCCAGGTTGCGCTGCAGCATCTTTTTTGCTTCAGTGTCGCGATGATGCGATGGGGGAGGATGTGTCGGGCTCGCGTCTGTCGATCTCGGGTGCTTTGGGAAGGGGATCGACATCCGAATCTCGCGGCGGCCTAATTTAACCCGGCCGTCCTGTCAGATCAAGGAGATTTATGCCCATGCCCGCCAATTGATTACTTTTTTCAAAAATGCCGACGCCTGCGCTCCGTGCCAAGCCGCGACGGGACGTGAACAGGGCGGTTCTTGTGGCGGCGGCTAGGGAGAGGTGATGGAGGACTCGAGGATAAAGCTTGCAGCGTAGGCGCGAACCTCAGGCAGGAAGTCGAGGAAATCCACCTTCAGGTCGTCGTAATGTCGAACCAGTTCTTCGCCGCCTCCGGCAAGCGGGTTGGCTCTGGTTATCCTTCTCGACATCCGTTGCAGCGCGCTCCCCACGCCGTCCGTGCTCAGGTAGGAAGGGATCATCTCCTCGAATATGACCGGCAACAGTCCCTGCAGGCGCTCCGGGAGGAAGCGTCGGTTTTCCTCGACGACCCGCCTCGTCCGATCCAGGTAGTGTTGCAACGGCTCGTTGTTCCAGGCGTTCCAGTTGGCGGCCAGGAAGTGGTCGTAGTAAAGGTCTACCAGGATGCCGCGGTACAGTCCGAACTCCTTGCCGAGCCGCAGCCTGCTTCTGGTGAAGACAGGATGGTTCTGGGCGAAGGAATCGATGCTGCGGTGCAGTTGGATGCCGGTCGTGAGGCGCGGAGGGTAGATGTCGCCCAGCCGTCCCTTGACGAAGTCGCCCATGAAGTTGCCGGTAAGTATCTCGGGGTCTTCCCCGGAGAGATAGAGATGGAAGAGGTAGTTCATGTGGCAGAGCATAACAGATCGGAAACGATGAGGGTAGGGGAACCGCCCAGGGCGTGCAATCCGGGCCGCGTTGCGCTATGATGTCCAATAATTTGAAGATCCTGAGGAGAGTCTCATGATTGGCGCCCTGACTGGTGACATCGTCGGTTCCATCTACGAGTGGAACAACATAAAGACCACCGATTTCCCTTTTTTTCAGGACAGGTGCCGGTTTACCGACGACTCGGTGCTGACCGTGGCGCTGGCGGAATCCATTCTGACCGGTGAGGGGTACGGCCCCTTGTTGAAGCGCTACTGCCGCAGGTATCCCGACGCGGGGTATGGGAGGAGTTTCCTGCGCTGGGCCCAAAGCGACGATGCTCCTCCCTATAACAGCTGGGGAAACGGGGCCGCCATGCGGATAAGCCCCGCCGCCTGGGCCTTCGACTCGCTGGAAGAGGTGCTGCGCAAGGCCGAGGAGTACAGCGTCCTGACCCATGACCATCCGGAAGGGATCAGGGGAGCGCAGGCCACTGCCGCTGCCGTGTACCTGGGGCGAAGCGGCGCCTCGAAACAGGAGATCCGCAGCTACGTGAGCGACACGTTCTCGTACGACCTGTCGCGTACCTGCGACGAAATACGGCCCGGCTACACCTTCGACGTTTCCTGCCAGGGGACCGTACCGCAAGCCCTGGCGGCGTTCCTGGACTCGACCGACTTCGAGAGCGCCATCCGGCTCGCCATATCGCTGGGAGGGGACTCGGACACCCTGGCCGGCATAACCGGCGGGATCGCCCAGGCCTATTACGGCGGGGTCCCCGAGCCGATCGCCGCGAAGACCCTTGCCTTCCTCGATGAGCCGCTCAGAAGAGTGACCCTCGAGTTCCAGGAGCGCTTTGTTACCCGCTGCGGCTAAACCCTCGCCCTACGGGAGAGGGTGCCCGGAGGGCGGGTGAGGGCGGTGCCAGGAAGAAGATGGTCGCAGGGGCCGACGCCCTCACCCCGACCCGCTCCCAAGCTACCCATCCCCACCCCGTCCCTCACTGCCATTAAGTTAAGGATTGTCGTTAGCT
>DNJC01000042.1:42577-43151 GCA_003490025.1 Geobacter sp. | reverse complement strand
GCAAGCCAAGCGACGGTCGGGGTCTTGCCGGTCCCGCCGAGCGTGATGTTCCCGACCGAGATCACCGGGCGGGGGAGCCGATGGGAGGGGATCAACCCGACGCGGTAGCCGAGGGCGCGCAGGCGCAGGATCAGGGCGTAGGGGTGGGAGGCGAGGCGCAGGAAGGCTACGACCAGCCTGTCCTTCCAGCCGGTCCGCTTCCCGTCCATCAGTTCCTTGAAGTACCGTTCCCGATCAGCCACGGCTCCCTCCCATGCAGGCGGCCATGATCTCCAGGTGCCGATTCGTCGCGCCGGCGCTCCCCTCCAGGATCCCGGCGCCCCGGCGCCCCATCTCGGCGCGGGTCGCGGCGTCGCCTGCCATTAAGAGGAGCTTTTCGCCGAGGTCGGCCGCGCCGGTCAGCTGGAGGCCGCCGCCGTGGGAGAGAAACAGCGCGGCTATCTCGCGGAAGTTCTCCATGTGCGGCCCGAACAGGACCGGAACCGCGCAGGCGGCGGGTTCAAGCGGGTTGTGCCCGCCGGTCGCGACCAGCGAGCCGCCGACGAAGACCAGGTCGGAAGCGCCGTAGAGGCCG
>DNJC01000042.1:41623-42473 GCA_003490025.1 Geobacter sp. | reverse complement strand
CGCCACCTCCTGCGGACTTCTGCGGGTCACCGGGATGTCGTACTTGAGGTTCCCCGCGACGTGGACCGTCTCCGGCCGCGCGCCGATGGCCTTTATGCGCTGCGCGTCCTCTTGGGTCTGCATGCAGAGCGCCGAGAGCTTCCGCAGCACCGGGCGGAAGAACCAGGAAAAATGGAGGTATCTACCGAGCGAGCGGTCCGAGATGCGGCCGTTGGCGAGGACGACCGGGATGCCGAGGGCGCGCGCCTCTCCGATGAAGTTGGGCCAGATCTCCGTCTCCATGATGACGACGAGGTCGGGGCGGGTCTTTTTCAGGACGGAGCGGACGGCGAAGGGGTAATCGAAAGGGAAATAGATGCAGAGGTCGGCGGCCTTGCTGTTGAGGGCGACGCCGCGACCCGTCTCGGTGACGTTTGAGACGACCAGCCGCTTGTCGGGAAAGCGCGAGCGAAGCCCCTTGAGAAGCGGCAGGGCAGCCATGGTCTCCCCGACCGAGACGGCGTGGATGAAGATGGTCCCCGCTCCCCCGATCTGCTCCAGCTCGGCTTGCGACAGGATGCCGAAGCGCTCCAGGAGTGCGCTCCGCCTGCCGCGGCTCAGCGACCGGTACAGGTGGTACGGCACCAGCAGCGGGAGGAGCAGCCAGAGCAGCAGGTTGTAGATGAAGTCGATCATCGAAGCGGAACACCCTCCGGCAGACTCTCCTGGCGAAGAGCCGTGCAATGCAAGCCGTAAAACGGCGATCAAATGAGATCCCGCTCCCGTCGCCTCCCCTCGCCCATCGGGAGAGGGTGGCCGAAGGCCGGGTGAGGGCGGTGCCACAGCGTTAAGCGCCCGCCCCCATGTATGA